>DAHWKJ010000037.1 GCA_027343695.1 Sulfobacillus sp. | reverse complement strand
GTCGTGGACTAAATCATTTGGGCCATCTCGAATGTCCAGCGGCATCAACCCACGAACACATAGCATCTGGGTCACGGGTGTCCGGGAGACGAATCGCTAGCGTAAGCGAGATAAGTTAGTAGACTGGTACCGTCCCGTGTGGTCCATCTATCTCGACCCGCGTGCTCTTAATGAACGAGGGGACTTTGGGGTAGGGACGCGAGCCACCGTAGTGCTAATGAACCGAAGTGATAGTCCGTCAGAGCCAAATGCTCGGTGCCCTGGGACCAAAGAATCAGGGTATGTTGCCCGTCTCCGGCCGCTACCATATAAAAGACTCCGTGACCGGTTAAGGTTCCCAATCCGTTAAGCTTCCGGATTACGGCGTCAGCCTCTGACATCGCCGCTTGATCGGGCTTCCTCGCGGATAAGTTGCTAATTTCAAATTGCCAGCCAGATTGCTGCCAAATCACGGCGGGCAACTCTGAAGGTGCGGTGTACACCGTGCCCTGCACATTTGGGGAAAGGGTAATTTGATGAGCCGATGCATGATGCATCCAGGCAGACACCATGGAACGGGGAAGCGCAGGAACATCGCGCACCTGATCGAACCCGAGGGTGTCGTTTTTCCATTGATCCTGCACACGTGTGGTCGGTGTGCCGTACGAGACCGCATAAGAACCGACAATATTTCCTAAGGCAACGTGGTTAGGGAGAATAGCTGAGGCATTTAGTGGTTCAGGTTGGCTCGTTCCCACAAAGTTGACCACCGCGCCTCTAGTGTGGTTTGAGCGCACTGCCGACACTCCATAGTATATCGTCAGTTTCCCCACACCGCCCGGGCCCGGGACCGATGGTACGGGTGGCAACGATGGGGATACGATGGTCCCTTTGAGGAAATGGTTGAGGGCCGTCTTAATTTGATCAGCAGACGTCAACCTTGTCGTGGGCGTTGACGAGGATGTTGAAGAAACTGTGGCTGCGACATGGGGTGATGGAATCGCTGTCGTAGTTCCTTTATTCGTAGACGTTACTGCGAGAGGGTGGCTGATCCCGCACCCTGCTAACAGGCTACCTCCGAACAGAATGACCGACCCGACGACGAGATGTTTCAGCATGATGAGGTCTCCTCCAATGCATTACGGAATTGCTGTCGTGACTATAACGCCGGATCCAACCAAAAATTACTGGGAGTCGATGCCAAGCGGGCGCACAAATCTTATTCCCTACGAATCCGGCACGCAGTGAGGTCCTGCTGCATCGGCCCACGTTCGATACTAGGGGTTCGAGTAGTAAAAGACCGAAAACTGCATTAGCGATCAAAAACACCGTGAAGAATCATGACACGTCCCAGAAAATGGGCCTAGGACGCTCTGTGGGAGTGATTTTGGCTTGAATGGTCGACAAAGGGAGGATTTATCTCCTCGGTGAATTTCGCACGAAGCTTGGGTTTCGAGGTAGGTCTACTGTCCTTTTCGGTCAATTACTATCCCAATCCCGGCGTCGACTATTTAAAGCTATTGGAAGAGAATATCGAAACAGTCACTCCCATTTTCTCTAAGAATCATGGCGATACTTGGTCACTCAAAGCACTCGCCCGTGATAGGGGACACGCCTAGGGTGAGCCATGGCCCAGGTTCTACACGGTGTGGGCAATGGTTAGTGCCGTAGCGCCGAGAATCGCGGTCACTAATCCGAACCGGAGCCATCGGGCTGGGGTAATGGTAGCTAATTGAGGGCCAACCCAAGCGGCTGGAATGCCACCGGCTAGGAGCATACCAGTGGGAGTCCAAGCGATTTGATGGGCGTGGAGTTTGATGACAGAGGACACCAGCGCCATCACGAACACGGGTCCTAAAACCGTACCGAGGCACTGCTTTAGAGGCCGACCCGTAAAGATTAGCATCATCGGTGTCAAGATAAAGGCACCCGGGGTGCCGGTAATGCCCCCCATGATCCCGATCAAGAGGGTGACACCATATAAGGCACCGCCGAATATTTTTGGGACCCGGAGCTCTCTGGGGAAGATGAGGCTCAGCGCTGCGAGGAGGCTCACCCCGCCAAAGGCCACGCCAATTCCGTTGCCGTGCCAATGGGTCGATAGCATGGCGCCGAGAGCTGCCCCGAGGGTTCCAATCAGCGCCATCCGCCATGAAATGCTCCATTGCACAAGATTCTGGTGGCGATAGGATAAGAATCCCATGAGAGCGGTCGCCATCGATTGGATAGCCCCGGTTCCGGTTATCTGATGGGCGGTGAGCGGGGATCCGGGAACGTTCAGCAAAATCGGAACCAGGAGGATAGATCCTCCCAGGCCAAGCCATGAGGCGATGACACCGATCACGGCGCCGAGGGCATAGAATTCCCCGTCGGGAATATAGGGTCGGACGACACGGGGGAAGATATTGGTTAACACGGCCCCCAATACTAGACCCATCAAGACCAGAAGGACGGGCCACAGCCATTTGACACGATAGATAGGGCGAGAATAGGCCGCTTGCGACACGCCAATCACCTCATCCAGGTCAGCTTCCCACAAGGTGTACGAGATTATGCAGGAACACAAAAATTGTTATGATATCACCGTGAAAATAGGGGAGGAAAATAAGTGATGAGGGAATTATCATGGTTTGAACGTGCCACGGTCGTGACGCCTGGGGGGGTCAATTCTCCGGCCCGGTCATTCCGTAGTGTGGGAGGGGATCCGCCGTTGGTCATGAGTCGAGGCGATGGTGCCTACCTGATCGACGTCGAGGGACGGCGCTATATCGATTACCTCGCGGCATTTGGCCCGGTGATTTTGGGACATGCCCACCCTGCGGTCACTCAAGCGATTCAAGAGGCGAGCTGTGAGGGGACATTGCTTGGGACACCGCACCCCAGTGAAATTCAATTGGCGGAAGTATTGGTGGATGCCATTCAGGGGATGGACATGGTTCGCCTCACCACGACGGGAACGGAAGCGGTCATGTCCACGATTCGACTTGCTCGGGCTTTTACCGGGCGGCACCTCGTGATTAAATTCGAAGGAACCTATCACGGACACAGCGATGGCGTGTTGGTTAAGGCGGGTTCGGGCGCTGCTACGGTCGGAACTGCCGACAGTTTGGGGGTACCCCCTGGGGTTACGGACGACGTTATCAGTCTTCCTTTCAATGATATTGAGCGCCTCGAAGCCGCCTTAGACCAATGGGGTGACCGTGTGGCCTGCGTGTTAGTGGAGCCGGTGGTGGGCAATATGGGGATTGTCCTACCACGCCCGGGGTATCTTGAAACACTGTCTCGATTGGCACATCGATGGGGAGCGGTGGTGATTTTTGATGAGGTGATCACAGCGTTTCGGTTCCATTATGGATCGGTGGGCTCGTTGCTCGGCGTCGTTCCCGATTTATATGCGCTGGGGAAAATTATCGGCGGAGGGTTACCCGCGGGGGCGTATGGAGGGCGTCGCGAGATCATGCAATATGTGGCGCCCCTAGGTGGGATGTTCCAAGCGGGAACCCTGGCAGGGAATCCTTTATCCTCTGCGGCAGGATTGGCCACCCTTCGGGTGCTTCGCGAAGAAGACCCGTATCCACGGATGGCTCACCTGGCGGAACGATTAGAATTGGGGATTTTGGATTCGGCAGCGCGCCATTCGATCCCCGTCACCATTAATCGGATGGGGTCTGGGTTCACGGTGTTTTTTGGGCCCGATGCAGTGTGGGATTATGACACGGCATGCGTCGCCTCCAAAGAACAGTTCGCGGTGTTTCATCAGGCGATGCTGAGGGAGGGGGTGTATTTGGCGCCGAGTCGTTTTGAGGCGTGGTTCGTGTCGGCAGCGCATCAAGAGTCAGAAGTAGAACGCACCCTCGATGCCGTCGAGGTGAGTATGCGACAGCTCCGCCGTTAAGCCTCAGGTCTTTTCAGTGGCCAGTCCCCATATGTTGCTAAATGAGACTCCAGCAACATAAGGAGAGGCCGAATGGAAAAGAATCGCCGCTCTACGATTTGGCAAGGGGCTTTTTGGCTATCGATCGGATCATTTATCTCTAAACTCATTGGAGCCGTCTACCGAATTTTTTTACCCCGCGTTCTGGGAGATTATGGGGTAGGCCTATTCCAGATGGCTTACCCGCTGTACGCGGTCCTATTGGCAGTGTCCGTTAACGGAATACCGACCGCGTTGTCCAAACAAACCGCAGAGAAACTGAGTCGTGGCGATGAAGCTGGGGCCGAAGCCTTAGGGGCATGGGCTCAAGTCTGCTTGGGTTCGGTTGGGATGCTGCTGGCTGTCATGATGGAGTTATGTGCGCCCTTGATTGCCCGTGGGCTCTTTTCGGAGCCCGCCGCTACCTTACCGATTCGGGCACTGGCTCCCGCTATGGGATTCGTGTCTCTTGAGGCCAGTTTCCGAGGATACTTTCAAGGACGCCAAGAAATGGCTCCTACGGCCACCAGTCAGATCTTAGAACAGGTGGTGCGGGTGTCGGTGATGTTTCCAATCGCCCTATTACTGTTACCCGAAGGGATTGAACGTGCAGCGGCCGGCGCGACTTTAGGAGCCCCGATTGGGGCGGTGGTGGGTGTCGGGTATCTCATTTGGCGTCGTGCACAGCATCAACCGCGATTTCGCTTGAGAAGACCAGTGCCCTTTAAAGAATTGGGACGGCTATTTCTAGTGGCCCTACCGATGTCCTTATCTGGACTGCTTTTTCCGTTGATGCTGTTGGCGGACTCAATGTTCGTCCCCCTCCGATTGACACGGACCGGAATCCCCTTGGTCAAAGCGACGGCACTATTTGGTCGTTTGAGTGGCGAAGCCATGCCACTGGTGAACCTGACCATGGTGGTTGGGGCGGCGTTGGCGGTGTCTCTAGTCCCCGCCGTAGCCCGTTCGATCGCCAGTGGTCGGCGGGAAGAAGCGGGGCATCGGGTTGGGGTGGCGATGCATTTAGTGTGGCTCTTGGGACTTCCGATGGGAGGCGGGCTTATCGTGTTGGCCCGTCCCTTGACCCAGCTCTTATACGGGGAATCTGGTGCCAGCGGGGCGCTCGAGGTACTGGCATTGGGGGCGACCGTGCTTGCCCTGCAACAGGTCCTGGGATCGGCTTTGCAGGCTGCAGGGCGCGGATGGATTCCGGTAAAAAATCTGGTGGCAGGTGCTCTGGTAAAGTTCATATTGACGTGGTGGCTCACGCCGCTCCCGGCGCTTGGGATTAGAGGTGCAGCCATCGGGACGGTGGTGGCGGGGGTGCTCACCGCTTACTTGAATTGGCGCGATTGGGCCAAGATCGTGCCCCATCCTGGAGGATTTCTCACCGGGGCTGTCTGGCCTACGGCGGGGACCGTCCTAATGGTAATGGGGGTACAAACCTGGATTCATTTAGGCATGGGTTGGCCCCTTGCGACCATGATTGCGAGTGCTGTCGGCCTGGGCGCTTTGATATATGGGATCTTAATGCTGAGCGTCGGGGAATTACATGGGATTCAACGACTCTGGAATGAACGCTGAAATTTTTGCCATACGGGGCTGCTTTCGGTATACTGCAAGCAGTCGGGGGTGGAAAGCCTTATGGGGCAATGGTTGTGGGATTCGATGGAAGGATCTGGTGAATTTATCATTAAAGGTCCCCGGCTTGGGGCCGAGATTTGGAAAGCCTTTGGTCCCTTGTTCCCCATGGACTCGCCGACTCGATGGTGGCCTGCTTTTCAGTCAGAATCGCAACAACTCCGATGGGGTGATGTAAAGGATCTCGTGCTGGACCCGGAAAGCTCGTTAGAATTACCAGGTGCCCCGGTCCAGGTCGGCCCGTTGGTCCATGTGGTACAGCGCCTCCTTGGCGACGGCGGGTGTCCCTGGGATCGACAGCAAACGTCGCAATCCTTGCTTCCTTATCTTCTCGACGAAAGTTACGAAGCTGCGGAAGCCTTGGTGGCGCAAGATTTCGAGTCCTTTCAGGGGGAACTCGGTGACGTCTTGCTCCAAATCATATTCCAAAGTGCGTTGCTCCAAGATGCTGGCCTTTCGATTGTGGTGGGACGTGAAGTGGAAAAATTGATACGCCGTCACCCCCACGTGTTTGGCGATGAGGTGATTGAACAGGCCTTGGACGTGCAAGAACAGTGGGATCGAATCAAGGACCAAGAAAAGCATGAGGAGTCTCGATCTAGTTGGGTATACCCGAGTCTGGTCATGGCCAAACGAGAAAGTAAACGTGGCGTAGACCCGAAAAGCGCTGTATTTCAAGCGGTTCGCGATTTTATGCAGGTATATATTGCCAATACATCGGGAACACTAGAAGAAATCCTAGCAGATGCCGCTTGGGCGATCGCAGACGTCGGTCGACAGCACCATTTGGATGTTGAGTGGGCATTATGGAGGCGATTGGTGAGCCAGAGTCCTCCGTCTCAAGTGTCTTACCGGGAAAATTCTTGATAAAAAAAGGATTTCGCGTGTTATTGGCGAATAGTGGGAACGAAGAGTAGTTTTGGTAAGCAACAACATTTAGCAGGAGGGATATTGTTGAATAAGGCGGAATTAGTAACCGAAGTGGCGGAACGTGCGGGAATGACGAAAAAAGATGCTGAGAAGGCTGTGAACGCGGTTGTTGAGTCCATCGAAACGGCACTGACTCAGGGAGACCGAGTTTCGCTGGTGGGCTTTGGTACTTTTGAAGTGAGGCAGCGCGCGGCACGGGTGGGCCGAAACCCCCGTACCGGAGCTACGCTAGAGATTTCGGGCAGCAAGGTGCCAGCATTTAAAGCAGGGAAAGCATTAAAGGACTCCGTCGCCAAATAGGTTGCACGTGATGTCAGACCAGGCCCCAAAACGGCCTGGTCTTTTTCTTGGGCATTTACTATACCCTTTTAATGGAGGATTACCGGTGCGCATCGACAAATTTTTGAAAGTAAGTCGCATCATTAAGCGTCGCACCTTGGCTAAGGAAGTCTGCGATGCCGGCAAAGTACAGGTCAACGGTAAGGTGGTCAAGCCGGGTCACGAAATTCAAGTGGGCGATCGTATCACGATTGGGTTTGGTACCCGGATCATATCGGTAGAGGTTGAAGCATTACGTGAAAACGTTCCCGCTAAAGATGCAGCCAGCTTGTATCGCGAGGTCTAAACCTAGACGTCCTTTGCATACCATGGGGTAATCTCGTGGGGTGATGTAAAGGAGCGAATCGGATGGCGTTGGACAACCGCGATAGTAGGCGCCCAAAGAATCATGAAGTAACGGTGAGCGGCCGACGCGAGGTGGTGATTGAAGGGGTACGTCATGTTGATAACTTCGATGATGATACCATCGTACTGGCCACCGAGCTAGGGCTCCTCACGATTCGGGGGCGTGGTTTGACGATTCATCAGTTAGATCTGGAAGAAGGACATTTTAGCGCCGAAGGTGACATCGATGCCCTGATTTATAGTCGGAAGAAAACCGGGAAATCTTCCGAGACACCATGGAAAAAATTGTGGCGGTAAGGGGGCGACGTTAATGGCGTTCGGTTCCTTAGAGATGGTCGTAATATGGACCCTTACCGGCATAAGCATTGGGTTTATGGCGACCGCCTATGGTGCGTGCCGGAGTCAATGGCGCATTTGGCCGGGATTGCGTGAAGTCCTAGACTGGTTCTTTTTTATTGTGGTAGCCATTCTCTATTTGTTGATGCTCTTGTGGTCGGATTGGGGTGTCTTAAAGATCTGGAGCATCGTCGGAGTCCTGGTTGGATATGGATTATGGGCGTGGCTTGCCGCGCCCTTTGTTTTTGGTGTGTTGTCGTTTGTCGCGCATGTGCAAGCTCGCGCTGTCTATTACGTGACCCTACCGGTAAGACAGTTATCGCGGCGCGTGGCAAAACCGTTAGGAACTGGATTTCTTTCTTGGCTCAATCGAAAAAATCCCCCCTCTAATCAGTAGCCAACGCGCTCGGCATCTCTTATAATGTAAAAACTATGTAGTTGTTTTGTAGTTGATTTGTACACATCTTGTACACAACCTGTGGATAACTGGTGATACATGCAAATTGAAATTCGTGGGCTTGAGAAGTTGTCATTTCGAGAGCGACAAGTAGTGGCGTTAAAAGAGACCGGGGTCAACAACGATACGGTGGCCAAACGCCTTGGGTTATCTCCGGCTACGGTTGCAACACTATACAATCGTGCCAAAACTAAAGGGTACCAAGTGGTTTTGGTAATTTCAGGCGATCCGCTCGGAGTGCTCGCGGATCCGGACGAAGGAGAAGACGACGCATGATTCAAGGAAAGCGGGTCAGAATAAGATGGGCGCGTCTTGTCATGATCGGCATTGCGCTATACTCGGCCACGTGGATTGGGATTTCCCTAACGCATATGGTGGTGTTGTGGCATGATGAGCAGCACTGGAATCATCAGATTGCGGTGGTGCAGGGCGAGCAGAATCAATTGCGGTCCGATATACGGGAATTACGTAATCCCAAAATCCTCAGTAAGATGATTCAGGGAACCGCGCCGATTCCCAATCCGGTTGTCACGACGCCATAAATACATATGGTAAATTTTGGTGTTCTAAGAGACTTCCATTGACAGCGGTTTCACGGCGGTCATATAATGGCACTATCAGCAATCCGAATCACGGGAGGACTCAGTTTCTCATATGTCGTCTGAAGTAGAAGTAGGGCAAATTTTAGAAGGAACCGTCAGCGGTATTGCGCACTTCGGTGCTTTTATCGTGCTACCAAATGGTAAGACGGGATTAGTTCATATTTCCGAAGTTGCCGATGCCTATGTAAAAGACATCAAGGAATTTCTGAAAGAGAACGATCATGTTAAGGTGAAAGTGTTGTCGATGGATGACAAGGGGAAAGTAGCCTTATCCATTCGGCAAGCGCAACCTAAGGCACCCTCAACGCGGGATACCCATCGAGATCGGGACCGTGATCGACGAGGACAAAACACTTCACCAGCATCATTTGAAGATAAGATGCAACGCTTTATGCGGGACAGTGAAGATCGCTTGCAAGATTTGAAGCGTAACACCGAGTCCAAGCGTGGAGGCCGGGGCTGATCGTGTTAATCGGTTAACATGCCGGGATGGCGGAATAGGCAGACGCAGAGGACTTAAAATCCTCCGGCCGAGAGGTCGTACCGGTTCGAGTCCGGTTCCCGGCACCATTCAGGATAACCCCACTGGGTGGGGTTGTTTTTTTCGGCTATTTGCAATCTACGGTTGGAATACCACATGGGTTGGAGGGCCCTGAATGCACATTCGGGCCGGTGGGTTTCGAACTCGTGCGCTAATGTGTTCACCCCGTGCCTTGTCGATGCATGATTGAAGCGGGTTGGGACGCGATCCCGTATTACACGCGAAGCTATGGAACGACTAGATCGTAGGGGGTCTCCGGTTATATTCCCTGAAGGGGGCCATCGTTCATGATTCCTGTAGTGAGACTGGATGTGGCGAGGACATGAAATCCTGCTTACGATATGTGGGAATCACTGGGAACGGCGGCGGGTAGCCGCCACACGCGCTATGAGGTCGCTCGTAGTTATAATGCGTTACGTAGGCGTCAACGATGCGTTGAGCCTCAGTGGGTGTAGGCGCCTCGTGAATTTGCTCTCCCCTCGCCTCCCGGATCGTCCGGTGCCACCTTTCTAAATTTCCTTTTTTATGGAAATTTTCATAACAAAGGTTATGAATAGGTGCGCGTTATGCAAAGTTGATCCTCTAAACTGTTGTCTAGTCCCGAAAATGCGCTGACGTACTTCACATAAAATTTAGGTATAGATAGGGTCGAATGACTTGAAACTGGAGATATCCGGCCAATTTAGTGCCAATATCTCCTCAAGCGCCATGAAAAGTGATGATGATTGGGCTAAATCATGCCAACATTATGTTGAGCAATTCGCTTATCAAAAGGCGTACTTAGGCGATGCGATAAGTGACTTCGACAGACGGCACAGGGGCCGAAGCCTTTTAGCCGCTTTTGCCCCCGTTTCTTCCGCAAAGAGGTCTCGGCAACGTTTAATGGCATCGCCACCTCTGCTGAAGACTTCCTACGAGCTCACCGGCACTGGCTTTGTCCGACTGGCGATGGACGGTGTCCGCTCTTACGCCAACAGTTTCTCGGCCTTGTAAAACCATGCCCCGCGACTCAGCGTCAACGGCTCCATGTTCCGCAACCACCCCAACACATCGTCTTGGAACGCGGCGCGCGACGCGGGGGGCAAAGCCTCAATGAACCCCCGCATCCCATGAGCCATCTCTCCGCGCCAAAAGCTTTCCGGTGATTCCAGCGGTATTTCGACCGCGCGATTGACCATGTCCCCATGCGTGAACCCCGCTTCCTCCAGTAATTGGGACCAATCATGCGCGGGCCAGTCAGGCCACCGCGCGCGGTCGACGTCCGCCACGTATTGGCCGATGAGTTCCCCATAACGGTCCCAACGGCGGTCGGGGTGGGGTCCTGGCAGGGATAACGCCACGATCCCACCGGGATTTAAAACCCGGTAGATTTCGGACAGCGTCGTGGTCGGATCTGGCAACATGTGGAGGGTAAATCCCGACAGCACTCGATCAAACGTGCAATCGGGAAAATCCAGACACGCGGCATCCATCAACGCCACCTGGGCATGCGTCAAACCCTCCGCGCGAATGGCATGTGTCGTCCCAGTAATCATCCCCGCCGCGGCGTCAATCCCGACCACGCGGCCCGATGGGCCTACCCGGGCCGCGGCGGGAAACAGATTCGCACCACGGCCCACGCCGACATCGAGGACATGATGACCGGACCCCACCTGTGCCCAGTCGACGAGTTGCTGGCCGAATGCCCGAAAGAAGGGCACATGCTGGTCAAACTCCATAGAAACCTCATCAAATAGGCGGATAATATGCTTATTAGTATTCATGCGTTGAGCATACCGAAACGAGAAGTGACCGTCTAGCGCTCACCCAACAGAAAGCGTTTGAGGGTATTAAGAAACGCTCTCATTCACGGCTATGCAGACGGTATGGGGACGTTGTGCGTCATGATCTGCCCGCAATCCAAAACCAATTACGTAGCGAGAACGCTCACAGTCCGGATGAATCATGCACTCTCGGGGGCGATCTGCATCAGCGCTCCCGTTACTCGATTTCGGTGCTCTCTAGGTAATCGGCAAAAGCCGCCGGATCGATTAGGCGGGCAGGCCCGAAGGATCCTAAGGCGTGTAACACTTTATCCGCGGTCACTAAGAATTGAGCTTGGGCATTTTTGGCCGTGGCCAAAATCCAATCGTCTTCCGGGTGGGTCGCCACCCCGATGACCGCCTCGATGATCGGCTGTAGAATGGCCGTGCGCTTGAGGAGTGTGAGAAAGCGGTCCGTCCGCTCGGGCCCGAGCCGGGCGGCAAAATAGGCTTTCGTGAGCGTGATCTCGACTTCATCCAATAGCGGCTCGGACACGTAAACCAGAAATCGGCCGGTCAGCCAGCTCTCGCGGATCACCGCCAACGGTCCCCGATCCGGGTGCACCGCTGAGACGAGCACGTTGGTATCCAGGACGACCTGGATCATCCGGGAGGAGGATCGTCGGTGTGAGACCGACTCTCTTGCACGGCGCGATCCACCGCGCGATTAAATTCTTCGCTTGAACACTATGAAGGCCAATCCCCTCCCGGGCCAAATGGCGAAGGGAGGGGATTGGAGGGTTCCTTTCTTATGCTAATGGGCGCAGTCGCATTGGTCACAGGTGCACGGATGCGCTTCGTGGGTGCATGTGCATTGGTTACCACACATGTTCGGGGAGCATTGGTCGCAACAGCAGTGGGTCATAGCATCCATGTTGGCTAAGTCCTCCCTAAGAGTCTGAATCGATCCTTAGGATGTCAAAAGTCGATGAGCCTTATTCGGCGTCTGGTACCGATTCCGTATGGCGTCGTGCCCATTCTTGATGGATCAGGTCCAAGGCATCATTGAGGGTGTCGCGGCGTGCGGTTAAGCGGCGTTCGAGAGCTCGTAGGGAAAAATCGTCGAGGTGTTCGACTTGGCTTCCCGCAAATCCGCCTAAATTACCGAATGGGGTTAATCGTTGCACGATGTCTTGGAGGTTCTCGCCCATCTTATCGAAGTCTAATACCGTTTCATCGTTAAAGAAAATTTTCATGCCGTTCGCCTCCCTGATTTACTGCCTTTATTATAGCACGCATCCAAGATTCGGGGATTGCACCAGGCTACCGAAGGCGTCCATAATAGGGAGGTGTTCGCTCATAGTCATGAGGAGTAGTCCTTAAGCCATTTGGCGTCCGCAATCAGTTCGCGTTGGAAACCACACGAGTAGATGAACCTCCAATATCTTCGATAAAAGACGCATGTTACGATATTGAAGATTGAGGCGTTATATGTAGTTGAAGGGAGTTGGCATGGTATCGTGAACGAAGCACGAAAGGTCACCTGGCGCGCACTCACTATGTTTGGTTTGATCCTAATCGCCTTTTTAGTGGTGGGATATCGTTTTTGGTATTTACAGATTAAGCAATCCGCTCACTACCAGGCCATGGCACGTCAGGATACTTTGCGGAAACTGCCGGTACCGGCTCCGCGGGGCAATATTGTGACGAGTGATGGAGTGGTGGTGGCAACTTCTCAACCCTCATGGACTTTGTACTATCTCCCTATTAGCCAGCAACCGACGATGCCGACCAGCGAAGTGAAAACTCTGGCCGGATATCTGAAGGTGTCAGAAAAGCAGTTGGCCCAACAAATAAAAACACAAGAAGCGCGCGCTTACTCGTATCAACCGGTGGCGATCGTATCGGGTCTTACTGCGCAGCAGATGACCACCGTAGAAGAGAATCGAGCCAATTTGCCCAACACCCGGCTACAGCCGGTGGCCGTACGGTCATACCCCTATAACAGCGTGATGGGGAACATTTTGGGATACACGTCACCCATTAGTGCGAAGCAGTTGAAAATGCCGCAATTTCAGGGCTATTCACAGACCGCGGTTGTAGGCTCTGCGGGGCTTGAACAAGAATATCAGTCTTATTTGCGGGGGCACTCGGGTGGCCAATTTGCTGAAGTCAATCGACAAGGGCAGTTAGTAAGATTGTTGGGCCAGACGGTGCCGACCCCTGGCGACACCTTACATTTGACTATAAATTGGAAGCTTGAACAAACTGCCACCAGCGCCCTAGCCTATACCATGAAGGCCATGCGCCATGCAACGGCACCGTTGGCCCATAGTACTGGAGCCATTCAAGGTGCAGTGGTAGCTTTAGACCCAAACAATGGCAATGTGCTAGCGATGGCTAGTTTGCCCTCCTATAATCCCAATAAATTGTTACCCAATTCGACAACGCGGAACTCTTACTTCACCCAACTTTTGAAGAACCCGATGAGTCCCTTTAACGTGTTGCCGGTATCGGGACTATTTGCGCCGGGATCCGTGTTTAAACCCCTAATGGCGGTAGCGGCGTTGGCCACGGGTGTGGTGACTCCAACCACGCAAATCTTTGACCCTGGATACTTTCCAAAAGACCATGCGTTTACCAACTGGTATGCGCCGGGATTTGGGTGGTTAAACATTGAGCAGGCCATTGGTTTGTCAGACGACGTGTTTTTCTACACGTTAGGGTATGACATGGGTATTCAGACCATGGATAAATGGATGCAGAAGTTCCTGCTAAATAAGCCTACGGGAATTGACCTACCCGGCGAGGCCACCAGTCTTATCCCGTCCCCGGCCCTTTTGATGCAAGAAAGCCATGTGCCGTGGACCTGGGGGTGGAACCTTAATACGGTGATTGGTCAGGGGATTGGGCAATACTCGATGATTGCGTTGGCGCGTGCGGACGCAGCCATCGCCAATGGGGGAACCCTGTATCAGCCGCATATGGTGTCGTCGATCACCACCGCTACAGGGAAGCTGGTGAAGACGATTCATCCCGTGGTTCAAGGGAGGCTCAATGTCCCGTATTCGGTGATCCACACGGTACATGTTGGGATGGAGATGTCGGCTCAGGATCCCTCTATTGCGAAGGGGGTATCCGGTACGGGGTATGGGGCATTGGCTGGGCTTCCGGTTCCGGTCGCCTCGAAGACTGGCACCTCACAGGTCATTACTCAAAATAGCTATAATGCATATTTCTTGACCTATGGGCCGATGCCGCACCCGTCGATTTTGATTTTGGTTTACATTCGCGAGGGCAATTGGGGTGCGGATTCGGGATTTGTCGCGCGGGCGATTTATGATCAATACTTCAAGATCAAAGACCCCAAGGCGCAGGCAGTCTTCGATGGAGCCTATGGGCTCAATTGGAAGTGGCCCTTTGGATACACGCCACCAGCCCCAGCGCACCCCTGAGGAGGATTATGATAGCATTGTAGACACTCGCCTTCGGAACTCATCAGGCCAGGGCATACTTTGATTCGTCTCGGAATTGATCAGGACGACGGTAGAGGTGCTTTCGGCAATGACGGATTCCGGATTGCCACGAAGGACGGCCATGTGCATTAAATCTAAACTGGATCGGCCAATGCGCTTGGCCGCACTATAGATCGTCAGCGTTTGTCGGAAAAAGGCAGGCTTCCGATACATTAAGCACTGCTGCGCTAACACTAACGTATGGTCGTCGGCCCACCAGTGAAATTGGGGTCCGGACAGCGACTCGAGAAAGGCAGTACGAGCTTCTTCAAAGTAGATCGCATAGGACGCTTGACTGACGTGTTGGTTGGCATCGGTTTCGCAAAACCTCACGCGAATATCCGTCTCGTGGTGGTAGCCAACCTGGTTAATTTCCATACGCATAGATCCCCCTAGGTGTGTGACAGATAACCTCATAGTACTACGAGTCGGGGTTTCCACGAAATGTCACGGGATGGAGCCTGCGTGGTGTATCGTTCAACCCCATGCATAATGACTTTAGAGTGGCACGTGTTGCATCTGAAGCAAATGGTCAATGAGTTTGGGTAGATCCCAATAGTCCGATAGTATGTGATTCGGTAGGACTAGAGCCGGAGACAGGGGATCAAACCGGTCTTCGGGACGCCAGTCAGTCTGGTACAAGACGCTGGTCACATGGGCCCGGTGCGCCACTAATACGTCGTGGTTGACCCGATCCCCGATATGGCAGAGGATCGGGCCGTCAAAAGCCGTGAATACGCGGGGATCGGGTTTGCAACGCGTGTTCTCATTAGTGGTAACAATGGTGTCGAACGTCTTGTGCCAGCCTAGACTTTGTATAAATGGCAACTGGTTCACGGCGAGACCATTGGTGACAATCCCTAGTCGGACTGGATAGTCCTGGAGCACTGAGAGCATCCACAATACTCCTGGTAGACTAAGCGACGCCACATGATGCCACGCAAACATTCCGGGTTGAGGAGGCTTTTTACTCCATACCCGTTGGATAATATCTTCCCAATCATACGCTTCAACCCACCGCCCTTGTGCCCAACGCTTTTGGCCCTCATTCACCACAGGCTGCCAAAACTGCGGCCACTTCAAGTGGTGTCGGGCACTCTCCTGTTGAATCCAGGGGAACAACGTTAAACGCCAGTAAGGGTTCTTTAACAGGGTGCCGTCTAGGTCGAAGGTTATCCACGGCTTTGGCATAAGAGTCGCCCCCCTTCCACAAATTACAATAAAATTGGCTCGTTATTGTTCAGCGTTTCACATGGCATTTGGTATCATAGTCGGATATACATGCGCCGCGAAAGAGGTTGATTTGGATGTTACTGGTACAAAAGTTCGGCGGGAGTTCCGTGGCCACACCATCTCATATTGCCGAAGTCGCGAAGAAAATTCAACAGGTGCTGGATCGCGGGGATCAGGTGGTCGTGGTGGTATCGGCCATGGGGGACAGCACCGATCACTTGGTGAGTTTGGCTGAAGCATTGGTGGAGATTCCTTCGGGCCGAGAGATGGACGCCCTATTATCCACGGGGGAACTCGTGACCACCGCGCTGCTGGCGATGACGCTGGAGCAAATGAAAATCCCTGCCCGATCTTTTTCAGGGGCTCAGGCAGGGATCCACACCTCTTATGACTTTGGTCGAGCACGGATTGAATCGATTGATCCTACTCCGTTACGACAGGCTTTGGCCGTAGGGATTACGCCAGTCGTCGCCGGATTTCAGGGGGTGACCGCCGGTGGGGATGTGGCGACTTTGGGTCGCGGGGGGTCGGATTTGAGCGCCATTGCCCTGGCCGGCGCATTAAACGCGGATCGTTGTGAGATATACTCCGATGTTCCGGGAGTCTTTACCGCCGATCCCCGAATCGTTCCCGATGCGGTTCCATTGAGCCGACTGAGTTATGATGAGATGTTGGAACTGGCGAGTCAAGGGGCACAGGTTTTGCAGACCCAGGCGGTGCTGTATGCCAAGGGAAACCAGGTGGTAATTCATGCGCGCTCGACATTTGAGAATGACCCCGGAACCCAAATTGAAGCGGAACCGGTGATACCGGTAAAGCCCGCGGTCACGGCGGTGGCCATCAATCGTCACGTCGCGAAGGTGGGTCTTCTGGGGGTACCAGATTCACCGGGCGTGGCCGCTTTGTTATTTTCGGCGTTGGCAGAGCACGGAATTAACATTGAGCTCGTGATTCAGTCGGTCTCGCACGATAAGCTGAACGACATTGCGTTTACCATCGATGAGCAAGATGTGTCGCGGGCGCGACCCATCGTAGAGCAGTGCCTCGCGATGTTACGTGGGCAGGCCGTGGTGATTGATGACCGTGTCGCGAAGATTTCGGCGATTGGTTCGGGAATGCTCGGGCAGCCTGGCGTTGCCGCGCGCGTATTTAAAGCGTTGGCTGATGCGGACATCAATATTCAAATGATTGGTACCTCGGAAATTAAAATCTCTTGTATCGTTGCGCGGCAAGACTCCGAGAAAGGACTGGCCCAGATTCACGACGCATTCGGCTTAAATGGGATCGTCGACGTGGTCGAAGATCCACGATAGACGATCCGCCCTCATGACATGCGGACGAGGATGTTCTCTTCGTCGGACATGGCGCTCCAACCCTTCAGTAGGGCGAAATCAATTTGCGTCCCAGGCCTGAGCACCAAAAGTCCTCGGAGCAATAACGAGCCAACGAGCCATTTTGATGCGGGATATCTTAGGCACATTACTGAGCCTGGGATCGCCGTTGTTGAGGATTAATAGGGGGTCTGAACATTACCCGTCGACCCACTCGTCAAGGATGGAGGCTGATCGTGACACGCCGAGTCGCGTGGCACCGGCCTCAATCATGGCTCTTGCTTCGGCCAGAGTGCGGATTCCGCCGGACGCTTTAACCCCTACGTGGGCGGGTGCTACCCGGCGCATTATCTGCACCGCTTCGATGCTGGCTCCCGGTGCACCAAACCCGGTTGAAGTCTTCACCATATCGGCGCCGGCCTGGACTGCGAGCTCTGTCCCGCGCTGCACTTGAAGGGGTGTCAGCCATCCGGTCTCTAAGATGACTTTGAGGGTAATGTGAGGACCGAGCGCAGATTTTATTGCAGTAATTTCACCAGCGACCGGGGCTTGTGCACCTCCTAAAAACAGTCCAAGGTTCCACACCATATCAATTTCATCAGCCCCATCACGGACAGCCTCGGTGGCTTCGGCGATCTTGGCATGAGAGCTGGCCTGTCCCAGAGGGAAGCCTATAGTGGCTGCAAGGTGCATCGTATTGTGAGCGCCTAACTGTTCTTTGGCCCATCGGACATATCCACTGTTAATGCAAATAGCACCCACGTGAAGTCGTAATCCTTCTTGAACCAGCGTCGCCACATCTTCCGGGGTGGCTTTAGGGTCTAAAAGGGTATGGTCCATCATCTGAGCGAGTTCCAATTTGGTCATGACCAACCTCCACAGTCTTCGTAGCACAAGCTTCCGAATAATATAAATCTCCGTCTAAGCATAAACGACCGCTTCGCGGAAGTCACGTAGGGACAGCGGGAGCGTCGAGACCTACGTGGGGCCCCGAGATTCTCATTATTGACCATGAGCAAACAATACGATACCGAGTGTAAGGTACAGGCGGTCCGGGTAGCCACTGAATCGAACAAACCCGTGGCGCAGATCGCCGGCGAGTTGGGGATCCCGTCGCGTACCTTACCGGGCTGGATTAAGGCCACGCGACAGGACCCACATCAGGCCTTTATTGGCAGTGGGCGATTACGACCGGCGGCTCGTGAGGTCCCAGTTTGATGCCAACATGCCATACACTATATGGTCAACGAAATGGTCATACAACCATTCATACTCAGGCAAACACCCTTCCGCTATGAAACCTAATCGTTCTGGTATGGCTCTGCTCTTGTGGTTTTGTTCAGCCGCTAAAATCTCCACTCGATTGAGTTTGTATTCCTTGAAAGCTATATCCACCAGTGCCTGAGTCGCCTGAGTCATGATTCCATGACCCTGAAAGCCTTCTGCAAGCCAATATCCAATGCTTGTCCTACGATTAGACCAATCAATTGCATGGAAGCCAATGCAACCAACCAATTGGTTGTGGAACCATATCCCGGCCTGGAACCCATTGTTAGAAGCGTATTGATTCATGCTGATCTCAATAAATGATTTCGAGTCATCTACTGATTTTGTTCCATCGACCCAAGGTAACCATTCTCTCAAGTATTTTCTGCAGCCATCCGTTATATCGAATAAGTCGTCCGCATCATTAGGCTCTAACAATTTCAGATAGATATCATCGTGGATTCGATGTGAAAACATGAGCATCCCTCCAGAGGTATTCCCGTTATCCTACCAACTAAAATGTCGCTGTTCCTGCGTTAAACGGCCCTTGAGCACCGTAATAGTCCCGGTTCCAGAATACATCAATACTACTCTGTGCGGGATGACCGGACGGAGACTCGCCTCACACGACCGTTCCCATCAATCACATAATCCGGTTGGCATTCACGTGACGGTCCGATTCGATTCATCAGGCGAGAAGGCCCGGGGAATCGCACCTCGAGGTTCTCCCAGAACCGGACGTGAACCTCTCAGCTCATCCGGCTCCCGTACCGACCCGCTACCGGGAGTCGTCCGTGTTGCCAGGGTACGAACAAGCCTGGGTCACGATGCCTGACAGGGGCAAGCCAATGCTCGGTCCGACGCGTATGGACGCGCCATTTCTTGTCCTTCCATTCCACCCCGCGCACCAACATGCGATCCAGATGGCGGAGGACTGAATACAGGGCTGATGGGTAACACCGGCCGTAATACTGCATCCAGCCCCGCACAATTGGATTGACCATGCGGGCAAAATCCCTGGTCTCGGTTTCGATGACGTCTCTGTCCTTTCGACACCGCGTCACGCGCACGACCATCGATTGTGAGCCTAGCCGCTGACGGTGGTTTGAAATCTTTCCCTGCAAGGCGATGTCGAGGAGCCGCCCCTCATCTCTCGCATAGTTCGGCCACGGCCTGTTCCCACGCCGTGCGCCTTCGCAGCACACCATCATCCACCTACCCAATACTTTCATATCTCAAAATTCGGTTGAAGTCGGCATAATGGCTCATTTTGTTGCAATAACTAAGGTCCAATGGTACGGTGATGCTACTAAATTATTGTGTGATGCATAGGGGGACGGTTTGTGGAAGCATTAGATATCCAACCACGACTTTTATTAGGACCGGGGCCCTCCCCGGTCCCTTACTCGGTCCGCCGTGCGCTTTCCGAGCCTGTCGTGGGACATATGGATCCCCAATTCCTGGCCATCGTGGATCATATTCAATCCATGTTGCGACAAGTGTTTGGCACCAGCAATCGATTAACCCTACCGGTATCAGGAACAGGTAGCGCGGGCATGGAAACGGCCATCGTGAATTTTGTCGAACCAGGAGATACGGTCATCGTAGTGGTGGCAGGGGTGTTTGGACGCCGTATTGTGGAAGCGGTCGAAAAAGTTGGTGGTCATGTGGTGTGTCTTGAAGTGCCGATGGGAGAGGCTGCCACGATCGGCGATTTGCAACATCTCCTCGACCATCATCCTAAGACACGTCTAGTCGCCGTGGTCATGGCGGAAACATCGACCGGGGTACTCCAGCCATTGGCGGGCTGGGCCGAACTGGTTCACGATCGGGGAGCGCTACTTTTGGTGGACGCCGTCACGGCGTTAGGGGGCATGCCTGTCGATGTGGATCGCAACGGGTTCGATGTGGTGTTTTCTGGCACCCAAAAATGTTTGTCGGCACCGCCTGGACTGAGCCCGTTCACGGCATCCGATCGTGCTTTGGATCGGCTGGATAGCCGAAGAGCTTCGGTTCCTAGTTGGTATCTTGACCTCAATGCGTTTCGCCAATATTGGGGGAATAAACGGGTTTATCATCATACGGCTCCGATATCGATGTTATACGGCCTTTATGAGGCTTTACGCCTGGTGCTGAGAGAAGGCCTCGATGCACGGTACACGCGCCATCGCCAAGTTGCCGGCGCGTTATGGGCAGGACTTGAGGCGATGGGGATGGAACTCTTGGTGGATCCATCGATCCGATTGCCGTCCGTGACGACGGTAAAAATTCCTGATGGAGTCGATGACATGCGGTTGCGCCAGCATCTGTTGGAGCAAGACCACATTGAAATTGCCGGAGGCTTACACAGTCTATCTGGTAAGATATGGCGAATTGGGGTTATGGGCCACGGAGCCCGATTATCCAATATGATAGAGTTATTGGTGGCCTTAAGACGCGGTATGGCCGACCAGGGTCGGCAGGTTTCGTCTGGAGTGGAGGCCGCTGAGGCTATTTATAATAGAGGCAACAGGTGAGGAGTTAAGCTGCCCATGGCGCGATGGTTGGTGATCTTGGCTGGGGGACGCGGCGAACGATTTTGGCCGTTGTCACGGATGATGCATCCAAAGCAATTTTTAACGTTGATGGGCGAACATAGCATGATTCGGAGTACGCGCGATCGGGTGCGCCCCTTAATCGATCCCGACCACACGTTTGTTGTCACAGGGTTCGATTATGTTAGTAAGGTCAAAGCAAATTTACCTGACGTGCCGGCCTCGCATATTCTCGGGGAGCCCGTGGGGCGCAACACGGCGCCTTCTATTGCCTGGGCAGCCGCTCAGATTCAGCAGTTGGACCCGTCAGGAACCATGCTAGTACTACCCTCGGACCATATGATTCAGCAAGAAAAGACCTTTCGTCGACTGGCCAGCCGGGCCATGGAGATGTGCGAGGAGCAAGGGGGCTTTTACACCTTCGGCATCGTCCCAACTCATGCGGAAACCGGTTACGGGTATATAGAGCCTGATGGCCCGACCTCTGTTGATGGGATCCTCACTGTGCGCAGATTTATTGAAAAACCTCCCTTAGAGGTTGCTGAAGCTATGATGCAGACCGGTCAGCACTTATGGAATTCGGGGATGTTTGTCTTTGGCGTCAACGAACTGATGGATTCGGTAGCCCGATATTTGCCGGAGTTATTCCGGGGTCTTGTCGCGTTGGTGGCAGAACCGGATCAGCTTGAGGTGATTTTTCCCGAGTTGCCCCAAGTCTCCATTGATCATGGAATCATGGAACATGCCGAGGAGGTATTTGTGCTGCCGGCAGACATTGGTTGGGATGATGTAGGGACCTTCGCGGCACTCGCACGCCATCTGCCCAGAAATGACGAGCAGAATGCGGCAAAAGGGCATGCCATTTTCGTGGAAAGTCAAAATGTCACGGCGATTAGCGAGGGGCCCGTGGTGTCCTTTATTGGCGTCCAAAATTTGCTCGTGGTGGCGACGCGTGATGCGGTGCTGATTCTCTCACCGGAACGAAGTCAAGATGTTCGTAAGGTGGTCCAGGCCTTGAAAGAAGCGCAGCATGACCACTTGCTGTAATTCACCACGCAATTTTTAGGAGGGTTTGCATGACGATTCGCAAAGCGGTAATTCCGGCTGCTGGATTGGGAACTAGATTCCTACCGGCAACAAAAGCACAGCCCAAAGAGATGTTGCCTTTAATCGACACGCCGACCATTCAACTTATTGTGGAAGAGGCGGTTGCATCAGGAATCGAGGATCTGTTGGTCGTCATCGGGCGCGATAAGGGCAGTATTGAGGATCACTTCGACCGTGCACCAGAGCTCGAAGAGTTCCTCAGAGAACGTGGCAAAACCGACCTGCTTGAGGTGGTGCAAGCGGTCAGTCAACTGACCGATCTACACTTTATCCGACAAAAAGAGCCCAAGGGTCTCGGCCATGCCGTATTGGCAGCGCGCCGTCATATTGGTGACAATCCGTTTGCTGTATTGTTGGGAGATGACGTTATGGTGGGAGATCCCCCCGTCTTATCTCAATTAACGGCTCAATGGCGTCCGGGGCACAGTGTGGTGGCGGTGCAGCAGGTTCCTCGCGAGGAGGCTAGTCGATACGGCATTGCCTTTGGCGAATGGAAAAGCGATGGCACCTATCGCGTGAGTCATATGGTGGAAAAGCCGAGTGCCGATCAAGTGCCTGACGAGGCCTTGGCTGTAATGGGGCGGTACGTCTTGGATCCTGCGGTATTTTCTGCCTTAGAGGACCTGGCACCGGGCACCGGCGGTGAAATTCAACTCACCGATGCCTTAGATATCTTGGCTGCCGATGGCGGATTGATTGCCGTGCCGTTCAAGGGGAAACGCTATGACGTGGGGGAAAAACTCGGCTTTGTCAAAGCCACCGTGGAAGTCGCGTTATCGCGTCCCGATCTGCGTTCCGAATTTCTCACCTATTTACGGCAACTTGTCGAAGAGCTAACAGGTCACTAAGGGGCGTTCGGTATGTTCCACGTCCACGTGTATCACTCGGCAGCGCATCTCTTCTTGGCCGAGATGCGGGTATTGTTTTTCGCTCAAGGGTTCTTTGCCATCGGGGCTATCGGGTTCGGCCTTATTGTATTCCAACGGTTTCGCCGTCGGCAACGATCTGTCTTATGGGCGGGGATTCATCTTGCCTGGGTCGTGCTGTTTTGGATATTTTTTCTGTTCATGTGGTATTTTTGGCAACTCGATCAGAGTGTGTGGAGGCCCAGGATAGCTGCGTGGCACTATGAACTATTTTTGACGTCCCTGATTCTGGGTGCTGTGGTGACCACATTGGGTCTTATTTTACATCATGGTAAGCCACGGGCTGGATTCACTGGGCGAGTGTTATGGATGCACCTGGTCTTAGCGATCATGACGGTGGGGTTATGGGGGATGAGTAGCTGGCCTTATCGATGAATTTTCACGACAGTAGACGAATATGCCAAGTTTTCTCGCCTCGAAGCTCCAAATTATCTCACGAAAGCCAGCCACTTCACTGCGTTGCCAGGAACGGCCCATGGATACCACTAGTCGTGTTTCTACCTTATGTAGCTCCCGATTCATCCTTCGCACCGGCCCCTAGGACAGCGGGGAGCGTCTTGGTTTTCTGCGCTCTATGTCGATAAATCCTTGGTTATGTTCCGCAATCTTTAACACAATTAGTCTCCCCTCGGGCACTAAAGTGCTACTTAAGTAGCCAGGAGGGATAGTCATGGCGGGAGAAACCGTACCGTTGCAAAACATCTCAACAACGTCTCGATGGGGCACTCGACGGCGTTTATGGCCTTTGCGTATCGCGGTGGCTCTCGTGAGCTTTGTGGTGGGACAGGCTCTAATTTATCATCACGCGGCTCCGTTTCTATGGGTCTTACTCATCGTGGCGTGGCCACGATGGCGGGCTTTATTCGGCGCGATGGCGATCGGTGGGTTGGCCGGGACGCTTACGGCAATTGGGTGGATGCCAGCCTTATGCCTGGGGCTCTTGATTTTCTTGATCCCCGTACCATGGCGACTAACCCGGGCTTCATCGACGCGATGGGCGCTCGTGGTACTGGGGAGTCTTAGTGTGTATTGGATAGGACAGACCTATAGTCCGATGCGGGTCATTGTGGCGCTTTTGGTGGCCTCTGGAGCAGTGCTTCTCTATTGGGCTACAGAACGGGAAATATCAAAAATATCTCAAGGATTGGGTGGAGAAAGTACCCTGCTCCTCGGGTTAGCGGCGTTAGGCAGCCTCATCGCGGGACTGGAAGGGTGGGTGCTTGGCCCTGTTCTCCCCAGCGTAATTTTGGGGGGGCTTTTGATTCTCGCCGCGGCCGTAATGAGTGGAGCGGCCGGGGGCGCTGTTGCCGGGGCTACGTTAGGCTTCACGCTTGCGATCCGGGGATCGGATCCGAATGGTGGAATTGGCATTTTGGTCGCAGCGGGCTTTTTGGCGGGCTGGCTGGGCACTCGGTCTTGGCGGCTCGCTTCTTTGGGACTGGTGGCAGGTTTTGTCCTTTACGCAATTGTCATTCGGATACCGGTCCACCTTACGGAGTTTTGGTTGTCGCTGGCCATTGCCGCAGGGGCCTTACAGTTAGTCCCAGCGTCTTTAATCACGTTGGCCACAGAATGGGCCGATGCCATGGTCGCTGGCGAGACGAAAGATTCCATGGTGAGCCGACTCGAACAAATTGCCGACGTGATGGGAGAAATGGCTCGAGCCTTTAGGATTGAAGAAGAGCCAGTCCATCACGAACCTAATCTGGTCGACGCGGTGGTGGAGCCGGTGTGCAAAAAGTGTTCACTATATCGGGCATGCTGGGAGGACGATTTTTATCGGTCGTATCGAGCCATGTTAGATCTGACCGCGCGGGGTGAGGGGGAGATTTTAACTCCGGCGCATATGCCCCACGATTTAAGGCGACGTTGCATTAAGCCCGATGCCGTGGTCCATGCGGCTAATTTAGGGTTGAATAAAGAACGGGAGCACGCGCGGATGGCGCTCCGAGTTCGTGAAAGCCGAGCACTGGCGGAATTGCAGTTGTCGGGGGTAGCCAACCTGATTCGGGACATGGCCCATGAACCGGTCATCGAGAATCCACGCCAGAAGCCTAAATCGACGACCGCAATGCTCGATTACCGGGTTGGGATCGCCAAGCGCCCGCGGCGTGGGGGCGTGGTGACCGGAGATGCTGACTTGGTTCGAGAAATCACTGAATCCCAAGTGATATTGGGACTATCCGACGGGATGGGAGTAGGGCCTCGAGCGGCATGGGAGAGTGGCACTGCCATGTCTTTGCTCGAACAACTTCTGTTGGCCGGATTTTCACAGGCCATGTCGGTGCGTGCGGTCAACACGACGCTCCTTTTGCGATCGGTCGATGATCACTTTGCGACCTTGGACCTGGTGCTGCTTGATCGTCAGGCAAGGGGAGCGGAACTCGTTAAAGTGGCGGCGGCACCGACCTTTATTCGCCGGGGTCACAGGGTGGATGTGGTCCGTGCGCATTCCCTCCCGGTCGGGATTCTTCATGAGGTGCACATTGAACCCATTTATCGGGCCATCGAACCCGCTGATGTGATCGTGTTGGTCACCGATGGCGTCATCGATGGACCGCCGTTAGACGGCGGTGAGGATCGACTTCGTGGATTTCTCAGCGATCTCCCGATTGAGGATCCGAAACTCATGGCAGAAACCATCCTCAGCTTTATGTTAGGGGGAGCCGAAGATGGACGGGATGATGCTGCGGTGATGGTGATAGAAGTTCTAGCTCCCGGAAGCCGGACTCGACAAGCGGAAGCCGGGCGGGGCAACGGAACGGTTCATGAATGGAAGCGAATTACTCCGACGCCGATCCGGCGCAAGGAGAAATCTCACGCACATTTGGTACACTAAGGCAAGAAGGGGAAGGTCATCACGCATACGCTCGAGAAAATCTTCTTGCCGACAGTATCTAAATTTTGGGATTTCGACACGCCATTGGTGGTGGGAGTGAGTGGCGGGGCCGATTCTATGGCCCTCATGGGACTCTTGTTCGCGATGGGGCCATCAAGGAGACCTTTCCTGCACCCTGTGCATGTGGATCATGGGCTGCGCCCTGAGTCCCGAGATGATGCCACTTGGGTGGTTGGGATGATTCGGGCGCACTGGGGATTGGAGACCGAGGTCGTAACTATGACCGTCAATCCGGATCCCGGAGAATCGGTGGAGATGGCGGCGCGGCGTCTGCGCTATGCCGCCCTCCATCGGGTGGCCGAAAGATGGGGATCCTCGTCACGAATTGTTGTTGCCCATCACTACGACGACCAAGTGGAAACCATTTTGATGCGCATTTTGGTGGGGACGGGTATTGCGGGTCTGGGCGGCATGCGCCCGATTCAAGGGCGTGTGGTACGGCCATTGCTGGAGATTCGACGTGATACCTTGCATCGATATCTTGAAGACAATAGGATTCCGTGGTTGGAGGACTCGACCAATACGGACCGCGCGATATTAAGGAACCGAATTCGGCACGACATTCTGCCGTTGTTGGCGACCCAAGTCAACCCCCGGGTTGATCTGGCGTTAACGCGGCTTGCGGATCAGGCCCGCGATACCTCCGAGGAAATGTCGCAATGGGTCAAAGACTTCTTAAATGATCAGGGAATCGACTTGAATCATCCTGTGGTGGTGCTTCCCGCGGAGCTTCGGGCGTGTCCGAAGTCGCGACTGCTGGCCATTTTTAGTCAATATGGAATGCTTCACAATCTGCGACTGTCTAAGCCCCATTTGGACCAAGCCCTGCAGTCAGATGTTACCTGGCCCCGAGGCGTGATGGTTCGTCATCACCCTGATCGGATTGAATTAGTGTTACCGTCTAAAACGTCTGGCCATACCGGGTTTCAAGGTGCGGACATTACGCCGCTGCCAGAGGGAGAAGTCATAGATTTCAGGGGCACTCAACTAATCATGACTAGGGCATCTGAGCCCCAGGTCGCGGGCCCCGGCGAGAGAACGTCGCGCATTAATGCGGCGCGCTGGCCAACAGTGGCCGTAAGGGGCTGGCGGGCTGGGGATGCCATGCGGCCTATTGGGCTGAACGGCACCAAGAAACTTCAAGACCTCTTCGTGGATTCGAAAATTCCTCGACCGTGGCGGCATCGATGGCCTATTATTACGGGGGGCTCAGGCGAGGGGGCTCCGATTCTTGCGGTGGTTGGGTTGGCACTCAGTGAAGACGCCAAGCCTGAAGTGGGTTCTGAGTCCTACTGGATTCGTTGGATCCCTCATTTTAATGGGGACTAGCGTGACATCAGATCCTCGATCATAATGTGATATAATAGCAAACGTCTTGAACCGTGGCAGGGAAGGAGGCTCTTCAGTGACAAATCGTTGGGTCCGTGGAGCCCTCACCATCATTTTGTCAGTCCTCTTTATTGTGACCCTCTGGGAACTTACGAGTAATCACACGACATCCGTCACCCATGAATCCTATAGCCAAATGCTCACACTAGCTAATAGTGGGCAAATCTCATCGGCGCGTTTAGATTCTCAAAGTCATGTGGTCTATGCCACCACAACCAATGGCAAAAAATTTGAGACGACCTACGCCACAGAAGGTACTGCGACATTAGCCAATCAACTGGCAAGTCACCACGTGTCGGTAACCATTATGCGTCCGGCGACCACATCGTTTTGGCTGAGTCTCTTAGGGAATCTTCTCCCCGTATTGGTCATTGTGTTTATGCTCTATCTATTCTTGAACCAGTCTCAGGGCGGCGGCAATCGTGTCATGCAATTTGGTCGCTCGCGGGCTCGTTTACATACCGATGCGGGTCGCCGTGTCACTTTTGAGGATGTCGCTGGAGTCGAAGAAGAAAAGCAAGAACTCGCGGAAGTTGTAGATTTTCTACGCTATCCGAAGAAATATATGGAACTCGGAGCCAGGATCCCAAAAGGCGTGTTGCTGTCGGGCGCCCCGGGGACTGGAAAAACACTATTGGCGCGGGCGGTTGCTGGTGAAGCCGGAGTGCCGTTCTTTTCGGATAGTGGCTCGGATTTCGTTGAGATGTTTGTGGGGGTAGGGGCTTCGCGAGTTCGCGACCTATTCGATCAAGCCAAGAAGAACGCTCCCTGTATTGTGTTTATTGACGAGATTGACGCAGTTGGCAGGATGCGAGGTGCCGGATATGGTGGTGGGCACGACGAGCGCGAACAGACACTAAACCAACTGCTGGTCGAGATGGACGGATTCGGCATGAATGAGGGCATTATCATCATCGCTGCGACTAACCGCCCGGATGTTTTGGATCCGGCTCTGTTGCGCCCGGGTCGCTTTGATCGTCAAATCATTGTGCATCGTCCCGATGTTAAAGGGCGCGAAGCGATATTAAAAGTGCATACCCGGGGTAAGCCGTTGGGTGACGATGTTGATCTGGTGACCGTGGCGAAGCGAACTCCAGGATACACCGGGGCCGATTTGGCCAATCTTTGTAATGAAGCTGCCTTATTGGCGGCCCGTAATCATGAACGAACGATTCAGTTTTGGCATTTCGAAGAAGCGGCAGAACGCGTTATGGCAGGACCTCAGAAAAAGACACGGGTCATTAATGAGAAAGAAAAGAAGTCTGTAGCGTTTCATGAATCGGGCCATACCTTGGTGGGAATGCTGGTGCCTCATGGGGACCCGATCCATAAAGTGACGATCATTCCTCGCGGAATGGCTATGGGGTATACGTTGCCATTGCCAACGGAGGATCGATATTTGGTAACTAAGTCTCAGATTTTAGATCAAGTCGCGATGGCCTTGGGAGGACGTGCGGCGGAAGAACTGGTGTTTGGCCAAATTTCTACCGGCGCCCAAAACGATCTGGAAAAGTCCACGGCGATGGTGCGCCAGATGATTACAGAATACGGGATGTCGGAATCCCTCGGGCCCATGACCTATGGTCAACGGCAAGACCAGGTCTTCTTAGGCCGCGATATCACTAGAGAACGCGATTATGGCGAGGAAGTAGCGTCGGCGATTGACCGTGAGGTTCAAGAAATTGTGATGCAGCAATATAAGCGCGCCAAAGACCTCCTGGTCTCGCGACGCGCCACGCTGAACCGGCTGGCCATTACATTGATGGAAAAAGAGACGCTCCTAGCGGAAGAGCTTTTGAGAATTGTTCGAGGGGGCGGCGACGCCGCGATCTCTTAATCTCAACTTCAACCCCACGGGTGAGTAAAGGTGGCGGTTTGGGGTTATGATCTCCCCATGGAACAACGACAAAGGGGTTGATGTTTGGTGAAGCACCCGATCCAAACGGAGGCGGGTTTTGTAGGAAATTTTCACAATGGGGTAGGTTGGTACGTATACCCCACTAAGCGCTTTAAGACGATTTCGTTGCAAGCGTTCTGGGTTAACGATCTCACGCCGAGTACAGCCGCCCAAGGGGCTTTGTTGCCTCATCTCCTCAAGCGGGGCACTCTGCGTTGGCCCGATTCCATGGCCATTGAAAAGCAATTAGAGACGCTTTACGGGGCCTCCTTCCGCGCAGACGTGGGGAAAATCGCCGATAAGCAATTGATTTCGGTGTCGTTGGATATTGTACATGGACAGTACTTGCCAGGAACTCCGGACACCTTGCACGCTGGGTTGGCATTCTTAGAAGAAATTTTGAACCATCCATTGACCCCTTCTAAAAATCAGTTTGCGGAGCAGTATGTCGAACAAGAAAAAGAATTGTTGCGACGCCAAATTCGTGGCTTGATTAACGACAAGAACCAATATGCGATGCATCGTCTACTGGAGACCATGGCGGACGGCCGCGCCTTTGGCCTGCGTAAGCTCGGCCGCGTCTCCGACCTAGATGCCATTGACGCCTCTCGCCTGTATCAGTATTACGAAAAGGTTCGGGATCAGAGTCCGTTTGTGCTCTTAGTGGTGGGAGATGTGGATCCGGCCACGATTGAGTCGTACGTGAAGCAGGGGTGGTCCCGTGGGCGTCATCCGCTGGGAGCGATTGAGCCTTATACGCCTCGCCATCACAACCACGAAGTCATCGAAGAACAACCGGTAAGCCAGGGTAAAGTGAACTGGGGCTATGCTACGGGACACACCTTGACGAGTCCACAGTACCCCGCCCTGATGATGTATGCCGGCGTGCTTGGGGGATTCCCTCACTCCAAACTTTTCGTTAACGTGCGGGAAAAGGCGAGTCTTGCCTATTATGCGTATGCACGGATCGATGCCGCCTTGAGTCTCATGGTGATCGGCGCAGGGATCGAATTCGAGGACTACCAAGCCACCAAACGCATCGTGGCGGAGCAATTGGAGGCGATGGTTGAAGGGGAAATTTCGGGCCAAGAGTTACAATACACCCTCGAGGCGTTTCGCAACGATATCTTATCGGAAGAGGATTCCGCGAGTCAGCTCATTGGACGGCAAATGGAAAAGATATTATTAGGTGGAGGATTGACCGGTGACCAGCTCATCAAGGCCTTATCGGAGGTTTCGGTTTCGGATATTCGCGCGGTTGCTGAAGGGATTCAACTTGACACGACATTCTTTTTGACGACCGATGGCAGTGGGAGGGATAGCGATGGATAAGCGTTCCAATGCCGTCATCGGCGAGACACTATACACGGAACGGCTAGCGTCGGGCCTAACAATTTGTGTGGTGAAACGCCCGGGGATGAAGAAAGTGTTTGGGACGTTCGCGACCCATTATGGGTCCATTGACAATACCTTCGTGGTGCCCGGATCAACCGGAGTCACCGATGTGCCTGATGGCATAGCCCATTTTTTAGAACATAAGATGTTCGAAAAAGAAGACGGAGGGGATGTATTTAATGATTTCGCAGCGCTAGGCGCCTCCTCTAATGCGTACACCGATTACACCTCGACGACCTTTTTATTTTCCACTACAGGACACGTCCAACAAAATTTGGAGATTCTCTTAGACTTTGTCCAACGGCCGTATTTCACCACGGAAAACGTCGAAAAAGAAAAAGGAATTATTGAGCAGGAGATTCGGATGTATCTTGACATGCCTGGGGATCGCTTACACTCGAACTTGATGGAGGCCCTGTATTCCCACCATCCGGTACGGCTTGATATTGCGGGATCGGTGGAATCCATCCGAACCATTACACCGGAAATGCTCTACCAGTGCTACCAAACGTTTTATCATCCGAGTAATATGGTGGTTTTTGTTACCGGAGACGTGGATCCGGAGGCCATCTTCGCACAGGTACGGCGCAACCAAGAGGCTAAAGGATTCGGGAACCAGGCGGAGATTACTCGGATCTTCCCAGACGAACCGTTAGAGATCAAAAAACCGCGGGTGGAACAACGGATGCCCGTGGCTGCGCCCCTGTTTATGATGGGATTTAAGGACAACGCCGTAGGGAAGCAGGGCCAGGATCTGCTGCGTCACGAGATCGTGATGGGATTGATGTGGCAAATGCTCCTGGGCAAGAGCAGTAGGGTCTACGCTGAACTCTATCAGCAGGGACTGATTAACGATCGGTTTCAGGCGCGTTATAGTGGGGGCATCACGTATGGCATGAGTGCGGTCGGCGGCGAGACTTTGGACCCTGATTTACTCCAACGAGAACTCGAACAGCGATTACCCGAAGCAACCTTGAGATCCGAAGATTTAGCGCGGCTTAAGCAAAAAGAGATGGGAGAAATGATCGGGCTCTTTCAATCTCCGGAGGATCTTGGGTACGTCTTTAACAGTATGTACTTTCGCCAGATCGATCTGCTGAGCTACCTGGACGTGCTGAATTCTATCACCATTCAAGATGTTGAAAGAGCCCGCGAGGGGCATCTCACCGCACAGGTCCGTTCGGTTTCGCTGATTTTGCCATTAGAGCATCCATGATGAGGAGGAATCGTGATGAGTCAGCACCCGATCCGCATTGATGGCCGTTCCATGACGCCGGAATTGGTGTACCAAGTAGCGGTGAGAAAAAAACCTGTTGCCTTAGACCCGGAGGTCGCCACCAAAATGGCGACCTCCCGTCGTATGGTAGAACGTTATCTTAGTGAAGAGCGCGTGGTTTATGGGGTGACCACGGGTTTCGGTCGATTCAGTGACGTCGTCATTCCGCAAGAATCTCGCCAAACTCTCCAATTAAATTTGCTAAGAAGCCATGCTGCCGGAGTAGGTGCTCCATTTGATCCCGCGATTAGTCGGGCGATGGTATTGTTGCGTGCTAATGCCCTCGTGCAAGGTTATTCCGGGGTACGTAGGGAAGTGGTGGAAGCACTCATTCTGTTGCTTAATCAGGGGGTCACGCCAGTCATTCCGTCACAAGGTTCGGTGGGGGCGAGTGGAGACTTAGCCCCACTCGCCCATTTGGCGCTGGTGTTGGTCGGGGAAGGCGAAGCCTGGTGGGGCGAGCACCGGATGCCGGGAGGACAAGCGCTGGCCGCGGCAGGCATCACCCCGATCCGATTGGACGCGAAAGAGGGCTTGGCGCTCATCAATGGAACCCAGGCCATGACCGCGATGGGTGCCTTAGGGGTGCATCGTGCAGAGTTTTTGGCCAATTGGGCGGATGCTGTGGGAGCGATGACGACAGAAGTGTTAAGAGGGATCCCCGGAGCTTTTTCGGACGCGGTGGCAAAGGTAAGACCGCATCCGGGCCACGCTCGATCCGCTGCCAATTTACGGCATATGCTTCAAGGAAGCCAATTAACCACGATCGCCGGAGATCTCCGGGTTCAAGATGCATATTCCATCCGCTGTATGCCTCAAGTCCATGGTGCGAGTCGGGATGGTTTAGCGCATATTGCTTCGGTGGTGGGTCGGGAATTGAATAGTGTGACCGATAACCCTCTACTCTTTGAAAGTTTGGATAGCGCAATCTCGGCGGGAAACTTTCACGGACAACCTGTCGCCCTCGTCCTCGATTATCTTGCCATCGTCCTCGCCGAGTGGGCCAATATTAGTGAACGACGCATTGAACGAATGGTTAACCCGGCCTTGTCCGGATTGCCAGCATTCTTGGTGGAACAGGGAGGAATAAATTCCGGACTGATGATTGCGCAATATACGGCGGCTAGCCTGGTGTCGGAAAATAAAGTGTTGGCGCACCCCTCGAGTGTGGATTCGATCCCCACGTCGGCTAACCAGGAAGACCACGTGTCTATGGGAACTACGGCTGGGCGCAAGGCGCTACAGGTGCTGGAGAATATGCGAACCGTCTTGGCCATCGAAATTCTTTGTGCGACGCAAGCGGCCGATTTGTTAGGCCCCGCGTTGTTGTCACCGCGGAGTCGCCAAATCTACGACTTTGTTCGGCAACAAATACCCACTTGGGACCAAGACCGAGTTCTGTCCTATGATATCGAAGAGATGTTACGCCGATTGGAGAGCGATGAAGCATTCGCCTTAATCCACTCGTTGCTCGAGGCTTAGAGTAGAGAAGAGCCCTTCATCCATTGCCCACAGCAGGGCTTCGGCAACAGGATCAGGTGATCCCAGCGCGGTAACATAGCGCGGATTGATGCGACATTCGGGGGCTCCGTCGCCGATGGCGACCGCGGTGCCTGCCCAGGCCAGCATTTGTACATCATTGAGCCCATCGCCGAGTGCCATAACCGAGTCACGGCTAATGCGGAGCGTATGGCATAAGAATTGCAGGGCGTCAACCTTATCTACATCGGGAGCGCAGATATTGATTTCCTGATGGTTGTCATGGCTGAAGACCACGAGCTCATAGTCTCGGCCGCGCATACCGAACTCCTCGATAAATGGAGCAATCTGATGGGTGCCGAATAAGAAAATTTCCAAAGGATTCACGGTGAGGTTTTGGGCATCTCGACTCAGGACGACATCCTCGGCCCGTAAAAACTGAGTCCGGTGGCAATCGTCAAAGAAGTTAAAGATCACAGGGTGCCTATAACCGAGATAACACCGTAACATGGTTTGATGTGCGGTGGCCCAGTCTAGCATGCGTCTTGCGGTGGCAATCGGTACGTCTCGGCGGTACGTGTCATAGGATTCGCGGGGGTCAAAGACGTATCCTCCGTTATGGGCAATAATGGGTCCTGTAATGCCCAGTTGTTGCTGAAATTTTAATGCTGTTCGCCAACTCCGGCCGGTGGCAAGGGCGACAATGATGCCGTCTTTCCAGAGGCGTCGAAGCAATGTCGATGAAGCCTGGCGTAACCGGGCGTCGGAGTCGAGTAAAGTACCGTCGAGATCACAAGCAATTAGTTTAATCATGCCATCATCCCTCGATTCGATGTGTTCCCTACCATGCTGGGAGCAGGGAATATTTCAGTTCCTGTCGAATGTTTGATGCAGGAGGGGTCCCTTATGCCTATTATCCAAATTCGCTCGGGCGCTGGTCCAGATTTGTTAGCCGACTTCAAGCACCTCATGCGCCACCGCCGAGACCCCCTAAAGCCACTCGTAATCATTGTGCCATCACGCCCTGTGGCGGATTGGCTTCGCACGCGCACGCCCCTGGTGAACGTTAATATTGTGACCTGGGTGGAGTGGCTCTGGGGCCTTATGCCAAGCCATTTTCGCCGTTGGCCCGAACAGGCCGACCACGTTCTTGAAGCCACAATGCCCCCCGATATTATCGCGCATCTATCCCGAGACATCCCGGGCCTCTATCTTACCGTCATTCGGGCCGCAATAGAATGTCGTTATCAAAATATTTCTCCAGACAATTTAGACGATAATGATCTGGCGCTCGCAATGACGATCCGCTGGCTCAACCGGCACGTGTTTACCGGAGACCTTTACGATACCGTGCGACTGTATGAATATGCCAGAGAACACTGGAGCGTGCTGGAATCCTCGATAGACGGGATTATTTTTTGGGGATTTTTATCGTTCGCGCCGATTGAATGGCGGCTGATTGAGACCATGGGCCGGTACCATCCTTGCGTGATCTATGGTCTGGATGCGTCCGAACGGGTGAACGGGCCGAGGGAGGTTTCTCTCCGCGTGCTAACAAAAACCGGAGGAGGGCCCGTTAGGAAGACTATCAGCCTACCTAAGGAATACCTAGGACCCCAGGCCATCACCCGGCTGATCGCAGAGCGTTTACAGATCGGGGTGCTGCCTCAGGACATGATGGTGATTGCTGACGAGGATGATCAGTGGCGGATTGCTCTAGCCCTTCGTCAGGTGGGGATTGCTGCGAGGACGGGGTCGGTCGTGTCCTATGAGGCGCGCTCGATTTGGCGCGCGTTATGCCTTGGAAAAGCAGCCCCCCGCTCCTGGCGCCGACTGCAAGACCGCTATCCGGATCTGGCCGACTGGTTGAATACGTGGGGTTCAGCGTCGGATACCATGACCGGATGGGACCAGTCACGGCACCTGGTGCTTGAGGCGGCCACTAAGATCCCGGCCTTGGCCCCCCTGGCTCCCGTCGTGAAACGCTGGGATGCGCTCTCCGTGGTCTATCCCGCGCCGGACCAGGATCTATTGCGTCGCGAGATGACGATACTACCCGAATACGCAATAGAACCGCCAGGAGCCTACCCGATAGAGGCCGTATGGGTGGTGCGGGCGTCGGATGCGGCCGCTATGGCGGCTGACGAGGTGATGGTAGCTCCCGAAGCCTTTAGGCAGTTATCGCGACCTTGGGGGAGGGGCTTGGGGCTCTCCGATGGCGCGATTCCTTTACTGCAAAAGGCCCACGAAAGACTCGTCGATCGGGTTCAGTCACGACTGACAGAGGTGGCTAATAACACTCTCTTCGCTTTTGGAGAGACCGGAGAGCGGCCCTTTCACTCGCTATGGTCGATTCAAGAACCAAAAGCGGAGCCGGCAAGTTTAGCCTGGTACGCCGAGTGGTATGGAACCGGGGCGTTTGGGGTGCAAACTGGGTTACCCGCGACAACCATTTCGGTTTCTGATTTGGAAAAGTTTGGAGCTTGTCCTCGAGCCTACTTCTTATCCCGGGGCCTAGGGTTAAAGCCCTGGAATGACGACCCGATGCGTGAATTGCCGGCGCTTTATGGACAATGGGCGCATTTAGCCCTCTACTATCTGAGCCAAGATCCGACCCTCTCGGTGTCCGTAGCCGTTCGTAACGCGATGAAGGCTGTAAAGCCTCCGGATGGTCTTCTAACGACGGTGGTTCGCCAATCCCAGCATCGTCTAGAAGCTAACCTGCAGTATGTATGGGCCGGCATCCAAGCGGGAGAGGTACCGGACTCGGTGCAGGCTGAGGTCGAATGGGTGTGGGACTATCGGCTGGATAAAGACCTATGGTCGATTCGGATGCGGCTAGATCGGCTCGAACATTACAGGACTCACGATACGGTCGTGGATTTCAAGACCGGACACATCACGAATCCAGAAAAGGTCGGGCCAGATCAGTTGCAGATCCCTGTCTATCTGAGCGCGTGGCGAGACCGATTCCCCGATCGTCAGAGTGTACGGGGGGTGCTGTGGGGCATCACCGAAAAAAATCATTTTCGGGCGCGAGAGGTGCTGGGTGATGAGGGCACGGATCGAGAAGCCCGAAGGGTGGTGGACGGCATCTTAGGCCGTATCCGGCAGGGGGAATTCTTCCCGACCCCGGATCCGAAATCTGATCCGTGCCGTGTCTGTGATTATCGATTGCTATGCCCAGCCAATGTCCGCCATATTGCACAGACTAAGCTGGTGCACCACAAAGAATTTATGGCGTTATGGATGGAAGGGAATACGGGGGCAGATGATGAAGCCTAAAGACGACAGCGCGCGGCATCGTGTAATCGAGGAGTTTTCACAGGATTTGTTGGTGGAAGCTGGTGCGGGGACCGGGAAAACGACGCTCTTGGTAGAACGCGCGCTTCACGCCATTCTGGTGCGGCGCATCCCGGTAGAACGTATCATCCTCATTACGTTTATGGAGAAGGCTGCGCTAGAGATTCGTCTGCGTCTCACCCAAGGATTGGAAGCTGCTCTGTCGGGAGAGTATAGGGACGTGGCAGCGAGCGCTTTACAACATCTTTCCAACAGTCGCATTACCACCATTCACGGCCTCTGTCTTTCCTTGCTCCAGCAATATCCTCAAGAAGCCAAGGTTCCGGTGGGCTTTGACATCTTAGATCCCTATGATGCGGATCAACTGTGGGAAGAGGCATTAGACGATTGGCTCGAGACGGGTCGTGAAGCTCACGGTGTGGTGGACGATTTCTTAGCAGCCAATATCAGTCTGCATCAACTACGCGAAATGATCCGTACGATCTCGCAATGGGAAATGCTTGCCATTCCCCCGATGGATGTGCCGGTCAGTCCGACAGATCTTCAGGACCTTGAAGAGGATCTCAAAGGATGGGTGCGGATTGCTGAGCAGGAAGCGGATCCAGACGAACCAGGCCGTCGCCAAATCAGTGACCTCAGCCGCTTTCTCACCCACCGAGCCCGGGATGCTTGGGGTTGGATCCGGACTGTGCAAGGCTGGCCATTCTCGGCGCCGAAAGGAAACAAGAAGGGATGGGGTCATCCTGACCGCCTAACGGAGCAAAAAGTGTGGATTCGAGAGACCCTGAACCCCAAAATTTTAGAATGGCAAGGCGCTCTAGCCGACTATTTGTTAACCCGATTGGTGTTGGCGGTGCAAACGGATTTCGGACCCCGGTGGCAAGCGTGGACCTATGCTAAAAATCTGATGAGTTTTGACGGCCTTCTGCGTAAGACGCGTGACTTAGTCCGATCCCATCCGGTGGTGGTGGATCGCATCCGTGACAGTTTTGACATGATGATGGTGGATGAATTTCAAGATACCGATCCGATTCAAACCGAGATTATTCTAACCTTGACCCAGGGTCGGGCGGGGAACTTGCTGTTAGTGGGGGATCCCAAACAGGCCATCTATCGCTTTCGCGGCGCCGACGTAGAACTTTACGCGTCGGTGCGGCAAAACTTCTCGGAGCGGCCAGACGCCTCCGTCACGCCGATTACGCATAATTTTCGGTCACATCCCGCAATCCTGGGGGCGATCAACCAATACTTTTCGAAGAAATTTCCCGTGTTGCCCGACCCGGAACGACCTTACATTCCAGTGTTTCAGCCCCTAGAGACCCATGATCGCCAGGATTCCTTCCCCCATGTCATTGTCGACGGTGGACCGATGACAGGTCGCGCTGATGACAGGCGCCGCGCTGTAGCCGGCCAGGCGGCTTTACTTATTAAGCGGGCGATTTCCGAAGAGTGGCCGGTCTATGATAAACCAGCGAACGCCATTCGTCCCATTCGCTATAGAGATATGGTGCTGATTATGCCGACACGGACTGGTTTGGATGTGTTCGATGAGGTATTTACCCAAGAAGGGATTCCGCTGGCTAAAGAGAGCGGCACCGGGTTTTTTCGCCGTGATGAAATCCGGGGATATGCGGCGCTATTGCTCGCCTTACAAAGTCCTCGCGATGAAGTCAGTGTGGCGGCATTTTTGGTATCTCCCTGGGTGGGCTTAGGTCTTGAGGAGATTGCCCGGCATCGCGCGGACTATGGATTAGACTACCGTCTGGCGCAGCCTGAGACCAAGGTGGGAACATGGCTTCGGGTAATGGCTGGGTGGTTCACGGATTGGTGGGCCCTTCATCCTGAAGCTCTGCTATTTCAAGTGCTTGAGACCACCAAAATGCGAGGGACATTGGCCACCCGTCAAGACGCTGCGGCTCTAGCCAACTTAGATAAACTGGCTTTTCTCAGTCATCACCTGGGTCATTCTTGGGGTATTGACCGATTTACAGAATGGATTCAGGGCAAGGTGCGCGAGGGGGCCAATGAGGAAGAAGGTCTCTTGGTGGGTGAGCTCGAAGCAGTGCATTTTTCTACGGTGCACCGTAGTAAGGGGCTCGAGTGGCCGTTGGTGATTGTGACCAACTGGTCCAAGGCATCGACCTCCCATGGACCCGTGATATTGGGGGTCGGAGGTAGGCCGGTGATGAAGGTATCGGGACTTATGTCTCCCGGGTGGGAAGAACAGATCTACCAGGATGGATTACGGGATGCCGCAGAACAGCAGCGGCTCTTATATGTGGCGTTAACACGGGCGCGTGACTATTTAGCGGTGATCGACGCGTGGCCGACCCATCAAACCGATCCTTTTGAGTTTTTTACCTTGAGTGATCATCGGATCGGTACAGGGGTCGATGACTGGGCTGGGACGGCCGGTGCTGAGCCTAAAACACCGACGGTCTGGGTACCTCGCCCGGATCTGGGACCCGTCAGCTCTGAAACGTGGAGGCCCAATCGCCGGGAACGGGCACTGCAAGAACGCATTCGGCGTTGGCTTGAAGGGAAGGCGCCTCACGCAGCCTGGATTCCGTGGGATAGTCAGGACTTTTGGCAGAGCATGAAATCCCACAAGTGGGCGAGTCAGGTGAGCGTCTCGGGCGCTTACGGCATCACTGTAGTGGACTTCGTGACCGAGAACGACGGGAGGTTTGAAGTCATCCGGATGGTGGACCCGGACCGCAAACCCGCAGATTTTTGGCCGGATTTTAAGATTCTCGAACAAGCCCTGACTCCTTACCAATATTGGATCTGGGACGGGAACGCGCTGCGCCGCGAGGATCCCCTAGGCATGTCTGGAAATCATCTCTGACGCATAGGGTATCGAAGAGGTGACCCGTTATGCGTCGAATCCGGAGCATCGTCATCGCGGTGGGAATTTTGGGCTTATTGGTCTTCGGGCTAGGTTTGCACCGAGTGACGATCGTCGCCCTGAGAGAGCCTCCCCGTGTCGTGTGGAAAGCTTCGTATGGCACCAGTTCAAACCGTGTAGGAGAATCGATTGGACTGGACGGTCGACACTACGGGCCCCTGGCATTCGCTCTGCTCGGTAAACGACTCGTCGTGGCCGATAGTTATAACAATCGAATCATCGTACGGGCGCACCATTCCCAAGTGCTGGAGGCGGCCCCGTTGATGGTGGAAGATGTAGCCGTAACACCTTCTGGCGCCATCTTAGTGGCGGACAACCGGCAACTAGGGGTGTGGCGGTTGGGATCGGGGAGGATATCCCGACTCATAAAAATCCCGCAAGAAAAAGGTGTGACCGAAGCCATTTGGCATCTTGGCGTGGGACCTGAGGGTCAGATTGTGGTTCAAGTCCTAGGGTTTGGTCAAGGGCAATACCAGATGATGCTCAATGAATATAATCGCAAGGGGCAGTTTGTGCGTGAATTGGCGAGGGCTCAGGGTGGCGAGAATGCCGGCCTGACGCCGCTGGCGGGACATGGCCCGATCGGGATCCTGCAAAGCTTTGAGATTAGCCCATCTGGCGAACTCTATGTGGTCCCGCCGTCGCATCAACGATACCATCGTCACATCGACGTGTATCGCTGGGATGGTCAATATGTGAGCCAGATTTCAATAAAATCTCCGATCCCGATCTTAGAAAGTTGCCTCTTGGGGGTTAATCGAATGGGATGGGCCTATGTGGGCATTAATCTTACCTACCCGCATCGAGCGCGGGTCCTCGTGGTGTCTCCTGCGGGTACCTTGATTAACGACATCGAGGTGCATGCGGTTCCAATTTATAGCGCGGTCTACGGCCGGGTTAGTCCAGAGGGGAATCTTTATCTAGTGCAAAGCTCAATTCATCATTACGTGATTGATTGTTGGGCGTTAACTTCCCGAAAGGCCTGGCGTTGGTCCCTTTGATTCGATCTCTTTCCTCAAATCCCTCGTATAACCTAGGGGAACCGTTGGATCCCTGGTAACCTGGGAGAGAGGTGAACGGACCATGATGGTCGAAACTGTATCGACACACACAGACATATCCACGGCCCAATTGGTGGCATCATTATCGAGGGCGTTAGACCTGACCGAGGGCGAACCTATGGGGCACGCCATCCGAACCTGTTGGATCGGGATGACGATTGGCCAAACTTTAGGCCTATCGCAAGCGATGCGTGGGGAACTGTATTATGCGTTACTCCTGAAAGATGCCGGATGCTCGGCCAACTCCCAACAAGTGAGCTCGTGGTTTGGGACCGATGACAGGACGGCTAAACACGCCTTAAAGGCGGTCAATTGGTCCAATTTATTAATGGCCACGCGGTACGCGATAGGTCAGTCCAAACCAGGGGCGCCCTGGTGGCAACGTCTCAGCCAGATCGCTTCTGTGGGTCGTCGAGGGCCCAAGGCGGCTCGAGAACTGGTCGAGATGCGTTGCACTCGAGGCGCGGATGTGGTGCGTCAACTGGGTTGGGTGGCGATTGCCCCAGAAGCGGTCTTGAATCTCGACGAACACTGGGACGGATCCGGGCACCCGAGGGGTTTACAGGGCGAAGAAATCCCCCTCTTAGGAAGGATTCTTGGTTTATCGCAAACCGTGGAAGTCTATTGGAATCGGTTTGGCCCCGGTGGAGCGCTCCAAGTGGCCCGTGAACGGCGGGGAACTTGGTTCGATCCGAACTTGGTGGATATCTTTCTCGCTGCAGCGGACAAGCCGGTTTACTGGCAAGACTTATCCACAGTATCAGGTCCCGAAGCGATTGCGAGTCTGGACCCTGCTCCATCAACCATCTCCCTCACGAGTTTGGACCAGCTGTTACATATTGCGCGGGTCTTTGGGGAAATTGTCGATACGAAATCGTCCTGGACGGCTATGCATTCGGTGCGTACCGCACGGTACGCCGCGAGTCTTGCCGACATCATGGGACTCGACACGCGTGCTCAGCAAGAAACCTTATTGGCAGGGTTTTTTCACGATTTGGGAAAGTTAGGGGTGAGTAACCTAATTTTAGATAAACCGGGTCCCTTAGACGGCGAGGAACGACGGCAAATTGAAACACACCCGGAACTTACTTATCATATTTTGGAACCCATTGAACCGATCCGAGAGATTGCTCAAGTGGCTGCGTCGCATCATGAGCGGTTAGATGGTACCGGGTACTATCGAGGCATCCGAGACGCCGATGTTCCTTTAGGGGCCCAGATTGTGGCGGTTGCTGACGTGTTTGATGCGCTAGCGCATGCTCGCCCTTATCGTCGCCAACTCAACCTGGATGAGGTCCTGAATATTATGCGTCCCGATGCGAAGACCAAACTTTCCCCACGGGCGTTGGAAGCTTTAGAGTGGGGGATTTTTCATCGAGAGGATCAATTTGCAATCTCAGCGCCACTGACTTGACTTGATGGAAACCGCTTTCTAGAATGGGCCAAGTAGTGAGTTGAGGTGATCCAGGGTGAACCCACGCATATTTCAGTTTAACGGCAAACGGATAGTCCTCGGTAAGAAGACCTATCTCATGGGGATTCTTAATGTGACCCCGGATTCGTTTTCGGATGGCGGCCGCTATGTTGGGGTAGAAACCGCGATCCGACACGCGGCATCGTTGGTGACTAGCGGAGTCGATTTCATCGACATCGGAGCCGAATCGACGCGTCCTGGATACCAACCGGTTGCGGTCGATGATGAGTGGGCGCGACTCGGACCGGTAATTCAGGCCGTTCGTAAAAAATTTCCGGAGATTGCCATCTCAGTGGATACACAAAAAGCTGAGATTGCGCACCGTGCGATTCAATCGGGAGCCGATATTATTAACGATGTGGGAGGAGCCCTCGGGGATTCTCGGATGCTGGCCACGGTGGGTGCAAGTCAGGCGGGTTACATCATGATGTATAATCGAGAGCCCGTGGCTCACGTTGAGATGTCAGATCTGGTGCAGCAGTTTCAACGGAGAATTCAGGAGGCTCATGAAGCAGGCATTTCGGCGGAACGCATCTTGGTGGATCCTGGATTGGGATTTGCCTATGGACTGGAGGAGAACTGGCGCGTGTTACGGGATCTAGAACACCTCAAAGGTTTGGGCGCTGGTATCTTGGTGGGACCCAGTCGTAAGAGATTTTTAGGGGCGATTACGGGGGCTGATCCGGCCCAAAGAGATTGGGCGACAGCGAGCATTGCAAGCTTGGTGGTGGGGGTTGGAATGGACGTTGTGCGGGTGCATGAAGGAGCCGGTGTGCGTCAGGCCCTATTAGTGGCGGACCGTTGGTGGCGACATGCCTGATGTCATTCGTCTTCATGACTTGCGATTTCAAGTCTGCCACGGGGTTCTCGAGCATGAGCGGCAAATTGCGCAAGAATTTGCCGTGGATGTGACCATGGCCTTAGAACTGGGCGTTGCAGGAAAATCGGATCGGATTCAAGATACCGTGAATTATGCAGATGTGGCCGATATGGTAGCGCGGGTGATGCAAGGGCCGAGTAAAAAACTCCTCGAAAGCCTAGCCGAATCCATTTGTGACGAGACATTGCGACATTGGCCAGTGCAGTCGGTGACGGTGCGGGTGCGTAAGATGGCTCCACCAATAAAAATGGTGGCAGGTTGGGTGGAGGTCGAGTTGGAACGCCATGCCCACCATTAAAACCTATCTTGGTTTAGGTTCGAATCTCGGGGATCGTCTAGCGCTTTTACGGAACGGCATTCGAGGGATTAGCCGTCTCGGTCAGATTGCAGGAATATCCAGAGTGTATGAGACGGAGCCGGTAGGAGGACCTATCCAAGGCCCCTATTTGAATCTGGTGGTCTGCCTGGTCACCGATTTGGCACCTGAAGAATTGCTTCACCAGTGTCAAGCGCTGGAACATCAAGCGGGACGAGCCCGAGGGGAACGCTTTGGACCGCGAACCCTCGATGTGGATGTACTCTTGTATGGAGAACACCTGATTCATCGCCCTGGGTTGACGATTCCACACCCCCGACTTCATCTCCGGCGTTTCGTCCTAGACCCTCTCGGTGAATTGAATCCAGGATTGGTGCTCCCTACCGGAGAGTCGGTGGCGACTTTGCGACGATCGGTAAAAGACCAAGTGGTCTACCTGGCTGAGGATCGCGATGATGGTTGGGAGTCTCAATTTATCCAAACGATTGCGGATTTACGGCCCAACCTCGTGGGTATGGATCAAGTGGATTCGACCAATCTCGAAATAAGGCGACGCTATGCCGCCAATCCGCGGTTGAACGGCATGACCGTAGTGGCCGAGCAACAGACTCGAGGTCGCGGCCGCTTGGGCCGAGTCTGGGACTCTCCACCCGGGACGGGTCTCTATTTATCTCGTTTGGTGGTACCGGAACGGGGACTGGATCCTCTGTTGGGATTTGCGGTGGCCGTGGCCCTTTCAGAAACCGTGTCCGCCCTGACCGGACTGAAGCCTGGATTGAAATGGCCTAATGATGGCATTCTGGGCGGGAAGAAATACGCCGGCATTCTCGTCGAGGCTAGTGCTACGCCCGCACCCTATGCCATCATTGGCGTTGGTGTGAACGTTCACGGGAGCGTCGATCCAGAATTTCCTGCGGCCATAACGTTGGATCGGGCGGCCGAACGATCGGTCGATCGTGTGGTGCTGTTGGAGCAATTGATGTTGCGGCTAGATCATTGGCTTCAGGTGTGGGAGGCGCGAAATACCTTCGCAATCTTAGAAGCGTGGCGATTATACCACGTGTTTCGAGGGACATCGGTGCATATCTGGCAAAACCAACGGGTGGTTCTCACGGGCATCGTAGAAGATGTGGACGAGGCCGGGCGACTCCTTATACGTACTCCCGAAGGACCTATCGAAGCGGTTAGCGCGGGCGAGGTCAGTGTACGATTAGCGACAGGAGGCTACGCTCCGCCCTGATTATCCACGCAACAATAACTCTCGAGACCCTTTGACGGATCGTGGAGAGATTTGACGTGATCGCCATCGAAGATCTGAACGTAGCCGGGGCCCATCATCGATGGTCGGACGCACGCAAGATAATGAAGCATCATGTTGCGCGGTGGGTCGATGGACGAGGCGAGAGACTCACCATCAACAAGGCGAAACTTGGGTCGAGATCGCCCGGGTCTTAAGGGGTCTTCTGATTGAACGTCATGAGGCTTAACCGCGTGGTGTGGCTGGCGGAATTTTTTGGTATAGGTCAGCCATTTCAATGGCGGTCTGGGCTGCATCGGCGCCTTTATTACCTGCTTTGCCTCCGGCCCGATCTTCGGCCTGTTCCATGGTATCGGTCGTAAGCACACCAAAAATGATGGGGATTCGTTGCTCTACGGATAAATGGGATAACTGTGCCGCTGTGTTACCGGCTACGTAATCGAAATGGGGTGTATCGCCCCGCACTACGGCACCTAAGGTTAGGATGGCAGCATAAGGCTGAGATGCCAAAAGGCGCGTGAGTCCCGGGATTTCAAAGGCCCCAGGTACCCAATAGGTATCGATGGTCTCGGGTGATGCCCCATGACGGACGAACGTGGCGATCGCCCCCTCGAGTAAACGGTCGCTGATCCGTTGATTAAAACGACTCACGACAATGGCCCAGCGCTGACCCGGATGTATTGTGTAAAGCCCTTGAAATTCTGCCATAATTTATGTCTCCCTTGTACACATAATGTGGATTTTTACTTCGTGAACGGGGGCGCCGCTCTCAATCCATCCAGTGCCCCATTTGTTGTTTTTTGGTGTCCAAATAGACCGCATTTTCTGGTAAGGGGACGGTTCGAATCGGGACGCGTTCGACAACTTCGAGTCCGTATCCTTCGAGGGCATAGTACTTGTGTGGGTTGTTCGTAAGAAGGCGTAACTGGTGGATGCCTAAACTGGCCAAGATTTGGGCACCAATCCCATAGTCCCTGGCGTCGGGAGGGAATCCGAGTGCCCGATTGGCAGACACCGTATCGTGACCCGCTTCTTGTAGTGCATAGGCCTTGATCTTATTAGCGAGCCCGATCCCGCGGCCCTCTTGCCTCATATACAGGAGTACTCCCCGTCCCGCTTGCGCGATAGAGCGCATGGCCATATCGAGTTGTTCTCCGCAGTCGCAACGCTTGGAGGCAAAAACATCACCGGTTAGGCATTCGGAATGGACACGCACCAGGACCGGTTGCCCGTCATCCACATCCCCCATAACAAGAGCTAAGTGGGTGACCGAGGTCAGCGTTTCGGTAAACGCAATGGCTTGGAAGTCTCCATAGCGAGTCGGTAACTGTGCTTGACCATCGCGAATAAATAACGTCTCGTGTGCCATCCGGTAGCGGATCAAGTCGGCAATGGTAATCATCTTCAACCCGAATTGTTGTTGGAATGTGACCAGTTCGGGTTGGCGAGCCATCGTGCCGTCGGGTTGAAGAATTTCGCAGATTACGGCTGCCGGCGACAACCCAGCGAGGACGGCTAAGTCGACGCCAGCTTCCGTATGGCCGGGACGCCTCAGTACTCCACCTGATTTAGCGCGCAACGGGAAAATGTGTCCGGGCCGTACTAAGTCGTCGGGGTGGGTCAACGGATTCACCAATGCTTTGACGGTCTCGGCTCGGTCATGGGCGGAAATGCCAGTGCTCACACCATGGCGAGCGTCCACAGATACACTAAAGGCAGTGTGCATGGAATCTTGCGGTACGTCGACCATGGGAGGGAGTTCTAGGGCGTCGAGTCGATCCGCGGTCATGGGCACGCAAATTAGGCCACGGCCCCATTGCGCCATGAAGTTAATCGCCTCGGGGGTGATCTTGTCGGCTGCCATCACCAAGTCGCCTTCGTTTTCGCGATTTTCGTCGTCGACCACGATAATCATTTGGCCCTGTTGTAAGGCCAGGAGGGCTTCGGCCACCGTATTAAATTGGACTGTAGCGACCTCATTCTCTAATTTTTCTGTAGCCATAGGACCTCCCCATTTCCTCGCAGCAAGTGTTTCACATATTTGCCTAAGACATCAAATTCCAGATTCACAGACTGACCCACCTTCCAGTCGCCCAATATGGTGACGGCTTGGGTATGTGGAATCAGGGTGACACTCAAATGGTTTTCGCTACAACTTACGACGGTAAGACTGACTCCGTCCATCGTAATGGATCCTAAGGGTAGAACCAGATCCGAAAATTCTTGGGGGTAACTTATCGTCACCTCATGGGCTTGGCCGTTTTCGACGATGTCCAAGATGGTGCCTATGGTATCAATATGTCCGAGCACCCAATGTCCCCCGAGTCGGGTAGCGGGGGTCACCGAACGCTCGAGGTTAATCATTGTGCCGACATGCCAAGTCGAGAGGGTCGTCAAGGCCAGCGTGGTGGCGGTGGCTTGGACCACGAACGATTCGGAATTCTGTTGGATCACGGTAAGGCAGACACCATTTAAGGCGACCGATTCCCCAATCTCCAACGCATGGCTAAAGGGTGCTGTGATAGCCATGCGCACGCTTACGCCATCCCTTTCGATTTCGTGCTGCGTGATGCGTCCCAGTGATTCTACGAGGCCGGTAAACATTTAACGTCAATCCTTTCGCGTGGGTAGGGCTTGAAGCCAGGCCCGTACCATGAGGTCGGGTCCACGGCGTTTACACTCAATGATTTCGGCTTTGACACTTGGACTTAGTATGCTGCCGATTGCAGATAAGCCACTACTGCCCACCAACAGAGGGGAATACAATCCGATCCATTGGTCAACCAGGTTCGCTTGAAGAAAGGCTCCGTGTATGGTGGCCCCGGCTTCCACCAGGACCGACAAGATCTGGCGTGACGCCAAGTCGTCCAGGACGGCATGTAATGGCACCTGACCCGCCGCATCGGCGGGAAGCCGAATGACCTCGCCGCCTACTGAAAACATTTCGCGCTCCCATTGTACCGACGCCGCTTGTGTGGTGTAGAGCAGGGTGGGTCCGTGCGATCCACTATGAAATACGTTGGCTTGGTTTGGCGTGCGCCCTTGGCTATCGAGCACTACGCGTACCGGATCGCGTCCGAAGCCTTTTCCGCGGTAAGTCAAGGTCGGATCATCGGTCAGGAGCGTGTCGACCCCGATTAAAATTGCATCGTGAGTGCGCCGCAGATCATGGACAAAGCTAAGGGATTCGGGACTCGATACGTATCGGTCTCGTGGGTCCCAGCCAGCTATCTTACCATCGAGGCTACACGCCACTTTAACCGTGACCATCGGACGACCGAGTAGACTCCAGGTTATAAAGGGGCGGTTTAGGGAACGGGCCTTATCCTCTAATTCACCCAGGGTAACCGCAATCCCGTGGTTGCGCAAATAGGCGACGCCACCTCCCGCCACCTTTGGGTTAGGGTCGGTGGTGGCGATGTGAACGGTTTGGATCCCGGCCTGGACAATGGCTTCGCTGCATGGCGGGGTTCTGCCATAGTGGTTACATGGCTCCAAGGTGACATAAAGGGATCCTCCCACTGCAGCGGGACCAGCTTGACGTAGGGCGTAGATTTCGGCATGTGGGCCTCCGGCACGCCGATGGTAGCCTTGCCCGACTATAGTCCCATGTCGATCCACGACGACCGCACCCACCATGGGATTGGGCGACGTCGTGAAACGACCGCGATATGCAAGCCGTATGGCGCGTTGCATCAGTCCTAACAATGAAAAAATCCCCTTTCCGGGGATAACGAGAGCAAGGCAAGGCCGCGATAATACGCCGCTTACACACCTTCTCTCATCCAGACTGTACTGTCGGCGCCGGATTCTCACCGGACTCCTGCCCATTATGGGCTCGCGGGCTCCTCTTACGAGATCACCGCCGGTCGGGAATTGGGATCTGGGGATCCCTCACCGCGCCCCGAAGGTTAAACAGATGTTGTTCACTAGTATTGTACGGAAACCCTAAGATTCCGTCAAATAGGCTACAACGGAGCGCAAGGCCGGGAATCTCGCACCGAGGTTAGGTGCCGTGGTCTCTGCTGGAATGCCGTCCCGATCGCAAGGTCACCAAGTCGACGGATTATCTACCCCATAGCGAAGGCCACTTCCCGCACCGTGGTGAGGAGGTGGCCTTCACTATGGCGTATAGTTTTACGAGGGCGCGGGGCCGTCAATACCTTTTTGGGCTTGCATCTCGGCTTTCAGTTTTTGGAGTTCATCTTGCACGGCGCTACTGGACTTGGCAGCATCGAGCTGCTGGCGAATACTGTCGGTCGGAGCCGATCCGGGTAAGGCAGAAAAGTCTGGATTGGCTTCAAGTTCATCAATGGCGGAAGCTTTGGCTTGCATAGTAGAGATTTTATCTTGAGCTCGTTGGAGGGCCCCACTAATATCGCCTGCATGTTGGGTGATGCCGGTTAAGGTCGATCCTACTTGGACTTCAGCCTTGGCCGCCGAATATTGGGCCTTCATCACTTCCTTTTGAGTTCGAAAACTTTCGATTTGCGCCTCTAATTTATGTTGAGTTTGGGTGAGCTTATCTTCCTCAGCTTGGGTTTCCTGGACATGTTGTTGCATGTCCGTAACTTGTCGTTCGAGAGTCGTTTTCATCGACAGGGCTTCTGAGGCCAAATCGTCACGACCAGATTGCACGGCATCGCGAGCGTCTTGATCATACTCTTGAACCTTTTTTTGCAGAGCAGTGGCCTGCATCTCGAGCTGCTTTTTGGCGGTTGCGACTTCAAGAATATGCCGGCGCGTTTCTTGTAGGGCGTCTTGCATTTGTTGAAACGAGTATTCTACGGTTTCGGTGGGGTCTTCCATGGCGTCGAGTGCTCTATTCGCTTTGGCACCGAGGATACCCTTTACACGATCTACTAATCCTGGCATTATCCTAACCTCCTTCTTGACTACGGGTCTATGGGTAGTATAACGGATCTCGAGATTCGACGGTTTAGTGGAGGAGCATCACAGGGACAAGAGAGCCCTTTTTCCACGGTCCTTGGTTTTCGGGGATGACCATCAATCCCCCGGCGGCTAGCCACGAAGTTTGGATTGCCGAACCTTGATCAGGGTTGGCGGTAACCCCAACCACCCCGTCTTGAGTCCGAATTTGACATCGTACATAGTGGCGTCGGTCACTGATTTCTTCGAAGTCGTCGAGGAGCGGTAACGGGACCACCATGCGGGCCCATTGGGTATCGCCTTGCCATTGGCGAATAAATGGTCGAACAAATAATTCAAATGTGACGAGCGCAGACACTGGATTACCCGGCAAACCGAAGATGGCGGTATGTCGATAATGTCCAAACGTTACCGGTTTTCCGGGTTTCATATTTACCCGCCAGAAGGCTTGGGTACCGTTCGCATCTAAGGCTTGTTTGACAAAATCGAAGTCGCCGACCGAGACCCCGCCGGAACTTAATATCAGATCATATTGAGAGGCCTGGTCTAATCTCGCAATAATGGTTGCAAGATGGTCTGGAGCGTGTGGAATGATGATGGGATGTCCTCCGGCTTTGCATACTGCCGCATGAAGCGCGTAGGCATTTGAGTTGCGAATCTGACCGGGCATCGGGGTTTGGTCGGGATCGATAAGTTCATCGCCGGTCGATATAATGGCGACCAGGGGTTTTTGGTATACCGTAACGCGACTCTTGCCGAGTGTGGCCAATATGCCAATAATTGCCGGAGTGATTCGGGTTCCCGGTGCCAGAACGGCGGAGCCGTTTGAGATATCACTCCCCTGCCGTCGGATGTTAAGGCCCTTGGGAACTGGACGCGATACCCAGATCACGTCTTTTTCTTCCGGATCCAACTGGGTCCATTCGCTTTGAACGACCGCGTCCGCATCCTCGGGGACCGGGGCACCAGTCATAATCCGATAGCATTGCACAGGGCTAATACCCCGAGCGGAAATCGGGTGCCCTGCGGCACTGGTACCGACAACCTTGAGTCGAATCGGGTACTCTGCCGTCCGCGATGCGAAGACATCGCTCCGTACCGCATATCCGTCCATGGCGCTATTATCGAAGGGAGGGATGTCCAGGTCCGAACAGATGGATTCAGCTAATACACGATCCAACACGTCAGCGAGGGATAAGGTTTCGGTGGACGGAAGGTGGGCCGCTAAACTTTCTATGATGCGAGTCTGGGCTTCTTCTACTGTAATCATGGGGTTGCCTCGTGATCCTAAGATTTTATAGGAATTATAACAGACTCGATGGAAACGCAGTAACCGATGGCGCGCCGACCTCAAAATCGGGTGGGCACGCCATCGGTTGTGATCACAGGGAGAAGCCTTCTGTTAATCGGTGGTCTTAAGCCACCAAGCTTTAAGATTGGGCTTTCCGGTGTCTTCTTTGACCCGTTGCTCGACGGCAGCTTGTGTGGTTGGCGCCGGGTAAACAGCGGGTCGTCCCGGCTGCCAATTGGCGGGGGTGGCAAGTTTCTCATGGGCATTGAACTGTAGAGCGTCAATGACTCGTAAAAGTTCGGGAACACTTCGACCTAAGGATAAGGGGTAATAGATCATCGCGCGAATGACGCCCTTGTCATCGATAAAGAAGACACTGCGCACCGTGGCGGTCGAGCTATCACTAGGGTGTATCATTCCGTAGAGTTGAGCCACCTGCATCTTGAGGTCGGCAATCACGGGGAACGGGATGTGGACACCCAGTTCTTGTTGGATTGCGTGGACCCATGCCAAGTGCGAGGGGACGGAGTCGACGGATAGCCCTAGAAGTTGAACGTTGCGTTTTTCAAATTCTTGGTGGGCCTCGGCGAACGCTACAAACTCTGTGGTGCAGACAGGGGTGAAATCGGCCGGATGCGAGAATAACATCACCCATTTTCCCTGTAATTGAGAGAGCGTGATGGGACCATGGGTCGTATCGGCGGTAAAGTCAGGCGCGGATTCATTTATTCGCGGCAAAGCACGCACGATCTCGTCGGACATGATAAATCCTCCTACCTCGCTATATTTTTGGTGTCGCGGATGTTCCGACACAATAACGCCAGTATACCAATAAATCCCACCAGATAACGAGGCTATGCGGCAACTGCATAGGTCACGAATGGGAGCCCGGTTCGCAATACTGACCGAATCCTTTACCCTGTCGAGGATTGTGCTAGCATAAGGAAGGATTTGCACGTTTGAGGAGGATTCCACCGTGAAACAACTGTTGGCCATTGACGTCGGGAATACCCATATAAAAATTGGTTTGTATCAAGACGGAGATTGGCGCCATGAATGGCGGATGTCTACAGACGTCAAGCGTACCGCCGATGAATACCGCCAATTCTTAAGGGGCTTCATGGAAGAAGCGGGTGTCGATCTGGTGGACCGGACCGTGATTGCATCCGTGGTGCCCTTATTAACGCCGGCATTTACACGGGTGGCCGAAACCTTATCACGGTCGGTGCCGCTCGAAGTGGTGCCACCGGGCTACGGGCTGGATGTGGCCTATCAACCCCCAGAAAGCCTTGGAGCAGACCGCTTTGTCAATGCCCTGGCTGCGTGGCATAAGGTGCATGATAACGTGGTCGTGGTCGATGTCGGCACGACCGCCACGATTGATGCGGTGTGTCGGCCAGGGGTCTTCTTAGGCGGAAGTATTGCGCCCGGGCCCCACTTCTTAGCGAATGCGCTCGCGGAAGGCACCGCCCGATTGCCGTTAATTCCCCCTAACATTCCCGATCTTTTGATTGGTCAGTCGACCCAACAAGCCATTATGATTGGCGTAGGACACGGGTTTATTGGCATGGTCAATGAACTGGTATTACGCACGTGGCAGATGTTGGGTCACCAAGCACCCGTTATCTTGACCGGCGGTTGGGCGCGGCGGATCCAATCTCAATTGAAGTTTGCAACCCAATTGGAACCCATGTTGACCCTCGAAGGACTTCGCCATGCAGCCGATTATTCCATGTAAGGGGAGGCGGATCACCGAACTCTGAGACGGTTGCCCTGAGGATGCATAGGATACAGGGGGGGTGACGCCGGATGCAACTGCATCAACTAGCCGAGCATTTTTGGCATCTCATCGAGGATCGATACCCGGGGTCTGCCATATGGTGGCATCGCGAAGGATCTGGTGGACAATGGCCGGAGTGGAGTGAGGCCGCTTTTCAACGGGAGATGCGGAGTTGGCTGTCGCTGGCGGCCGAGGCGGGATTGCTGGCGGAATTGGTCGAGGCAGATAGCTGGGGACGTTATGCGCGGCTGGCGGCGGGGAGATTGCGCGGTGAGGTGTGGAGGCGATCCGATGCTCCGTTAAGTCATGCCCGCCATAACCTGGAAGTTCTATGGATGATTGGGGATTATGTAGCCTTTTTCAAAGCATTGAAAAGCCTACCGGATTGGCTGAAGTCAATTGCAGGGATGGTGGCAGGAGATTTTTGGACGACCATCGAATTATCTAGAGAGGCGCACGGCCTGCTGCGCGGAGCATGTGTGATGCCGGTCCCACCGGGGATGGACGCCCTACGGTGGGCTGTGGCCGAAGACCAGGCCAAATTGGCCATTCATGCTTATGTCGAGACCGCCAAGAATCATTCTTATGGGACAGTAACGGTCGTGCCGTGGATTGCAAGCGCCCATGTGGACGTGATGAGTTGGCGGCAACGACGCAACCAGTTTGATGTCCCGCCGGGGGAGCACTTCCGGATGGCTTCCGGAGGACGGGAGCTTGCCAATGGATTGCGTTTTCACTCGCGCTGCCAAACCCAATCCAGTGGGTGGCTTCGATCCAGGAGTTATGCCCGGTGGAACCCTTTGGGATTAGGGACCGTCTATTACGGTCCGACGGCTAGCACCGCATTGGTAATGAATTGGGTTTTGACAGAGTGGAAACAAAAGGCATCGGATCTTGAGCCGTTATCCTGGGCGATCGCCGAGCCGATGTGGATGGAAGCGGGACTACGTCGGGCCGCTGAACTGCTGATGGCGGATTCGGATCGGCGGTTCAGGGAAATCGAAGTCTTCGTGAACCACTGGGCAAGGACCCAAGAGGCGTTGGCAGTGGCCGATGCTTGGTTATGGCTCGAATCGGGGGAGCCTGAGAGGGTCGCGCGGTGGCTTGAGCGTTTCGTATCGTATCGGGATGCTTGGAGTCTGGTTCCGTATCTTAAATGCAATCCGGGCCGGGCCCTGGTCAGTCTTGAAAATTATGAACGGTGGAAATCCACTACGGATGACAACTGGGTGGGGTGGACCTGGGGGCCCATCGCTCCGGATGCGATACGAGCCGGTCGAGATGCGCCTCGCATTCCAGGATGACCCCTGTCATGCCCCGTTAAGCCTCATAGGATGAAAATATGGATCAGGGAGCTAAATCATGCATGAAGAAGATGCCTTAAGGCAGGACCGTGATCGCGCAGCAATTTCCGCGATACTGGACCAGGTTGAAGAGTGGGTCACCGGCAAGCGTGACCAAGCACAATGGACACTGGTGGCACTGTTGGCAGGGGGCCACGTGCTATTGAATGACGTCCCCGGGGTGGCCAAGACGCGGTTAGCCAAAGTCATGTCTCGGCTCTTAGGGATGTCGTTTGCCCGCATTCAAGGAACGCCTGACTTATTACCGAGTGAGGTCACCGGGGGTCCAATTTACGATCCCCAGTCGGGAACCTTGCGATTTCGTCCCGGGCCGATTTTTCACCATATTGTTTTGTTCGATGAAATTAACCGATCGACACCGCGGACTCAGGCTGCCTTACTGGAAAGTATGGAGGAACGGCAGGTGTCGGCGGATGGGCAGACCCATCCGATCCCCGAACCCTTTTTAGTGATGGCCACGGAAAATCCTATAGAAATGGAAGGGACCTTCCCACTACCGGAAGCGCAACTGGATCGCTTTCTATTGTCTTTTGGCTTAGGCTATCCCGATGAGGCGGAAGAACGCGCACTGGTACGTCGTTTTAGCCAACGGGACAATCTCAACCAGATCGAGGCGTTGTGGGACGGGCAGACCATTCAACGGCTTATGAGCCGCGTAGATCAGGTGCGATTAGACGAGGCGGTGTTGGGTTATTTGGTCAGTATTGTCCGGGCGACTAGGAAGGACCCCTTAATCCGATTAGGGGCTTCACCTCGAGCCGCAGTGCAATATGCACGAGCGGTCCGCGCCTATGCCTTGATTCAAGGGCGCGAGTACGTGATTCCGGATGATGTCCAGGCCCTCGCTGAGCCTTTATTGGCCCATCGTATGGTGCTGGGTGCTGAGGCGTCGGTGGGAGGCGAACGATCCCAGCATGTCGTGCAAAGCATATTGGCACGGATTCCAGTGCCGGTTGAGGCCACGCGATGACGTCTCAATTGTGGAAAAGCACGGGGTTGTCGGTGTTGGCGATCCTGATTTTTTTGGCTGGGATTATTGTTGGAGACTTCTTGTTGGTTCTGCTTGGGATATTTCTTATTGTGTTGTTAGCCGCCGTGGAGTGGATGACCAGTCGCACCTTGACCTTTATCGGGGTGGACCATTCCGTGGCACATCGTGTCATCGAAATTGGAGAAACCGTTATGGCGGAAATGGTCGTGGAAAACCGGATGCCGTGGCCGATAACGCATGTATCGTGGGAGAATAGCCTACCGCAAGCGGTGTCGGTCAAGGGGCCAGGACGAGTAGTCCTGAATGCACCGACCCATCGTCAAATCCTTTCGGGACACCTTCATGTCGGCGCCAATGAGCGAGTACGGGTCCAGTATCAGTTGACGGGTAATGCGAGAGGACGCTGGATGGTGGGTCCGGCGGCACTATGGTTTGGGGATATTTTTGGCTTCACGCGACTTTATCGCGACATGCCCGAACAGATGTATCTAACGGTTTGGCCTAAACGATATCCGATGGAAAAGAAATTCGTGACGCGAACCCTCCTCGAAGGGAGCTTAAAGGGGCATCCCTGGGATTATCCCGAGCCCTATAAGGTGAAGGGCATTCGACCCTACGTGGTGGGGGATCCGGTACGGCAGATTCATCCCTATGCCTCGGCTCGGACGGGCTCACTGATGGTTAAAGAACTCGAAACGGTCCAAGATCGGCATATCGAAGTGGTGTTGCATCCCCTCACCAATCAAGAGCATTGGATGGGCATTGATGTCGTCCTGTTAGAAGGCGTGATTAGTCTGGCTGCCTCAGTGGTCGAAGCGGCCATGATCGAGGGCGTTGATGTGGGGTTGACCATGAGTGGTTCTTTGCCCGGATATCCCTACGGCTACTCGCATCGGCCGAGTCACAGTCCGGAGTCCTTGGCCGAATATCTAACAGCCCTAAGCTGGGTGCAACCGTCAGGGTCCATTCGCCAACTTATCGTGCAACGCATGAGCGACTTGATGCGTCGACTGACACCGTCCTCGGTAGTCGTTTTGGTCATTGCCCGATGGGAAGACGCGATCGAGCCGATTTTAGCGCAACTCCGGCATCGCGGGATTCGGGTGATGATTATGACCAATGGGGATCTCGGTGATGCGGCAAAGGTCGCCTATCCGGATTTATTGACTTGGCGAGAAGGGAAGGTACTCCATGCGTGACATGCGGATCCATATCCAGGCCGCGGATGTTGCGGCATGGGCTTTGGACCTCCTGTGGATGATCGTCTTGGTAGCCCTGGCAGTGCCCCGGGGGTGGCTCGTCGTGGCGATTCTGGTGGCCATTGGGTACTTGTTTCACCGGCTGCGCCGATGTCCGCTATGGGTATCGATGGTCATCACAGGGATCTTGTCTCTGGTGGGATACGGGGCGTTGCCGGACGTATTGACGATTGCCTTAGTGGTGTTAGGGGTCTTATGGGGATTCGTTGCCGCCGTGCAACCGCCGCAGAGGACCTTGATGTGGGCCCTAGTCATTGCGATTGCCGAAGCGGTGTACCGGGGGAGCTTTTGGTGGACACCGTGGGCGATCTTGGCGATGGGTCTCTTCGCGTTAGCTTTAAAGTCTCCTCGAGAGGGTAGGGCGACTCGACTGCATGGGGTGGTTGCAGGCCTTACGGGCTTGGTGGCGCTACTCATGGCCGCGGCCGTTGCGGGAATCTTGTGGCTCATCCCGTGGGTCTGGATTGTACAAAACACGGTGGGCAGAGTGGCCGCGGCTCTGGTGAGTTTGGTACCGTTGCTTCATGTTCATCCCCACCATCATAAGACCACGACTCAACCCGGCCGGGGACACCTACCTCGGGCCCTTCACGTAGTGAATCATACCGAACCTGTCATCGTAGGGATTCTGTTAGCGATTGTCGTGATTGGCCTCATTTGGGTTCTCTGGCGGTTACTCCGTCAAGCCGAGACAGAACACGATGGGACAGACGAAGAGGAGTCCTTTATCATCCGCGAGCATTTGGCGGATCTTGAGTCTTTGTCTTCACTGTTTCGAAGCCCGCTCTTGACCCCGGTCCGCCAACTCGTCCGTCGTCGTTTGCGAAAATTACGAGGCAAACCCCAAGCGCGACATCCTGGTGAGACGTTACGCCAGTGGGCACAGCGCGTGTACGGCACTGTGTTCTATGCCGTTACGGCCTACGAGGAGGTTCGATATGGGAGTAGCGCGGATACCGAAGCGCTCGCCAAAGAGGTTGAAAAGAATTGGGCCCAACAAAATGTGATAGAATAGGTGAACACTTTTTGAAATGGGGGTGAGCTCTTTGCAGATAGACACGATTACGATTGATCCGCCCCTCATGTTGGCTCCAATGGCCGGTGTCTCCAATCGTGCGTTTCGCGCTTTGGCGCGTAAGCAAGGGGCGAGTCTTTGCGTCACCGAAATGGTTAATGCCAACGCGTTATTGCATAAGAGCGCCAAGAGCTACTGGTTGATGGAGTTGGATCCTGGTGAAACCCCAGTAGGCATTCAGATAGCGGGATCGGACCCGGAAATCATGGCGGCGGCAGCGGTGGAAGCAGCCTCCTATGGGGCAGATTTGATTGATATTAATATGGGTTGTCCGGTATCCAAAGTGGTGAAAAATGGCGATGGGTCCGCACTGTTGAATGATTATGATACGGCCGTTAAAGTCGTGGAAGCTGTCGTGAATGCTGTTAAGGTTCCAGTGACGGTTAAGATGCGGGCGGGCTGGGACCACCAGTCGATTACGGCACCAACATTAGCCGAGGCGTTTGAGCGGGTTGGGGCAAAAGCTATTGGACTCCATGCCCGGACTCGAGATGACCAGTATATGAGACCCGCCCGATGGGAATATATTCGATCGGTGAAAGAGCGGGTATCGATTCCTGTGATCGGGAATGGAGACGTGCATACACCGGAGGACGCCAGGCGCATGATGGATGAAACCGGCGCGGATGGGGTGATGATCGGACGGGCCTCCTTTGGAGATCCATGGATCTTCCAACGGATTACCCATTTCTGGGAAAACGGTGAACATCTTTTACCTCCATCGGCCTTAGAACGGGCCCAAATGGCGTCGTGGCATGTGCGGCGGATGGTTGAGATTAAAGGAGAAACCGTGGGGATTGCCGAAATGCGAAAGCAGCTAGCATGGTATCTGAAGGGAACTCCCGGCTCGGCCGAATACCGAGCAAAATGTACGCAAATTAAAACCGAGGCAGACGCTGAAAGTGTCATTGCCGAATGGCTGCACCATGCACGAGACGAGTCCTTGACGTGGAGCTAATTCGTGTAGGGGAAAAGATGATTAGCCTCGACCGACTGGTGGGCGTCATGGAAGACATGTTACGTTACCGTGCGCTCGGATCGTCGCAAATTGAAGTGGCTCGGAAATTTAATGTGGACCGATCTTTTGTTTCGCGACTGGAAACCCTCGGAGAAATCCGAAAGGGACGCTCCGTGGCGCTCATCGGTTTTCCCATTGCCAACACCGATGAAGTGCAACGTTTGTGCCAAAAGGCCGGCGTCGATTACTGTTGGGTGATGACGGATCGCGAGCGTCGAGATTTTGCGGAACATCTGACAGGCGTGGAATTGGTCAATGAGATTATGCGCGTTGCCGCCGAGTTACGAACCTACGATGTGGTGGTCTTACTAGCCTCCAATGCACGGGTGCGCTTGATGGAGGCGCTTTTAGATGCAAGAACCGTCGTGCCGATGATCTTGGGTGAAACACCGCTATTGGAAGATGTCCACGTACAAGCCGATCAGCTTTTACAACTAATCGATGCGGTAAGGTTAGCAGGAGAAGGCTGAACAGTGTCGAATTGAATGAGACAATGAACTCGGATCGATTTGGGTCGGGCATAGGAAACCCAATCGATGCGTACCATGATGCAGCGAACAGAGCATCGAGAAAGAGGGGAAATACGGTTGAGTGATAAGGAACTGTTAGTATCTCCAGAGGGATTACGTAAGCTGGAAGCTGAGCTTGAGCATTTGAAGACTGTAAAACGCCGCGAAGTGGCCGAGCGCATTAAAACGGCTCGTGAATTCGGGGACATCTCGGAGAATTCCGAGTATGAAGATGCCAAGAACGAACAAGCCTTTATTGAAGGGCGGATCCAGAGTATTGAGAAGATGCTGCGCCAGGCCCGTGTAGTCAACAGTGACGGCCAAGACCCCAACGTGGTACACATTGGCTCGCATGTGCTCGTCAAGGACTTTGAAGAAGACATTGATGAAGAATACGAAATCGTAGGGGCTACGGAAGCTGAGCCGCTGAAAAACCGGATTTCTAACGAATCACCAGTGGGTAAGGCATTAATGGGCACCGTGGTCGGGCAAACTGTGGAAGTGACTGCGCCGGTAGGAAAGATTCATCTTGAGGTGTTAAAAGTCTGGTAATGCCGTTGGAGGAATTGGGTTGGCAGAGGATACGCGATCCGTACGGATAGGGAAATGGGAACGCCTCAAGACGATGGGGGTAGACCCTTTCGCGGTGAGAAGCTATGACGTCACGGCTCATAGTGATGCCGTTTTAGCGCAATACGAGCAATACGAAGGGCATGAGGTTAGCCTGGCCGGTCGGGTGATGGCGGTGCGTCGGCATGGGCGCGCCCTCTTTTTAGATCTCCGTGATGGACAAGGACGCATTCAGTGCCATTGTCGTGAAGACCTGCTGGGGGAGGCCTTTGGCCTCTTGGACGAATTGGACCTGGGAGATTTTTTGGGGGTCCGAGGGACGGTGTTTAAGACCCGTCGCGGTGAAATTAGTGTGGAGGTCAGAGGATTTCAGTATCTTGCTAAGAGTCTTCATGACCTTCCGGCCAAATGGCATGGGTTAAAAGATATTGACCTCCGATATCGGTATCGTTACTTAGATTTGCTGGCAAATCCCGAAGTTGCCGACACATTTCGGGCCCGGGCCCGCATGTTGCAATATATCCGTCATTTCTTGGCAGAACGAGACTTTTTAGAAGTGGAAACGCCGGTTTTACAACCGATTGCGGGCGGGACCGAGGCCAAACCGTTTGAAACCCATCATAATGCCCTGGACATCCCGCTTTATCTACGCATTGCCATGGAGCTACACCTGAAACGGCTGTTAGTGGGCGGATTTGAGCGAGTCTACGAGATCGGCCGCGTCTTTCGCAACGAAGGTATTTCAACCCGGCATAATCCGGAATTTACGATGTTAGAATTGTACCAAGCGTACACCGATTATGAAGGCATCATGGAGTTAGTGGAATCGATGCTGTCGGGGATGGTTCGGGATTTAAGCGGATCCTATCAATTGTCTTATCAAGGACAGACCCTCGACTTTACGCCGCCCTTTCAGCGGGTGGATATGGTGGAACGACTGCATCACAAGACGGGGGTCCACTGGGCAGACATTCGGACCACTGCAGATGCCCATCGTTTGGCGAAGACTTTAAAAATCGCGGTCGACCCGAAATTGGAACGAGCTCAAGTGATGGACAAGATTATCGGGGTGGTGGTGGAGCCGGATTTGATTCAACCGACGTTTCTCTGGCACCATCCCGTTGACATTTCGCCGTTAGCCAAACGCGATCCGGAACATCCTGAATTGACCGAACGGTTTGAGCTGTTTGTCGCGGGTCGGGAACTGGCCAACGCGTTCTCAGAGTTGAACGATCCCCTTGATCAGCGGCAACGATTCATGGCGCAGCAGGAACAACGGCGGGCTGGTAATGATGAAGTGCCGTTATTGGACGAAGACTTTCTGTTGGCCTTGGAGTACGGGATGCCTCCCACCGGGGGGCTTGGGATTGGCCTGGATCGACTTCTCATGCTACTCACCGATAGCTCTTCAATCCGGGATGTTATCGTATTTCCCACGATGCGACCCGAATCTCAGGCAGATAAAGACTTTGCATCCGAAAAGACCGATGGTGAGGAGTAGTCAAGCCCACGACCGTATGCCTACAATAGGAACCGCAGGAATCGCGTGTGAGCGCCCAAGGTTTGGAGGCCAAGGATGAAACGAGTTGTCAGTGTTAGCTTGGGGACGTCGCGCCGAGACCACCGGGCATCGATACAGATCTTGGGAGAAGACGTAGAGGTCGAGCGGGTCGGAATGGATGGGGATCTGGAACGCGCTCGACTTGCCATCCAAACGCTCGACGGACAGGTGGATGCGATTGGCCTTGGCGGCATCGACCGGTATTTGGTGGCTGATCAGACTCGGTATGAAATTCGCGATGCGCGACGCTTGGCCGAGGCCGCATCAAGAACCCCGGTCGTTGACGGGAGCGGTCTTAAAGATACGTGGGAGCGTTGGATCGTGGAAGATTGGATAGCGAATGGGGTGTTGCTCCCGACGATGTCGGTGCTGATGGTCTCAGCCTTAGATCGATTTGGGATGGCGGAGACTTTCTATCGTCATGGATTCTCGGTGCTCGCTGGTGATTTGATTTTTGGCAGCCACATTAACTACCCGATCGAATCATTGGCCGAGCTCATCGAGTTGGGGAAAAAGCTCCTACCCGAAATGGTGAAATTGCCGTTTTCACAATTATATCCTACTGGCGATTTACAAATTACTGCACCAGATGACCGGTATTATGAGTATTTTCTCGATGCGGATGTTATTGCGGGCGATTTTCATTTTATTCGACGACATGCCCCTACGAGACTGGAACAAAAGGTCATCGTGACCAACACCACCACGGCGCTCGATCGCGAAGAGTTCATGAGCCGGGGGGTTCGGCAGATTATTACAACGACTCCTGTCATCGCGGGCCGAACCTTTGGGACCAATGTGATGGAGGCGGCATTGGTTGCAGTGACCGGGATCTTGCCGGAAGAAGAAGCCTGGCCCGACATCGTGCGTAAAGCCAGGCGTCAACTCAGCAGGGAACAAAAATAGACTTAGGAGGTTATGCCTCAGTGAATGTACTACCGGTGCTGGAGGAATTCGCCGCGCAATGCAATCAAAATGAACGGCTTCGTAAAATGAATCGGGATTGGTCGCGGTTGATTGAATTGGTGGCGACCGACAGGAATGTCACCTATTGGTTACGTAGTGAGCAAGGATTGATTACGGCGGGGATGGGCGACGTCGATGAGGCGGACTTGAAAATTTCTGCCTCGGAAGACATCCTACAGGAAGTTTTTTCCGGCGCGGTGACCCCGACCGAACCCTATAACGCAGGAGACCTCTTGGTTAAAGGACACCAAGACGACTTGATGCGGTTGGATATCATAACCCTTTTGATTTGGGGGGAATAAGATGGCCTCATCACGCGATTTCAAGCGCGTGCTACCATTACGCACGGCGGTATCCACCAGTGCCGGTCTCGCTTCGGCGGCGATTAACTTTCTGGCTTGCGTGGAAATCGCGGAATATGCCGGCGGCAGCTCAGCCTGGCTGGCGCTTTTGGTAGCGGGTATTTTAATTGTGTTTGCCGGCGCTAACTTTTCGGAATTAAACGGCATGTATCCATCCTCGGCGGCGATTCGGGTGTGGACTCGACGCGGGATTAACGACACGTGGTCCCTCGTTATGAGCTTTGTCTACGCGACGACCGTAATTTTCGTGATTGCAGCCGACGCGTTTGTGCTGGGCCACGTGTTTCAAGCCGCATTGCCTGCCATTCCCGGGCTCATCTGGATTGTGGTCTTATTGGCGTTAGTCACGGCCGTAAACTTGCGGGGGATTCGGATTGCGGGAATCGTCCAAGACACTAACGGATTTTTGCTCTTAGCAACGCTGGTGATCTTTTCTCTCATCGTACTGTTTCATGCGCACGTGCCGTTACCGGCAGCGCGCTTGTTTCACATAGGCCCCAATTGGTTTCAGGCTGTGGCGGTGGGAGTGTTCATCTATGTGGGCTTCGAATGGGTGACACCGCTCGCCGAAGAATTTGAGGACTCCCGCGTGATTCCACGGGGCATGTTCATTGCGTTGGGGCTGATCGCGGTAGGCTTTGGATTATTCAGCCTGGCCCTTACGGTAGTGTTTCCCGCTGCCTCGGTGTTGAAGCATAGTCTAGTGCCGCAACTAGTGCTTGGAATGCGAGCATTGGGACCGCTGGGGTTTTGGTGGATGGTGGTGGTCAGTCTCACGACAGCCATGACAACATTTAATGGAGGCATGGCCACCGCTTCTCGATTTGTCTATGCGCTGGCACGGGAGCGTGTGTTGCCGGCAAAAATGGCCCGACTGAACAGCTATTTGGTCCCACAAACGGCACTCTTGACCTTGGCAGGGGGATCGTTGGGCCTGGCCATTATCGTCTATCTCACCGGACAGTATGTGTTTCTTATTAATGCGGGGGCCGCAGTCGAATCTTTCATGTATGCAGCGACTGCGATTGTGGTGTGGAACTTACGTCGCCGGGAACCAAAAACCGCCCGGCCATTTCGCAGTTGGGGAGTACCCGGAATGTCTTGGATTATCGCGGTGGTATTTACGTTGCTAGGGATTGGTTCGCTCTTGGCACCATCAGGGGAACATGGGTTCCCTGGGCCTTTTGTGTTTTTGGTTCTGCTAACGATGGGAGCCTACTTCTACGTGCGGCATGTCGTCCCAAAATTAAGGGCATCGAAGCGTTCCCCGCAGCGTGTGGCTCCTAAACTCTAGACCGCACGGACGAAGCGGAGGTGGACACGGGTGCCAGATTCAGACGATTCGACTTCGAGGGCGCCCCGTTGGGCGGTCATTAAGGCGTGAGCAATGCTCAGGCCGAGACCGGTACCGACGGTCCCTCTTGAGGTCTCTCCGCGATAGAACCGCTCAAAAAGATGGGGCAGATCGGCTTCTGGAATGCCGGGGCCGTAGTCTTTGACCACGAGATCGATGTGCTCTTCGCTAGCTACAATATCGATCTCTACCGGGGACTCTGGGGTTGCGGCATACTTCAAGGCATTTTCCAGTATCGACCAAAGAGCACGCCGTGTGTAAGGCTCAAACCCTAAGACGCGACTCGGCGTGCTCGGGGGTGGTGTGAACACGATGTGGAGGTCTGGCCGTAGGGCATGGGCGTCTTCAACAATATCTTCGAGGACCGGGACGAGCTGGAGCGGTTGGAGTTTAGTAGGAAGTTGGCGATTAGCCTGTTCCAACGTAAGCAAATCACGGACAAGATGCGTCATATCGCCTACCGCCCGGTCCATCGCGGCAAGGCTCTCGTCTTCCAAAACCGTATCCAAGCTCTCCCAATGGGATAGGATGTCGAGATTGCCGCGAATTACCTCAAGCGGGGTGCGTAATTGGTGGGCGGCCTCGGCGAGAAGGGTTCGATCGCGTTCCCAGCGATCGTTAAGAATGGTGATCAGTTGCGAAAAGACATGGGACAACTGAGAAAATTCGTCACCGGTTTCCGGAGAGGGGTTAATCACAGGATGATACTCGCGGTCCCGTATCATAGCTTGCACCGATTCCGTCATATCCTTGACGGGTTCGAGGACGCGACCTGTAATCCAACGCCCTAACAGGACGCCAACCAGCGCGGCGGTCGCCGTGACAATTCCCAACACAAGGAGCAGATCGCCGAGAACATCGAGATCGGACGAAATCGGCCAAGCGATCAGATACTGCCGAGATCCCGAGACCATACGAATTTGGACGGCTGCAACCGGTTGGAAAACAACCGGGCCCCAATGAGAGACGCTTGGAAGACGCGCGGTAGTATTTGGGGAATGGGCGATTACGTGGTGGTGCTGGATTACCCAAATGTGGGGATCCAAAGCGCGCGTATATTCTTGTAGCAGTGCTCTTTGAGTGGCGCCATGGACTTGCGAGACCCCATCATACACGGCATAGGCGTCACTCTGCGCAGCGTCAAAGAGGTGAATACTGACCGATGCGAGGGTGACTACCGCTAACACCACGACGAGGATGACGATGGCGCTAATGGTTTGTGCTGTCAGCCGGTTTCTTAGACTGGACGACCGTCTCATGCCGAGGATCCGTCGGATCGCAGACAGTAGCCGACTCCACGCACGGTATGAATCAGAGCGGGCGAGCCTGCCGCCTCGAGCTTTTGCCTCAAATAACCCACGTAGACGTCCACAATGTTGGACGTGCCGACGTATCCCCAACCCCACACTTGGTCTAACACCATGTCGCGGGTCAGTGTGATTTCAGGGTTGCTCATGAGGTAATGTAGGAGATCGAACTCTCTTCGGGTTAAATCCACGGGAATCTGATCTACTGTGACTTGATGGCGCGAGAGGGATAACTCCAATGGGCCAAATCGTAGAGTGTCTTGGGGCATCGAGACCGTGGGCTGGCGACGTGACAAGGCGCGAACGCGTGCGAGGAGTTCCATCGTAGCAAATGGTTTCGTTAAATAGTCGTCGGCACCGGCATCGAGTCCGCGAACCCGTTCTCCGACAGCGTCGCGCGCGGTAAGCATTAATATGGGTACGTTGGATACTTGGCGCAAGGATTGACATACGGTAAGACCGTCCAAGTCTGGTAACGTGAGATCTAAAATCACGACGGTGTAATGCTCGCCGATGGCAGTGGAAAGACCTTCTCGGCCTGTGGCACGCCAATCCACGGTCCAGCCTGCTCGTTTCAATTCGAGGACGACGAGACGGGCCACGCGATCGTCGTCTTCAATCACTAATGCACGCACCCGTTTCTCCCCTTACTTTTTAATGATTGTATCGCAATGGTGTCGGAGGTTCTTACCCCTCCACTCTTTTCATTATACAAAATGCGTCTATCTTGCATTGGTAAGGCATATCCTCGTGACGGAGGTGGGGTATTATGGCAACGCGAACTCGATGGGTCCCTCGTCACGATGTTATGCGGCGCCGTCGACAGCGCATCCTCGCTCTGTTGGGGCTTTTTCTGTTGGCTAGTTTGACCGTCGGCGGAATACATTGGGTGACTCAGTTGGACAAGTCCTTACTGTCGCGAGCGGAGCAGCACGTGCAGCCGATAGCGGTGCGCGCCCCGCGCCGGCCCGCACCGACCACTCTGAAACCGTCTCCCGTCGATGGGTTGCCGGCAGGGATGGTTTTGGGATATTTCTACGACCCGGGCAATGCAGGCAACGCCGCAGCGATGCTCAGCCATTATCTTCCGGTGCTCAGCGGGATTATCCCTTTTTGGTATACGATCCACGCAAATGGATCGATCTCGGGCCAGACGAATCCTGCCGTCTTGCGATTAGCGCAGCAGCATAACTTATGGACGTTTGCTTTAGTGGAAAATATGGCGGGTCAGTCGGTATTTGGTCCTCTCTTAAATAGTCCGGTAGCCAGATCGCGAGCTATCGACAATATGCTCACGTTGGTCGAGGACAACGGCTATGACGGGATTAATCTAGACTGGGAAGGTATTGCTGCATCGGAACGACAAGCCTTTACCCAATTTGTTGCGCAACTATCGACGACATTTCATCAACACGGGTATTACGTAACGCTGTCAGTGCCGGCCGAAACGGCGAACCAACCGAATAATAGTTGGACTGGTGCCTATAACTATGCAGCGTTGGCCAAAAGCGCCGATCTTTTGATGATCATGGCCTACGATCAACATTGGGCAGGGGGATCCCCTGGTCCTATTGCGTCCCCGATGTGGGTTCAGTCGGTGCTGAATTACACGCTGTCCGCGGTGCCGCCTAGTAAAGTGGTGTTAGGCATCCCCGGATATGGCTATGACTGGGGTGGTGCCGGTACCACTGCCGTGTCTTACGGGCAGGCCAAGACTTTGGCTAGTCAATACGGGCAGAACTCCGCGTCGAACCATTTTGAGTATGTGCAAAATGGCCAAATCCATTCAGTGTGGTTTGAGAATACGGCATCTTTTCTAAGTAAGATCAAGTTGGTTAGCGGCTATGAACTGCGTGGCATCGCGCTATGGAGACTCGGAATCGAAGACCCGAAAATTTGGAACTTTCTTCAATAGCGTATGGAGAAAAATTTGATGCGGTTTTGGGGTTGTCGAGATTGTATTGTGGTGCTATGATAGCAAAGCTGTCGCAAGTCACCGACACCGAAATGGCCACGGAAGAGCACTACCGTCGGTACCGCGGAGTTGGGATGAGAGACTGCGACCCGGTCCTTGAAAACTATATCGTCAGTCACGCAAAACGTAAGACCATAAAGAAGTCAGCAGAGTCATGGAGAGTTTGATCCTGGCTCAGGACGAACGCTGGCGGCGTGCTTAATACATGCAAGTCGAGCGGTCCCGCGTC
>DAHWKJ010000023.1 GCA_027343695.1 Sulfobacillus sp. | reverse complement strand
TGCCTCACCCAAAATTGCCTCAACCATCATAGCGCAGGGCTTGAATGGGTTCTAGCCCGGATGCTTTAAATGCCGGATAGAGGCCAAAGATGAGACCCACGGCTGTGCTGAAAACAAAAGAGAGAGCTATCGACTCTGGAGAAAAAGATATCGGTGTCTTGAACAGAATCGGGGACAGAATGACAAGTCCACTACCGAGGCCGATCCCTAGCAGGCCACCAGATAAACTAATCACCATCGCTTCCAGGAGAAATTGCAAAATAATGTCTTCACGGGTGGCCCCAAGAGCCTGGCGAATACCGATCTCCCGAGTGCGCTCGGTCACGGAAACCAGCATAATGTTCATGATACCAATCCCCCCCACCAATAGGGCAATCGCCGCGGTTCCTGCTAAAAGTGCCGTGAAGGTGGCGCGCGTCGCTTGTAAGGTCTGTAAGACCTGGTCCTCTGAAGCAATCACCATGGATCCCGTGCCGAATCGGTTGTTATAGAGATTGGTCAGCAGATCCGACACCAACGAGGCTTGGTTGGGGGTGGCGGTTTTCACCATCACTTGACTCAATTGGTTCGTCCCGATCAATGGACTTGCCGTGGTAATGGGGATGAAAATGGCATTGTCTTGGCTCGCGCCCGGTCCTTGTCCTACCGAATTCAAAACGCCCACCACAGTAAATTGCTGACCGAGAATCATCACGGCGTCCCCAATCGGGTTTTGTCCGCTAAATAGGCTTAGGGCTTGGTTCGCACCGAGTACCGCTACATGTTGATCCTGAGTCACTTCGTTGGGCGTCAGAAAATGTCCGGCGGCCAACGACAGCGCACCGAGTTTCATGTAAGACGCACTGGTGCCCACCACTTGCGCCCCCCCGGAGGTGGTCGCCGTCGACACCTTACTCGTCGTATTCATGGTACCAATGGTGGTGACGGGAAATGGGATGGCGTGATCAATATAGGAGATGGCCGCCTCACTCAAGGGCGTGCCCGGAGCGGGGCTGACAAACACCACATTGGTCCCTAGGGTCTCAATCCGAGAGGCCACCGCGTTGGAGGCGCCTTGGCCAATCGCGACCAGCACAATCACGGCACCGACGCCAATAATGACGCCCAGCATGGTCAGCAACGCCCGTAATTTATTGGCCCACATTCCAGCCACCGCTAAACGAAAACTATCCGTCCATGTCATCTCGTGGCCTCCCCCAACATTTCATCCCGGACCACTCGCCCGTCTTGAATTTGGATCACTTGGCGACATTGGGACGCAATCTCTTGACTATGGGTCACAATCACAATGGTACGCCCGGTGCGATTCAATTCTTGTAGCAAGGCCATAATCTCCTCGCCCGTTTGTGTGTCGAGATTACCCGTCGGTTCATCGGCCAATAAGACACGGGGGTCCCCAATGAGTGCCCGGGCAATGGCTACCCGTTGTTGTTGGCCGCCGGACAATTGTGCGGGTTTATGGGTCAATCGATTGGCGAGCCCCACCTCGCCTAAAGCTTGGCGTGCCCGTTCACGCCGTTCTTTCAAGGCAACCCGACGATACACCAACGGCAAGGCCACATTATCCCACGCCGTAAGGGTGGGGATGAGCTGAAACGACTGAAACACGAATCCTAACGTATGATTGCGCTCATGCGCCCAAGTGTCCCGATCGAATTCACCCACATTTTTTCCGTTCAACCAGTACTGTCCCGACGTGGGACGATCGAGCCCCCCTAAAATATTGAGTAAGGTCGATTTCCCGGAACCCGACTGCCCCACGATGGCCGCTAACATCCCTTGGGGCACCTCAAATGAAATTTCATGCAGGGCCCGAAAGGATTCTCCTCCCAGGGCATAGTCCTTCACTAATGACACCACGCGGATCATGCCTTACCCCTCTTTCCCCGTCCACCCTTTGCACCTTTAGCCCGATGAAGAGCCCTCCCTTTGGTCTTCAGGTGAAGCTTACCGGAAGGCGAAGACAATACCGCGGTGACCACCCGATCGCCGACGGCAAGGTTCTTCGAACGGACCGCCGCCGTGGTCGCGTTTTCGAGGGTGACCCGCACCGGTACCCGGTGGGGCGTGTTACCGGATAAGACCTCAACAAAAGTATGGGTACCATGAGGATGGATGGCTGCTAAGGGGACCAAGAGGGAAGCCTTGACCGTTTTGACCACAATGTTCACCTGCGCGCTCATGCCATAGCGAATCCCGGTAGCGTTATTCACCGTGACCGTCACCGAAAAGTTAGAGACCCCGTTGGCATACGTACCCACGGGAGCAATGCTACTGACGGTGCCAGAGAAGGTTTGGCCGGGAATGGCTGCCAGTGAGATTTGCACGGTCTGTCCAATCTGAATCTGATTGATTTGGGTTTCCGGAACCGGAATCACTGCCACCATGGTCGCACTCGATTCCGTGAGCACCTTGCTCCCGGGCAGGGCCGATGCATTCACTGCCGTAATTTCCCCAGCGTAGGGTGCCGTCACCGTTAATCCGGCGACCGCTTGCTGTGCTGCATTGTACGCCTGTTGATTCTGTTGCAGTTGGGCCTCCGCTTGCGCGATGGTGGCAGTGTTTTGCCCAGCCGAGGCGTCCACTTTATCCAGGGTGGCTTGAAGCCCTGCAATTTGACTCTGGTCCCCAAGGATCTTCGCAGAGGCCGCTGGCGAACTCACGGTCGCTAACACCTGGCCGGCCGACACACTCCCCCCCGAACCGACCGCTAGCCCTGACAGCGTCCCCGTAAGAGGGGCGGATATTGACTGGGTCCCTACCATGGCCACCGTTTCTCCCGCCGTAACCGATGCGCCCGCCGTGACTTTCCAGGCCACCACGCCCGCGGTACTCGTACGCACCTGGGTACTTGCCTCATCCGCCTTCAGCGTATCCTCGGCAGCGGTCAGGTTATCTTGAGCCTCGGCAATCGCGGCACTTTGTTGATTCCGGTAGAGAGTCGACGTATCCAGGGCTACTTGAGCCTGGTCCGTCAAAACCGTCGCACTATCTTTGGCGAGTTGTGTGTATAGGGTGGGATCGCTAAAGGTCGCCAACGTTTGTCCCGATGTCACATGTTGGCCGAGATTGACATTGAGCTTCATAATCTGGGCACTCTGAGGGAGTACCACCGTGTTGGTCTCTGACGGCGTAATTTCGCCGGTCGCGGAGTCCTCGAGCGCAGCGTTGCCTTTAGTCACCGCTGCCGTCAGATATTTGACCGGTGCAGCCGGCGTGGAAAGTTTTACCGCGGTCACGGTAATCGCGGTCAGCACCAAGGCGGTGCCCGATGCGAGCAGGATCACTCGCCGTAGTCGCACCGGGCGACGAAGATTGGGCGTCGTTTGCAAAGCCACAAGTTTTGCCTCACTTTCATAACCGATGAATTTTAGCTCTTCCAAGATATCGGAGTGGGCTCAAGATCAACTAAACAGCACCTGAGAATTGGCTTAAGGATGGCCCCGCGATGCCACTCTGGTCTTACCCTATCCATTAGTGACGTCTCAAAAAATATTGGGCATGCGGATTGAATGATGGATCGAAACGATCGTGTGAGGAAGTTCTCCTTCCGGTCTGTCGACAAGGATTGATGTATTTTGGAACCGGAACGGGGAAGGCCAAAGGGTCGGTTAGCGATTTAGCATAATTGTTCGACAGTTATTATTTCTTGGGTAGTGATGTCCTGTCCATCCG
>DAHWKJ010000022.1 GCA_027343695.1 Sulfobacillus sp. | reverse complement strand
TCATACTGAAGGAGATGACGAGACAATGGCTCTTTTCGATGACACCTTCGCTCCCTATGTACCGTTTGGGAGTCGCACCCTATCCTCGGGGTCCAGCGGGACGGACGTGGCCGTGGTCCAAGCGGTCTATAATCTGATGCTGGAATCCATGAATCCCCCAGATGGCCCCATGGGCCAACCGATTAGTATCACCGGCAAATTTGATTCAAGCACTGTAATGGCTGTGAAGAATATTCAAAGATACTTTGGCATTACCGTAGATGGCATCGTGGGCACCGCAACCTATTTCCTCTTTGGTCAAGGCGTCGGCTCCGAGACCACTTACGGCGGACCCGTTTATGGCAGCCGCCAACTGAGTCAAGGAAATACAGGGGGAGATGTCACGATCCTTCAAAACCGTCTCAATTGTTTCCGTTACGCCTCGATTATCGGAGGCCCCGCCACGGGATCCTTTAACAGCCGCACCGCCTTGGCGGTACGCGCATTCAAGGCCGATGCCGAACAAAATGGTGACACCGGATTCCCCGATAACGCCATTGCGGGTTTCGGATATTACGATGCCACTTGGATCTACACGTTTGCGGGAGGTCGCGCCATCTTTAGCGGTCGCAACGGATTTGATGTCGTGTTCGTGCAAACTATTCTCAAGGATCTTGGGTACTACTCCCTACGCATCACAGGGTATTACGATATCGCCACGCGGGAAGCGGTCAAGGACTTTCAAAAAGCCCAGGGCATTAGCGTCGACGGCGTGGTCGGACCCGTCACATTTTACCGTATCGGTTTAAAAAACTCTGAGGGTGCACCCAAACCCCTCGACATCGCGTGGCCAGTCAAAGTCACACCCAAAGTCTCCGTGTGCTGTGTCGCCCTCACGAGTCAAACCTCGGACCTGCACCCCTACGGTCAAGCCGCACACGTCGTAAATGAAGAGGAGGGATTCGAAAGCTTGGATGTTGTAGGGAATTTTCTACCCCCACCATCGAACTACGGCAACTATGACCGCTATGGGTTCACTCTCTATGACGCCAGTACCGGCTCCAAGATTGTCTCTGAGCCCATGGTTCGAGTCAGTGAGAGCGTGGATCCCGGTGAATGGGCCGGCACTCATTCACCCGGAGTCAAAACGATTCCGCCCGTCAAAGTCACCGTGTATCCCATGAATGCATCCACGGGCCGCACCGGAAATATCGTGCTGGCGGGAAATACCAGAGATTGCCGATAGGCCGCATAGCGTAACGGAGGCCCGCGAGCACGATCGGAGCCTCCGTTAGTCGTTTTACCCCATCACCGCCTGGAATCGCGGTTTAGGCGTTGAAGTAGAGTTCAAACTCCATCGGATGTGGCCGTAAGTTTACGACGTCAACCTCATTGGCGCGCTTATAATTAATCCACGTCTGAATTAAATCTTCGCTGAATACCTGCCCCTGCAGCAAGAACTCGTGGTCGGCCTGTAAGGCATTGAGCGATTCACCAAATGACCCAGGGACACTCTGTATCTCGGCTAATTCCTCTGGACGTAATGCATAAATGTTCTTATCCAAGGGACCAAACCCCAATTTTACGGGATCCAAGTTCCGTCGCACGCCATCTAATCCCGCCATTAGTGTTGCTGCAAAAGCCAAATAGGGGTTACTGGTGGCGTCTGGTGTCCGAAACTCAATACGACTGGCCGCTGCCCGATCGTTCACCGGGATCCGAATCGCAGCCGAACGGTTTCCCTTCGAAAACACGATGTTCACCGGGGCTTCATATCCCGGCACCAATCGTCGGTACGAATTGGTTGACGGATTGGTAAAGGCTAACAGTGCTGGCGCATGAACCAAAATTCCCGCGATGTAACTGAGCGCCATGGGAGAGATGTGAGCATACCCGTCGTCTGAATGAAAAAGAGGCTTGCCGTCTTTCCACAAGGATTGGTGAATGTGCATCCCATTCCCGTTGTCACCAAACACGGGTTTTGGCATAAACGTAACGGTTTTCCCAAAACTATGCGCAACGTTGCGCAGCACATATTTGTACATCATGACGGTATCCGCCTGGTGGGTGAGGGTGGAAAACCGCAAGTCGATTTCCCCTTGGCCTCCAGACGCCACTTCGTGATGGTGCATCTCGACGCGGATGCCAACTTTTTGTAGCGTCTTCACCATGGCGGATCGGATGTGGTGCGTGGCATCGATCGGAGGTGTCGGGAAATATCCCTCTTTGAGGCGCATGGTGTGACCTAAACCATTCTCGCGCCCAGAATTCCAATAGCCTTCGCCTGAGTCTAAGGCATACATGGCTTCATGCCCTCGATTAACGAAACGAGCCGAGTCGAATAAGAAAAACTCAAGTTCTGGACCCCAATATGACGTGTCGGCGATACCGCTCTCTTTCAAATAGGCTTCCGCATTGCGTGCCACGCGACGGGGGTCTCTTTGGTAATCTACGTGATGCGGGTCCGTGATGTCCGCGATAATACTAAGGGTCGGCACCTCGAAAAATGGGTCCACAACCGCCGTGCTGGGATCAGGCACCATCAACATGTCGCTTTCTTCGATGCTACGAAAACCTCTGAGGCTCGATCCATCAAAGGGCACTCCGTGGCTAAAGGTCTCCTCGTCAATCTCACTAATCGGGAGAGTCACATGGTGCCAAGTTCCTGGCAAATCTACGATGTGAAAGTCGACCATCTCAATGTTCTTCTCTCGGATTAGGCGTAAGACGTCTTCAGATTTCACACGAATCCTCCTCGGTTTTTAACAAAATTCCCCAAAAGTGGCGGGAGTCCCATCACAAATACCGTTCATATCGCCATTATATGTAGGGGTTTAGTCGCGTGTCAATAAACTATGTAAGGTTTCATAAAAATACCTAACACGATAGCAGCGCTGTCCTCAGCATGCCAATTTTTCGTCGTCATCATGCGTAACACAAGCAAGGGCCCGAGCGACAACATCGGGCCCTTGCTTGTGTTATGTTAAAAATCCCTCAGATGTGATACTTACTCAAGCGGCCGTTAATTTCGGTCCAGTCCACATTCTTCATGAAGGCATCAAGGTAAGGAGCCCGTTTGACTCCATAGTCGATACCGTATGCGTGCTCATAGACATCCAAAATCAAGAGCGGATAGGCACCCCAAGGCACGCCCACGTTATGAGAATCCTGTCCGTAAATGTGTAACTTCTCATCGTCTAGATCGTAAGCCAAGACCACCCAACCACGCACTGCCAAACCGGTGGCTTTAAACTCGGTCTCGAACTTTTGATACGATCCAAAGTCTCGATCGATCAATTCACGGATTCGCCCTTGGGCTTCTCCTCCCTTGCCTCCAAGGTTGTCGAAGTACCATTCGTGGAGTTTCGCTCCATTGAGGCAAAAGGTTTCTTCGGTCTTTAACCCACGCAACTCACTATATGACTGGTTGGCCGCCGAATAGTCTACGGTCTCCGCCTTACGGCGGATCTCGTTCAACTTGTTCACGTAACCCTTGTACAAAATCCCATAATGTTGGTCAATTTCTTCCTTGCTAATACCGTCCATGGTCAGACAGCTGTTCTTTAAGTCGTGAAACTTGCGTTCTTCAGCCATTGGTTATACCCCTCCCATGCTTACAAAGTCTCAAGACGCTACCTACCCAGTATACCAAATCTAGGTATATGGGGACAGGGGACCCCTCGCCTGATAGCCTCTTCAGCAGACCTTGGCGTCCCCAAACTGGGTACCTTTTACACCAAACGGGATGCCGTCACCCTGCATCTGGCAAGAAGTCTTACCACCACAGGCAAGAGACGATGGCCCGCTAACGGAGGTGCAAAACGTCGGGACAATTCTGCGGCAGCCACCATGCGAATGGCAATAGGATCGCCGACAACACTGGCTTCTTCACGCAACAGCGGCCATAACTCCCCCACCGACGCCCCTAATCCACGCGCCATCATATACGCCGTTTCGCTCTCGCCCCGATCGATGGCGCTCCACAATTCTTCCACGGCCAGAGGGTGGTCCAGGGTCGCAACATTCGACGGCAGCGTTCCCCGATGGCCGGCCGCAAAAAACGCTGCGACCCCCCAGCCCCAGGCAGACCATACTAAGCGCCGTTCTTCCGCTGCAGAGTGCTGCGCCATCGACAACGTCATGACATCTAGGGCTCCGAGAACGTGTCGGGATAAAAAGTCTAAGGTACTCCCATCTGCAGAGCAAAGGGCCTCGAGTAGTAACTGGCTGGCATACCATCGCAAATCTGCCGTTTTCAGCGATGATGAGACTTCGGCAAATCTCTGCAACAAGTTTTGGAGCTGGTCATTTTCAAAATAGTCTCGGACTCTTGTCGTGGCCTCAGCGTGACTCGGCCCTACCAAACATTCATCAAATTTGTCGCGAAAATATACGGCATAATCGAGCGGCCGGCTCACGTGGGCTTCTTCAACCGTCCAACCAATCCGGGTATGGCCCATGTCCAAACTCGGTTCCATGGCTTGCCACCGCGACGCCAACCGCACCAGGGCCCACGACTCCTCGCCAGCCCAATAGGACGCTAGGCTGGTACTCACTCGCCACAGTGAGGGCAACGAGGTCCCGATATCCTGTTGCAAAGAATCTTTCACCACACGTTCCATCAAGCCCTCGAGACCCTCTCGTTCAATCACTAACTTGGTCTCCCAGTCGGCGACATCGGGACGCCGATAGTTCCAGGCATGTTCAAGCCCCCGTGATTCCTGGGTTGGATAGGGATTCACCATCAAGCGACTACGGTGCTCCAATAGGTCCGCTAAAACCCTGTCGATAATGAGCCACCCCGTGTCCATCGGATGTCGTACCAAGTTCTCGGTCAAGAGACCCAAGTCTACGATATCGGTTAAATACGCTGCCGATTCGGACTCGCGGGGCAACACGGCCCACCGCCACAAAATTCTCACGAATTCGGTATAGGGTAAGGAGCGGCCACGCCACTCTGCTAACCACGCTGTGCGATCTGTCTTGTCCAATTGATTCAGTTCGTCTAAGATTTGAGGCCCGAGTGCCCGCCAGGTTTCATCCCATCTCATCGCTTAGTAATTCCCTTCCGAAGGTTCTCGTCTTGGAGATCATTTTACTGGAGTGGACAGTGAAATCCGAAATATTAAGGAGGATCCCGGATACTCTAGACACTACGGCTGCTTCGGGGCACAATATCCTCAGAGGATTCCTGTGTTCTCGTATTGCAGATAAGGAGGAATTTAGATTGTCATTTCTTCGCTCGTGGGGCTATGCTGATGCCCGCCCGATTACGTCCTATCAAGAACAACGCCTCAATGAACTGGTGGACCGATATCACGCAGTACAAAAAGTCAACTTTGTCGATGAGTTGGATGTCACTAAAGCCATCCTGGGACGGGAGGTCCCCTTTAGCGAGATCACTGTTGCACAAGCCAATCGAGTGGCCGCGCATCTCAACGTACGAGTGGCGCTCTACACCTATTTCCAATCCAATCTGCCGCCGACACCGCTCGCATTTGACCAAGAAACCGACTGGCTGATTGCTGATCGGCCTCTTCTCAACCGCGTCATCGCCCGTGCCGGATGGGACACAGGTGAATATTTCATGTCGCCCCATCCCTTAGACAAGACAGGGAATCGCTAATGGACGCCGCCCGCATCTTAGTGGTAGACGACGAGCGGTCTATTCGTGAAATGCTGGATATGGGCCTTAGACATCGCGGATTCGTCGTCCAAACCTGCGCCGATGCCGAACAAGCCCTGGCGGCTATGGCGCAGTTTGCGCCGCATGCTGCCATCGTCGACGTGATGTTGCCCGGTGACAACGGATTTCAATTGAGCCGCCGCCTCCGTCAGGATCCTGACCTTTACATATTGATGCTGACCGCGCGGGATGCCGTCGCGGATCGCGTCCAAGGTCTGGAAGGCGGAGCCGACGATTACCTCATTAAACCGTTTGATTTTGATGAATTGGTGGCCAGGCTTCGGGCCGGATTACGACGCGTGCATCGTGATGAAACCGTGATTTGGCACTATGAGGATCTGTCGATGGATGATGCCAGCCATCGCGTAATTCGGGGTTCGTCGCCAATTGCGCTCACGGCCAAAGAATATGAATTATTGAGATATCTGATGCTGAATCCAGGTCTGGTCTTGTCGAAAGCGCAGATTTTGCAACACGTATGGGGTTACGATTATATGGGGGACGACAACCTGGTCGAGGTCCACATTTCTTCGCTGAGAGATAAAGTCGGAGACCACGATAAGACCATCATCCAAACCGTGCGTGGGTTTGGATATCGCTTGGGCGTGTAATGCCCCGTAAACCGAGGACGTTGACCGATCAACTGATTGGTCGCCAGGTGCTCTTGCTAGCGGTCTTAGTCATTGTCATTGCCGCTAGTCAATACATCATCTTGCGAGCCGTATTACTATCGTCCGAAGCACGAACCTTGCACCAAGAGATGGCCGTGCTCGGGCCCATTATTCACCACGACCTCATCCACCGAGGTCAGCTCCGGTTTCAATCACTGGCGAGCGTGTTAAGTGCTCGTTTGACGGCGTCAGGTATTAACCTCATTATCACCGATAGTACGGGGCAACTCGTCTCCACATCCTCACGTCTGATCAGCCCCTCTCCTCCTCCCATCGTGATGGGTCATTACTTTCTGTGGAAAGGTTATCTGGTGGTGAGCGCTCGTTTAGGGGACCCACATTTCCCTGATGGACGCCTTTGGCTGCTCACCCATCTCAGTCCGATACATGACATCCTGATGCGTGATCTCTACCTGGTGGTTGCCTTGGGTGCTCTCATGTTAGCCATCACGGCATTAGCGGGCTCAGTCTTAATGCGCCGAAGCCTTCATCCCCTCGAAACGATTCGGGCCGCCACTTCTCGCATCGCGGGTGGAGACATTGGCCATACCACCACGCTCAGTGATGCCCCGCTCGAACTACAAGAAGTCAGCGATGCCATCAACACCATGTCCTTATCCATTAAAGAACTATTCGACCAGGAAAAATTACTTGCCGAACAGATGCGGCGCTTTGTCGCTGACGCGTCCCATGAGTTACGTACACCGCTGACCGCCATTAATGGCTTTCTTTCGATTTTACGCAACACCGAACTGAGTCCCGAGGAGGAAGCGGAAGGACTCGCGACCATCCAACATGAGAGTCAGCGCATGGGTAGACTCGTCAACCAACTATTGACCTTGTCCCGTATCGACACCGCTCCTACCACAGCCATCGCACCTGTCCCCTTGGATATGGCGCGATGGCTAGACGCCGTGACCCCCGTCTTAACTAACGTCGCCCAGCCACACCCCATCAACTTCAGCGCGGAATCGATTTCGGTGGTCGCGGACCCCGACCGATTAACGGAGATTGCCCTAAACCTCATAGAAAATGCCGCACGCTATTCTCCCCCGGATATGCCCATTGATGTGTCACTCTATCGTCATCGTGACAGCGCCGTCGTAGAAGTCGGCGACTACGGTCCTGGTATTGCCCCGCAAGACATTGAGCACTTGTTTGAGCGATTTTATCGTAGTGATCAAGCACGCACCTCCACCTCCGGGGGAACCGGACTCGGTCTTTCAATCGTCGATGCCTTGGTTAAAGCCCATGGTGGTCACGTTGATGTCAGTAACCGAAAGGCGCCCCAACACGGTGCCATCATGCGGGTCATGTTGCCGCTTCAGCAAAATTTGAGCCAAAATTAACCGCAACTTTAGCAGGATTTGGGATGGGTTTCAGGTTGGCAAGGCACAATAGGGCTTGGGATCCACGGGATCCAAATCCAAGGAGGTCATCCACACATGAAGAAAGCGACTCTGGTCACCATCATGGCAGGTTTCGCCGCATCGGGAATGCTCGCCATTGGTGCCACCACATTTGCGGCTTCCCCCCCGCCCACTAGCAACACGGCGAGCGCTGCGTCGCACGCAATGCCGCAGGCGCATCGAAAAATGATGCGCCACCGCGGACGTGTTACGGCGGTCACTGCGACCACGGTGACGGTTCGATATCACGGCAAGCATACCCACACCTTTGACCTTAATCAAACGACGATTCGCGCTTTGGCCTACCCTGTCTCCTCGTCTCTATTGCAAGTCGGAGATCCGGTCCTGGCCTTTCACAACCACATCGTGATGCTTCCCGTGGCTCGAGGTGTGTTGACGGCAAGCGGTAACGGACGTTGGGCGCTCGTCACGCCTAAAAAGAAGACCCTGTCCCTAGCGAGCACTCCCTCCACCTTACTGGGGGTATCAAACTTAACCAACGGGGCCAAGGTCATGGTATTCGGGAAACTGTCCGGAACCACCCTCACTCCGACGGCTTTGGCGGCGCAACCCACCAGAATGCGGGCGACTGTTGTTTCTAACCAAAATGGGATCCTCACCCTGAAGACTGCTAACACCGGAGCTCTGACGATAACTGAGGCGAAGCTTCCAATGGCCAAGTGGCTTAGCAAGCTCAAGACAGGCCGCCACGTTCTATTGTTGCTCGATCCGGTAACCAAGACACCGTTAGCTGTCATCCCGGAACCTCACCGACCCCAACAACGTGATGCCCGATTCGCGGTGGGGAAACTCTCGTCGGTTTCCACCGCAAGCTTAGTGGTAACCAACCCATTGGGCACGGACACCATCAATTTAAGCGGTAAGACTGTTAAGGTACTATGGCCCCATCATGCCACCGCCACGTTGAGCCAAGTACCCCAGGGTACTCCGGTGATGGTCCATGCGAAGGGCACGACTTCCTTGATTGTGCGCGTATTCTAAAATCTAAACCCGCACACAGAGGGCCTCCGATGAGGTTTCCCACCAGGGCAAGGACGCGTCCGTGACAGAAGAGAAGACCATAGGCGGCCCCAGTGCCCACCCACGGTCTTCTCTTCCTCTATTTCGATTGAGGGCTGCGCGGTTCTGATGCGCTCAATGTCGACCACGAGCGGGCCACGCCACGTGCAAAGCTTGACGTTCACGTTCGTAAATGGTCACAAATTTCTCACTGGCCTCTTCGCCCGCCAACAGTTCAAGCTTTCTTACTTCCAGAGGATCCGCCGTGCGGATAATTTCGAGTTCTTGCGCGGTGGGTGGCGTGGTGTGAGGGATAATGTCCGTCACCTGAAGATCAAATCCGGTCCGCTCCCTAACCTCATCGGGTGACACCCCAGGGTGCAAGGTTACTACGGCCATCGAGCCACCCGGCCCACTAAAGTCAAACACACCCAAGTCGGTGACTAAGAGACTGGGAGCACCTGAGCGCCCCAGATACTGGTCTCTCTCTGCCCCATTTCCAGCCCCACTCCGAAAATCCACCTGAGAAACCACACTACGCGTGTTGTGATGCAAGATGTAGTAGAAAATTTGAGATAAATGACTGGTATCTTCCGGTATTCCCCGAGACCCCACCAATGCCACTTTGGGCTTTTCCCAGGGACCAATCGAACTAATATTGACATTCCCAAATTGATCGATTTGGGCCGGATTAATCCAAATCCGAAACAGATCACAAAAAATAGCGTCAAAAATCTCCTCCATCGTCAGGGGAATTCCCCGTTGAACATCTGTAAGAAACTGTCCCAACGTCAACGTCGGTAGCGGGGTCACTTCCATCCCGGATTCCGGCGTGGCTAACACTGCCAGTTCCGGTGCATGGGTCTTTTGTGCCACGAGTGCCGCAAGCGCCCCAAAAGCGGTCACCGAGCTCACGAGAAATTCTCCCTTGAGTTGGTGTGCCATGGTGGCAATCATCAATTCATCTAAAGAATATTCCATGGTCCTTATCTCCCTCCTCTAGGCCCTTTACACGTGCAATCTCGATACCAAGTGTTCGCGTCCACCAATGCGATCTAAATATTGCCCATGCTCCACAAACACCATCGAATCTTGATAAACCGCCCATTTAGCCGGGTCGTTGGCCGCGGCCATATATTCCTCGAGGTGTTTTAGGTCGGCACGATATTCTGGGGCGCATCCTGTCGGATGGGCCCCCCAGGGCATCTCCGCGACCCCTTGGGTATGAATTCGCAAAATTTGTACATCCCGACCGAACCGTTGGAGTTCATCCGCATGGACTAGCCGCTCGCAGGACATAAACGTGGTCTTGGCGGCTTTAGCACACAGGACGTCTATATGACCATCTCCCAGAATTACGCCATTGCCGCGTTCATCGGCATAATTGACGTGAATCAGCGCGAAGTCTGGATGAATCGCCGGCACCGCCACCAACTGTTGTCCCGTAAAAGGGTCCGTCATGGTGCGAAACGCGTGATTCACTTTTAAGACGTCAGTCGCTAGACCAGACCGAGTCGGCAAAAATGGAACACGTTTGATGGCCGCATCAAGCCCAGCCATCACGGTGTACTCTGTCCACTCCTCAAATTCGACTATTTGGCCTTGGCGCGCTCGACGAAAATTCGGCGCCAACCCCATCACTTCAAATCCCACAAATGCATAGATAACCTTAGACACAACGCCCAATCCCAACAGCAAGTCCACCTCCGGACCGCCCACATTGACGATTAGCGTCAAATCCTTACGGCCACTGCGTGCCAAGGCTCGCACCAACGCCATCGGTTTTCGTGACAACGACGATCCCCCAATAGTAATGCTAGCGCCGTCAGGGATCTGGTCTAACATCGCTTCAGCCGTTAACACTTTATTCACCAAAGACACCTCCCCGATTCTTGATTAGACATCTCTCCCATAATATCCTGCAATGTTTGGGAAATAACTCCACACGGCCGTAGCAATTGGCAAGGCCCCTAGAAATTGGTTGCTGTTCAGATCCTGAAAACGTGGGTATTCCGCCAATATCCGGTGATACTAGTGTCATGTCAGTCTCATGGAGGTGACAAACATGGCTCGTAGTAACAACACAGGCAACCGTGCCTTAGTACAAGGTGCCGCCCGTGCGCTTGACCAATTTAAATATGAAGTCGCACGCGAACTCGGTCTGCAAGGCGTAGAAGACGGATATTGGGGTGACATTCCTTCCCGACAATGTGGTGCAGTCGGAGGTCACATGGTACGTAAGATGATCGAAATGGCCGAACAGCAGATGGCCGGCCGTCGGTAAATTCACAAGCATACATAGGGATTACCGCGGCGCCTTCGGGATACCGCGGTGATACCCTTTTAGAGTTCCAAAATAATCTTACCGAACACACTGGAGGTCTCCAGGTGTTCATGAGCCTGGTCCGCTTGCTCCAAGGGAAACGTATGATCAATCACCGGCACCAGTTCTCCTCGAGCAAACAACGGCAAGATGCGCGGTAAAATCGCACTGCTCCCAAGATATGCCCCTAATATGGATTGCCGACGACGAAACAGCCGCCCCAGTTCGAAGCTCACGAGACCGCCAGTGGTCGACCCCACTGAGACCACGACGCCTCCTCTGCGTGTCGCCTCCAAGGATTGCTCAAACGTGGCTTGTCCCAGAGAATCGACGGTCATATCGGCCCCTTGTTGCTGGGTTAGACTCATGACCTCGGATAGGACGTCATCTCCGGCATCCCAGCGTATGATTTCATCGGCCCCAAATTGACGCAGACGGTCGGTTTGTTTAAAAGTCGACCGCACCACGGCAATTACCCTCATCCCACGACGCTTGGCCAACTGCAAGGTGGCTAACCCTAAACCCCCATTGGCCGCCCAGAGTAAGAGCGTCATGCCGGGTGCCGCCCCCGCTTTTTGCAAAAAATCCTCGGCGGTAATGAAGGGAACCCCCACCGACGCTGCCTCTGCAAAGGTAAGTCCGCTCGGCATGGGTACCACATTGGTTTGGGGTACCACTGCGTACTCAGCATAGGTCCCATCGAAAATGCGAAACTTGGCGCAACTCGGTTGCTCCCCACCCAAACAAAAACGGCAGGCACCGCACGCCATGCCCGGATTCAACACCACCCGTTGCCCGACTTGAAATCCGTCAACTCCATCTCCAAGCGCTTCAATTTCCCCGGCTCCGTCGCTCCCTAAAATTCTCGGAGTCGCAAATCCACCAAAGGCACCCTGCCTCACCCAAATATCTCGATGGTTTACGCCCGCTGCTCGAAGCCGGATAAGCACTTCGCCGCATCCAGGTTCTGGGGTCACTACCTCTTGGTATTGTAATACAGTGGCTCCTCCCGGTTCGCGAACCTGTACCGCACGCATACCCATCATCCACCTTCCGAATTGGATAAATTTACCTAATCACACTGTAGCAGATTGCCCTGATGCTGTCATCGCCACTCTACCCATGCCAGCGACCAAGCAATGGACCGTGCCTGTTGCCACAGCTGAAACGGACGGAATTCGTGAGGAAATATTGGCCAATCCCAGTGTAGCTGGTCGGGTTCTTGAATCAACTGCAAGAACCCCAACTCCAACGGCCTTCCGACCACCTCGGCCTTTTGAGGATTTTCCCACAAAGCCCGGGCATATGCTGCATAGGCTTCAATGGACCAGTCAGTGCGCTCCCATGGCACCCGACTGGGTAACCGTCCGTGGTCCTGGATTTCACGCACCAACCACCGACTGGCGCGACGTATCTCCTCTGCCGATACCGCCCCAAATGGGGTCGCCGTCCGAAGACTCGGCTCCCAATCGTCTGGGGGCAGTATCTGTGGCACCATGACCGTGGGGGTACGGTCAGCATCGACCGCACACGCCAACAAAAAGACCTGCTGCGCCGCCGATAACGATACCCCATCGACACGAAGTGGTCCCAGGCGATCTCTTAGATGTGGTTTCCATCGCTCAAGGTCAACCCGGCGTTCCCCACGGGGAATCACCCGGTCTCGCAATTGGACCACATTGAGCCACTCGATATCGGGATGACGGGAGATCGCCAAGAGATATTCTCGATACGCGTCTCGAGCATGTTTTTGTTCCGTGCGACTGCGCACCGGTGCCGGTCGTAGCACATCCACCGTCGCTCCGTGCGCAAAGTTCACGGCATCCCAAAACTTCGTCGACACGAGTTCCGTGGGGTGCGCCATGACCATGAAAATCTTACCGCCGGAAAACTGGGCCGCTGCCTCATCGATCATATCTAAAGCGTCTCTTATATTATCAGGAAATTTCAATAAAAATGGCCGCGGCGTCATCACCGGGGGCGAGAGATGCAAAACCGATCCCAACCATACCGGTTCGTCTAAGGGAACCACGTAGCTATTCCAGGCATCACTAAAAAATGTGTCCATGCCCAATAGGGGCAGCGCTTCCACGGCAGCCGGTACCCAATTGGCACCGGGTTGGGTAAAGTATATTGGGGGTCGAATCGCATCAGCTACCATCTCTACTCCAATTTTCTCACGTTCGACGAAGGCCTGGATGCCGTCTTGGTACGACAGGTTCTGGAGCTCTTCCGCGATGGTCGGATGCTCCGAGTGACTCCACGAGTGAAAACCGAGAGCCGTCTCTTGGCGCAAGGCATCGAGCGCAGACCGATAGCCACCTTCGGCGAGGACACGCGCCTTCTTCCCGACAATGCCATAAGACCCGGCAATTCCTACCCCTTGCATAGACTCAAGAATGTTTCCAAGGGCATCGTGAGATTCCCGGGTCAGATAGTCTTCGACGTCGTAGCGCAAAAGGCCAATGGCTTTCATCGATGACAGCCGTGAGCCGCTACGGCGAGAGATTGTTGGTAGAGTTCCACATAATCTTGGGCTTCTCGCATCAGAGAATGGCGGGCCAAAATACGTTCGCGCGCGGTGGCCCGAATCGCCTTCATGCGTTCATCAGGCTGCAGCGCCCGGGATAGTTGAGCGACAAATTCGGATTGGCTCTCAAATAACAACCCATTGACGCCATCTTGAACCAGATACCGATTTCCCGCGATGTTGCTGCACAGCACCAGCGCACCACACGCTAATGCCTCCATCAACGCATTAGATACCCCTTCTACAGCGGAGGTATTCAAGGTCACGTCAGCACTGTTATACCAGGCTACCATATCTTCTTTGGGAACTTCTCCCAAAAGATGTACCCAGGGCCGCGTCTTAGCATGTGCCCGCACCATCTCCCATTCCCCAATATGACGAGCGGGTCCGGCAACGGCTAAATGAATATCTTGCCCGGTAGCGTTTCGAGCCGCCTCGACCAACTCCACTGCCCATGCCGAACGTTTCACGGGTCTTACCCCGCCCGCCAACAACACGAATGGATGGGGCAAGTCTTTTGAGGCCGGTTCGGGCCGGAACACATCCTCATCCACCGAAGGAGGTACCACGTGAATACGATCTGCCCAACCCGGCATATCCTGAAGAATCCGGTCCCTAGCATCGTCCGTAAACACCACTTGAGATCCGACTGGTTCCAGGGCCTCGGCAATTGGGCGATAATCCTGGACCCAATCTTGCCACAGATCGGTCCCGGTCCAGGTCAACACAATGCGGCGGGGATCGACTCCCGCCTTGACCAAGGCTACCCCAACACGGTTAGCGTTCCAGCCGTGGTAGACATCAAACGATGTCAAGTGTTCGTGATATAATTCCACCACACTCGAGATCCCTTCGTTTTGCAATCCAGTTTGCAGCCGCCGCGCTGAAATGCTATTGCCTCCGGTAGGCGGCGTATCCGCCGGAATAATTAGTCCAACCTGCATGTCTCGTCCCTTTCGCCCCTCTTCCAAATACCTCTGCTATTGGAATGGGGAGTGTCTAGTGATAATCATCATACAACATCTATGGCGGTCATGAGGACCGCCCGCTTCAAGCCCCTGGGCATCCATGGTAACCATATCCTGTGAGCGCAATCGCTGAGCACTTCTAGACCCCCGGACCGGCTGGAAACCGAAGCGGAGTTCCTAGCAGTCTCCTTCTAGAGTCCAATAAGGACTACCAAATAATACGCCCGTACATATCCTGGACCTTCACGGAGACTAGAGTTAACCTTTCTTAGTGTAACCGAACGTCGCGTGCCGAAATTCGTTGTACGATACGAGGGCCGACGATCGGATGTGACAAAACCTCTTCGGGGAGGTAGACCCGTCGAACCATCTGGCGTTCACGCGCGATAGCACTGATGGGCTTAGATAGTCGAGACATCTCAATCAACTGACCTTGCTCTTCATCCCACAAGAATAAGGCCCCTTCCTTTCCGGAAGTACCTTCCCCGCCGACATAATAATCATAATAGACTGTGCCAGTTTCGTCGACCACACAATAATAATGTGGATCGAAGCCGAGCGATGCCACATCCTGTCCAATGTCCTGAACCGCCTGCAAATTCGAGGTCGGGTACTCCAGATACTTAAACAAATGACGGTCCATCCAGCGTCGGCACAAATCGCTCAAGATCCCATCGCTCGCATGACACCACACACTAAATGCATTCATTAACACGTTATCATCGATCGCCAAGTAGTCGTCTAGGCCTATCTCAGCCTGTTCCCCGAGAAGACTTCGAAGGGCCGGATGGGGCATGAAGAGCGTGGTGTGAATCACTTTAGCGCGTTCTAAGATCATCCGTAAAATGACTTCTGCCGATCGATTCACGGGGTGAAAATAGACTTGCCAGTACATGAAATAGCGGGCCAACAAATATGCCTCGACCGTATGTAATCCCGATTTTCTTACCACAATTTTATCGTCTTTCGGAAGCATGACCCGAATAATCCGCGCGAGATCGAACGTACCATAGTCCACACCTGTAAAGATCGAATCCCGCATCAAGTAATCCAATCGATCGGCATCGAGTTGCCCACTCACGATAGATACCACCAGCGGATTGGGATACCGCTTACCAATGACATCCGCCACATGTTGCGCAAACCCTGGGTACACCTGCTCTAAGACCTGGTGGACTTCGGTGGAGGGATCCAAGATGATGCGCTCGCTCCATCTTTCGTGGCGCATCCCAATCACCGGTTCCAGTGCATGGGAGTATGCGGCATGACCCACGTCGTGCAATAAACCACTCACCATGGTTAATCGGTCCAGATGATGGGGCCAGGCATAGTTGTTCCGATCGAAAGCCAAGAGAATCTGCCGGATTACTTCATAGACCCCAAGGGAGTGAGAAAACCTGGTATGATCACCCCCCGGATACGTCACCGACGCGGTACCCAATTGCCGAATCCTGCGTAGACGTTGCACTTCTTTGGTGTTAATTAAAGCCCAAATCACCGGATCGTGGACATAGATATATCCATGGACCGGATCCTTGAAAACCTTCTCATCTTCTGACATGGTAGCGGCTGACATACTCGTCCCCCTTTAGCGGTGGCAACTTCGGTCATCATAGCGTCCTTGTGGCGATTCGCCATGCCGAGAAGAAATCCCTTGTCATGTCGAGAAAAACCGCCGATGAGTAGGCCTCAAGATGCGCATCGTTCTATTGGTGTTATGATACAACTAACTTAGACGGTGTGTTTTCCCAGATTTGAGAAATCCCATCCCTAACACGAACGCTGAAAGGAAGTCCCTTAGTGACACTTATTGACGCGCAATACTTACGAAGCACGTTAGAAGAGTTAGCCGAAATTGGATACGACACAGAACGTGGCGGATACCACCGGTTGGCATGGTCTTCCCATGAACGTCAAGCCCACCAGTGGTTTCGCAACCAGCTAGAAGCCCTCGATCTGCGGGTGTGGAGTGATGCCGCCGGTAACAGTTTTGGACAATGGGATGTGGGCCAGGGCCCGGCCCTCGCCATTGGATCGCATTTGGATTCGGTACCCTGGGGTGGCAATTATGATGGTGGGCTCGGCGTGGTCGCCGCCCTCGCCACAGTCAAAGGACTCCGAGATCGTGGGCTCCGACCCATTCGCCCAATACGGGTTGCCGCTTTCACCGACGAAGAAGGCCCCCGATTCGGCACCGGGCTTTTAGGATCCAAAGCGGTTGCGGGCTTCTTGGACATCGACCATATTCAATCCGCCCATGATGCAAAAGGACGAACCCTGGCAGACGCGATGAAGGAATATGGGTATTCTATTAACGATCTCGAAACCGTAAGCGATAGCCTCGACCAATTTTTTGGATATCTCGAGCTTCACATTGAACAAGGCCCTCGACTCGAAAATTCCGGCATCGATATCGGGGTCGTGACTGACATTACCGGCATTGCCCATCTCTTGGTCACCTTCTCCGGCGTCGCGAATCATGCCGGCACCACGCCAAAAAATGCGCGGCACAGCGCACTGTTAGCGGCATCCCAGTTCATTTTAGCGCTTGAGGAATTTATCGCCGCAAAACCAGACCTGGTCGGCAATGTCGGCGCTATTGACGTCAGCCCCAACGCCGCCAACGTGATCCCCGGGGAGGCAAGACTTCGTATCGATATCCGCTCCCCCCACGAAGAAACGCTCGACGCCGCAATGACATGGATCCATGAGCGTGCCCAGGCCGTCGAGCCCAACGCGTCTGTCTCCCGATACCACTATGTCGCACCGGCTCATATGCATTCGACCTGGTTGCCCGTGATCGAAAACGCGGCTGAAAACTTAGGGTTCTCCCACACCCGCCTCGTGTCATGGGCGGGTCATGACGCCGGGATCTTATCCCACGTAATGCCGGCTGCCATGCTTTTTGTTCCGAGTCACGCAGGCATTAGCCATGCACCCGAAGAATGGACCGCGTTCGATGACGTTTTACAAGGGGCCGAGGTCCTGGCCGCCACCACCCAGGCACTCACCGAAGCTTCGGAGGTGCCCCGAACATGAAGACCCTTTACGTCCCTGCCATGAGCTACCTCGATGGATCCATGCACGAGGGAGTGGGATTCGTCGTGGACGAACTGGGCCGGATCCGTGCCCGGGGACCCGCCGACTCTTTGCGTCAACAATATCCCGCGATTGCGGTGGAAGAATGGCCCGAGCGATTATTGGTAGCCGGAGGGGTCAATGGCCATAATCATGGGTTTCAGGTGTTGATGCGCGGAATGGGTGAAGATGATACGTTCATGGACTGGCGAAGCCACGTCTTGTACCCGGTATCTCAAAACCTTTCTCGGGACGAGATCTATCAGTCGGCCATGCTAGCGTATTGGGATATGCTGCGCCACGGTATTACCACCGTTGCCGATTTCTTCTATCTGAACGATCAGGGCCTCGAAAATGCCATGGCAATCGCGGAAGCGGCGCGCGAAGTCGGGATTCGACTGGCGCTGGCCCGTACTTTTTACGACTGGAAAGGAGCTCCCTCCCGCTATCGGGAAACACCCTCTGAGGCCCGTGCTAATACCGTAGCACTAGCCGGTGCACTCGGTGATAATCCCATGGTCACGGTGCAGGTGGCACCGCACAGTCCGCACGGTGCTTCCACCGCCATGATCCAGGCTGCGGTCAAGACGGCCCGTGAACTGAATACTCGGCTCCATATCCACGTCGCTGAAGGAGAATACGAACGGACGGCGGTCTTGAAGGAAACCGGCAAAACCCCCATCGCCTACCTTGACGATCTTGGCGCGCTTACGTCGAAAACTTTAGCCATTCATGCCGTCTGGGTCGATGACGAGGACCTAAGTCGTTTGACGGCATCGGGCACCACGGTGGTACATAATCCGTCCAGCAACATGATTCTCGGTGATGGCATCGCTCCGATTGTGACCATGCTCGCACGCGGTATTCCAATCGCCTTAGGGACCGACGGGGGCTGCACCAATGACCGCCATAGCATCTTCGACGACATGAGACAAGCCGCTCTGCTCCAAAAAGTTGCCCATCGCAATGGGCACATTATTAATGCGGCCACCGTGTTTGACATGGGAACCCGCGTGGGCAGCGAGGCGCTGGGGATCGAATCCGGAAACTTGGCCGTCGGAGAATGGTTTGATGCCGTAACCCTAGACCTTGACGATCCGTCCCTACTGCCAGGCCCACCCAATATTGCTCATGTGGTGTATGCACTCTCACCCACGGCCATTGACTGTGTGTTTGTGGCAGGTAAACGGGTCATCGAAAAAGGGCGCCCCACCCGATTCTCTCCGGAGATGCTCTTGAAATGGGCTCGCCAGGCTAAGCCAAGCCGCCAGCCGTAATGGCTCGGCCTCGCCTCAGGAATCGTTCGCGTTGAGACGAATACGCGCCATGTCGACTTGGGCGGACCCATTTAAAAACCTTACGGGGGTGCCTATTGGCGCACGCAAAAAGCGTGACAATTCTTCAATGCTGGTATTAAGACAGGGCCCCAAAAGACCCTGGTGCGGGCGCTTCAAGCAGAGACTATTACTGGCGAGGCGGCTTGGGTCCGCGACGTTGACGACGCATCAACGATATCGACATCCCAATACCGAACAATACAATTAAAGCGCCTCCGTCATTAAAGATCCCGAGGAGGCGATGCGACACCATGTGGCTCAGTCCAAACATGATAAGACCAACGGAGATAATGACGGAAGCTCGAGACATTTTTCCCATGCCACCCAACACAATCCCAGCTATCCCAATCGCGATCTCAACCCAGCCAAATGCCAATGAATTCACGGCCGTTGCCCCCAACCTTTACATTTGGTCTCATCGTATCCCGTCTGTGTCTCTAACGCAACCAAGGAATACGGCTCACCTCGGGGTGTAGGGCTACATATCATGACCTTGATTCGCCAACGGCGATAGAGGACGTGATAGATAGTGTATTTGGATTCCACCAAAACCAACCGCCCCCCGCATAAGCGAAAAACGATGTGGTGGGTGTTAGCCATCGGCCCCGGTGTTTTAGGGTTAGCTGCGGATAATGATGCGGGCGGCATGTTGTCGTACTTGGTGACCGGTGCCGCGCATCACCTTCTGTGGTTCCTGGGAGCCCTAATCGGAATGGTTCCCATCACCTATACCATCCAAGAGTTGGCTTTGCGCGTGGCCGTGGCGACCCAAAAACCCTATAGCCAGTTACTGCGTAGCAAGTTTGGGAGCATGGGTGCCACCGTCAACGGAACCATCCTGCACTTGCTGAACGCGCTCATCCTGGTCACCGAATTCCTCGGGATGACCGCCGCGTTGAAGCTTGTCGGTTTACCGTGGGGGGTCGGACTCTTTCTCTCCTGGGCCTTAGTATTAGGAGTCACCTCATATCGCCACTATCCTGGGCTCGAGCGACTCTTGCTGGTCTTAGCAATTTTTAATTTTGCTTTTATCCCGGCGCTTTTTTACATCCATCCGACCCCCCACGCTTGGTTGACCGCAATGGGCCAGGGGATCTCCTCCCCGGTATTCTTTTTACTGTTGTCGCTAGCGGGTAACGCGATTGCACCGTGGATGATCTATTGGCAACAAAATGCCGTCTGGTCAGGTAGTGTCACCTCATTGAACCTGGGGCGAAAAGACATTCGGATCGGGATTCTAGCCCAGGTGTCCATGGCTATCATCGTTATGATGATCGGTGCACTCACCCTCACCTCGGGCAATCCCTTGCAAAATCCCTTGACCTGGTTAGCCCACGCCGCAGGCCCCACTGTCAGCCAGCTCTTCGCTTTAGGAATTTTTGACGCCGGGTTTCTCGCTGCCTGCACTATCTCCCTATCCTCAGCGTGGATGTTAAGTGAAGTGCTTCATGGCACCCCTCCCCCCAAAGCCGTCACCCCCACCGGCGGACGGTCTCGCTGGATCCATATGTTGACGCTCACCATCACCGCCGGAGTGGTGCTTTGGCCCCACCTGGCGGTGGGTTCCATCGCGCTCTGGGCTCAGGCCCTCGGTGCCTTGTGGATGCCTGTGAGTCTTGCGATGCTGATTGTGGTGGCGCGTGACATCCACTTGATGGGCCCTTTAGCCATTCTTCGGGGTCGACAACGTTGGCTATGGAGCATCGTTGGAGTGTTCGTCGTGCTGGCGGTCGGATCCTTTCTCTTCTAGACACCGCTTGCTCTCACCATGCTAAACGAGTACAGTTTTTGCAGAGCTTGAATCAAGCGATCACGCATCCCGAGGATGGAGGATTTTTCATGGCCCACGAACTGGCTCTCCAATATTTACGATCCCATCATGATCAATATCTGACCGATCTGACCGAATTCCTCTCCATTGCGAGTATCTCTTCCTTAACCCAACACCAAAAGGACGTAAGGACCGCAGCTCAATGGCTTCGAGACCGTCTAATTCGGGCGGGTATGCCGAATGCTCACTTAGATGAAACGCCCGGTCATCCCGTCGTAGTGGGATCTCTTATTGTGGACCCGAATCGCCCCACCGTATTAATATATGGCCACTATGACGTGCAACCGGTCGACCCTCTCGAAAAATGGGTACATCCCCCGTTCGAGCCCACCGTCATCGATGACATTCTTTATGCCCGAGGATCAAGTGACGACAAGGGTCAGGTGTACATGCAACTGGTAGCCTTAGAGGCTTGGTTGAAGACGTCCGGATCCCTGCCGGTCAATGTGAAAGTTCTCTTCGAAGGGGAAGAAGAAATCGGCAGCCTTCATCTGTCCGACTACATCAAAAGCCACCAAGAAGATTTACGCGCCGACTTTGCGGTGATCTCCGATACGCCTATGTTTGCCGCCGAAGTCCCGGCGATCTGCTATGGCCTCAGAGGTTTGGCGGCCATAGAGGTTTCCCTCACCGGCCCCTTTCAAGATTTGCATTCTGGGGTCTATGGCGGAACCGTCATGAATCCCGCACATGCCTTAGCCGGGTTAATCGCCTCTCTCCATAACGCCGACGGAACGGTCAACATTAAGGGGTTTTATGATGGGGTCGAACGATTGACAGAGAAAGAACAACAGGCCTTCCAAGCCCTGCCGTTCGATAGCGAGGCATTCTTAGCCTCCACCGGTAGTCCCATGCTATTTGGTGACCCGCATTTCACCCCATTAGAACGCATCTGGGCTCAACCCACCGTGGAGGTCAACGGGATGTGGTCGGGATTCATTGGTGAAGGGCGAAAAACCATCGTGCCTGCCGAAGCGCACGCCAAAATCACCTGTCGCCTGGTTCCGAATCAGGACCCGCACCACGTGCTCGATATGGTAGAAGCGCATCTCAAAGCGCACTGCCCCACCGGAGTACGCCTCCACATTGAGCGTGGTGAGGGCGACCCGGGTACCAAAACCCCACTCAACCATCCCTCCGTCCTTGCGGCCGAACAAGCCATTGAAGACATTTACCACCAAAAAGCCGCCTATATTCGCATGGGGGGATCGATTCCCGTCGTGGTCACCTTTCAGGAAGTGCTCAACATGCCCACCCTGCTCTTGGGATTTGCTCTACCCGATGAAAATTTCCATGCCCCGAATGAGCACTTTCATCTCAACAATTTTTACCGAGGAGCCGAGACCCTCGCGCTCCTGTGGAATTACGTGGGTGAAAAGGATGCGCTAGCATTTCGGGGAGACAACCGATAACGATGCCCCCAGAAAGGATTCCTATGAGCACCTTCGACATGAATAGTCTCGGACAGATTATCGGAGAATTAAGCCAATATGACCCCTATCCGATACACGATGGCAATGGGTTTTCGGCGGTGACCCGTAGAGCCACGGTGCGCTTAATCGAGCGTCTCGAATGCCTGCTGTTTCCCATGCAGCATGCCTGGTCCGATGCCGTCGAAGGGTCGCGCCGCAACGCCCGCTTAGAGCTTTTGGGTGTGGTGACATGGGATCTGGCACATCAAATTCATCGCGCGAGCCCCCATAGTTGTGACGGTGGCGGCACCGAATGCCCACGGTTGTCCGAAGCGTTTGAGACGTCATTAGGATTCGTGGCCGATCTTCCCGCGATTCTCCAGGGACTTACGTTAGATCTAGATGCGGCATTTAATGGGGATCCCGCGGCGCGAGACCGCTCCGAAATCATATCCAGTTACCCCGGACTCTACGCGATCATGGTGTACCGGCTGGCCCATCGCCTATGGGAATATGACGTCCCGTTGTTACCGAGGTTAATGACGGAAATTGCCCACAGCGCAACCGGCATTGATATCCACCCCGGAGCTCGCATAGGATCGAGTTTTTTCATCGACCATGGAACCGGAGTCGTCATCGGGGAAACCACGGAAGTGGGAAAAGAAGTCACCCTATACCAAGGGGTGACCTTAGGTGCTTTGAACTTTCCCCGTGACGAAGAGGGCCGCATCATTCGAGGGCAAAAGCGGCATCCCACGATTGGTGACCGTGTGGTGGTGTATTCCGGTGCGACGATTTTAGGCGGAAATACGGTGGTGGGCGAAGGCAGTGTGATTGGGGGTAACGTATGGTTGACCGAAAGTGTCCCAGCCTATTCCCGAGTCATCGCCCAACCCAAAATCCAACTCAAATCGGGCACTCCGTAAGATGATACAATAGCCGTTGGATAGGACAACGTACTTAGAGTGAGCCATGGGCAGGGTCCCCCCATGAGGATCGAGCAAGCAATCACTGTTTAGAGGAGACACGATGATGGAATACATTCACGACAACAAACCCCCGATATCTTCGGCCGCCAGTAGCATTTTTTTGGACATGGTCATCTGGGGTGCGAAAGATCACGATACGCAAGCCCTGACCACATTCATGGAGCGTCATGGGCTCGGTGAACGGTCCCAGACAGTGGTCTGGTTAAAGAAAATCACCGTCCGCCTCAGCATGTGGCGCGGACGCTATGTGTCGTTACTCTCAGAAGATGAGTGGCAAGAAGCCGGCAAGGATATTGTCGCCTTTTTATCGGAGGTCAAAGAGCACTATCGTCCCAAGGCGATTGAATACGACACCCGGGCATTCTCAGTCGGACTGGCCAAAAAAGCCCGACGGCAAAAACACCGCATCGAAGACATTTTATCGGCACCGCCCACTAAGAGCGATCCGATCTGGTGGACCTTGTCATGACTCCGGCCCCGAACCTGGATACCATCAAAGAGGCCCAATCTCGCTTACAAGGGGTGATTCACAACACTCCCTTGCGAACCACCCGCAGCGGACCTCTACCCCAAGGAACGGAGTTGCGACTGAAACCAGAAAATCTGCAAGTCACCGGATCCTTCAAAATTCGTGGTGCCTACAACAAAGTCGCCAGTTTAGTGGAACAATCTCACCGAACCGGGAAACCTCTCCTTGGGGTGGTCACCGCCTCGTCGGGTAATCACGGGCAAGCCGTAGCGTGGGCTGCCCGGCACTTTGGCTTGGCAGCTCGAATCGTCGTCCCAGAGACCGCTCCAAAAGCCAAGACCGAAGCCATTACCGGTTATGGCGCCACGGTTGAGTGTTGTGGGACCACCAGCCAGGCACGTCTCGATCGAGCCAAGGCGATTGCGGAGGAAGACGGCTTCATTTTTGTGCCGCCATATGACGATGACTATGTGATGTCTGGTCAAGGTACAATCGGCCTCGAGATCCTCACGGAATGGCCGGAAGTCGATGTGGTCTTGGTGCCGATTGGGGGCGGTGGATTAATTTCTGGGATTGCCACCGCAATTAAAGCGGTCAATCCTGATGTCCGAGTCGTAGGCGTCGAAGCCCTCGGCGCGCCGAAAGCGTTTAGGTCGCGGACCGAAGGCCGCCGCATCGTCTTGGATGAGACCGATACCATTGCCGACGGGATCAAAACGTTAAGCCTCGGGCATCTCACGTACCCCATTGTGGAAGCCTTGGTCGATCGTTTGGTCACGGTCTCTGATGAGGCTATCATGGACGCGATGCGCTGGCTATTATTCCGCCATAAATTACTGGTGGAGCCCTCGGGTGCTGCAACGGTCGCAGCGGTCATGGGAAATAGGGATCATCTCTTTGGAAGTCAGCGCATCGCAGCCGTCCTTAGCGGAGGCAATATGGACCCATCGCTGCTACGATCCATGTTATAAATTAAAATCCCACATTTTGCATAATAGGCTTAAAGAAATGGCATGCTACCTCCCAACATCTTACGGGGAGGCGAGTTATGAACGCAGAGCCAATGTGTGCGTGTGGGCAAGGTGCCACCGCACAATGTCTGGATTGTTCAAGCCCACTATGCGTCGAGGACATTTGCTCCGCTTGTCAACGCTGCCAAAATGACTGCGTGTGTCACTTACGTTGGTGGGTCCCAGATTTCTTTCTTTAATCGAGACCCGACCGCTTCCTAAACCATTGGCCTATCGCAGGTCCCCTACATTCTATGCGTATCCGGGGGATCTGCGATTCTTTTCGCGTCGTACTCGCACTGAATGTGCTACAGTGAATCAGACGTTGAAACTGGAGGTGGGCTATGGCGATGATGTGGATGATGGCCTTAACGATCGCCGGATTCCTCGCCTCGGTCACCACCAATGCCATCGGCGTCGGGGGCGGACTTTTAGTGATGCCATTGCTGGCATTATGGTTTCCAGCCCGCCAAGTCGTATCTTATAGTACGCCTATGTTCTTAGTGAACGCGCTGATGACCCTATTCAATTATCGAACCCATTGGAAGGTGCCCCGTGCCCTATGGACCATCCCCTGGGTCCTCGTCGGGATTGCGATAGGCGTCCACTTTTTGGTAGTCGTTTCAGGACGTGGATTAGATTGGTTAATTGCAGCCATTGCACTAGCTTTTGTCAGTTATGAGGTCTATCAACGAGTAAGTGGTCGTCGCATCTCGGGCTTAGCCACCTGGTTGAGCAGCCCAATTGGTCTTTTGGCCGGAGTGGTCAGCGCTTTATCGAACATCGGCGGCACGCTCCTTTCCCTGTTCGTCCTCAGCCCAGAAGTAAGCCCCGAAGGGTTTATTGGGAGTCTAGCCTTGCTCTATGTGATTATGACCGGTGCCAAATTTGGTTTATTTTGGGCCCATCACCTGCTCGGATGGCAACCATTGGTGTGGTCACTTCCGTCCATCCCCGCCATCATCCTGGGTGCGTGGGCGGGCAAGGCCTTGCATCGCCTGATCCGGCCCGCCGTATTTCGCCCCCTGGTAATTGGTGTCATCTTACTGTCCAGTGTGCTCCTCATTGTGACTCCCGGGTAATCCCGAAATTGACTCCTTCCCAATGCGCTGCGTCCATCCAATAAAAGGTGAACTCGATGGCATCACTGTTGTCAATCGCAACGTCCACAAAGAATCCGCCAAGATCGTTGGATGCCGCCTCCCCTTCTCGTTGCGTGGCCCATCCATCGGTGGTCCACACGATTCGCGCTGGCGCATCTACGACGATGCGTACCACGCGATCTCCGTCTTGCCACTGCCGCCGACGATGGTTAAAGCGCCAGATCAGAATTCCGCGGTACGGTTCTTGTCCCCTGAGGTATCGCTGCTGTAAAGGGCCATAGGTTTCGAATCCGATCCCATCTTCGGACGCACGAACTAGCTTGATAAACTCACTGTGAGCCCATACCAAGGGAGCCGCCGAGCCGGTCGGCCGTCCGAATTGAAGCCCTGCCTCGGGGAGATCCGGGCAGTCCCAGACTTGCTCGGGAATCATGCCGCCCGCAGTAGCACTTTTGGCCATGACCTGAAGATACGGCGTCACGTCCTCGCCGAGAGCCAGCGCATAGTGGCCCCGCTCTCCCGATAAGAGAGGCCAAGCGCGGCCGATACCCGATCCCTGATACGGTTCCCCGTGGGGTCCCTCGCCATATCCATCCCCGTTATACCGATGCCATAAGGGACCAAAGGGTCCCTCAATCTTCAAGGCCGCATCGTAGGCCGCCACCGATGACACCATATGGGGATCCCGCGCGCTCTTGATTCCGTATCGCACAAGCTCTAGAAATCCTCCATCAATCACAGCCCGTTCGTCAAACCAATCGAGGTGTGTCCGATTCTTAATCGGCACATATCCATTATGGACTTTTCCATCGACGGCTACGGCGGTGTCCGGGTGAATACGTTCATAGTACTCGGTAAAACCGGGTACCGCCGTGCCATGATGCGTGAACGTCCAAGAATCCAGATAGTGCTGCCAATAATCGGCGACTATCAGCACATAGTCGGCCACCCCCATGTCCTGATGATTCCGGGCTAGTTCGGCCCCCAACACTAACGCCGCGATCATCGCCGCCAGGCTTGAGGGCGAATAGCCGCTGTCTTCCTCCCAACGATCCTGTCCGGTTACAGGGCCTTGTGCCACTAGATATCCCAAGGCGCGTTTAACCATGGCGTACACCGAGTCGTCCGGTGCCACATGCCCCTCCGTCTCGAGGCGCCACGCCAGATGGATCGGAAATGCCGTTTCGTCCAGTTGCGAACCTTTCCAGAAGGGCGTTCCGTCGACCCAAAAGTTTTGGCTCCAGCAACCATCTTCGTGCTGCGTCGCCATCAGATACTTCAGGGATTGGCGGGCTCCTTCGTAATCGCCTAGTGCCATCAACGCTAACGACGTTTCTACCATGTCCCGCGGCCACACTAAATGGTACCCCCCGATGTGTTCATCAGACGCCACGGGGCCCCAAGGCACCGTGAGTGATGCAATGATACCTCCGGGAAAAAGCTTGCCGTGATGAGTCTTGAGAACCATTGCCGAAATACGTTGCATGGAGCTCCACGGGTGGCCATCAGGCAGCATCTTAAGACCCTCAAAATATGTATGCCATCCCGCTATGTATTGCTGTTTCATCCCATCGTAAGATTCTAAAAGCGTCAAATTAGTTTTGAATCGGGCTTCACGACGGGTCCGACCAAATCCCATAGCAATCGTTTGCTCGGATGTATTTTGCCAGTCAAGCTCCCCTGTGAGCACCACATGGCCGTCCAACGCCTGATCATACTCTATAAGATCCCCTGGATTGTTTAGCATGGTCCACCCATCCGAGATCCCACTGTACCCGACACTAGCCGACTTCAGCGGTACGGAAGTTGCCACACACAGCGACAAGTTGTCATACCACGCCTCCATCGAGATTTGGCCCCGAATCATCCCCAACTGCGCATTCTGGTGACTACTCTGATTGGCAATATGGGGGGCCACCATCCAATACAGTCGATAATGCTCTGGATTTCCATCCAACACTTGCATGCCGATGCGGACTATCAAGACGTCACTCGTGGTCGAGGTCACGATCTCTTTGGCAATCACAAAAGCGCCGCGACGCTCGCGGCTCGTCATCCGAAAGACCGGAGCTTTGTCATCTAGATAGTCGATGGTGTGATCGAGGTCGCGTTTTTCCTCCCAAAACCTCCCGTCGCTATGACGAACCAGACATTGGGCATCCTTCAGCATGGCAATATCCATGCGGGGAAAATACACTTCATTGATAATACCCTGGCCGACTGTAAACCAGACCCGAGAGACATCCTCTATCGCGGTTCCCACGCCATCCTTATTGGCTGGGCTCCAATGAGTCCCTATCCCCGGTGCCCCTGGTGCTTGCATGCTCCCGAACCCCTCTCACCGTAATCAATGCGGGTCATATCCCATCCAAACTGACCTATCAGGGATCGGATGGCATTCCCATCAACCGGATCAGCTCAATGGTACACCTTTCCCAAGAGAACTCGAAACATTTGACCCCTCAAGGATTAGATTGTGGAATCCTGATCATGATCGACAACGGGGTTACGCGCCCAAGGAGCCCCCAGTGCTGTTTGGGGTGCGTCTTCCAATGAGATCCCGAGCGGCAGGGGAACCCACGGTGACTTTACCATCATGACCTTTTGACTCGGATATACGCTATGATTACCGATCATGACGAATGCCGGAATTGCCGTGATCAGAAATTCTGGCGCCAGCATCCTGCCGAAAATCTCCATCCCCATAACGATCGCCGCAATTGGGGCATTGGCACCCGATGCCGTGACTGCAATCATCCCCAACGCAGCACCATCTCCCAACGGGATCCCTAAGAATCCCGCCAATACCACCCCGAGTGTACTTCCAATGACAAAGAGCGGGGTGATGATTCCGCCACTCATCCCCAGTCCTAAGGTTATCGCCACAAACACCATTTTCCATAAGAATGCCCATGATGCTACGGTATGGCCTGAGAGTGCTGACGAAAATAGGTGCAACGACAATCCCCCATATTCTCGTCCCACTATAAGCATTAAGATCGCTAACATGATACCAGCGACAAAGGGAAACAGTGGGGGCCACCAGTGCCACCGGGCCCGGATTCGCACGACCTGGCGATGAAGTCCCTCCATCATTAACACCAAAACATAGGCTACCAACCCGGCAGCAATGCCAAACAGCACCAGTTTGCCGATGATTCCAAGCGACAACGGTAAGGCCGACCCCCGGAATGGATAGTTCCAGGTGAGTCCTAATTGATGCGCCACTTCGAAGGCCATGACGGATGACACAAACGAAGGCAACAACATTTCATACCACAAATTCCCGATCGCCAATACTTCAATACCAAGAATCGCCCCAGCCACAGGCGTTCCAAATACTGCGGCAAACCCGGCACCAATTCCACAAATGACGATGCGACGTCGTTGTTCCGCGGAGAATCGTAAGAGATCAGCTAACGCCGACGCCACGGCCGCCCCAATCTGGGCCGACGGGCCTTCCTTCCCGGCCGAGCCTCCCACCGCAATCGTGGTAATCGTGGCCAGTGCCTTGACTGGCGCCACTTTCCAATTGATTTTTCCGGATTCCCGGTGCACCGCTCGAATCACAGCTTCGGTACCATGTCCGGCCGCGTCGGGAGCCCCATAGTAGATTAAGAGACCAGTCACGAGCCCACCCATCGGCAATGCGAGCACGATACTCCAAAGCGGCCACTGCGCGGTGAGATGAATCGACCAAAATAATAACTTAAGAAAATAGGTCACCACGACGCCAACCAGAGCACCCGTACCGGATCCCAAAATGAGCCACAAAAGAAGTTGGCGCCCCATAAAGAGCGGCTCCCAAATACGTCTCAGCATGCCGCACCTGCTTTCTTAGACCGATTGTCTGCCGCACAAAAAAGCGGCGAGCCAAGCGTCGCATCCTTGGGTCGCCGCCCTACCCTTAATTGAATCGTGCGGTCCACTCGCCCACCGTTAAAACCTCAGCTTGGCGGGGAAATACCTTCTCCGTCAGCACTCGATGTACCTCGGGATCGTTGTCCAAGCAGGCATCGGAAAGAACCGTCAAATGGTAGTCCTGGTCTGCCGCTTCACGTAACGTAGACAGCACCACCCCACTCGTGGCAATCCCGGAGAGCACCAAATGGTCGATCGCTTGGGAGCGGAGCACGACATCGAGCCCACTACCCGCAAATGCACTCACCCGCCGCTTCACCACAACCACCTCATGAGGCAGTGGCTTCACGCCCTCCCACACTTGTGTCGCCGGATCGGTTTCGATCATTCCACCACGCTCTTTGATGGCGGAAAACGATTGGTTATGAGGACTCACGTCGGGATATCCGAGGCGAAACGCCACCCGCACGTAAATCACGGGAATCTTATGAGCACGTGCACTATGTACCGCCATTTGCAAGGGTTGTAGAGCATCTGGAGTCGCAAAGCGTTCGACAATCCCGTTTTGGACATCCATCACCATCAATGCTGTATTTTCCATCAAGAACCGCCCTCCTGTTGCGTATAAAATCGGGTACTACCCCTTAATCATACTCTAACCGGTTTGTCGTCTGCCGTGTTAATCGCCACCCCGCACCTTTCCCAATATATCCCATATGATACGGTGTGAGACCGTTTAATAAGGAGGCGACACAATTTGCAACACGGCGATGCTTATAATGCGTTTGGGATAGACGTAAGCGACTTTCAAGGATGTATCGACTGGGTCCAAGTAGCAAGTGCCAAGAAATCATTCGCGTATATTCGCGCCAGCAGTGGGTCCAATCTTCATGACAGTACGTTTGCCACCAACTGGCAAGAGGCTCGAAATGCCGGGCTAACCATTGGGGCCTATCATAACGCCGAACCCGGTGGTGGTTCCACCGATGCCGGCATCATCAGCGATGCCCAACATCAAGCGGCGTTTTTCCTTGATGTGGTGGATCACTCCGGAGGTATTCAGGGCTACGACCTGCCGCCAGCTCTAGCGCTATCAACCAGCAACGCATTGAATCCCCAGCAGTTGTTGTTGTGGGTCGAACACTGGCTCGCCGATGTGGATGCCGCGGTGCGTAACCCAGCCCAGATTGCCATGTTATATTCCGACTCCAACTTCATCCTGACCGCCTTACAAAACACTACCCGGCTGAGTCATCGGCCCCTCTGGATTGCCTACTACAACGCCAATGGCGCTCCTCCAACGGTGGGTGGTTGGAACCGTTGGACGGCGTGGCAATATAGTAATCAAGGAAGGGTCGCGGGAATTAACGGCCTGGTTGACCTCGACGAATGGTACACCCACGTGGCGCGTTAGAGCGAGTAACCGAAGCGCTATAAGGGCATACAGTGTAAGCGTGCATGACCGCATGGAGTGACTGTCCAGGCCGGTCCAATGGTTACAAAAGGTAGGAGTGTCTATGCCGCCCAATCCTGATCCACGCCCTATCGCCTTATTTGACTCCGGAGAAGGAGGTCTCACCGTGCTTAAGCACGCGTGGGACCTCTTTCCCGGCGAAAATTACCTCTACGCTGCGGATTCCATCCATTTCCCTTATGGCACCAAGTCCTTGAATCAGGTCCGAGATTTTCTCTGGGCTTTTTTGGATTTCTTTATGACCAAGAATGTGAAAGCCATTGTTGTCGCCTGCAATACCGCGACAGCCGCTGGCTTACCGTTGGCGCAAAACCGCGTCCCGGTTCCCATAATCGGGGTCATCGAGCCGGGCAGTCGCGATGCCCTGCGGTACACTAAAACGGACGTCATTGGCGTCCTCTCTACGGAGGCGACGTACCGTTCAGGCATCTATCCGCGAGTCCTCCAATCGTACCGTCCCACGGTCAAAGTGGTCTCAGTTCCCTGCTCGGTACTCGTTACCATGGCGGAATCCGGGCAAACCCAAGGCCCTGAAGTTGCCGCCCACATTCGTCAATGCGCCACCCCGATGTTGGAATATAATGCGGACGTCGTGCTTCTCGGCTGCACCCACTTCCCCCACATGCAACGCTTATTCTCCACCATAATCGGCGGCAGTGTCCACATTGTCGATCCAGGACTTGCGACCGCACGATTTCTTCCCCAGGCATGCGGTCCCTTAAACTCTCACGGACGCGGTCACATTGAGTTCTTCACAACCGGCGATCCCCAAAAAGCCGTTCGTGTCGCACGCCTCCTGTGGTCTAATTTCGGTGGAGTTCCTCATGCTCTCGAGTGGCAACACCATCAACTCGTGGAGATCAAAAGAAGCCATCCTGTATAGGATAGCTTCTGCGATGCGAGTTAGCCGATAAGCCGAGTTCTGTCGTGAACGATCATTTATCTGGGACCCTAGTTACCCAAGGCCTCAAGCGACCAACCCGGGAAGTCGGCGAGCAGCCTCATCCTCCCCCTATTAGGTCTTGCTGCGAGTGGGGTTTACCAAGAGCATCAGTCACCTGAGCCCTGGTGCGCTCTTACCGCACCGTTTCATCCTTACCCCGGAATATCCGAGGCGGTTTGTTTTCTGTGGCACTTTCCTTAGGGTTTCCCCCACTGGACGTTATCCAGCACTCTGCTCTATGCAGCTCGGACTTTCCTCAGACACGGCCTTGCGGCACTATGCCCGCGATCGTCTAGCTAGCTCGCACATCGGACTATTATTATCGCCCCAATCGGCACCGACGTCAACAACCACTTTTCTCATCGCCGTGCATGTTTTGCCATCAACGCATGCATGGCATTGACAGCAAGCCGATCCGCCATTTCATTATATACGTCACCCGCATGGCCCTTTACTTTCACCCAGCGCACCCGGCGTTCCATGACCAATGTCCGCATACGGCGCCACAAGTCCTGATTCTCCACCGGCTGACCCTTGGCATTTTTCCATCCCCGAGATTCCCATCCCTTGAACCAATTTTGCACAAAGGCATTAATGACGTACGCGGAATCACTAAAAACAGCGACCGCAGCGCCTCTTTCGGTGTGGCTCAGGGCCTCAATCACGGCGGTCATTTCCATCCGATTATTCGTCGTCAGTAGATCCGCGCCGGAAAAAGATTCGCCATTGACGAAAACACAACCCCAGCCCCCGGGTTGGCCACCCGGCGCCTGATTATTGCTACACGCCCCATCGGTATAGACTTTGATTTCTTCCATTTGCTGTTCCATGTCTAGCCGATACGCTCCCGCTCCTTGTCGTGTCCTCAAAATACCGGAACGTTTACGATCTGTCTAGCGTCGCCAACTCCCATTGTCCTTGCCAATATTGCAGTTCCTCTTGAATCCTCATCCGTTCGGATTCAGGCAGTGACCGAGCCAGTCGAGTTTGGCGAATCTGGGTCTCGTGCCCACACACTTCGGACCAGAGGGGGTCGCCCGCGAACTCATGGAGCAGGCCGCGACTGCTCCAATCCCCCACGGGTTCATCGGAGGGTGGAAAGGTTACGACCCAGGTCGCATAAATTCTTCCGCGTTCTTGGACGAACTGCGCACTATGCACCAATGCCCTTCTGTTCCATAAATAACGATGTACGGCAATCATACCTTGCACCACTTGGATCACGAATCGAGGCCGATAGCCCAATTGTGTCCGTTGGTCCAATATATGTTGGATGACGACACTCCCCATACCCGCCATCACCACCGCGTCAAACGGAACGTGTCCCACCAAGGGTCCGAGCCCATCCCCCTCCAAGACGGTAATCGGGGTGTGAGCCAAGTACCGTTGTAATGCGGTAACGCCCCGCGGCGTGCGCTCGGTCGCATAGACGACCGCGCCCTTCTCTGCGAGCCGTCGACTAAGGCGTCCTTGCCCTGCCCCAACATCGGCAATTCTAGCGTAGGGGGCACAAAGATCGCCCAAAACTCGTAATCGCTGTTCAAGCGGTCTGGTAATCGGTCGTCCTCTCCTGTTTGATCCGCATGATGCGATCATAGCATTCCACACAGAGGGCGGTATAATTACGTTCACCCACGACCACTTGATCCGCTTCGCCGGTCAAGCGGTATGAAATAAACGCATCAGATTTTTTACAAGACGTACATACCGCGTGAACCTTCATAACGTCGTCGGCCAAACACATAAGCGCCCCCATGCAGCCAAACGGATGCTCTTGGTAATCCATGTCTAAACCCGCGATTAAAACCCGTTTCCCTTGATGCCGGAGGTGCTTCACCACATCGACTAAGTCTGGGCTAAAGAATTGTGCTTCATCGACAGCAATCACATCCGCTTCAGGATTCATTAACTGGAGGATCTCGCCGGCCCGACCTTCGGTTACTCCCATGACGACCAGTTGCCCGGTCAATTCCGCAACCCGATTTTCGATGTCCCTTGAGCTATCTCTAGACGAGAAAATGGGATAAAAGACATCTACGGTCAAATCGGCAATGAGAGCCCGTTCGATAAGCCGCGACAACTCTTTAGACTTACCGGAAAACATTTCCCCTGTAATGACCTTAATATTTCCAGCCACGGTAATCCTCCCTGAGGTTTCTCCTCTGATCAATTCGACGCCTTTTGCCAATTTCCTACCTCCCCCGCGAAAAGTTGGTAGAACTGGCCGAACCGCAAAAACGCATGCCAGGCACTTGACGTCAATGCACTCTCCTGTTACCATGTCATTTGTCGGAACACTCCTCGATAGCTCAATGGTAGAGCACCCGGCTGTTAACCGGGTGGTTGTAGGTTCGAGTCCTACTCGAGGAGCCATTTTTTTGGGCCCATAGCTCAGCGGTAGAGCTGCCGGCTCATAACCGGTTGGTCGGAGGTTCGAATCCTTCTGGGCCCACCAACCAAAAGAATTACCGCACGTGACAAATATTTGGGCGCGTAGCTCAGTGGTAGAGCGCTTGCTTCACACGCAAGAGGTCACAGGTCCGATACCTGTCGTGCCCACCATTAGGATCCGCATGGCGATCAGCCAGTGCGGGTTTTTTATTGTTCCCAAGGACAGGATTGGGCAGTCTGGCAAATGATGAAACCCTTCACGGACTATTCCTCTGACCTTTATGAATTCGTCGCATGATCCCAAGGCCTCCCTCGCATACTACCCATGAGGTACTATCGCCTACTATCGTGATGGGCAATGATAAGGAGGCTCTTATGACAACGAAAACGGTTACTCAAAGCTTAAACGAAGCGCCGCTCGGACTTTTTCACCTTCGTGCCGTTTTGACGGCAGGAATGGGTTTTTTTACCGACGCCTATGATCTCTTTATCATCGGTGCAGCCTTGGTGTTAATCAAAGCAGAGTGGCATCCCTCTAGTGTGATGGTCGGCTTTTTAGGCTCTACCGCCCTCCTAGCAGCCTTTTTGGGGGCCCTGTTATTCGGGCGATTGGCGGACCTCTTCGGTCGCAAGAAAATCTACGGCCTCGAAGCGGCCCTCATGGCAGCCGGAGCCATTGCGTCCGCTTTCGCCCCGAGCATCCTGTGGCTGCTTGCCTTTCGGTTCATTATGGGCCTCGGAATTGGCGGCGACTATCCCGTCTCCGCGGTCCTCATGAGCGAATATGCGAACACGAAAGACCGCGGCAAATTGGTGAGCTTGGTCTTTTCCATGCAAGCCCTGGGCCTTATCGCCGGTCCTATCGTGGCCCTGACCTTGCTAGCATCAGGAATCAACCCGCACGTTGCGTGGCGTCTCATGCTCGGCCTCGGCGCTATTCCCGCCTTGGCCGTCATTATATTGCGTCGCAAGATGCCGGAATCGCCTCGCTATTTGGCTCAAGTCAAAGGTCAAAGCGCCGAAGCGCAAATCAAATTATCCCAGTTCTCGGGCGGGCTGACCGCTAGTGCCACAGACGCTGAGCCCGTCAAACGATTGACACTCGGATCCATGCTCTCCCAATCGCGGTACTGGGTCCTTTTACTGGGTACCGCAGGCAGTTGGGCCGTATTCGATTATGCCTACTACGGGAACTCGATCTCGCTTCCCTTGGTGCTCAAAGCGGTGGCGCCGCACGCGACCGCGACCGCCACCATCGCGTGGTCCCTGATTATCTTTGCGGTGGCGGCCGTCCCGGGTTATATCCTCGCATTTTTTACAATTGATAAGATTGGACACAAAAAGCTGCAATGGATGGGATTCCTTCTCATGGGTTCAGCGTTTGGGGTCATCGGGATCGTACCGGGTCTCACCAAAGATGTTATCCCCTTCCTCCTTATCTTTGGATTCAGTTATTTTTTCGCGGAGTTCGGGCCCAACACGACAACCTTCGTCATATCGGCCGAAGTGTATCCGACCAGTGTCCGCGCTACCGGACACGGAATCTCGGCGGGCGTGGCTAAGCTAGGGGCATTTGTCGGGGTGTTTGTATTCCCCCTCTTAAACGCGGCCTTGGGCCTACGTGGCACCCTCTTAATCACCTTCGGGTTTGCCATTATCGGCGTGCTCCTAACCTTACTACTTCCCGAGCCTAGTCAGATGAGCTTAGAAGAACTGGAGGACCCGTCTAAGACCAAGGGCAAGTGGGTTCGCGTGGTGAACGAGTAAAGGGACAACAATAGGAAAAAAAGGCCCTGATTCCGTTTTGCAGTCAGGGCCTTATACGACAACCGTAGAGAGCGTTCACTGAAGACTAGACGACCATTGCCGCAAACAGCACCACAATATAGAGCAGGGAGAATTTAAAGTTGCGCTTGGCCCAATCTCCGGTCTTATCCGCGGTGCTAAGTAAACGCACTTGGTACACCAGGAATGTGGCCCCCATCCCGAGCGCTATCACCAGATACATCCAAGACAACCTGGCAACCCAATATAAAGCGAGTGATGTGACGACGGTCAGTCCGGTGTACACCAAGGTCTGGATCGTCGTGGTCCGATATCCGTTAACAATCGGCATCATCGGAATCTTAGCCCGCCGATAGTCACTTTGCTTGTAGAGGGCTAACGACCAAAAATGTGGAGGAGTCCACAAAAACACTAACAGGAACATGAGTCCCGCCACTAAGCCCACGTGGTCCGTGATCGCTGCCCATCCGACAATCGGTGGAAAGGCTCCTGCTGCCCCACCGATCACGATATTTTGCGGAGATCGCCGCTTTAACCAAACCGTATAGACGAAAACGTACACCAGATAGCCACCTAGACAACTCCATGCCGTCAACCAGTTCACCAGGGTGGCCTGGATCATAAACGCACCGCAACCCGCCGCAATCCCAAGTACCAGAGCACGACGAGCAGGGATCCGACCGGCTGCTACCGGCCGGTTCTTAGTGCGATCCATAATCTGATCGATATCCCTGTCGTACCACATGTTCACCGCATGGGCGCCGCCGGCCGAGATGGCAAGGCCCACCAGCGTTGCCACACTTTTAGCCATCGGTGGCAGCCCATGGTCGGCCACGACCATGGCGCAAAACGCCGTAATCATCAACCACACCACGATTCCCGGTTTCGTTAACGACAAGTAATCGCGCCCGAGTTCCACCCAGCGTCGCGGCGGATCCAGTGTCAACCGTGTTTCATGATCGCCCGCGGGAAGATTTTGCATCCCTTACCCCCTATCCAGATATTCCTGGGCTTTATGGTGGAATCGACGCATTCTACTTCGTAGAACGATCCCCTGATTGCTGGTACTCACGGTCAAACGAAAGAGCCCAGTGCCGTAGCAACAATACCATCGAGGTCATCACGACTAGCTGAAAGATCCACCAAAAAATATCCCACCAATGCGCAATACCTGGCGAATGGGGAATCCGAAAGGGTAGAGACGGAAAAAATCGACCGTGCATTGTCAGTGCTCCTTTCTATTGCCGCGTTGTTAAAGCCATGGAGAATTAGATCAAGAAGAATGCGATCCAAAGCGCCACCCATCCCAACGCCACCAGCGACCAAAACCGCGAGCTCGCTTCCAAATCCCAATGACTCGCCGGACTATATCCCACCCGCATGCCCCGCGATCGGGCTGCAAACAGCACGAATAGTCCTAGCAATACATACACCAGCCAAAATCCGGTGGCCACCCAAAATACTTCAAGCGATGGCATTTTGACCGGATATCCCCCCGCTCGAACCCCAACCCACGTGAGCACGACTAGCAGGAACGCTAAGACACCCAGCCAAAAAGCGCCGTGTAATCGCTTCAGGATTGCCTCGTGATTCCCTTGATCTGCGGCCAAGTTCGCCCGCTTTGCTTGAATGGCACTCCATAGAATCACAACCGTCACCGCAGCCCCTAGCCACTGGCTGTAAGGGCCTACCGTCGAGCCCGCGATGAGGTAACGCACGGCAATTAGCACCAAGAACACAACGCCTTGGCTAATGAGAAACAAGGAAAATCCTGCCCGGTAATGCTTGATTTCAAGACCGTTCTCTTGGGCTGGTAACGGATTTTTCACGGACATTACGCACTGCTCCTTTCGTCAAGAGATCCCGTCTCGTTAAACACGAGAGTCCTTGGTATCTATCCCCGCAACGGGCATTTCCACAGGGTCCGGTACGCCGTCACCGTATGTGTAGAAACTACCGACCACCACCGGCAGTGTGTCAAAATTCTTGGTCGGCGGCGGCGATGACGTCCGCCATTCCAACGTTTTGGCATCCCATGGGTTTTCTCGAACTTTGGGGCCCTTGACCCATGCCCACACAATGTGAATCACATTAATCGCAAATCCGGCACCCAAGAAGAACGCCGCAATCGATGTCCAAAAGTTCTCGGGTTGAAGGTATTTGGGATACGCACTCACCCAACGGTTCATGCCGTGTAGACCGAGGATAAAGAAGTTTAGGAATGTCGCATTAAAGGCCACAAAGACCCAAATGGCTCCAAATTTGCCCCAGAACTCGCTGTAGGTGCGTCCTGAGAATTTCGGAAGCCAATAGTACATGGCTGCCATCCAGCTAAATACCATTCCCCCGATGATGGTGTAATGGAAATGGCCCACCACAAAGAACGTGTTGTGTAATTGAAGATTGGCAGGCACGTCAGCCAAAAAGAGCCCTGTTAGTCCGCCAATCAGGAAGTTGAACATACTCATGAGGACCAACAAGGTCGGCGTCGTCAAGCGCAGTCGAGAGTTCCATAGCGTTCCGATCACAGCCAGATAGGCAAATCCTGTCGGAATCGAAATCATCTCAGTAAAGAACGAAAACGGCAACATCTCACTGTATCGCATCATGGTGAACATGTGATGCGCCCAAACCATCCCTGACAACAACATCACGAAGACTAGCCCTAGTACGGCGATCGGTCGGGCAAAGAGAGACTTTCGCCCCATGACCGGAATGATTTCACTCCAAATCGCCAAAGCCGGCAGCACCACAATGTACACCTCGGGATGTCCGAACAACCAAAATAGATACTCGTAGCCTAAAGGTTGTCCGAACACATTAAAGAGGTTGAGCGGCATAACTTTGTCTAACATGCCCAAGATGAAGGTGGTTTGAATCTCTGGAAGCCAGATAATGTTCAACAGAGAAACCGTAAGGATCCCCCAGGCAAAAAGCGGAAGACGGTTCCAAGTCATGCCTTTGGTGCGCTTAAAGAGAATGGTCGCAGTTAAGTTAATGGCCACAATCAGTGAAGACGTCGTCAGGGCAAAAACCCCCATGTAATAATAGAGGAGACCATTGCCATCCGAAGCCGCTAAGGGCTCATAGCCCCGCCATCCCGTCGTCCACTGTCCCAATAACGGCGACATAGCCACCGTCAACACGCCTAGGGGTACCAACCACACTGAAAGGCCCGAGGCCTTAGGAAACATGGTCTCACGCGTTCCAATCATGAGAGGCACAAAATAATTCCCAAGCCCCCCGACCATGGCTACCGTGGCTACCGTAAACATCATCAGGGTCCCGTGAATGCCCACGGCATTGAGATAGTCCTGGGGATAATGGAACAAGGTCGGCCGATAGTTCATCAATTGAAAGCGCATGGCCATGGCGATGAGACCTGCGATGAAAAATGTCCCCGTTGAGGCTCCAAGATACTGAAGGCCGATCACTTTATGATCCAGCGCATATTCGTAGTATCGGCGCCATCCTGAAGTCCGCACCGCAGGCGATGGGAAGCCCATCATCGGTTTGACAATATGTTCGTAGCCACCAATCCCTAAAAGCCACCCAATCACCGCGCCAAACCATCCTGCTATGGCGCCAACTGCCGTAAGATATGGACTGACAGGACTCGGATCGAGCCATGCCGCCATCGCTGCGAGCACAATAAATCCAATAGCAGCCCAGAGAAACCCTCGCAAGACGGGAGGTAACGGCGCCACTGGTCTCGGTTTTGGTGTCATCCCGTCTTTGGTTAAGGGTTGTGCCATGACTGTAACCTCCTTTGAAACACCTATTTTTGGATGCAAACGCATTCGCACTGTAGCGCTCCGAACTGCCGATCAGAGACGCGAATCATCGTTCTCACTATCCATGCGCAGCCTGAGCTTTAGCCCATGCGGCAAATTGCGAGCCCGTCACGACGTGCAAGTTGGCTTCCATGTAGGGGTGACCCGGTCCACACACTTCCGAACACTGCACCCGAGCCATCGGATTACTCTCGGTGGAAATTAGCTTGTTGGCGGTAAGGTACAGTATGCGGGTCTCACCCGGGATCACATCCAACTTGACGCCAAATGCGGGAATCCAAAATCCGTGGATGACATCAACCTGATGTGCATAACTGTGAAATGGATCATAAGAACGCAGAACAAACTTTACCGGTCGATTAACCGGCATATACAAGGTGTCCTGTCCACTCGCATTCAGTGATTGTGTAATGTGATACTGAGGATAGCTGAAAATCCACTCCCACTGGCGCGCCGTTACATCTACCACGACGGGTTTTGGGTTGTTGGCCGGTAGTTGTGCGGCAAACACCTGCTCTAATCCGCTCGCGTTGGGGTGTAACCAAATAAGCAGGTTCAACAGGATACTAATTAAAATCCAGGTCCCGACGAACACTTTGTTATTACGTACTTGAGAGGGAGCATCCGCTACCTTCTCACTACGACGCGCACGAAATTTCACCATAGCGAACAGGATCATCAACACCACAAAGACAAAGATTGGCACTGCCACCCAAACCAAAAAGTCGAATGCATGCACCCCAACGATCCCCAGATTGGATGCCGTACCGAAATACGGACCAGCTCCGTTCGGCGCTGAATCAATCCACGCGGTCGCTCCCCATTCTGCGAGTAATGAACCCACGACCCAAAGCACCCCAAACATCACAAGGCTTCCCATGAGGAACCGCCTCCTTTCTCGGAATATTTCGTCTAAATAATCCCTTATACGATCGATCGTGTGACGCCGCTACGCCTTGATCACATTAAGCGTGCCTCGCATACCAAATCGCCAATGGGCGGCATTTTGGACAAAGCATCCGTATTGCCAAATCCCCGGTTTGTCAGGCACCACAAACGTAATGTCAATATGCCCGCCGGGTTTCAGTGTCGGACTAAAAGCGCCCCCCGTAGTCAACTTATACTCGGATTTGGGTCCGATAAACGTTGGAATGGCCTTGTTGTACACCAAGTTGTCGATTTTGTAGGGATTACTAAACGTTACCGGTACTCCCGCCCAGAAGTCATCAGTAAACCCATCGGCTGTCAAGGTTCCAAACACGGTGTTCTCGTGACTGACATCGCGACCTATTTGCATCTCGTGCCAACGTGTGGTGCTCATATTATGTAGGCGCATGGTCATCTTGTTTCCTACTTGCCATGTCATGTAGTTTGGAACGAAATAAAAGTCCTCTTGGTAGACATGGATTAGTCCCGTGTCCACGGGTGACCCAAACACTCCACGCGCCGCACTCACTATTGGTGTACGCGCCCATAATGCCGCCATCCCCGCCACCGCAATCCCCGCGCTTCCCAGTATGAATTTGCGGCGACTCCAATTAGGCAATGATGCCGATAATTCCTCCTGGCTAAGATCCTGCTGCTCGTCCAACGATTCCTCCTCCTATCACGAAAGACTTGAGCTGTACTCTTTCCCTCATGTCACCTTTCGGTGTCATGGCCTGCAATAGACTTAAATAACACCACGATGAATTCGACACAATTTCGCAATCTCCTTCCCGTGGTGCCGGTTTTTTTCTCGCCCGAGGTTAATCAAGGGCCGGTACATCACCCTGTGGCGTCGTTCGCTTTTCGTCTAGCGATCCCAAAACGTAGTAGTGGGCTGCCTTCCACATAAAGCCGCACAACCCTATCGATACCGCTGAAAGCACAATCATGCCGATCAACGGGGAAAAGGTGGTCCAGGCCACTCCCGCGGCCAACATCTCTGCGACGACAATTCCCAGTAGCCAAGCCCATGCCATCAGAAGCTTTTCTAGGAGCGCTGTGCCTAACCATCCCATAAATTCGATGACCGAGCCCCCATGATGCCCGAGACGCCACGGCCACCACCAAAACACCGTAGGCAAGACGACTATGGCCAACGCACTACTGACCCCAATATTCAGTCCCGAATGCCCATTCCCGGGGAAAATCGGCACCCCCATGATCGCTAACGTACCCCACGACACCATGAGCAAGACCCCGGCCATAATGCTTCCCACTACGCGGGACCGAGTCTTAAGAGAACTCCCCACAATACGTCGGCTGATCCCGATCCCAAGAGCCATGAGCACGGCACTACTGATGAGGATACGTCCCCAGGATGCCGTCAATGCCGTCAGATTGTGTTCAAATGCGAACCCGATTATCGGATCGTTTATCGGTTGGATCCGAAAAAACAAAAACGGAACGACGGCAGGATTCACCACGGACCACAAAGTCACCGCCAACGTCGCAAATCCCATGGGGACGAGCCAATTATTTTTCCAGGCAGCACGCCAATAAGTCGATGAACGCTCCCAAGAGTCTGTCCACGGTTTATTCATAAAACATCTCCCCATCTGCCTTCATGTCTGTTATTGTCCTAGTCCGGACGGCAGGTTACCGGAATGGGTAGTCTGATACTGTTTGAGTTCCGCGCGATGCTGTCGTGCGTCATACCACATGGTAGAGCGACGGCTGGTCTCCGGTTTTGACGCCACACGAGGAAAGGCATAAATCCCCATGGCTGATGTCAGTGTGATAAAGGTTAATACGGCCATGATGAGGTGTAGTCCCAATAAGCGGCGTCGCAAAGGCCGCCTTTTCGCGTCGAATCGAATATAAAAGCTCAATCCCGTTAAATAAGTAACCAAATATGTCCCGTAAGCCACGTAGATCCAGTACTTCATGAAAAAAGCCGCTTCCTTTCAGAGCACCGAGCCTCAAGACCAATGGGATGGCTTTGGGTCCTCTATCAACTACCACCGCGGTGTTAGGGGATATGGATCGTTATTACCGTCACCGTGAAGAGTCCCAATGTAACAGTCGCCAACATCACATGCAGGCTAACCCATCGGAACGGCAAGGTTTTTCGTGTTAGCGGCACGGCGCCAGAATTGGTGGGTCGTCGCTTGGGTGGACCAAACAGCGCAAACCCAAAAAACAAAAATGCACCACTGGCTGACGATGCCAGTAAGCCCAAATATGTCCAGACTAAGTAACTCATAGTGGGCTCCTTTATGTCTCGTCACACCTCGTATTTTCGGCTACAATGACGTACACACGCCGTCTTCGTGTTGCTGCCGAAAGGAGAGTCTCTGCATGAACTTCACGCTAGTTTCAGCCCTTATCTTCTTAGCTGCCCTCATCCTGGTGATTATTGTCGGAATTGGGGAGCGTAAACACGGACATGCGCGAGACGACGACTAGTGACTAAAATTTATAATCCTTCAATAAGGTAATTGACAAGATTACGACGACTGCCACAAAGAGTGGTACTGCGGTCAAGAAAACTGTCTCGACAAAGGCCATTGTGCGCCCTCCTCTCATCCTGTTTCCATCACTTAAAAAATAGATCCTATGTTTAGGATAGGAGATTCCGGATTTTCGCACAAGGGATGGGACTAATTTCCCCGGGGTCACTGCAGGGTTCCGCGAGAACGTTGTCTACCTATCGAACCGCTGCGAAGCCTAACGAAAGAGGAAAATCTAGTCATGAGCCAGGGTACCCGTATCGCAATCGTCCGCCGCCCACGATATCGGGTCTTTGCCAACCGATTCCGATTTTCTCAGAGACAGAAATACCACGACGAAGATTAATGCAGGGAGTCCGGTATTCGGATCACTTGCCAACCCACCAAGCACTCCATAGTCCTGGCAAAGAGCCCAAGTGAGGATAACCCACACCGCCGTAACCCACGCCACGACTCTACTGGGCCACAATCCCCATCCCAGTGCTAAAAGCACCAACATCAGGACAATTACCGTGTTGATTAGGTGGGGATGGTCCAATAAAAGTCGCGCGGTCGCATAGACTGGAGCGGAAATCCAGTGTGGTTGGGGCATCTCGGCCATGTTAAAGGTCGCATTGGAAAGTATTCGACCGGTCCAATAGCCATCTGGCGGCCATATTTCGAGCACCGCCATAAATCCCCACAGAATCGTAAATCCTCGGGCGATCCAACGTTGCACACGCGCCTTGGTAAACCGCTCGGGGGGGACGAGCAAGGCCAACGCCGCCAGACCATAAAATAACGAAGCCCCAGGTGCCCCTGCCAACCAACTATTCTCACCCGGCACCAAAAGACCGCCGATTCCTTCACCCATAACCCATACCCATAACGACCATAAAACCGCCGCCCAAAGCGCGATACGGGCCCATCGCCCTTCTCGTCCCCATATCATGGTTACGCCGATTCCCAATTGCAACCACACCGTACAGGTGTCCCAAAACATCGGATGCCGTGCCCATTGAACAACCCCAGCCTCCATGAGATTAAAAAGCCAAAAGGGTTGACCATTTAAATTAGGCACTAAATAATGCGGAACAAATTCTGTACTCATCGCGGGTTGTGCCTGCAGGAGACCAGCCAGGATCCATAGCCCACCAAACCCCCACCAAAGCATCCTGCGCTCCGGTAACGAAGTCCCTGGCGCGGACTGGAAACGAGCCTTGCGTTGGTTGCGCACCCACCACCGTCCTACGGCCACCGCTACGCCGATGATCACCAATTCTTTCAGTAAGATCCCGTAAAATTGCCACAAAATTAACGCGGTGGGATGGTTACTCATATCCATGAATGCCACCTCCAACACAGGATCACCAAGCCATCAGCATTATAAGAGACGCCTGGCATCCTCGCAAACTCGATCGCGTGGGGTCGTTAAGCAGTAGTCACCATAGAGGGTTTGATGGTAGGATGCCTTCAATGATACTCCCCGGATGACGGGCATTAATCGTTGGTGAGGAGACTGATCTCGTGCTCATCGTGACCGAAAAGCCTTCTGTAGGACGCGACATTGCCCACGCTTTGGGGCCGCATGTCACATCGCACGACGGATATCTTACGGTAGGTGACGATACCATTACCTGGGGCTTTGGCCATCTCGTGACGCTGGCTAGTCCTGAAACCTATCAGGCGGAATGGAAACGCTGGACGCTTGATACATTGCCCATGCTCCCGGATCCCTTCACATTAGAACCGGTACCCAAAACCTTAAAGCAATTGCGGCTCATCGCCAAGTTAATGCGGGGTGCCGACCTTATTTTAAGCGCCACCGATGCGGATCGCGAAGGCGAGCTAATTTTTCGCTATATCTATGAATGGGCCGCCGTTACGGCGCCCGTAAAACGGCTCTGGTTGTCCGAAAACACCGTATCGGGTATTCAGACCGCACTGGCCGCAGCAAAACCTTTGGCACACTATAATTCACTCGCCGAAGCCGCTAAAGCCCGGAGTCAGGCCGACTGGCTGGTCGGCCTCAATGCCACCCGGGCATTTACGATTCGCCATGGGCAGCGAGGGCAAGGCGCCTTATCGGTCGGCCGAGTGCAGACACCTACGCTACGCCTCATTGTCGACCGGGACCGCGCGATTCGCGAGTTCACTCCCACGCCATATTGGCAGCTCGTCGTGACGTTTCGCGCTCCACAAGGCGAGTACCAGGGCGTCTGGTTTCGTTCCGACGGCAAAGACACCACGGATCGCTTTAATGGTCGCGAGGAAGCGGACCGCATCGCCGCCAAAATAAATCCAAACGACGACGGAAAAATCCTGTCGATTGAGAAAAAACGGGTAACCGTTCACCCCCCACTCCTTTTCTCGCTGAACGATCTGCAAAAAGAGGCCAATCGCCGGTTCGGCCTCACGGCCCAACAAACATTGGACGTGGCACAAGCCTTATACGAAAAACATCTCATCAGCTATCCACGTACCGATGCACGGCACGTAACCCACGCCATCGCCGCTAGCTTCTGCAGTCGACTGAAAACCATTTTAGAGACCAGCGCTTACCGAAGCCTCGCCGACAGTTTACCCGACCCACTCCGCGTAAAACGCCTGGTCGATGATGCCAAAGTGGCAACGGCGGGTCATTATGCCATGATTCCTACCGGCGCGGTACCCCACGGACTGCCTGACCGAGAAGCGAAGATTTTCGACCTCGTTGCGCGCCGCCTCATTGCCAGCCTCATGCCCTCAGGAACCGATGAGCGTACCGTGGTCATTACGGAAGTGGCTGCCGAACTCTTTCAAACCCGCGGCACCACCGTCATCGAGGCCGGATGGCGCGCGGCCCTTAAGGCGCTTCCCGAAGATAACGACGAGGAATCTGCCGACGCTAAATCTGGTCGCCCCACCAAAATACCTCTCGGTCTCAAAAAAAGCCAGGCGGTGACGGTCGATCACAGTGACGTACAGAGTAAAGAAACCAAGGCGCCCCCGGCCCTTAACGATGCCAGCCTGCTTGCCCTGATGGAAAAGTTCGGCCTCGGGACTCCAGCGACCCGCGCTCGCATCGTCGAAGTGCTCCTGACGCGCGATTACATCGAGCGCAGCAAGAAAACGCTGGTTTCGACGGAGAAGGGCCGCACCCTTCTGACCTTGGTCCCCGATGACATCCAGAATCCAGACATGACGGGAACTTGGGAATCTCGTTTGGAGGCGATCGCCGATGGCCGCGAAGATGCCGCCCCATTCCTCGAGGACATCCGGCTTTACACTACCCAGATCGTCAACGCAGCTAAGCAACAAAAAGCCCAAATCATCGCAAGTGATTTCGGGCTCTGCCCTGTGTGTAGAACCGGGCAGGTCATTGCCGGAAAAAAAGGATACGGGTGCAGCCGTTGGCGCGAAGGCTGCTCGTTTACGATTTGGCACCAACTAGCGGGAAAAAAGCTCTCCGAGACACAAATCAAAACGCTTTTGGCGGGAAAGACCACTGCCCTGTTAAAAGGATTTAAAAGCAAAGCTGGTAAGTCCTTCAGCGCCAAACTTCATCTCGATCCCTCCACCGGAAAGGTCGAATTTATCTTTTCTGCGCCCCCGAAGTCTACCCCAAAACCGTCGACCCGACGCTCGATGTAACATTTTTGCAATAGATGAGCGTTATAGTCGGGACGAAGACAATCGGATGAGGTGGCTTGGATGCAAGCAAGAGAGTTGTTAGCGAATCAAGTAACCTATTTGAAATATTTATTAGCGTCACACCCAGACCAAGTGCCGGCAGAAAACCTACGCCCCACCTATATAACCCTGCAGCAATTGGGTGATGACGACTTACCCGTCACCACGATGGACACTGTATATCGACTACGTCATACATTAGAGACTTGGCTAACGCACCCTCGCTCGGTGGGGGCCAGCACCGTGCAAGAAGTCATCCAGGTATTACATGAAGCGCTGACGGGACTCGGGCAGGCAAACCCTCCACAGTATGCCTAGGCTCAACGTTATAGAGGACCCGGTCTAAAGGATTGGACGACTCTCTGGGCCCACGTCCGGTCTTGCCCCTGGTCCCTCAGCGGATATTGGATCTGCAAGATATCTTCAACCTGTAGGCCTAAAAAGACCTTATCTTCGGTCACGGTTTTCACACCATTGACGACATGGACACGCGACGCCAACACCCAGTTCCGCCCTCGTTGCAACAAGGTTTCCGGACCAAGCTGACGAATCCATGCGGAGGTGGTCCTGTGTAGGGCATTAATTTGACCATATACTTGCACTTCGGCCAGCGGGTGGACACTGTGCCAGATGGCCCCGTTAGCGGACGACTGGGATGGGACGCGAGTAAAAAAAGTCGGTAGCGCCACGGAGAAGTGGAACCGGGAGTTTTTGTAGACGGATGTGGGGATGGCTGCCATGACAGGGGCAAACGCCGGGCCGTTGGCAGCTCCGGCCGGAGGCTCATAGACCGGCGACGACGCCCTCGTATGCAGGGGTTGGAACTGAAGCGCCGTCCCCCCAGACGATGCGGCACGATGATCCGAGAGGGAGAGAAAGTGTGCGCCTCCCAGAAGCACCATGACCAGAGCCACCGCACTCCCCCATTCCATCCAGTGCCGCCTCGGATGAGTAGGGGCCTCCTGATTAAAAAACCGGGTCTGGTCAAACCGGGCGCTCGGGGCTAGGACGCCCGGACCATATAACGTGAACCAGCGGCGCATTTCCTCTTCATCAAATGGTTCTGGCGTTAGGCCCTCGTCCATTAGGAATGCTCCTTCCACAATGCTTTAAAGCGTAGTCGCGCCCGATACAGGCGGGTCCTCACGCTTCCCTCCGACATCTTTAAACGCCGCGCGATCTCTTTCGTGGACAAGTCTCCATAATAAAATAAAGAGAGGCACTCCCGGTCTTCAGCTTCTAATGTCTCGAGGACCTCTAAGACCGATACTTCCACACCTCGCGCCGGGTCTCCACCCCGGGTAGACCAATCGCGGAGATTTTCGATCTCCTCCGGTTCGTCCAGGATGAGGGGTCTACGCGTCTTATCTCGGAGTGCATCATAAGCTAAATTACGCGTCACCGTATAAAGCCATCCCGGCTTAAGTTCTTGGGAAGGATGTCTGCCATGCCATTGATAGAGGCGTAAGAATGCCTCTTGGACCACATCCTGGGCCACCATGGCGTCTTGGACCAGGCTGTAGGCAAATTGGGTCATCCGGTCCCCCCAAGCCTCTACCCATCCCGAAATCCATTCCTGATCCGGCCATTCACTCATTCATGCAAGCCTCCATAACAATAGACGCTTTGAACCCCGAAAAATGTCACAGGATGGCCCTCTCCGATCTAAGTTTATGCCGTGACAGGCATCGCCGTATGCTAATTGCACCTTAGGGATGGATCCGACGCCTTCCGTCTCGCTACAATAAGTACGCGATCTTATTTTAAATAACTCATAGAAGAGGTTCGTAGTGTCCAATTTATTGTTACCGTGGTCAGACCAGGACCAGGCCTTAATCACCCAATATTGCGCGGGTCTAGAGCGAATTCATCAACAGTTTGTGGCGCATGCGCTAGAAGTCGCCTCCACCAATCCCCTCTTTAGGGATACCCTGAAGACAATGACTCCGAATCGCTTTAAGGCCCATTTATCGTCACATCTATCCACCTTACTGGGCGACCCTAGGACCCCTGAGATCCGGGCCCGGAGTGCCAGTGTAGGATGGGCTCACATCCGCGCTGGCATCCCCCCGTCATGGTACTTAGTCCTTTACAATACCTATTTTAAATCCTACCATGACGAACAAGATGCCGATGCCACTGATTTACCGCCGCTTCCTCTAGTCAGGCGTCGTTGGGTGCTTGACGTCGCGGATACCCTCGACGCTTACGACCAAAATGCCCAGGCCATACTGGATGCGATGACCTACCGAGTGCAGGATCTAGAAACTTTCGCGTATCGTGACCCGCTAACTGGAGTCGCCAATCGCCGGGCCGTCGAGGAAGCCATCGAACATTATGCCAGCGACCCCCAATCACCGCCTGGGGCTCTGGTTCTCATTGACCTCGATGGCTTTAAAATCATTAATGATACCCAAGGCCACCCAGCCGGAGATGAGGTGCTCCGTCAAATCGCTACCCGCATCGCCGCCGCCATGTTATCCAGCGATTTGTTAGGCCGCATTGGCGGCGATGAATTTTGCCTGTGGCTTAAACATCGAGAGCGGCCGACAGACGTCGTGTCTGAAGTCCAGCAGCTCTTAATAAATCTCGATTTGCGTCAGTATGGCATCGGATGTTCTGCCGGGATCTCATGGTACCCCAAGAATGGCCAAAAATTCCGCGACCTATATTTCGAAGCAGACGTGGCCCTTTATGCCGCCAAAAGACAGGGAAAGGGTCGAATCATGGTAAGCGGGAGTCCGGATTCCTTTTCATTAACTAAACATTTATCGTGAGCCACTCTTGCACGGTGCCTCCAACAAAAGCGTTTGGACCGTCGTTTCGCCTATTGACGGGGTTGCCTTCACCGAGTCACGACCATTCGGATTTCGACTAGGATACTCTTCCCCACGATGAGAAGAGACAGGCCTCCCACCCAGCCTGAGGTATGACCAGATTTTAGCCCCACGCTCCATTGACCGTATCCATCGGAGGAAAATCTTTAAGTTTTTGAGTATCGGCGGGGCCTCTGCGATAGGCATTGATGTATTCTTAAAAGGACTCGCCTTGGGGAGCGTGACCTGGAACCCTAGTTCACCCGATCCCAACCCCGTGTGGGTTACATAAGGCTTGGGGTGCCCTAAAGGCACTCATCCAGCGAGGCTTCCGAAAGGAATTGCGGAGATAAAAGGAGCGATCCCAGTGTCCTCTATCGTAGATTTTACCAATGTGTCTGCTGTGGGTTTGGAATCTTCTCCGGTAGCTCAGGCTCTGGCCGGCTTACGGGCTCATGAGGCCCGTTACTTTAAACACAAATATCAGCACGACTTTACGGTTGTCCCAGCGAGCGAAAGTCCCGAGACAACGGATTATGTCTCACACGTTTTGAAAGAAGAACGTGATATTGAAATTGCGGCCAAGCCCTTAGAAACGTCGCGTTTTCAAGTGGCAAACATTAAATTTGCTTACGTTTTTTACGAGGATGGTCTGGTGGTAAATGTCCTGTATACGGTAGACCATCTTGGCAAGCGTGCCGTGGGCTTTAAGCTTTCTGAAGGGATGGAGATCCCAACCGAGTTAGCCGCAAAATTTAAGTTTGCTAGGCAGAAGTCCAACCTGGCTGGAACCATTCGCGGATCATTTTTTGTCATCAAAGGAGAATATTGATTCTCATAGTCCTCCCCTCACCGGCTGTCTGGCTCTTGCCTGAGGCCCTTGCAACACCCAGAGCGCTTGACGTTGCACGCGAAATACGGCCGGTGTCTTCAAATAGAGATCCCCATCTAGGTCAATAGCTAACGGCGGTTCGGTCGAAATGCGAACTTCGGGAGCCACACAGTAATGAGCCGCCCGATCATTGATGTGCCGACCCGCCAACAGTAACGAGGAGACCCGAATTAACGACCACCAATCATGGGTCCCCAGACTGAACACATGGAGTTGCCCATCCTGATGATGAGCCTCAGGAGTGCTAAAGATAGGCCCTGCCAGATGGCGTCCCTTGGCCACCACCAATTGGCGTGTCCGATAGGAGAGATGCCGGCCCAAATACTCCAAATGCACCTGAAACGGGAGCGATCCTCTTAACGCTCCATGTACCTGAAGCGGCCAGGCCCCCCACCCCAACCTTTTTTTGGCCTCGGGAGTCAAAAGGGTCACTAACTGCTCCGTAATGCCCATGAGGGCCCCATTTAAAAATAGCCGGCGCCCGTCTGAGGTTTCGACTTCCCCCAGGTCGAATGCCTCAACCGATCCATTCCACCCTTGGGATTCCATCGCTTGAGGTCCAGGTTCTAGCCCCAAGTTTAGGGCAAAAGTGTTCCCGGTGCCTAACGGGATTGTTGCCAGGACGCCAGACGTATGCGCTAAGACATTGGCCGCGAGGCTTAGAGTGCCATCCCCTCCACCAATACAAAACCGCACGATCCCCTGTTCGAGACCCGACCCCATGATGTCAAGAAATTCTTCTCGGGTTCTCGGTAAAAAGTGGCCCACGAGGTTCAGCGTTTTGGATAGCCGACGCACCAAGAGAGGATAGGCATCGCTTCCACTCCGGGACCCGGGATTGACGACCAAGTAGGTCGGGGTATCGGAAGTTAGTACGGGTCTCTCTGTCATTTTCTGTTCCATGTCCCTATTGTACAAAATTAGGCCGAATTTTACCCAACCTAGACCCCATGCTACAATGAGCGAGTATCGAGTACCGGAGGTGGCAATCATGTCGGCTACAATCTCAGGGCAAGCTCAACGATTAAGAATTTTTATCGGGGAATCCGACCACTATCATCATAAACCCCTCTATCACGCGATAGTCCTAAAGGCTCGTGAAATGGGTATGGCCGGAGCCACGGTGATGCGGGCGTTCGAAGGTTTCGGTCCTTCGAGTCGGATTCATACGCAAAACCTCTTGGACTTATCGACGGACTTGCCTGTCGTCATCGAAATCGTTGATAGTGAAGAATATATCAACAAGTTTCTACCCGTTCTCGACACGATGGTATCCGCTGGTCTCGTTACCGTGGACCCCGTCACTATTTATAAATATACACACACCTAAGGCATACGACATAAGGGGGCCCCGTGGTTTGGATATCGTGTACGTGTTCTTGGGCGGAAGTGGCGGCGCCATGGCACGCTTTGGGTTGAGTCAATACGTCGGTCAAAGAACCTCCGCTACCCTGCCTGTGGCCACGATGGTCATCAATAGTCTCGGATGCCTCCTGATTGGATTTCTTATAGCGAGCCCTCTCGTGCATACCGTCGGACTCCTGTTGCTCGATGTGGGGTTTACGGGTGCGTTCACAACCTTTTCGACCTTTTCTTATGAGACGATCCGACTCGTGGAACAAGGCGAGTTCTGGGCCGCGGTAACAAATCCAATCCTCAGTGTCGGTCTAGGACTCCTGATGGTGGTCGTGGGCACCTGGTTGGGTGGGAATTTTTCGTGATCCGTTCGTATTTATGGGTAGGTTTAGGGGGGGGCATTGGGGCTGTCTTGCGGTATAGCCTCAGCCTAATTATTCCGAGTCAAACATTCCCTTGGAGTTTTTTTGTGATCAACCTGTCCGGATCCCTCGTGATTGGTGTGGTAATGACGCTCGTAATCGATTACGCGATCCTGTCGCAAGATGCCCGTCTATTCATTGCGGTGGGAATCCTCGGGGGATATACCACGTTTTCTACGTTCACCTATGGGCTCTACCATCTCCTATTACAAAACTTAGTAGGGCGGAGTATTCTATATGGAGCAGGAAGTATTCTCGGTGGGCTCTTGGCCACGGTGCTGGGCATGTCACTAGCCCGAGCCTGGATCGAGTGGCGTCAATCCGAATCGGAGGATCCTGATGAAACCTAAATCTAGAAGCCCGTGGTGGGTCTACCCACGACAAGGACTGATGCTCTCATGATGACCGATCCGGATTTCTTAGAAAGAGCCTACGGTACGACGGATGGTCTGACGATTCGGATCCGGGCTCAAGAACTCTACGGGACCGGAACAGGCTCGATCTTTGATGAAATGACAGCATGGGCCTTAGCCGCTGCCCCCTGCCACGCCATCTTAGATATCGGCATGGGAACCGGCAAGTGGTACCAAAGCGTGCGTAGCCTTTGCCCTCCCACTGTACGCTATACCGGTTTGGATGCGTCGATGGCGATGGTATCCACGATGCAACAAGAAACCGCAGGCGATTCCCGGTCCACACTGTGTCATGGCGATGCCGAAAATTTACCGTTCGAGGATGACTCTTTTGACTGGGTCGGTCTACACTTCATGCTCTACCATGTAAAGCATCCCCGAGTGGCATTGCGTGAAGCGTGGAGAGTGACTAAGCCCGGTGGCTTGGTGTTGACCCTAGCCCATGGATCCAACTCGCTACAAAGTCTCCTCGCGATCCATACTCAAGCCGTAGAACATTGCCTCGGCCGCCCGCTTCCCTTAACCATCCACACCTACAACTTGGATCATGGAGCCGATAATTTTCCCGACCCTTCCATGGTGGCTTCGGAGCGCCGGGCATCTGGCCTACGGTTCCCCGATGTCAACTCAGCCCTAGCCTATTATGGCAGCGGTTTTTGGCAACGGGGTTTGACAGACCCAGAACTACAAGATCCCGGTGTGAAACGCTGTCTTTTCGATTTCGTCGCAAAGACCTTACACACCATCATCGGTCAAGTTGGCTACTTTGACGTCCCGGGCCATAGCGGATGGCTATGGGTGCGCAAACCCACTTAACAAACCCTGGTCGCGTGAGTCGCCACTCCCGCGTGGGGTGTTCGAGGACTTTGGTTTGACTCGCGGACTAGCCCCTGGCGAGTATGTGGCAGGAATCGGCGGGGGATTAATTTTACCCTACACAGTTCGTGGCGTTAGCCGACACCATCGAAGCGGGGATGGTAGGCACTGTGATTCGGCCCACCCCGATCACCTGACACCCAGGTCTTCTCGGCGCGACTCGATGCGAACCTACCGCAAACCGTTCAGGAGGCGCTGGCTCCCAACATTAGTCCATACACCCCCCGAGCCTGCGACACGGCCGGACCGTCGGGAGCGCTCCCCCTGTCGGACACGAAGGATTCCTAGATTCCTGGTTTTCATGAATGATGTGTGGAACTCTTTGAAGATTCGCATAGGATGGGGATACATTCTCTCGAGAGGAATTTCCCGAGGACCAAGCCATCAGATTTACCCCTCTCTTGAGTTGTAGTACAATTTTTAAGCGTCATCGTCCTAGTTGTACGTGTATGGTTAGAGTTTGAGATTTCGGAACGTATAGTGCCCACATTGAGCCACGACTCTCCCTAGCGAATCCAATCTCATGAAGCCATGCTCGTTGTGGCATGGAAACTGTGATGCGTCATCTAAATGCGTGGCATGCCGTAATACACTACACCAAGAGAGAAGGAAAGATTCCATGTCACAACGTTTGGGAGTACATCCGTCGCGGGCCAGTGCACTCGCACCAGTGACCGCTGTAGACCACGAAAAATTGGAGCACGCGGTCCGTCTAATTTTAGAAGCGATCGGTGAGGATCCCGACCGCGAAGGGCTCATGGACACCCCAAAGCGGGTCGCTCGGATGTACGAAGAGATTTTTTCCGGCCTTCACAGTAATCCAAGCGATGAACTATCAGCGCGCTTCCACGTCGAGCACAATGAGCTGGTTCTGGTCAAAGATATTACGTTTTATTCGGCGTGCGAGCACCACTTACTTCCCTTTTACGGTCAGGCCCACGTCGCCTATCTTCCTGCCGATGGTGTGGTCACCGGACTATCGAAGTTGGCCCGCCTCGTAGACCAAGTGGCTAAACGCCCTCAAATACAAGAACGCATGACCAACACCATCGCGACGGTTCTTCACGAAACCCTAGAGCCCCAAGGCGTCATGGTTGTCATTGAAGCGGAGCACCTCTGTATGACCATGAGAGGCATTAAGAAACCTGGAAGTCAAACTATTACCATGGCTTCACGTGGGCTATACGACCATGATCTGAATAAACAGGACCAGGTACTGCGGATGTTAAACCTCCGTGCCTAACCCATCAGGCCGTCAAATTTTACGAAATTGGTCCAGATTCATCACGAAGATTGTGGCACCGCCAATGAGCACTTTTGCTGGAGCCGCATAGGCGTCGGCATGGAGTGCTCCATGGCCAGGTCGGTGCAATTGCTCGCGTTCTTTACAAGATTTTTCGACGATCCCCAGCACGGTATCCACCTGGTCGTCTTCAATTCCGATGACAAGGGTGGTATTCCCGGCGCGAAGAAACCCTCCCGTAGTATTCAGTCGGGTGTGAGGGATTTTAGCCTCTAATAACGCAGCGGTCAGGTTTTCTCGATCCGCATTTTGTACGATGGCGACGATCATTTTCACGATTTGAGGCCTCCTGGTGTGGGTCACGGCCACTATGAGCCGTGTGGCACTCACAGAAATCCTATGCGTTCCCCCAAAATATCACAAAATTTGTAAGCGAGTCCAGTCACCACGATCGCATCCGTGGCCCAAATGAATTAGTAACCCGCAGTAAGAGCTAGTAGATTTTAGCCCGTCGCGACATTCCTAGTCTTTCGACGGCACCGGCCAGGATTCCGTCAGGTGATCGCAATAGTACTGAAGGGTTTTGCGGTATGGCGTGAACTCCGTGTGCGTGACTTCTCGAATGGTCACCTCTAATATTTGGCGGAGCGCATCAGCTGGGTTACCATCTTGAAACAGCGTTAAACCATAAAAGACACGCATACTGGGATGACTCGGGAATTCGGCCAGTCCCTCTTCCAGCACCTTGCGAGATTCCCAGGTTCTTCCTAACACTTTTAGACTACTCCCAAGCCCAATGTAAGCGTCCGCCCTTTGGCTGATATCGAGTCCAAGATCAAAAGCTCGTTGGTAGTATCCGATGGCCTCCATTTCTTCGCCGAGATTATCCAGAGTAAATGCCATCTCCAGCACCAATCGTGGATTATCTCCTTCAGCCTCCAACCATGCAGCCAGCTGATCCTTGGCTTCCTGATACCGACCCTTAGACTTCAAGTGGCGAATAATGGTTAAGTCCGGCCCTTCAGGCATTCCATATCCCCCGATCATCCATGCTATCCTCTCCATTTTACCCAATTCTATCCAACACCGATAGGGGGGGTGCCAATTGACGCCGGGAACAGCCACCAGAGGCCTCTTGGGGAGACTGTTTTTGAGTTATGGTCTACTTGCACGGTATAATTGCTCTGAGTAATATGAAGCCGATCCATTGGATTCCTTACGAGGAGGTCTCTCATGCCATCTCCGGGTGTTGTAGTTCACATTAATGAATCGAGCTCCGCCAAACAGGGGGCCGTGTTGCGTAACGTAAAGAATTTAATCCGTGAAATGCCCGATCTTCCCGTCGAACTCGTCGTTCAAGGAGATGCTATCTCCATAGCTCTCATGAAAAGCAATCCCTACCTAGAAGAGGTTCAAAACCTTCAAGAGCAGGGGCTCCAGGTCTCCGTGTGTCACAATACCATGCGGGCCAAACATATTGACGAGTCCGACTTGCTGCCGCACGCCATGGTCGTGCCGTCGGCCATGGGACGATTAGTGACGCAGCAACAGGCCGGATTCGCCTATATAAAGCCCTAGTCACCCCGATTTAGGGTACCGAGGTAACCGCCACGGTGCCCTGATCCACGTGCCATCGAATGCTAAGACCTAAACTATTACATAGCGTCTCGTGGTGAGATACCACCACCAACGTTCCGGGATATCGCCTAAGCCCGCGGCAAATGGCCTCTAAACTATCCTCATCAAGATGATGTTCCGGTTCATCCAGAATGAGCGTGGGTACCCCCGTCGCGGTGAGGCGCGAGAGGTTTAACCGCATGCGTTCCCCATCGCTTAACTCAGATACCTGTTGGGACAAGTGTTTCGCACTAAAACCATAGGCTTGCAGCCAGGCGCGGTCGCGCCCCATCGGAAGCCGGATGCCTCGTCTAAAATAGGTCAAGACATCCGTCGTTTCAGCATCTACCACTTGATAAAGTCGGCCTATGGTCCCGAGTGGCCCGTGAAAATACCCGGCGCGGCGTCCAACATTTCCACACATGGCGCCGAGTAAAGACGTCTTGCCGCTTCCATTAGGTCCCGTTACCCGAACACGATCACCGCCCTTAAGGGTCAACCAGAGATGGCGAAGCAGCGGATGCGTCCACCCCACCTCCCCATCCTCTACCCGCCACACCACCCGGGGCACGACTTCTATATGGTCCCAAGTAAAGCGTAGCGAATGGGCATCTAAGGGCGCTTTTAGGTACTCCTCAGATTCCATGCGATGCGTCAAACGCATCTCCCGACTCTTAGCTTTTTTGGCAACCTTTTTTGCCAGACGCCGTTGACCACTGTCGATAGTCCCGGATTCGGTCCGCCTCGCCTGCTCTTTAGTCGCTTGAATGTCTGTAAATAGCCTTCTGGTCTCCCGTTCTTGGGCCTCAAAGGCGCGTCGATAGGCCTGTTCTTGCTGTTCCACCATCTGAAGCGCAAATTCTGGAGGGCCGCCAAAGTCTTCAATGACGTGATTGCGGATCCACCAAGTGCGTGTAGCCACCTGGTTTAAAAACGCCAGGTCGTGGCTGACAATGATTTGTAGGCTATGGCTTAATCGCAACAGCCATCGGGCTAGCGCTTCTTGATGGGTGTCATCCAAATGTCGAGTCGGTTCGTCCAGCAAGATGAATCGGGGGTCGGTTCTGAGGCATGCCTCAAGGGTCATCCAGGCTCGTTGTCCCCACGAGCCAGTGAGTCCTGGATCGGGGTCGTGGTACCATGCCGGATCGCCGAAAGGGTTCCGGATCGATCCCTGGTCGGGACGCAATGCCCCGGCGAGGATTTTTAGCAGAGTAGTCTTACCGGTGCCGTTGGCGCCGATAAGGGCAATCGGTTCTCCAGCTTCCGCAGTCAGAGAAACCTTCTGATACAAGTTCACGCCGTCGATCTGTTTGGTTATATTCGATAATCGCAACAAATTATCACCCCACAAAAAGGGGCCGTCCACATCCGTTGTGGCCCCTTAGGATTTGATGTGGGCTGAAAACTTCATGTTGACACCATCCCCTCTATCGTGACCAGTGCCGCTTGCTGCTCATTCTAACGGGTACTAACCGGCTTTACCATCTCTATCTCACCACGCGGGCACCCACGCAAATCCTGTCGATCGCACGGGACATCCCATCACATTCCCGTCGGTGGTCACCTTTTCTCCTCGATTAACGTTACGTCAGTAACGATAGGGGTCAACGTCAGTCTCCAATGTCGAGTCGTTTCTGCACGCTTGTCCCAATTTTTGTCATTTATGCCGTTTGCTGTAACCTCCGTGGGATTCCTGACGTTATAGAGGTAAGAACAGCAGGAGGCGATACCCTATGATTAGTCCACGCATCCCAGAACCCAAGGTTTCGGTGCGCTCGAAAAAGAAAACGGCTTGGCCTTGGCCCGTCACCGCCTCGGTGTTAGGAGTCTCGGTACTAGGAGGCAGCCTCGGCCTCTGGATGCACCAAAATGCCGCACAAGCCTTAACCGCAGAGACCCAAATCCAGGCGCGGTTATCCCGAGATCAAAGTTTAGGTGTGGCTCCGACCGTCCTGCGTACGCTGCGTCAAGACCTATCGCGCATCCAAAGTGCGCATGTCTTACTATTACCCGCCACCTATTTTGGGGCTCTATCGGGTGTACCGGCTAAACTTTCTACCCTTCAGAGTTCCAGCGCTCATCTGCTGGGTCAGGATATGCACAATGAACGTCAACTCGCCCTGACGTGGGGTAACCGTGTGGTCACCATAGAAGGCAAGTTCGCAACACTCAGTGCTCCACAAGTCCACCAAGAAGTAACGACAGCCACCACGCCCTCCCAACTGACCGCTAAAATTAAAACCTGGCAGTCCCAGTACCAAACCTGGGAAGCAACCCTTCATCAGCTTTCCTCAGTCGGAGGTGGTTTGACGAATAATGAGCCCCGTAATGTTCTCCAAGATGTTGAGTCGTTACAAACACACCTCAATAGTGCCGGTGCCTATTGGCAAGGGGTCACGACCGCTAAAGATGCCCTGACCCAAGCTAACACTTATTTGGCGACGTCCCCGCCACACGAACTTTCGGGGTACCACACCATGATGAATACTCTTACAGAAGCGCTCCAAGGACTCCAGCCCCCCACCACGGCTCAACTGTTGCAGATATTAGGCCAAGTCAGCGACGGGCTCGAAAGTAATCAGCCTCAAGACGTGGTAACGGCCTTATCCGGCCTGAAAGCCCAATTAAGTCATGCGACCAGCCAATGGTCAGGCTATGGCCAAGCCCAAGCCGCTGTCACCGCGGCAACCTCTTATCTTCATCGTGGACTGTTCACCCAAATTACCGAGCATTCCGCTATCATCCAACTACTTAATGAAGCCGCAAAGGACCTAACAGCACCATCCCTAACATTCCCGGTCGGAGTCGGAAATCCCTTTGGAAGTGCCTTTACGCAATATCTGGCGACTAGACAGTCCGTCGTCTCGGTAGCGGTCTATAATGCCAACACGGGGGCTACCTATACGTATAACCCTGGGTTGAGCTTCGATACCGCCAGTATTGTCAAAGCCACGATTATGTCGACGCTGCTCTGGCAATCCCAGAAGTCGGGAAGACCCTTGACGACCCAGGAACAGTCTCTTATGATTCCGATGATCGAAGATAGTAGCAATTCGGCGGCGACGTCCTTGTGGGATGCCGCAGGGCGTTCGGCAGGGATTGAAGCCTTTCTCCAGGCGGCGGGAATGACGGCTACTGTCCCTGGCAAAGGAGGTTATTGGGGCCTGACCGAGACCACCGCAGCCGACCAGGTGGCTTTACTTAAACTATTAAGTTATCCCAATAATGTCTTGACCGCCGGGTCACAGACATATGCCTTGAACCTGATGCAACACGTGATTGGCTGGGAAGCCTGGGGAGTGTCGACGGGCCCCGTCCAGGGAAGCACTGTGGCGCTTAAAAATGGATGGTTACCCATTGGCGCCGCCGGTTGGGAAATCAATAGCATTGGGCACGTCGTCGGTGGCGGGCGGAACTATGTGGTGGCCATTCTGTCCCACAATAACCCGTCGGAGGCGTATGGCATTCAGACCTTAGACACCGTGTCACAATTCGTCTGGAATGCCGAATAACCCGCATATCCCCACCCAGCAAAGAACCGGGCGCCATGGTTCAGCCCCGGTTTTTTGCTCGGTCTTGCCCCCCCTTCACGCGCTTGACCTAGCCCTGGCCTTCCACCAAGGGGAATACCAGTAGCTCTTCCGCGGAAAAGTGCTCGCGGACCTGTTGGCCGAACCGCTCCCAGGATTCTCGGTTTTGCACCGATTCCTTAAAATTCTGGCGCAAAGTTTGATGTTGATACCTAAGTTCGGTGACCGCGCTGCCCCCGGTCCATCCAGCGGCCTGAGCCATAGGGTAGAGTTCCCGTTCCTCTTGAGCAAAATGATCCGTGAGGTGCCCTAAAAATGCCTCGTTAACGTCCATCGATGCCGTGGGCCCCGCCTGGTTGAGTTCTCTTAGCATGGAGCCGTGTTCATTTTTCATGGCCTCCACCACTGTCATCGGGTTCGTCCCCCTTTCGCGCCCCGGAACCATCATGCGAGTCCCGGGCCCCTTCCCTTATCTTGTCACTGATAGACTACCTGAAGTCCCGGCAAAATGTTAGTCTACACGGTGCGTCTCTCGCATATTCCTATAATAGGGGGGCGATACACATGAACAATTATCGAGAAGCCTTAAGACAAGCCGTTTTGGAATGGCAACAAGCCGAAACAGCCTTTTTACAATGCGATCCGGAATACTGTGATTACTTTGTCTATCGACTACACGCGGCAGAAGAGAAAGTCGGCCTGATCATACGCCAGGCCAAAGGCGCCTTAGGCTTTCCGATGCACGGGCAGTTACCATCCCCGTTGCTTTGGCGCAACGCGTTGTTGGCGGCGGATCAAATGGGCGAGGTGGGAGACCCATAATATTGGCCTTGCCGTTGGCGCACTTGTGAGGGACCGGCTTCGACTAATTCTTGCATCCACAATTCCAGCATCAATAGGGAGTACACCTGACGTGCCGCATTCGGGTGGTCGGGACCGACTCGGCTGAGGAGTTCTTCCACATAAGCTTTTTGAAACCAATGCCGGTTCGTCGCACGCTCGCCGACCAAGGTATCCCAGGAAATCTCCGATAACTTCCCCCCTAATAGGGAGGTGAGTGGAGTCGGAAACCCCTTCTTAGGACGGTTCACGACCGTAGTGGGAAGATGCCGCCGAGCGACCTCTCGCAGAACCCGCTTGTCGGTACCACGACCACGTCGCAAGGCTAACGGAATCGCCAGGGCCAAATCGACCACATCATGGTCGCAATACGGAACCCGAATCTCGAGATTATAATGCATTCCGATCCGGTCTGCTTTAAGCAACACATCATCAGGCAAGAACCATTTGACGTCGAATCCTTGCATCGCTTGAAGGTCGGGCAATTCTTCGCTCTGCTTCCAATATTCCGCTACGGCGCCCGGGCGATCCGATCGCATCCATTCTGGATGCAGCAGCGCCGACTGTTCCTCAGGGGAGAACGTATACCCTACACCTCGATAGCGGTCTGCCACTGGAATATCCGCTCGCGCCATGGCACCGCTGCCGGGCCACCCCTGGCGCGCCCATATCCGACGGATCCAGGACGGGACTTGGCGCACCCGATGCAGACTCTGGGATTCTCCGTATCCGGCGTATCCCGCGAAAATTTCATCCGCGCCCTCGCCGGAGATCATGACCGTCTCTTTTGTGGCTGCTGCTCGAGCCACCCCGTCTAACGGCAACACCGTAGGGTCTGCCATTGGTTCATCTAACACGTAAGCCAATTCTCTGACCCGTTCGGGCGAAATCGACATATCGACTTCGACTCGATGTATCGGCACCCCGACAGATCTCGCGACTTTTTCAGCCCAGGCAAACTCATCATATCCCGGATAGTTATCCCGGAACGATGCGGACCACGCTTCAATCGGGTTGTCCATCTTTTTGGCAGCCATCGCCGCTAAAACACTAGAATCGAGTCCTCCGGACAGAAATATGCCGAGCGGCACATCCGATGCTAGATGACTGGTCACGACATCGCTCAGCAGCCCGTCGAGGCGATCCACCCAATACGTCATGTCTTGGGAACGCACCGGTTCGACGATGCGCGGTTCCCAGTAAAGACGGCGTTGTCGACGGCCATCGCGATGCATCACCACAATTTCACCCGGCCTTAATTTGGTTACATTTTTGAGAAGGGTATGAGGAGCTGGCACGAATCGGTGTGCCAAATAGGCCGGTAAAAGATGGGGATCGACAACCGGATCAAATTCGGGTAGCGATAAAAAAGCCTTAATCTCCGACGCAAATGCCCAGCGTTCGGGCGTTTCCCATAGATAGAGAGGCTTTTGCCCAATACGGTCGCGAGTCAACACCATGTGTTGTCGCCCCCGGTCCCATAGCGCAATGGCAAACATTCCCGATATCTTGTGCACGAAGTCGACTCCAAACTCCTCGTAGAGATGGACAAGCACCTCACCGTCGGCATGGCTTGTCAATCGATGGCCGGAATCTGTTACCATGGCTTGTAATTCTGGGTAATTGTAGAGTTCGCCGTTAAAGACCGCCACAATTTGACCATCTTCCGAGAAATATGGCTGTTGCCCATGCGCCACATCCATGATCGACAAACGTCGCATCCCGATTCCGAGATTGCGTTCAACAAATCGCCCCTCGTCATCGGGTCCACGGTGGACTAAGGCCCCTAGCATCCCTTGAAGTTCTTCTATTTGGACCGGTCGATCCTTACGCCATACCCCTGCAATTCCACACATGTTTTTGTGCCTCCTCGGCCTCAGCCTCTAGGCTAACAGACCTTCTCGTAAAAAACTTGAAGGTTTGATGAGAAATTTCTTACTAGGTTAGTATGCCCTTATACAGAGTTCGTGGTTTTATGCGAATTCGTGACGTCCCTGTTTTCCCATGATCCATGGCACACAAAGATAAGGAGAGGCGACGACCGCATCGCCTCTCCTCGGATTCCTAACTAGTCGAGGTAATCCTTAAGTTTCTTACTACGCGTCGGATGTCGCAGTTTTCGCAGTGCCTTAGCCTCAATTTGGCGGATTCGCTCGCGTGTAACGCCAAATACTTGGCCGACTTCTTCCAAGGTACGGGCTCGCCCATCATTCAACCCGAACCGCAGCCGCAACACTTTTTCCTCGCGATTGGTTAAAGTGTCTAGCACCTCTTCCAACTGCTCCTTCAATAGTTGATACCCAGCTGCTTCCGCAGGGGCGGGAGCGTCTTCATCCTCAATAAAGTCCCCTAAGTGGGAGTCTTCCTCTTCCCCAATTGGGGTTTCCAGCGATACAGGTTCTTGCGCCACCTTCAAGATTTCACGAACCCGTTCCACCGTAATGCCCATCTCTTTGGCAATTTCTTCTGGAGCTGGTTCACGACCATATTCCTGCAGCAATTGACGTTGCACGCGAATAAGTTTATTAATGGTTTCCACCATATGGACCGGTATCCGGATTGTGCGGGCTTGATCGGCAATCGCTCTAGTGATAGCTTGACGAATCCACCAGGTGGCATAAGTGCTGAATTTATAGCCCTTACGATAGTCGAATTTCTCGACCGCCTTGATCAGGCCCAGGTTACCTTCCTGAATGAGATCCAAAAACAGCATTCCCCGACCCACGTACCGCTTTGCAATAGACACCACCAAACGAAGGTTAGCCTCAGCAAGCTTTCTTTTGGCTTCTTCATCGCCTGCCTCAATGCGTTTAGCGAGGGTCACTTCTTCCTCCGCGGTCAACAAGGGAACCCGCCCAATTTCTTTGAGATACATCCTAACGGGATCGTCGATAGCAACCCCATCGGGTACCGCGACTTCATGCACCGTATCTTCGACCTCAGGCTCGACGTCCTCAGGTCCGGGACCCGGCCCGTGATCGGGCTCCAATGTGACTTGTTCACCCACCAACTCAATCCCAAGCTCGCCAAACATCTCGTAAATCGCGTCAATTTGATCAGGAGGAAGGTCGACCGACTGCAGGGCATCTACGATTTCTCCGTAAGACAATTTTCCCCGTTCTTGTCCCCGGCGAATCAGGGCCTGGACTTCATCAATTTGAGGTACCGTGCGTTTCCCCTGTGCCATAAGATCCCTCCTTTCCCTGTCTCATTGGTTCTTTGGACCGGATGCTCGGTGCTTTTAACTCTTGCTGCAGTTTACGGACTGCCTCTAACACATCCGGAGTCGCATCGCCTTGACGAATGCGTTCTTTGAGTTGATTCCAATGCCTCAATTGGGTTTGCCGCTCAATTGCCACTAGATAGTCGTTAATAGCCAAAATCCCTCCGTCAGGCCCTTGATAGTGCACCGCCGCGACCACTAAATCGCGTACTGATCGATCCACCGATTCTATCCATCGTGCCGAATCACGTCCCGCAGTCCCGGCTGCAATGTCCTGTAATACAGGAACCAAGGCCTCTTCTTCAGCCCATTCCCGAACACGTTCCAGGACTTCCAAGGCTTTCTCCGGGTGACGCAACAACAGTTGCAATAACTCGACGGCATAAGATGACGGGCGTGCTGGGTTCGGTTCCGTTCTCTCCATATTATGCCTATTTTTTCCGAATGTATGCCGTACGTCTTGCCAAACACCAAAACTTTGTGATAGAATGCTCGGGTTTATCCTGAGCTTCTGAGCTATTTGTTCCAAGTATCCGACTTGCTCCACCGGATTCGCTATGGCCTTCCATAGCGGTTTCAAGGTCTCAATCGCTTGAGCCTTCCCTCTTGGCGTCATCACCGTAGGGTCCGTTGCCACCCGATTCAACACCACGGTCAAGTAAGGGGTCCGTGCTTCCACAGCCGTTCTTAGTGCATCAGGGCCCCACTTCGCGACGCATTCATCCGGATCTTTGACCTCTGGCGGCAAAGTTACAGCGTTGACCTTAAGGCCTGCCCCTGACAACACGAGAAATGCTCTCGCCATCGCTTCCTGTCCAGCCGCATCGGCATCATATAACAGATCCACTTCTTGACTAAAGCGAGCCACATAGCGGGCCTGCCCATCGGTTAAGCTCGTCCCCATCGTCGCTACCGCCTGGGTCAAATCCGCCTTATGACACCCCACCACATCGAAGTAGCCTTCGACCAACAACGGTCGCTGTCCGCGACGCCATGCAGTACGAGCCCAGTGGCTCCCATACAGCAGCGTCCCCTTTCGAAATAACGGCGTATCCGGTGAGTTGAGATACTTGGGCTCTTGCTGTCCGGTCAACGCGCGTCCGCCATACCCTACGATCTTTCCATCTCGATCCCAAATCGGCATCATCACACGATCTCGCCAGCGATCTACCACACCACTACCTTGACGTCGACGTGCGACCACTCCCGCGCTCTCCATAAGAGCCTCATCCACTTGGTGCGCCGCTAAGTAGTCTACTAAGCCTTGCCACTGGTCTGGTGCATACCCGATCCGAAATCGTTCTCGCAATGCCTCCGATACCATGCGTTGATCTAAATAGTCCTGGAATACCTTGGATTCTCGAGCACTCACCAGAAAGTATTCGAGAGTCCATTCTAACACTTCCCGGATACGTCGTTTGGCTTGCTGTTGAGGAGATCCTGTATCCCGGTGTGGTAACGCAATGCCCGCTTGGTCGGCCAGACCTTCGACCACTTCACGAAATTCCCGTCCCTCTTGTTGGACCAAGAACGTAAACACGGTGCCGCCCGCGTGGCATCCAAAACAATAGTAAAGTTTTTGCTCCGCATCGACACTAAACGACGGCGTCTTTTCTTGATGGAAAGGACATAGACCCCAAAAGTTTTTGCCCTTGCGTTTGAGCACCACATACCGACCGATCACCTCTACGATATCGGTTGCTTCGCGAACCGAGGTAATCCATTCTTCGTATTGTTGATCTGGCATGCGGAATCACTCCCACTTCATGACAAAAATTCGCCATTAATTGTGATATTCCTGCTTGATTTCTATCTTTCCTGGGGATTACCCAAAAAAGTCATCCAGCCGACAGGCCCGAAGGTCATCGGCTGGATGGTCTCGAAGCGTATCCCTACTGACGTAATTGAGCTTGAGCCGCCGCGAGCCTCGCAATCGGCACCCGATATGGGGAACAACTCACATAGTTCAGTCCCACGATATGACAAAATTCAATGGAACTCGGGTCTCCCCCGTGCTCGCCACAGATTCCCACCGTGAGGTCCGGCCGAGTTCGGCGGCCTTCTTCCAATCCGATCTGAATGAGCCGCCCCACGCCCTCGCGATCAAGCACCATAAAGGGATTCTCCGGAAGAATTTTATCCGCTAGATACGTAGGCAGGAATTTACTTTCCGCGTCGTCACGACTATATCCAAACACCGTTTGCGTGAGGTCATTAGTTCCGAACGAGAAAAATTCGGCATCCCGGGCGATTTCGCCCGCCAGCAGAGCTGCTCGCGGAATCTCGATCATAGTTCCTATCCGATAGGGTAACGAAAGACCGGTTTCCTGGCTGACTCGGGCATTTACTTCACTCACCAGAACTTTCATTACCTCCAGCTCTTTTAAGGTCCCCACCAGAGGAATCATCACCTCAACCTCTGATTCTAAGCCCTCTTGCTTCAACTGCGCTTCGGCCCTAAAAATCGCTTCAGCCTGCATCGCATAGATTTCGGGATACACAATGCCTAAGCGGACTCCCCGAAAACCTAACATGGGATTAAATTCGAAGAGTGCTCGCGAACGTCGCAGCACCGCTTCAAGCCGTTTAATCGCGTCAGGCCGCGCCTCGGTTCGGGCAATAGACAACGCACGTTCGGTATCCTCAATGTCAGGCAGGAATTCATGAAGAGGCGGATCGAGCAGTCGAATTGTCACGGAATAGGGGTTCATCGCCTTCAATATTCCATAGAAATCGCTTTGTTGCATCGGCAGTAACTTGGCCAATGCCGCTTTGCGTTCCTCTAGCTCCTCAGCCAATATCATTTCTTGGACCGCTGGCAACCGATCCTGTCCCATAAACATGTGCTCAGTGCGACACAGCCCGATGCCTTCAGCCCCCAGTTCTCGGGCCAAACGCGCATCCTCTGGGGTGTCTGCATTCGCTTCCACACCCAATCGTTTGTGCTGGTCCGCCCACTCCAAGAGTTGATTGAATTCTTCCGAAAGCGATGGCTCGATGGTTGGGACCACGCCCAATACCACGCGTCCGGTCCCGCCGTCGATAGTAATCACCGTGTCATGGTCGATGCGTTGGTCGCCGGCCAAGAAATAGCCCTCTGAGAGCACAATCCGCACTTGATCACAACCAGTCACCGCAGGCTTACCCATCCCACGGGCTACGATAGCGGCATGCGAGGTCATGCCTCCACGACTGGTCAGGACCCCTTGCGCGGCAACGATGCCGTGAATATCATCGGGAGTGGTTTCCGGCCGCACCAGGATGACCGCCTCCCCTTGCGATCCGCGCTGTTCCGCTTCGTCCGCGTCGAACACTACTTTACCCGATGCGGCTCCAGGCGATGCCGGTAGGCCTTCCGCCAGGACATCGAGCGTGGCTTTCGGATCGATTTGACGATACAAGAGGCGTTCGACCTGCAACGGGTCTTGGCGCAAGAGGGCGTCAGCCTGGCTAATAATCCCTTCACGGACTAAGTCCACTGCAATCTTCACCGAAGCTTCTCCCGTGCGTTTTCCGGACCGGGTCTGTAAGATATACAATTTTTGTTGTTCCACGGTGAATTCAATATCCTGCATGTCGCGGTAATGGGTTTCCAGCACGCGGCAGACTTCGACCAATTCGCCGTGGGTCTTTGGCATCTCGCTCGCCATCACGCTAATCGGTTTTGGCGTTCGGATCCCTGCTACCACGTCTTCTCCTTGGGCGTTGGTGAGAAATTCGCCGTACATCCCAGGCTCTCCCGTATTAGGATTACGAGTAAATAGCACCCCAGTTGCCGAAGAGTTGCCCATATTGCCAAATACCATCGATTGCACATTGACCGCGGTTCCGAGGTCATTAGGAATCTTATTGAGTCGACGATACACAATAGCCCTTGGGTTCTTCCAAGAGCCAAACACCGCCCGAATCGCCATTTCTAGTTGCTCTCTCGGATTGTCCGGAAAGTCCCTTCCGGTGTGTTCTTTAACCAGTGCGTGATAGCGATCGCGGACTACGCCGAGATGCTCGGCCGTTAAATCTGGATCGTTGGGCACTCCGACCTCACGCTTGACGCGTCCCAGAATCTCCTCAAACACATGGTGCGGAATCCCCATCACGACATTGCCGAACATCTGGATGAACCGGCGATAGCTGTCGAGTGCAAAGCGCCGATCCCCGGTCAGGGCCGCTAGCCCTTCGGTCGTTTCCGGGTTCAGGCCGAGATTTAGTACGGTGTCCATCATCCCAGGCATAGAGATTGGGGCTCCAGACCGCACTGACACGAGTAAGGGTTGTGTCACATCTCCTAAACGTTTGCCGAGCTTCTTCTCTAAATGTGCTAGTTGCTCCCATACCTGATCCATCATGCCATCCGGATAACTACCGGTCTCTTGAAATGCGTTGCATGCCTCCGTGGTAATCGTAAATCCCGGGGGCACCGGAAGTCCAATGCGGCTCATTTCTGCCAACCCGGCGCCCTTCCCGCCCAATAACGCCCGCTGGTCGCCTTTTCCTTCTTCAAACGGAAATACATAACGAGTCATCAGTCTGGTCTCCTCCGATCAATGGTGTTTTAGTTCGAGTACACGACTTGCGGTCTCTTCCACCGCATGATTACTCACGTCAATCACGGGGCACTTCAAGCGACTAAAAATCTCCCAGGCATAGTCGAGTTCAGCCATTATTCGATCCATCGTGGCGTACTGGGCCGAAGCACCCAGCCCCAGCGTCTTCAGACGCTGACGTCGGATGCTCATTAAGAGCTCGGGATCGATGATTAGGCCCACCGCTTTATCCCGTCCTACACTAAAAACCTCAGCCGGAACGGGAATCTCGGGAACTAAAGGAACATTGGCCACTTTCAATCGATGATTCGCCAAATAGAGGCTCACGGGCGTCTTGCTGGTTCGTGACACCCCGAGCAACACCACATCTGCGTCCTTGACCCCTCGGGAATCTTTGCCATCGTCATATTTTACAGCAAATTCAATGGCATCAACCCGATCAAAATAATCGCGATCTAAGCGGTGGCTGAGTCCTGCCACCAGCTGCGGAGTAATCCCCAGTGCTTCTTCCAGGGTGTCCAACACAGGCCCCATCACGTCGACATGAGGCACTCCGAGTCGACTCGCCAAGGTGTGCAAATGCAAACGCAGTTCAGGCCGCACCAACGTGTATACAACGGCTGCGGTGTCATCCGCAGCACGATGAATGACACGCTCAATGCCCGCAATGTCAGCGACGTGCGATACGCGTTCGACGCGAATCGTGGCCCGATCCTCAAACTGAATGGCGGCCCCATGGACGACCCGCTCCGCGGTCTCCCCCAAGGAATCCGATACAATATAAACACGGGCTTCCTGTCTGGTCATCCGCCATTTACCATGCCCATGTCAAAGTAGCGAGAGAGCCCGGCACGAACCCATGCAAGTAGTGCCAGACGACGCTCTCGAATCGCAAGATCGGGATCCATGACGAGCACCTCATCAAACAATCGATTCACCCTATCAGTCACTTCCAGAGCCCCCTCCCACCAATCTCGCGGCGGCGTGGATGCCATCCAAAGTTTTTGTGCGACATCCACCAAAGCACGCTCCACTTCGAGCCCATAGGCATCCCTTGGTACCTGGATCGCGGCCATTCCTGGTGGCAGCACCCGGTCAATGCGCTTATAAGCCGCTCCAACGTCGTCCCAGCGGTCACGCTGGATCAGCTCTTGCAACCAGACAATGCGTTCGGGCACCGTGCTCCATGGCAAGTCGGCTGCTAGTGTAGCCCGCACTAGGGACGACGGATACTGGGCCTCTAGATAAGAGGTCAGTCGTTGGACAACAAGGGCATACGTGTCCTCGATGACACTCTCAGAATTCCCAAGATTGGCAACCACGGTCATCTCCTTGATAATTTCACGGATGGATAGATTATGCAAGAAGGAACCCCCTTCGAGTAGGGTTCTCCCCACCGCCAAGGCCGCCCGACGGATCCCAAATGGATCCTCCGAGCCCGTCGGTTTCAGCCCATGGCCGAGAGCCATAACCAGAGTGTCCATGCGATCCATTAACACCAACCATTGGCCCAGCACAGTCGATGCAATCCGGTCTCCCTTATATTGGGGGCGATATTGATCGCGTAAGGCCTCCACTAAGCGATCTGACTCACCATCATATTGCGCATAAATCGCCCCCATCTCACCCTGAAGCTCAGGAAACTCTTGGACCACATGGGTCAGCAGATCCGTTTTGTACAACTGGATAATCCGATCGAGTGTCGCACGCTCTTCTGAGGTAAATTTCCACCAGTCTTGGGTTCGCTCTAAAATGTGTGCCAGTCGTTGGAGCTTTTCCCCATACGTCCCCAGTTGCGCATGAAAGAGCACCGCCCGCAGTTGGGGCAGCCGCTCTTCCAGCCGTTGTCTCAGGTCTGCCTGATAAAAGTATTGGGCATCCGCCAGTCGCGCCCGGAGCACCTTCTGATTCCCTTGAATCACGGAGTCCAAGTGCTCCCCAATCCCATTACGCACCCCAATAAACGCGGGCAATAACTGCCCTTTCGAATTATGCAGTGGAAAATAGCGTTGATGCACCTTCATCGCCGTCACTAAAATCGGTGTCGGCACCTCAAGAAACTCGGCGTCGAAGTGACCCAAAAACGGAGTCGGCCACTCTACCAGGTTCGCAACCTCGTCCAACAAGGTGCTGTCCCAGTCGACGGCGGCTCCAATCTGCGCAGCGAGTCGGGTCCCTTCTGAACGAATGCGCTGTGCGCGCTCCTCGACGCTTAACATCACCCCACCCATTTTGAGTGCGGAGAAATATCCATCAATGCCCTCATACGGAATCGGATCGGGATGATCTGTTCGATTGCCATAGGTGACGGGTGTCGATGCCAGCCCCGCAAGAGTGAGCGGCAAGAGGCTTTCATCCAGCCACAGCGCAATCCATCGCAAGGGTCGAATAAAGCGCCAATCCTGTTCACCCCAGCGCATGCTGCGCGGTAGCACCACCGCGCCAAAAGCACTTTGGATCACCTGAGGCAGGATCTGTGCGGCGGATTCGCGTGGCTTGTCGACGACAGCCGCCACGTAGGTCTTAGTGCCTTCTACCAGGGTTCCCAAGGCATCGGGTTCCATGGAGACCTTACGACAAAATCCTCTCAACGCAGGGGTCGGGGAGCCTTCGGCATCATACGCAATACTCACCAAGGGTCCTCGAATCGTCTCCTGTTGGGCCTGTTGATAGTCCAACACGACGCCATGGGCCGTGAGACGGCGCGGCGTGGCTAAAACTTCAACCGTTCCCTCTAGGAGCCTCGCGTCTTCGAGTCCGGCCGTAATGAGGGTTTGGAGGCTATCTCGGATGCCAGATAGGTACTGACTCGGAATCTCCTCGACCCCAAGCTCCAATAAAAACGAGCGCGACATCATGATGGCACCTCCACCCCGGACGTTAACTCCAAATAGATGTCTGCCGCACTTCGCGCCATTTTGCGTAAACGGCCCAAATAGGCCTGGCGTTCCGTCACCGAGATCACGCCACGCGCATCCAACGTATTGAAGATATGGGATGCCTTAAGTAAAAACTCGTAACCGGGTCGCAGCACGTGATCGTCCATCAGGCGACGCGCTTCGTGCTCATAGATTTGAAACAGTTGGAACAACACCTGAGGGTCCGCCTTTTCAAAACTATAGGTGGCTTGCTCCCATTCCACTCTTTTAAAGAGTTCGCGATAGGAAACCCCGGGCGCCCACTCAATAGCCCAAATTTCGTCGACGTTCGCCAAGTAGCTGGTAAGCCTCTCCAGCCCGTAGGTTAATTCAGCCGAGACCGGGTGGCATGCATGCCCACCCATCTGTTGGAAATAGGTAAATTGGCTGATTTCCATACCGTCCAGCCAAACCTCCCAGCCTACGCCCCACGCCCCCATGGCTTGAGCCTCCCAGTTATCCTCCACCAGGCGAATATCATGATCCCGCCGATTGATACCGAGGGCTTCCAAGCTCTTAAGATACAGTTCCACCACGTCGTCAGGAGCGGGCTTTAATAGGACCTGAAACTGATGATGCTGATACACACGGTTGGGATTGTCCCCATAGCGGCCATCGACAGGACGACGCGAAGGTTGAACGTAGCCGACTCGCCAGGGTTCGGACCCCAGGGCGCGAAAGAAGGTGAGGGGATTCATGGTCCCAGCGCCCATTTCTATGTCATAGGGTTCCGCGATCAGGACGCCTTGGTTCTTCCAATAGGTTTTCAGGTCGCCCACAATATCTTGTAACGTCTTCACCTGGTCATCCCCCTTCCCTATTCTTCATTCGATAAGGTCACCAAGCTTTGAATAAAACTTAAGGACCGCGGCCGGCGGCCTACCTGTGCCACCACATAACGGTCAAGAAGATCGAATAATTCTCGGTACACCACCCCGTGCGCTTCGATAGCTCCGAGGCGAGACGGATTCAGCGTCATCCACTGCTGCCACGTCTTAAAGCTTCCTAAAGAAATCGTGAAGCCGTCTTTAGCGGATGCACAGTCCTTACACTGTGCTTGTCCCTCCTGGACTGAGAGCGCAATCGGCCCACTATGTCCGATGGCCTGACCGCAATCCCGACAGTGCCCCCATTCGGGTGCATAGCCCGCAATTTCAAGACACCGCCATGCCACCGTCATGCCCACGGTAGCCGGGTCCTTCCCTTGACTCAAAGCCTCAAATCCCACAATTAACCACTGAAATGTCTCGGGTGACGCATCGTGATCCGACCAGAGCCCGTCTACAATATCGGCCAAAACCATGCCCCAACTCAATGCCGTCAGATCCCCGCGCATCCTCCCGAATCCCTGAACGATATCCGCACCCATCACGGTGACCATCGATGCTCGTCCCTGATACAGTTCAACCATCACATACGAAAGCGGGTAGAGCCCCGCCTGGAGTTTGCTTTTGGGTTTGCGGACCCCCTTGGCAATGGCTCCCGTTTTACCATGGGTTTGACCAAAAAGGGTCAGGAGACTGTCAGATTCACGGTAGGGCCGCGACTTTAGGATAATCGCCGCTTCTTGATATTGCGCCATTAAGGTTTCTCCGGATCCCGATAGCCCAAGCGGGTAAGCCATTGCTCTTGGCTCCGCCATCTCGGGCGCACTTTCACCCACAACTCGATAAACACCCGATGCCCGTAGTATTCTTCTAGGTCATGGCGAGCGACCTTCCCTATTTCTTTCAGCATCTGGCCCTTTTGGCCAATGACGATAGCCTTTTGCGTGGGACGCTCTACGTATAAGGTGGCCCGCACATAGGTTAAGTCTTCAGAACGGGCGGTCCGTTCTTCCACCACCACCGCAAGGGAATGCGGAATTTCCTCCCGGGTCAGTTCCAATGCCTTTTCGCGAATAATTTCCCCCACATAAAAGTCTTCACTTTGATCTGTGACCATGTCCGGCGGAAAGTACGGATCGCCCTCAGGCAATCCGTCTAGCGCCTGGTCCACTAAGGCCGTGATCCCCATCTCCTCGGTCGCTGAAATCACGAAGTGTGCCGCATACGGCATCAAAGCCAAATAAGGATCCAAACGGCCCTCAAGATGTTCCACCAAGTCTCCTTTGTTTCCTATCAACCAGGTGGGGAGGCCTGTTTTTTGGCACATCGCGGCGACCCACTGATCTTCTTCTTTCGGAGGTTTGGAAATATCGACGATGTGCCACAAGAGGTCGACATCGCCAGCCACGCGCTTAGATGCTTTTACCATACGTTGCCCTAAGAGATTGTGCGCCTTATGGACTCCGGGTGTGTCCACCAGCACCAATTGGGCATCGGGTCGATGCAAGATGCCTTGTATTCGATTTCGGGTGGTTTGAGGCTTATCGGTGGTAATCGCAATCTTGCGCCCTAACAGCGCGTTTAACAAGGTGGACTTCCCCACGTTGGGTCGACCTAACAACGCCACAAAACCAGACCGATAACTCACCGCAATTCCTCCAAGTCAAAGCCATGAGGCAACAGATCACGTAGCCGATACCGATCCACACGGCTGTGATCCCCTGCCGAGATACAAATTACATCCATATCGCCGAATTCTAAGAGGACTTGGCGGCATCCACCACAGGGTGTCACCGGTGCATCGCCGGCTACGATGGCAACCGCCACAAAACGGCGATGGCCGAGGCCAACCGCCGTCGCAACAGCCGCCCGTTCTGCACATAAGCTTAAGGGAAAGCTCCCATTTTCCACGTTGCAGCCCGCCACAATCGACCCATCTTCGCACCATAAGGCCGCCCCCACCGCAAAACGGGAGTAGGGACTGTAAGACTTTTGACGAACCTCTACTGCCGCTTGAATCAATGCTGCCTCATCCACCACGGGAGTCGGCCTCCTCTTTGCTCTAGAGCTAGGATTACCGAAGAAACCCAATTTATGATACCCCGTCTACGGTCTCTTGCTTACGATGAATCAAAACACGTGTGACGCGACGTCCCGTGACCTTGGTCACGGTAAATTCGAAGCCATCCAGAGTCACCATCTCCGCTTCCACCGGAGCTCGACCCAGCAAATGCAAAATCAACCCGCCGATGGTATCAAAATCTTCGTTCGGGAGTTCTGAATCAAAGATTTCGTTGATTTCATCTAACGAGAACAATCCCTCAACATCCACAGTCTGGTCGTCGATAAACCGAATCGAGAGTTCTTCGGCATCATATTCATCCTGGATTTCCCCAACAATTTCTTCGAGAAGATCCTCAATGGTGACGATACCCGCCGTCCCCCCATACTCGTCCAACACCACCGCAATGTGGGCCCGACGATGGCGAAAGTCCGCCAGCAATTCATCCACTTTCTTGGTTTCAGGCACATACTGGACCGGGCGCACCAACTCCTGGACCGGTGTTCCCGATGGCCGTTCCCGAATGTACAGCAGGATATCGCGTGCATAGAGTACGCCGATGACGTCGTCCACGGTCGTGCGGAACACCGGAAGCCGCGAATGCCCCCATTGAATCACCGCATCCCAGGCTTCAGTCAGCGTTGCCGTTGAAGGGAGCGCTTGTACATCAATGCGTGGCACCATGACTTCTCGGACCACGGTATCCCCTAGATCAAATATACCCTGAATCATTTGCCGTTCACCGGCTTCGAGAAGCCCTTCTTCCTCACCCACTTCGACCATGGTCCGGATCTCTTCCTCGGTAATAATACGGCCCCCTTCGGCTTTACCTCCGAGAATCCGAATAAAACCGACTCCAATCCAGGTGAGGACTTTGACAATCGGCGCAAAAATTCGAGCGGACACCTCCAAAAATGGTGCCAAACGCACCGCGACCCGCTCCGGGTTGTGCGCGGCAAAGGTTTTCGGCGTAATCTCTGCAGCCAGCAAAATTGCCAGGGTCATTACAACAGTAGAAATCGTAATGCCATTGCTGCCAAAATATTGGATAAACAAAGCGGCTGCCACAGTCGACGCAATGATGTTGGCTAAGTTATTGCCTACCAACACCGTACTCAACAACCGATTCGGTTCGCGAATGAGCCGTTCTAACCAATGCGCCTGTGAATTACCTGCTTCGGCTAGCTGCCGAACCTTACTGCGCGACAAGGCCATCATGGCGGTCTCCGCCATCGAATACAATGCAGACACGCCCACCATTACCACCAAAAACGCGATGGGCCCCCAAGGGATGTGCTTCACTGGCTCTGTTCGGGCCTCCTTCGTCGGACGCGTTGTGATTTGGGGATCCACAGTACTAATCCCAACACCGCGACCAACCCCGCTAGCACCACCACGGTGACGCCAGGGGTGTGGTTCCATCGTACCATAAAGTCCGGTGCGATCCGGCTAAGACGCGGAAGAAAAACCCAAATCCCCAAGAAAAGGGCTCCGATGGCGGCCAACAACACGGCTCCCGCCGCCACATCTTTCGCGGTTTGGGCTAAAGGATGGAGAGAGGGACTCGCTAAGTCCACCGCGGCTTCGATCGCGGTATTGACCATCTCCGCTACCATGACCACCATAATGGCGGTCAGTACGGCAATGAACTCACGTCGTGGCAATTGCATCGTCCACCCTAATACCATCACCAGGGTAGCGGTAAAGAAGTGTAACCTCATGTTGCGTTGGGTCCTCAGCGCATACAGAAGACCTTGAAAAGCAAAACGAAACGACTCGGCGAGATTGTTAGCGCGCTTCACGCGTCAGTCCCATTCCTGAGAGGATCGCTTCAGTTTTAGCCATCATGCGAGCCTCATCTTCCGGCACCTCATGATCCCAGCCCAACAAATGCAATATGCCGTGCACGGTTAAAAATGCCACCTCTCTTTCGCGGCTATGTCCATATTCCAAGGCCTGGCGCTCGACCGCATCGATGGAAATCACGACGTCACCCAACAGTGGATCGCTAAGATCCGAGTCCTCGCCTTCGTGTTGCGGAAAGGACAGCACATCCGTGGCGCGATCGATACCACGATAGGTTCGGTTGAGTTCGTGCACCTCCTCATCGGTCGTAAGCACCACACTGAGTTCGGCAGATTGCAAGTCTGGCAAGCTAGCTAGCGTTGTTTGGGCCACCCGGCGTACCGTTGCCTCCAACGCGCCGTATGCTTCGGGATGACTTTCCACCCATATTTCCACGGCCTTGACTCCTCTCCATCTCTTTCAAAACTTTTTCTGGATATTCGATTCGTTGGTGAAAAAATCCGGTCAGCACCCGCGTAAAAGTTTTTGCAATGATGTCTAATTCTTTTAAGGTCAAATTCGATTCATCCAGTTGGCCATCGGTCAGACGGTCTTTAATAATCTTGCGCACCACTTGCTCGATAGCCTGTGGTGTAGGGGTTTTCAACGTCCGCGTGGTAGCCTCACTAGCATCGGCCAGCATAACAATCGCGGTCTCCTTGCTTTGCGGCCTCGGCCCATCATACCGAAAATCTGCTTCGGTCACCCCCTCACCGGTATCCGCATCCAATGCCTTTCGGTAAAAATAATAGATCAACGTAGTCCCGTGATGCTCGCGTATAAAGTTTACGACAGCTTCCGGCACCCGGTGCTCTCGCGCTAGTTCTATCCCATCCCGTACATGGGATGAAATGATGAGCGAGGACAGACTGGGAGCCAATTTATCATGGGGATTTTCCGCACCAAATTGATTATCGACAAAGAAATAGGGGCGCTTGGATTTCCCGATATCATGGTAATAGGCACCGACACGAGCCAGAAGAGAATTTCCTCCAACCGCCTCCGTACCAGCCTCGGCTAGATTCCCGACCATAATACTATGGTTATAGGTTCCTGGAGCTTCCACTAAGAGTCGGTGCAACAAGGGTTGATTCGGGTTGGCTAACTCAATTAACTTGACCGCGGTGATAATCCCAAATGGACCCTCAATCACGGGGATGAGTCCCATCGAGAAAACGGCTGCCAAAAGACCATCTAACAATGCCCACACCAGTTGAATCCAGACGGGCTGTTGGAGCAAACCTGCCCCTTGCATCACATCCAGTCCCAATAATGCCACCACATTGACCACACCCACCATAAGTCCCGCGCGGACAATATCATAGCGTTGCGACAATCGACTGACGCCAAAAACGCCGGCAATGCCCCCAAAGAACGATACCAGTGCCACATTGAGATCCGCACCAATTAACGTCGCAATGGCGAGTGACAGGATTCCGGTCACCACGACCCCAATGCCCGTATCCACCAGTGCACTAACCATAATGGCAGCCGTCGGTACCACTAAATAATTAAGGACCCCAAGTCCTGACATGGCATCGGCCGCAATAACCGACGCCACCAAAATGACCCCCGTAATCAGGGCTACGGAGACGTTTTCCGCCTGACTACGACGGAGGAGCCAGAAATAGGCTCCAATCAGGCTGACCATAACCGCAGAAAACAATGCAGCCCCAATAATCGGCCCGGGATTAAATCCCTGGTTCAAGAGACCCAGTTCTTTCAGCACGTTAACATCGGTCGCGGTCACGACTTGCCCGGCTTGTAACACCTGCTCGCCCTTAAGGATTTTCACTTCAGGCACACGATTCATCGCCGCTTGACGCCGGGCTAGGGTAGCCGCCCGATTCGGAAACGTATTCGGCACTACGAGATTCTGGGTAAAATCCGTCAAAAATAAACGAAGCCCAGGGTTGGGCTCTTCTTGGGCCACCAATTGCGCCACGAATCCCTTGGCTTCGCCCACGCCCACTGAGTTATCCCGGACCCCGTTCCCGGGACCCATCACGGAAGCCAATGTCAATGTCGCATCTTGCTGCAGTTGGGATAATGTCGTCGGCGAAAGCCCCAGTACCTCACCCCACACCGCACTGGGAAGATTCACGGGAATGGCCTTTTCAACGGCCGCCTCCCGTAGACTCAAAGGAGCCCCAGGGTCCTCCGCCAGCGCTTCTAATAAAGCAAATTGCCGTACCAGGATATGCTTTTGCACGGCCAAAATTTTTGTGTTCGACGTGTACACTTCCGGAATCGACGCAGCGGCAATTTGCCGGGCTTTTTGTGTTGCGCCCCAATCCACGACCCCATACGGAGCCACCACACTCCGTGGGGCGTAGTCCCCCACCGACACGTCGATCCGTTGACCCAATAACGTCACTGAAAAAATGGCCGTGAGTAACACCCACACCACCGCCGCAATGGCCAGTTGGCGCGTTTGCCATGCACTGTCTTGGTTGGTGTTGCGCCACTGTTGCCACCATTTGGGGCCCTTAAGCATGGTTCTCATCTCTTCTCGCGACTGACGAATCTCGCCCTAAAAGCGCCGCTCCCTCCTTTCGTCAAATGTTGGACTGGAGTGAAACCACACCCAGGCTCAATCCCTTCGCCGTCAAACACGACGACGCACTGTTTTAGGCACCCAACAACCCTCGCCTACTACGGCCAGGGACCCACGATGCGGGACAGGTGCTTGAGTGCCCATAAAACCTTAATGCAGCCCTATCCTGGGTGTTGCCAGCGGCGCCCGTCAGGACGCGGCAATTCTGCTTCTTTCTCTTCATGCTGTTGAAATGCATCCACAATGTGTGCCACCAGCGGGTGTCGCACGACATCACGAGCGCCGAGCGGGATTACCGCGATACCCCCAATGCCCGAGACAATATCAGCTGCCACGCGGAGGCCCGACCGTTGGCCCCGACCTAAGTCGACTTGAGTCTGGTCCCCAGTCACTACCATTTTCGAACCATAGCCAATTCGTGTCAAAAACATCTTAATTTGTTCATAGGTCGCATTTTGTGCCTCATCCAAGATGATAAAGCTATTACTCAAGGTGCGCCCCCGCATATAGGCCAATGGGGCAATCTCAATCAGTTGTTTCTCTCGATACCGATCAACGGCTTCCGGTCCCAAAAATTCAAACAGCGCATCATATAATGGGCGCAAGTATGGGTCAACTTTACTCTCTAAATCGCCCGGTAAGAATCCCAATTTTTCCCCAGCTTCCACCGCAGGTCGCGTCAAAATAATGCGCTCTACCTCATGTTGCTTTAACGCTTGCACTGCCATGGCCATCGCCAAATAGGTTTTTCCGGTCCCCGCTGGACCAATCCCGAACACCAAAAGATTATGCCGAATCGCCTCAATGTACGTCTGCTGACCTAGCGTTTTGGGTCGAATCACGCGGCCTTGCGTGGTCGTAAATATCGATTCCGTCAAAAGATGGAGAAATTGTCGTTGGGTCCCTTCAATTACTGCCAAAATGGCGTTATCCACCGTATCCCGCCGTACCGGCTGACCGGACTGAGCCCATTCTGTCAACAAGTCCAGGATCTCTTGGGTCTTCTTCTGAGCCCCTTCCGTGCCCGCAATCGCAATGATATCTCCACGGGCCGTAAGTTTGACGTCCAATGCCTCTTCGATCACTTTCAAGTGCTCGTCCCGGCGTCCTGCAACCGCTAATGACGCTTGATTATCTGTGATGACCCATTGAGAAGGCGGCAATCGGTGTCCCCCTTTTATTTAACGTCTCGACTGGGGTCGTGCAATATTTTGATTCACGACCCATACCATGCGAAGCCACACGCCTTTTGTCGTCCATCGGGCCTTCTTAATAACCTGCACGACTGGCCCTTTATCTTTTTGCGCACGAGACAGCTGCTCGGTCGCCCGTCGATCGGCCAACGCCAGCACCCGCGCCCGTGACAGGCGATGTCTGGTTATGATGGTTTCATTATATACTATCTTAAGCACTTTAATCGGAAGGTTGACACCCCGATACTGCACTTGGGTCATGATGCGTCGCTGTTGATAGTGGCGAAATGGAACGGGGCCCATTCCTCGGTATTGCCAGGGTCCATGTCCCGCCACAAACAAGAACGCCTGGACAAATACCCGAGACGTAGGTTGGGCCGTCTCTTGCACGAATGGCTGGAACAGCTGAACACTATGGGCCACATTCGCAAAAACATCTCCTTCAGCCGGGGTCATGACCGTCTCCAACTGAGGCTCCTGAGATCCCTCCGGTTGGACTCGGCTCGGCGCCGATACGGCTCCCGAAATTAAGATTTGACCCTTACGGACCGACTCTCCGACCGACACCTCAGGGGCTCCCATGTAGACCAAAATTTTCGTGATCTTCCCACTCTCGGCCGCCGTGATAGAAGAAAACGTATGAAAGGGAGGCCGCACCACCAACGGCACCACCTCGATAGTGGCTAATACCCCATGAATGCTAATTCCAATCCAAGAATACTGGGGCAGTGCCCGGATCATCCGAGCCCGAATCGCCTGGATATCCAAATGCTTGCGTACACGACCTAACGACAAGCCAGAATGCTCCGCAGTCGACACCAATTGCGCCCGAGCCGCAGGGGAAAGACTAGGAGTCACCGCATCTACAACCCAGATTCGGGTTGTCACATAAAACACTAAGGCTATCGCAGTCATGAGGCCCACCCAAAGAAAGGGACGGCGACGGGATTTTCTCCACTCAATCGGAAGACCGCCACGACGTAAAAACTTTACGGCAAGCCCCCGTGACCCGGCCTCCTCCCGGATTGAGGGAAGGGCGCTTAGAGTGGCGAAAAAGATATAAGTATCTCCGCGGCGTCGCACCGACCATAAACGATAGCCTTCTTCGACAACCCGGGAGATGAGTGGTTCGACATTCCGGCCACTCACACTGACTTCCATCCAACCCGACAAGAATCGGTAAAGAAAATCGGTCACGATTTCCCCTCCTGCAACGTCACCTGCCGCACCCGGCCTGTCAGAACCAATTCATTGTGGTCTATCCACCCCACCACAAGCTGGTTCCCTAAGACCACCAAGTAGCCTCCAGCCACTCGAATGAGTACCCGCTCGGGATCGTAATGCTCGATGCCTAAGTGGTTTTCCAACCGCAGTTGAAGGTGCCCAATCACCTCGATCCGCGGAACGTTTACCAATACTTCTGGCGGGATTCCCAATGCGTGCGAAACTTTTCCCAAGGTCCTTCCCTTCATCCCTGGATCCTCCCTCTACACCGCCAGCACCGCGCTTGTCCGGCATCTCTAATCTTCATGGTATGCCAGGGGAGCGCCTGGAATGATCAGAGAAATTCTTTAGCCGCGAAAGGGAAGGTGACCTACGATGTCGAATCTATCCTTAAATCGGTATCACGTAGAAAGGCGGCGGGCAGCTGGAGCTCATTTATCCCCAAGAGTCGGCCCCTACTTGGGCTGTATTGAAGGTAACCACCACGCGCCAATGTTGGATGGGTTGTCATTTTTGCGACTTTAGCGTCTTCACCCGAATGAATCCAGACAAAGCCATCGATCCGCTCTTGCCCATTAGGGATCTGGACCTTGCGGTAGATCACCTCGAAACCGCGGTCGATTTGGTAAAAATTCGTGGCGGCTTGACCTTCAAAGAACCGTTTGACTATTTCCGTACCGTCGTCCATCGGGTGAGCCACCATTATGGAATGATTCAAGCTTTTTCTCCGATCGAGCTCTACCAGTGGCATCGCATGGAACAACGCCCGATTCGCGATTTAATGGCAGAGTTGCAGTGGGCAGGGGCTACCCGCATTGGTCCGGGCGGTGGAGAAAGTCTGGTACCGGAGTGGCGCGATCGGCTCTCTCCCCATCGCATGCCAGGCGAGACCTGGATTGATATCGCCCAACTAGGCTGGGACATTGGTCTCCCTCCCACCGCTATGATATTGGCAGGCGACTGGTTTTCGGCCGACGACTATCGAGAACACTTGAGCCGGTTAGCGGATTACCGGTGGGATCGGGTTGAAATTAAACCCTATCGACCCGTGCCGAATCATCCGGAACTAGAATCCACACACTTACTTAAACTATTGACCGTAATTGAGTGGACCCGATCGTATCTGGGCGAGATTCCGCTCCTAGTCAGTGATCCCGAAGGACAACTATCTGATGACGCGAAATTGCTGATGACCCACGCCGGATGCGATGGATTTTATCGGACGGCCGCAGAGGTGAGCTCATGAAACACCCGCTGGTCTTTATGCCGACTTTAAACCTTTCTAACATTGCGCCGTCGTATTATGACCGCGTGGTCGCCATGTTTCTTCAATCGCATCAAGGACGCGGTCACCTCATTATGCCGGGTCCCATGCCGAGCCCGGTGGCCGCCTCTTATGCCGTCACCAAGTCGCACCGAGACCACCCGCTGCATCTATTACTGACCGAAACGACGCCGAAAGTCCTTAAGGCCGCCACGATTGACGTAGTCGTGCCGTGCCCTCGAGGCGTTCAAGACCCGGCGTGGAGCCGATTAAATCGCGTGTATCAAAAGGCTCCGGTCCGGCGCGTTATCTTAACGCGCCAGGGACCCGACCACGGTTTGGATACATTAGACCGCGCCATCGATACCCTATCGACGGCTATCCACACCAGTATTTTTCTCGACGTGAACTCCTTCGGGTGGGATGCCGTCAGTCACTTCGTGTCGCGCTATCCACACGTCCAGATTGACGGTGTATCGGATCAACAATTATGGAAGCTGTTACAACTCGCTGAAGTGCTCGACCGGCCCGTGCATTTGGACGATCTCCGTGGACACCCTAAGCCCATCGAGCCTCTTCCGCACTACAAAATTTCCGATCCACCTGCCATGAACGTACATCGCGTTCCATTTCCGGTTCAGTATCGATGACCACAAGGAGACCGTCGCCCATGAGCGAACTCGCTATTCTGTCCAGTCGGGAGTCTTTAGCTTTTATTCACCAAGGGGTTCAATTAATCGATATTCGGAGCGTCAAATCCTATGTTATGGGCCACATCGACGGCTCCTTATCCCTGCCTGGGGGGAGATTTCAGTGGGCCGCATTACTCACCGCTGAAACCATCACCAATCGTCGAGTGCTGTTGATTGCCGACACCCCTTTGGTCGCCCAATCTGCCGCCGAAGACATCGGCCAGTCACACATTGCGGTAGTAGGGGCTTGGGTTGTCTCGCGGGAAGGTCTCGTAAAGGCCGGACTCAGGGTCCGGAGCACTCCATTGGTCCTCTTAGAGGATGTACCCCAGTATCTTACGGCCCATCCTGCTACGATTGCCTTTGACATTAGAGAGCCTCACGAAACCGAAAGGTTTCCGGGGCCCAAATGTGCTCACCTCTCGCCCCTATCCACCTGGCCGCGAACGCTGCCACCTGTCGATCGCAACGAACCCGTGTTGGTCCTGGGGGGCGATCCCTATCGTTCACTATGGGCCGCCTGGGCGCTGATCCAATGGGGATATCAAGATGTCGCTTATTCCACCGTCAGCCTCTAACCACCACCGCCCGGGCAATATCGCCGGATGGCAGGATGATTTGAAAACGCGGGCCGAACTGTCCGGTTTGAGTATTAAACCAGATGCCTTGGGACGGCCCATCAAGCACCACCAACCAGGGATCGCCAGAGCCGACCGGCGCCAATGTGGTTTGCATTACCATGGGCCAGCGATGAATTTCCTTGACCAAGGGATGAATGCCCCGATAGGGAATCATGCCAAAGGCACCAATGCCCCACAGTCGCTCACCATGGACAACCTCAATGACCGCTTGCCCGGCATTTGCAAAGGGACGCTTTATTCCGAGCCCTCGGTTCGGATACCCGATCCATTGGCCAAACCCCTGGGATCCATCGGCATAAGGAACCAGTTCGGCCGTCTTATAAAATGCTACGGTTCCTTGCGGCGCGGCACCGATGAATTCTGGATATTGCCCACTTCGTGAAGATCCTACAACCAGGGTGTACGCATGATGGGGGTCCGCGACAAAAACCGTAGGGAGCCCTAGCGGCCCCTCTGTGAGGGTCACAATACCCGAGGGCAGCCGGTTGTCTACGACCTTCCAATTGCGACCCTTAAATTTCCACAGGGATGCATGCGACTGACCTGGACGTTCTGCCACTGCATAAAGATTTCCTTGCATCCAATGAATGGAGAGCACCACCCAGGGCTTGGGCACGGATGCGAATAGCTGACTGCCCGAACCCACAACGGCGCGAACCGTGGACCCTAGGGTAATGAGTAGGATGTGCCGGTTTTGATCGAAGGTTGCGATTTGGGATTGGGCCACCAAGCCCAATCGGCCCAACCGAATCGGAGACCCCGTCTCATGTCCCTGGGCACTATACGGGGCCACCCAGAGGGTTTCCCCACCCGTGGCTGACGCCGTCGCATAAATCACCAGGAGGCGACCGGGCATCGCGGTGAGTCCTCGAATCGGGTTCATTAAGAATAGTCCGGTGACTATCGCAACAAAAATGCCCCCTAGCGTTCCAAACCGCCAGAAGGCATTCTTCTGTTGTCCCGTCATCGCATGTCGTTAAGACGTGCTTTGACCATTTCCGAAACCTGTCGACCATCAGCGCGCCCGCGTGTCTTTGGGGATAGCCAGCCCATGACCTTACCCATGTCTTTGGGCCCCGAAGCCGCGACCGCCGTCACCGATTCCTCCACCAATGCTTTGAGTTCAGCTTCGGTCAAGGGAGTCGGTAGGTATGCGGAGAGTAGCGTCATTTCTAATTGCAGCTTGTCCACCAAATCCTGGCGGCCACTCCGTTCGAAATCGGGGAGGGCGTCCCGACGCTCTTTCAGTTCTTTAACAATCACCTGGAAAATCCCTTCATCATCCAAAGTGATCCGCTCTGAACGGGTTTCGGCGGCCAACATGGCCGCCTTGATCCCCCGTATAACAGTAAGGCGGGCTTGATCCTTTGCCCGCATTGCCGCCTTGAGGTCCTCATTGAGTTGTTCTCGTAAAGACACGAGAGACCTCCTCCTTATTGGTGTATTACTTTATGCGCTTCTTTCTGGCCGCCTCAGATTTTTTCTTACGGCGCACACTGGGTTTTTCATAATGCTCATGGCGACGGGCCTCGGCGAGCACTCCAGCCTTTTGAATTTGGCGTTTGAAGCGGCGGAGCGCACTCTCCAAGCTCTCGTTTTTACCCACTTTGACTTCTGACACAGGTCTCCCTCCCCTCCACCCGAACGGGTCGGGGTCAGCTTCCCCCTATTATACGGGTCCCAAGGAAAAAGTGTCAAACCCACCAGAGCCGCCAAAGCCTTACCACGGGCGATATAAGTGCCCATACTTGGTCAGGCATTCTTTGCACAAAGTACTTTCCAAAAATCCAGCAGATAGGGTCCCCGTTTCGCGTTGTACCACAGGTCTATGACAAATATCGCAAAATTTTAATTCAATCAGCTTGCCCACGCGGTGGCCCTCCCTTCCTATGAATCTAGGATGGCCCGCAGACGCGCTCAAAACTCTAGCATTGTTGACCAAAAGTGGAAGTCACCGCATCCACAACCCCAACAACATCACGGCAGCAAACGCCCCCGCGTTTTCCGATCGAAAAATGTGCGGCCCAAGCGAAACCGCCAAAAACCCTCGGTCGATCAAGAGGCTCCGTTCCTCGGCAGTAAAGCCCCCTTCGGGCCCTACCGCCAACGCAACCGCCACCGCATGATTCGCGACGGCGGTCCGTAATGGCAGTCCCGAGGGATCGAGGAGCAACCCGATCCCCGCTTCCGGAGGACGGATATCTTTCAACGATGCCACCGGGTGAATACGAGGAACTTCTGCCCGTCGACATTGCTCGGTCGCCTCGATGGCAATTTTTCGCCATCGTTGATCTCGATTAGGTGTCACTTCCCGCACGATGGATCGGTCCGTTACCAGAGGAATGAAATCTGCAATACCGGCCTCGGTCCCGCGTTCTACGATTTCAGCGAAATGATCGTGTTTTAATAAGGCCTGATACAGCAGAATCCGCGTCGGCAGCTCAAGCACCGGGGTAGTCGCGGGATCTATTTGAAGCTCCCCAGCTCCCAGCAGAGTGGCTCGGTGTACGCCTTCCCCTGCGAAATGGACTTCAAGCACATCCCCGATCTTTTGGCGCATTACTCGTTCGAGGTAGTGTGTCTGTTCTGAGGTCAGGACAAGCCGATCGCCTGCACGTTGGCCGGGGTCACACACGATGCGGATCACCGGGGCGACACCTCCAAAACCACCCAGCCTTCTTGGTGACTTTCCCCCCGGATGATTCCTCCTTGTTGATCCAAGACCTGTTTCACCTCGGCGAGACGTTCCTCGACAATGCCGGAAAGAATGATCTGGCTTTGGGGGGTGACGTAGCGTAACAGCCGTGGCCACTCGGCCACGATAATTTCTGCAATGAGGTTGGCTACGATGAGGTCAAACGGTATTGAAGGCTCTACATCTTGCAGGGTTCCTGACACTACATCAACTTGATGCATCACCTGGTTGCGTTCGAGATTCTCTAGCAGTACGGCCACCGCCACTGGATCGGGCTCCACGGCCACGACGTGCCCGGCTCCTGCTTTGGCGGCCGCAATCGCCAAAACACCCGAACCTGATCCCAGGTCCATGACCCGTGCCCCGGTTGGCATGGCGGATACCACCCGAGCCAGACACATTCTCGTGGTAGGATGAGTCCCAGTCCCGAAAGCCATTCCCGGATCCAACCAAATCGTCCGATCTGTTGACTTTGGGCTATCAGGATACCAGGCCGGCATAATCATCCAATCGCCGACCGGCACCGGGACGTAATATTGCTTCCAACTGTTTTCCCAATCTTCAGCCCGAAGTTTCGTAAATTCCACGGCATCCCCAAATCGTGCGTGCAACTGACGACGTCGCTCGATCCACACGTCGTCACTCGGAAAATATGCCCGCACAAAGGGTGCCGCCGGTGGCATAGCAATATCGGTAAAGGGAGCATGAGCCGGGCGGCCATCTTCCCATTCCAATCCCGTGGCGCCCAGACCATAGAAAAACGCCTCCACATCACTCATCAAATCCGGGCTCGAACCGTAGATGGTTGCCGACCAATAAATCCCGGCCCGGGACGTGGGATTAGCGCCCCAAGGCATCTTTTACCTTCCGCAAAAGCCCTTTATCCACAGGCAAGACCTCTTCTTGACGCATCTCGGCCCACATGTGGAGCACTTCTCGTTCGCGTGCCGTAAGGTGGGTCGGGACCGCAACGCGAACCCGGACGTTGAGGTTGCCACGACTGGATGGGTTGCCCAGTCGTGGCAGGCCCATCTTCGGAATCTTGAACACCGTGTCATTCTGGGTGCCGGGTGGAATATGAACCGATTCTTCCCCCTTCAAACCAGCCACTTTCACGTCAGCCCCCAAAGCGGCTTGCGCAAACCCGATCGACATCTCACACCATAAATCATCACCGTCCCGAGCAAATCCCGGCTTCTCTTTCACATGAAGGAAGACAATGAGATCCCCGGTCGGGCCTCCATGCTGGCCCACTCCCCCTTCTCCCGCCACGCGCAGTCGAGTCCCTTCGTCGACGCCGGGGGGCACCTTCACGGTCATCTTCTTTTCGGCACGAATTTGACCCCGACCGGCACACTGGGTGCATGGGTTATGCACAATACGACCGCCCCCTCGGCATCGGGAACAAGTCTCCACCTGACGAATGCGTCCCAAAAAACTTTCTCGAATCCGTTCCACTTGTCCGGTCCCGCGACACTGCGGACAGGTTTCAAGGCGGGTCCCCGGCTCGGCTTGGTTGCCGCGGCAATGGGGGCAGACCTCATCACGCACCATGCGGATTTCCTGCTCGACACCTTCGATGACATCTTCGAGCCCAATCGTTAGATCATAACGGAGATCGGGACCGCGTTGCGGTCCTCCCTGCCGACCTCCGGGACCGTTGCCACCAAAAAACATGTCAATGATGTCGCCAAATCCAGAAAATCCGCCGAAATCGGCACCACCCCCGGCTTGCGCCGCTTGATGACCGAATTGATCGTAACGGGCTCGCTTTTCCGGATCCGAAAGGATCTGGTAGGCCTCATTAATTTCTTTGAATTGTTCTTCAGCTTGAGCGTTCCCCGGGTTGGCGTCGGGGTGATATTTGGCAGCCAAACGCCTAAATTGCCGCTTCAATTCGTCGGGAGCCGCGTCCCGGCTAACCCCCAACACCTCATAGTAGTCACGTTTTGCCACAGATTAGCTCCCTCCCAGGTACCCCTTTACTCCTCTTCGTGTGCTGATTCGGATGGTCCTTCCGATACCCGCACCATACTGGCACGTAATACCCGTTCCTTCCATCGAAAGCCTTTAGCCAGTTCTTCGACAATCGTACCTTCCGGCAACTCGCTAGGAACTCGTTGGATCGCCTCGTGCCACCGAGGGTCAAACATCTCTCCCTCCGTCACGATGGCGTCGACTCCTTGACGGGCCAGGGCCTCGTTGAAGCCTTTCATCGTCATCTCGATTCCGACCCGCCACGATTTGGCTTCATCCTCTGTAGGCATCGACTTCAGTGCTCGATCCAAGTTGTCATACACCGGGAGCAAGTCCGATAATACGGTGGCCATCACGAACGCACGAATCTCTTCCCGTTCGCGGTCCTGGCGGCGTCGAAAATTTTCAAAATCGGCCCTCAGCCGTACCAGTTGTTCGTAGCGTTCTTGGGCTACCTCCTCCCAATTAGTTTCAGGTTCCACGTCCGCCCCTTCAGGGGACACCGTCGGTTCTTCTTGTACTACTTCCTCTTCAACCGAATCGGGGTTCTCCCCAGGCTTAAAGGATTCCGGATCGTTCATCAATGTATAGCCTCCTCAACATTTACGCCCATTTTAAGGCACGTGATAGTTCTTCAGATACCAGCTCTAAGGTCGCTACCACTTGCGCATAGTGCATCCGTTTTGGACCAATAACAGACACCTGGCCCACCACATGGCTCCTCACCTGATAGGTGGCCGTCACCACACTGCAGTCCCAGATGGCCTCGACCGAAGATTCTTGGCCAATCATCACTTGAACGCTTTCAGTCGACGAGGCGGCCGCCTTTAAGAGTTCTTCCACCGCATCCTCGCGCTCCAGAAACCCGAGCACCCGTTGCACTTTATCAATATCGCGGAACTCCGGGTATTGCAAAATACTGAGCGGTCCTGCCAAAGTCACCCGATCCTCGTAAAGGTTCCATTCTGCCATCCAGCCCCCGAGGGTTCCCCATAAACCCCGGTAACGTTCCGCATCGTGCGCCAAGGGATCCAAAATACGGTCCTTCAATTCATGAATAGGAATCCCATGAAACTCCCGTGAGAATTCCTGTGCCAATGCCCCGAGCCCATCGACACTCAATTCTTCAGGTACCGACACCACGCGATTCTCTACCACACCAGCATCCGTGGACACTAGAAACAACAACGTGCCCGGCTGTAAACGTAGTACCCGAATTTCAGCGAGACGCGCCTCAAGCACGGGAGGGGCCACGACCATGGACGGATAGCCTGTCATTTCAGACACCATCCGAGCCGTCTGATGGATGAACCAAGCAATTTCTCGCATGGGTGCCTGAAATGCCATCCGCACCCGGGATACCGCATCGTTGGTGATGTATCGCTTTGGCATCAGCTCATCGACATAATAGCGATATCCACGGTCCGAGGGAACCCGACCCGCAGACGTATGGGGTTGCTCTAAATAGCCCAGCTCTTCCAAGTCAGCCATCTCATTACGGATCGTGGCGGAACTAATACCGAGGTCATATTTCTTAGCCAGTGTCCGCGATCCCACCGGTTCGGCTGATGCAATGTAATCGTCGATTAGGATACCCAAGATTCTTTTCTTGCGTGCATCCATGGCCTTTCCTCCGATCACTCTAGCCATTAGCACTCGAGATATCAGAGTGCTAATTTTATAAAAAAACCATAGCACCCGGTTGAATTCTATGTCAAGGTGCGACCTCTGCCATGAATTTCCGAAATACGGTGTTGGCGAGATCTCTGCCGCGCCCCGTCAGTTTAAGAATCGCATCCTGCGACTCCACTAATCCTAAATCAGTGAGTTCAGCAACGGTTGTCTCAAAGACCTCATCTAGGTGCTCATGGAACTTGGTGTGAAATCGCTCGCGATTGACACCTCGTTGCCGCCTCAAACCGAGCCACACATATTCTCGCATTTGCTCCAGATGGCTTAAAATTTCACCGTCATCTAACGCGGGTTCCCCGGCCCGTTGCGTCTCAATATATCGGCGCACCCCCCGATAATTCCACCAACGGCGTCCCTCGTGATACGAATGCGCCCCAGCTCCCAAGCCCAGATATGAATTGAGGGTCCAATACAGTTGGTTATGGCGGGAGTCGAAGCCAGGTCGTGACCAGTTAGAAATCTCGTAGTGGACAAAGCCTCGATCGTCCAGCGTCGCTTCGGCAAAATCCGCCATATCGGCCATCCGGTCATCATCGGGCATGATGAGAGTTCCCTTGCGCACGCCATCCGCCAACGGAGTCCCTTCCTCGACCTGTAAACGATAGAGCGAAAGATGGTCCGGCTTCAGCTTCAACAATTCCGTCAGAGTCTCTTGCCATTCTGCAAAGCTTTGTGCCGGTAGTCCATAAATAGCATCAAGACTCACGTTGTCAAATCCAGCGTCCCGCGCATCGGAAACCGCACGGCGAATATCTGTTACCCCATGAATCCGATTTAAGGCCTTTAAATGGCTTTCTTGCATGGCTTGCGCCCCAATGGAGAGGCGATTCACCCCGACTTGACGAAGCTTCACGAAATGCTCGCGAGTCACCGTTCCCGGGTTGGCTTCGAGGGTCACTTCGACGTCCGGCCCGAACTCCCTGACACGCTCGCGCACGACATCCAAAAATCGCCCGATAAGGCTCGGGTCGACCAATGACGGCGTACCCCCTCCAAAAAACACCGAGATAAGGCGTCCTGAAGGAAGGATGGCCCGCTCCCATTCTGCCGCCAAGGCATCCATGTAGCTTTGGTGGTCGTCGACACCCATATGGGTCACCGTATTAAAGTCACAATACGTACAACGCGCTTGGCAAAAAGGGATATGAACGTAGAGCCCCCAGTCGGTGAGAAGAAAGTCATCCTCTATCATGAGGGGTCATCCACACGTAAAATAGCCATAAAGGCTTCTTGTGGAATTTCGACGTTACCCACGGATTTCATCCGCTTTTTTCCCTCTTTCTGCTTCTCTAATAACTTACGTTTACGCGTAATGTCCCCGCCGTAACACTTAGACAACACGTCTTTACGCATTGCACGCACGGTCTCCCGGGCCACGACACGACTGCCAATAGCGGCTTGAATCGGAACTTCAAACATTTGACGCGGGATCAATTCACGAAGTTTTTCCGCCAACGCTTTACCCCGGTAATACGCCCGATCACGATGCACAATGACCGAAAGCGCATCGACAATTTGACCATTAAGCAAAATGTCCATGCGCACTAAGTCTGCGGCCTCAAGACCCACCAGGTGGTAGTCGAAAGAAGCATAGCCTCGCGTGCGACTTTTCAGTTGATCGAAAAAGTCATACATGATTTCTCCCAACGGCAACCGATATTGGATCATCGCCCGCTTCGGATCCATGTAGCTTAAGTCTCGGAAGGTGCCTCGGCGTTCTTGGCAGAGTTCCATGACAGCCCCAATGTAATCCGTGGGCGTGATGATGCTGGCATCCACCATTGGCTCCTCAATGGATACGATATCGCCCGGGGTCGGCATCAATGCCGGATTATCCACCCGGAGAATTGTTTTATCGACCATGGTCACTTGGTACACCACGTTAGGTGCCGTCGTAATCAAGGACAGATCATATTCTCGCTCCAAGCGTTCTTGAATGACTTCCAAGTGTAAAAGCCCAAGAAACCCGGCCCGAAATCCAAACCCCAGAGCCACCGAGGTCTCAGGCTCAAAGGTCAGCGACGCGTCATTCAGCTGCAACTTCTCCAACGCTTCACGCAGGCGGCCATAGTCTTGGGAATCGACGGGATACAGTCCAGAAAAGACCATGGGTTGGGCTGGCCGATATCCGGGCAGTGCCGCTGGAGCAGGCCGCTGCGCATTCGTAACCGTGTCCCCCACGCGCGTGTCCTGAACCGTCTTGATAGCCGCTGCGAAATAGCCGACCTCGCCACTAGACAGGCGGTCGATCGCCGTCAAGTGGGGCCGAAACACTCCCATCTCGGTCACAGCGAATTCCTTCTCGGTGGCCATGAAGCGTACGGTGTCCCCCACTTTCAACTCGCCATCGATGACCCGAATGTACACCAGGACTCCTTTGTAGCTATCGAACCGAGAGTCAAAAATGAGCGCCCGCAAAGGAGCCGTGCCATCCCCCTTGGGGGATGGCACTCTTTGGACCACGGCCCGTAGTACCGCCTCAATGCCAATCCCCTGTTTCGCCGACACCAAAATCGCCTCAGTGCCATCCAATCCAATTTCGACCAGTTCTTCAATCACTCGTTCGGGGTCTGCATTAGGCAGATCAATCTTGTTAATCACGGGAATGATGGCTAAATCGTGCTCCAAAGCCATATAGAGGTTGGCAAGGGTCTGCGCTTGAACGCCTTGTGCGGCGTCCACGACCAAAATGGCCCCTTCGCACGCCTGCAGTGCCCGAGACACTTCATACGTAAAGTCCACATGGCCTGGTGTATCGATCAGGTTCATCTCCACGCTCTGACCATCATACTCGTAGTCAAGCCGCACGGCTTGAGCCTTGATGGTAATTCCACGCTCCCGTTCCAAGTCCATGGAATCGAGAACCTGCGCGGTCATCTCGCGATGTGTCAAAGCCCCTGTAGATTCAATCAGGCGGTCCGCCAGCGTGCTTTTACCATGATCGATGTGGGCAATAATTGAGAAGTTACGAATACGCTCTGGTTCCAAGTACGATCCTCCATCACATTGACACGATATGGCACTCATCATACCTGCTCTGACTCCAAATTGAAAGAACGCCTCTTCAATCGAACCGGGTCAGAGGATGAACGAAGGTCGATGGCCCCATACCTCAAGGACGTCACACGCTTTTAAAATCGACTCACGATGCCGGTGGTTATGATTTTATCGTACCCTCCAAGAAGGCCCGTCGATGCATAGGCCCTCCACCGGGTAATCCTATCATTATCATTAAACAAAAAGCCGCCCCGTTAAATGGCATGGGGCGGCTTTTATAATTGGTGTGGCTGTATCCGCTACGCTGCGGATGAATGCGTCCGTGAAGCTTTTTGTGTAGCCATGTAAGCCACCACCAGGCCCGCCACCCCGAGCAACAAATGCAAGACGTCATCGGCGGGCTTGAGTGGAATCATGCCTAAGAGGTTTGCGGTGAGGAGACCCGTAGCGGCTACGATGAGGTAGACCACCCCAAAGATCCATGCATAGATGCGACTAGCATTTTCACTGCCGCTCACGGCTAGTGCCACAGCCCCTGTAAGGAGGTGCACCACATCATGCATCGGAGTCAAATTGAAAATCCCATTAAACGGCTCTACAAAGCCTACAAGCCCTACCAACACTAGGATAATACCCACTACACGCATAAATGACCGGGCCATGCGTATCCACTCTCCTCTTTATCGTATTTTTTCGTGCTCACTCGCACTGTCAGTAGTATTACGGCATGGATCCCGGTTCTGGATCTTTAGCTCAGGCGAAATTCCGTAGAAAGTTCTATACTGGAATGAAGACCAACGAAACGAGGGAGTTAGCCATGCCAGAAGTCATCTCTCAAGGGCGCCACCACTACCGGGCTGGGCGCTGGACTAGCGAAGTGACGGAGGTGGTGTCTGAAGAGCCATTACGGGTCCATGTCAATGGACGTGAATTAGCCACCCTAATTGCCACTCCCACCCACGTTGAAGAGCTCGTCTGCGGGTTTTTAGCGATGGAGGGGATTATTGGCTCGCGGCAAGACATTACCGTATTTCAATATCATTCAGACGACCAAGCGGTGTGGGTACGAATTCCCGGCGTCAATGCCACACGCTTGGACAATTTTTCGCGGCCCACCTTGTCAGGCTGTTGTGGGCGGGGACGGCCTAGTCTCTATTTTGCGAACGACGATGATCTTTCGCCGGTAACGTCCACGGTGACGATTGCACCCCCCGAGATTTTTTCATTCTTTACTCAATTAAGCCAGGCCAGTCGGCGACAACATTCGGGAGGACTCCATGCCGCGGCGTGGAGCGCTCATCACGAAAAGCTTGACGTAGTCCGGATGGACGTGGGACGCCACAACGCATTAGACAAAGTGTATGGGTGGAGCTTGATCGAAAATGTGTCGACCGCCAACGGCATCGTGGTATTTTCGGGTCGCTTATCGAGCGAAGTGATTATAAAAGTAGCCCACATGGGTGTGGGCCTGATCATCTCTAATGCCGCGCCCACGTCTCTCGGGCTGGAGCTCGCGGAATCCCTCAACATTACCACCATAGGATTTACTCGGGACGAAGAGTTTAGTGTGTACTCCCATCCCGAGCGCATCCCGTCCATTATTTCCCTTGAAATTTAGGTGAACGTTTGGCTAAAAAGGCGGCCATTCCCTCTTTTTGATCCTCGGTCGCAAAGAGCGTTCCAAACAACCGGCGTTCGTGCCGTAATCCCTCTTCAAGCGGCGTATCCAACGCGGTCAGGATTGACTCTTTGGCAAGTCGTACCGCAACTTGGGGCATCGACGCTATCTGCGCTGCAAGTGCTAAGGCCTCGGTTTCAACCTCATCCACCGCGACCACCCGGTTGACCAGACCGAATGCCTTCGCTTCGGCGGCCGTAATCATATCCCCGGTGAGTACCATCGCCATGGCCCGCACCTTGCCCACCGTCTTCGTTAGGCGTTGGGTGCCGCCGGCACCTGGCATCACTCCAATTTTAATCTCGGGCTGACCAAATCGAGCATTCTCCGCGGCGACAACCATGTCGCACGCCATCATGAGTTCCATCCCACCGCCCAGCGCGTAGCCTTTCACCGCTGCAATGAGGGGCTTGGAAAAGTGGCGAATTTGATCCCACCGATTAATTTGCGGGGACGTTAACATGGAGATCGGGGTTTGCCCCTCTAATTCCGCAATATCCGCTCCTGCAGCGAAAGCGCGTCCCATCCCGGTCAGCACGACCACCGAGACCGTGTCGTCTTGATCCAGTTGCGCCAAATATCCCACTAAAGCCTCCATGAGTGGACTATTGAGGGCATTTAAAACCTCAGGCCGATTAAGCCGCAAGATGCGGATCGACCCTGGTCCTTGTTCTAGCAGTACTAAGGGTTCAGTCATTGGCAATCCACCACTTTCAATTGATAGAGATTTTTCGCAAAATGATTCAGGTCGTCCGCCGCCGCCCGCCCTTCGGGAGACGCCATGGCCCGGTCCAATGCCTCCCGGTCCCCAAACTGCAAAGATGCTACTAAGTAAATGTCATCGCCTGCCCCCAACGGTGAAGCCAATCCCCACCACATGTTCTGAAGCCCAGGAAGCGCTTCGGCTAATGGCACATGCACGGTTTTATAGTGTTCCAAAAAAGCGTCTGGATCGGGCGGCCGCTTATAGAGCGCCAAGAACGTTACCATCGTCTATTTCCTTTCCGTCGACCGACGATCGACCACGCGAATGGCCTTACCCGGCGCGCGGACCAGCGTGCCGGGAGGCAAGAGCCGCACCTCGAGGGATACCCTTAGGGCTTCTTTCAAGCGGCGAGCAATCCACGCCGGATCGAGTCCGTTAGAGGTTTGGGATTCCACTTCCAACACCAACCGTGGCATTGGTCCATCTTCCCATGCCAACTGGTAATTCGGTTCGAGTTCGGTCGAAAGATTTAGCATCACGCGTTCAATCTCGCTCGGAAAGACATTAACCCCACGGACCACTAACATGTCATCGGTACGACCGACCACACGACTAATCTTGCGATGCGTCCGACCACAGGCACAAGGATCGTCGAGGAGAGAGACCAGGTCTCCCGTCCGATACCGCACCATCGGCATTGCTTCTTTGGCCAATGTCGTCAGCACCAGCTCCCCTAGCGTACCAGGCGAAACAGCATCCCCTGTTTTTGGGTCCACAATTTCCATGTAGAAGAAGTCCTCGAACACGTGTAGTCCATCTTTGGCTTGGTCACATTCAATAGCAACCCCCGGACCTGTAATTTCGGATAGCCCATAAATATCGACCGCAGACACGTTGAGAGCGTTTTCAATGCGCTGACGCATCGCCTCGGTCCAAGGTTCGGCCCCTAATATTGCGAACTTTAGACCCCAGGTCTTGGGGTCCCCGCCAAGCCGGAGTCCGGTTTCAGCCAAATTCAAGGCATAGCTCGGGGTGCATGCGAGTCCTTCCGGCCGCAGGTCGCACAGCAGTTCCACTTGGCGTTCCGTACCGCCTCCCGAAGCGGGAATCACAGTGAGGCCCATACGTTCCGCACCGGCATGCAATCCCAATCCCCCGGTAAAAAGTCCATAACCATAAGCGTTGTGGAGCATATCCCCCGGTCGAGCTCCTGCAGCGGCGAGGGATCGCGCCACGACTTCAGCCCACATCGCTAAGTCACGTGCCGTATAGCCCACCATGGTGGGCTTCCCCCCCGTCCCGGACGACGCATGAATCCGGCGCAATTCATGGCGAGGAACCGCAAAGAATCCTGTGGGATATTGAGCTCGCAGATCTTTTTTGGTAGTAAAGGGAATGTCTTTGAGATAAGCAATGGGGTCTCGATCGTCGGAGGAAATGATGCGGTCTATCCGTTCTTGGTAAAACGGCACCCGTTCTCGGGCCCAGTTCAGGGTCCAGCGCAGTCGCATTTCTTGCACTCGGCGCAGTCGTTGCCGATCCATGGTTTCCATAGCGCGATCCCAGATCATGGTCTGACCTCCTTACATTGTTTTCCATTATATCAGTCTTTAGATTGCGCATTCACCAGGATTAGGAACGAGATTAACGATCCCGGAAAGATTCTCGCGCCTTCTCGGGTGCTAGAAGTGCTTGCCATTGGCGATATGCGTCGGCTAAGTCATCGTTAATGATGATGACGTCCGCTAAGGCCTCTACGGCTGGCGCCTCCCGATCGATCTCGCGCAATCTCAGGGCAATCTCGCTGTCTTTGGTCCCACGGTCCTTAAGCCGATCTCTTAGGGTCTCTAGTGACGGAGGTAAGATCCCTACAATCGTCGATTGCTGGGGCCAGAGCTCTTTGACACGTTTGGCCCCTTCATAACCCAGGGAGACGATGGCCCCCTGTCCCGATTCCAAGGCCCGAGACAATTCTCTGATGAGCACCCCGTAACGATTGCCGTGGATCCACTCGTTTTCGACAAATTCGTCGTGCGCTTCACGTAAAGCAAACTCGTCCATACTCAAAAAGAAATAGTCTTCTCCCGATACCTCGTGCGGTCGAGGTGATCGGGTAGTGCAGGTAACAATCCGATTGGCGAGTCCATCATGTTGAGCTTTTTCGGCCAACGTGGTTTTCCCCACGCCACTCGGCCCAATCAGCACAAAGAGACGACCTTTCATGAAAGAACTCTCCTACGCACCGGAAAACCGCTGCGAGATTTAGTGTTCGGGATCAAGTAGGAGGAGTGTCGCTCCCCACGATCTCGGTGCTTACGCGGCCTACTGGCCGGCAGCGATAAATCCATTGGGCCGGCACCTCTTTTCTCGACTTATGAATCCTTAGTATACCAAGGACCAGCCTTTGTCGCATATCACACGCAATAATTTCTCCGCCTACTCTCGCTACCCTATGGCACCGCTCCCTTGGACGTCACCACGATAGATAAGGCCCGGGCTAGGTCCGCCGCCGCAACCCGCTCTTCAGCCAGGGTATTGTCAGGTCCACCGATTTCAATGAGGACATCGGCAGGCATCAATTGTTGGTTATACCGGTAGGGTACAGACTCAATGCCATTGCCTCTCAGCAAACCCGGAGCGATAGCGTCCAATGCCTTCGCAAGACGCATAGCAAATGTTAAGTTCTGGTGCCAATAAGGATTGGGGAGTACCTTATTGGTCCCGACCACAATCAGAATGCGTGCCGCCTTCGTCCCATGAATGGTGGTGGTAGTCACCGATCCAGAAGCCTGTCCCCGGTGCAAATCAATGAGGACCCGCACCGTGGGATACCATTTCAGCAGTTGCTTGGCGGTATAATATGATTTGTTGTAGCTGGCCAAAAGGCCATCGGACATGTTGTTGACCCGAGACTGTACCACTCCGATTCCGCGCTGATTGAGATCGTTGGCCAACCACCACCCGACTTGAACAATGGTATCCGACCAGTGTGTCGAATTGGCCGTGGGTGACCCCGGATGTAGCACCGGCCAAAACGACTCCGTGCTATGAGTCTGATAAATCCCCACCAAGGGGTTTGTTCCTAACTTGGCCCAAATACGCGACCCGGCTCCGGGTAACCCAGACAGGGTCGCGTCTTGCCCGGAAGGTGGGGGTAATGGCTTAGAAGGGGTGGTGGGCGCTCTAAGCTCCGTCGGCACCAGCCGTAAAGCGGGAATCTCGAGTTCCAATAGGGCAGGAAGGCTCGTAAGACGCACTCCCGACAAATCGATAAGACCGGTCAGCACCCACGAACGCCAGCGCCATCGAAAGGGCTCGGATTCTGCGGTCAGTCCTAAGAGGGGAATCCCTTGGTTCATCCATGAGATCAGCGACCCACGACTGACATGAAGGGCACCGAGGTTACTCGCCAACCAAGACTGATGCCCTTGGCCCGCGAGGTGACCGGTAACCGGAATCGCTACGGTAGGACGCGAGGGCGTGCGCCACAGCACAAGCGTCGCAAGCGCCAAAGTAATCCCGTACAGGCTTACACTACTCCATGGCACGCGACGTGGACCCGCCCAACGTCTTGAGGCACGCGGCGGTCGTCGTCGCACTGGCCTCGGCCGAGTTCCAAAAAACCATACCACGCGTGGTCTTCGCCATCTCCGTCGCCCACTCATCGCGATCCCCTTCCCTACCCATCCATTGATTCCATGCTATGGGAAATCCTGGGGATTTAGACTGCTATCCCCAAATTTTGGGAACCAAAAAGCTGACCGCCCACAGAATAGTACCGGCCAGAATCGCCCCAAGCAAATTGGCATAAATTCCGGGCAGTATCCATTGCCCGCAATATAAGATGACCACACCAGAAGCCCAAGCCAAAATGCCGTGAGCGTTGGGTACATATTGACTACCGGCTGTCGTCTCGATGATAGCCACGAGGGCCGTCATCAACACCGCCAGGAACATCCCTGCCAACCCGGTGACATGAAACCCGGGAACAATCCATGACGTCAGATAGATAAGACCGACAGCCAGCCAAAATTTTAATAACAGTATCCATGTGAACATCTCAAAATCCCTCGATCCCGAGCCCTCGACTCTTTACCCACAGATTGTCTTATGCTATAATGCGGCGTCGGGAGGTATCCGAGTGGCCAATATTAAGTCTGCCAAAAAGCGCATCCGTCAAACCGAAGTACGGACCTTGCGCAATAAAATTCGCAAAACCATGGTGCGCACCGCGATTCGTCGTTTTGAAGACGCGTTGAAGCGGGGCGATGTGGTTTCAGCAGAATCCGCATTAAAATTTTGCCATGCCCGTTTAGATCGAGCCGCCCAAAAGGGTGCGCTACATCGCAACACGGCAAACCGCAAAAAGTCACGATTAACCGTAAAGCTTAACAAAGCCAAAGCGGTATAAAAGAGAGCAAAAACCCCAACCTCGTTTGGGGTTTTTGCTCTCTTTAGCCTGCATTCGAAAGGTAGCCTTTTAAATAGGGGGCCATCATACGGAGGGCAAAATTAAGCCGACTAAAGCCATGAGCCAGTTTTCGGGGTCTCCGCGCCCCGACTTCATGGCCAGGTCAACCCGGGTTATGAAGTCCAGTGCCTGGTTTAATTCATGAAGACTCCAAACCTTAGCCGCTTGATAAATCCGCGTCGCCACAAAATCACGAATCCCTTCCTGCTCTGCAAATACTCGTGCCGGAATCCCTTGATTCAAGGCCTCGAGGGCATGAATCAGTTGAATTAATTGGCGCGCTATGGTCACCAGAAGCGGCAACGGATCGTGACCCGCCGCCAAAAGCTCTTCAAGAGAAGCCAACGCCAATTCACGCTGACGCCGTACTACGGCGTCGGACAGTTGCCAAAATGCCGTACCGGAAAGCGGCAATACCACCTCAGTCAAATCACGTGGGGTCCAGGTGCGGGCTCCATCGTAAAGACGAAGCTTGTCGAGTTCGTGCTCCACCTGAAATTCATTGCTCTCGAGCACCTGGGTAAGATATTCGGCTCCACCCCGCCCGAGATGGACATCCCGCGCCTTGGCGGTGGCTTCCACAAACCGCGTAAAGGCTAGCCCTTTAATGGGTACAAGGTCAATGACGCGGTGCGCCCCCAGGAGTTTGGTGAGATTGGGCGACGCTTTCTTGTCCCAAAGAATGAGGCACGTGTGGGCCAAGTGTTGATGGCCCAGCCATGCCTTAACATCCGCCTCTTTGGTCTTCCACGTAGCCGTGTCCCGGATTAACGCCACTCGACCTTCAGAAAATAGACTGGGGGTCTGTAAGAACGAGGCTACATCTGCCCACACGACCGTTCCTTCATCGACACGCAAAAATCCATCTTGGCAATGTTCTGGACCCAAGATGCGGCGACGCACCCCCTCGATCCAACTAAGGGCCCAGTACGCCTGGACTCCGACCAAATAATACACCGGTTCTAAAGTTCCTCGCTCCAGTACGGCCTGGCTCTCTCGGATATCCGTCTGGTCTACCTCCTCTACGCGCATAACTCCTGGCCTATTGGGCCACATTGTACCAATACCGACACGATTCGGGTAGCCAGTCCAATGTCCATCACGAGACGGGGGGATCCAAAGCTGATGTGGCCTTTTCATCGCAAAAAATCTAAGCCGCGACCCGATTACGAAGCGCATCGAGGGCCAGAAATATTAGACCATTTGGGGGATGCCCCTCCGCCGACCCGGGCCGATGCGGCCAAGCTCATGGATAATCTGACGACCGCCCAAAACACCTTAGAAGAGGTCTCGGGCGTCGACATTGGCCTCTTACAAGATTTGATTACCGAGACTAAAACCTTTTCGAATCGACTCGACGCCTTCACCAAAGAACTCGAGCCTAAAGCCAACACCATGCCCATCTCATTAGATGTAGTCTCAGGCAGTGTCGAAGCCGCTTATGAGCGTTTAAAAAATACGGTGGGTCAATCTCCCGACATTATCATCCGGCGCTTTCTCATTGGCCGCCATCACCCGATTCCGGCTCTCTTAGCCTTTGAAGATGGGCTGAGCGACAATCAGATGATTGACCAAGATACCGTGTATCTTCTACAACGCTATCAAAACACCGACGACTTAGCCAAAGATCCCACGGTCGCGCATCAGATTGTTCACGATTCGATCACCTCAATTGGTCACGCCACGGTCGAAAACCAATGGTCCAAGATCTTGGTCGACCTGATGGGCGGCAATACGCTTCTGTTTATCGATGGCTGCCCTGAAGTCCTCGTGCTGGACACCGTGAAATATCCGGCGCGGGCCATTTCGTCCCCCACCACGGAACGCGCCGTCAAGGGTCCTCAAGAAGCGTTTAACGAGGTCATCTTGACCCAAATGAACCTAATCCGACGCCGTATCAAAGGGCCAAGCCTTCACTTCGATACGATCAACCTTGGCGAATTGTCACAAACCGCGGTCGTCATTGCCCATGTCGAAGGGGTCACCAATCCCGAGCTGGTGATGGCGGTCAAAAGGCGCCTGGCTACCGTCCAAATTGCTAACCTGGAATATTCCAACACCTTAAACCGGGCGCTATCGACCCATCCCAATTCCCTTTTCCCGCAGGTACGATCATCGGAACGGGCGGATTTGATCGCGCGGGATATTGCGATGGGAAAGGTTGCGATATTGGTCGACAACACCCCCTATGCGATGACAGTCCCCTCCACGTTTATGGACTTTTATCAGACGACAGACGACTACACGGCAAGTTTCTGGGAAGCCGGCTTGGAACGCGTCACCCGACTCGCCGGGCTCTTTGTGGGACTCTTGTTACCTCCTTTGTACGTGGCCTTTAGTTCGGTGGATCCCGAGCTCTTACCCACTAAATTGGTGATTACCATTGCCGGATCGCGGACTGGGATCCCCTTCCCGCCGATCTTTGAGGTGCTCATCATGTGGGTGATCATCGAGATCTTGCGCGAGGCGGCGATCCGCTTACCGAAGGGTCTTTCTACCACCCTCGGCACGGTCGGCGCCATCGTCGTGGGTACAGCCGTAGTGAAGGCGGCGGTCGTCTCCGATATCATGATTGTGATCATTACGTTGACCGCCTTGGGGCTTTTCACTTCACCCGTCTATGAAATGGCGACCCCATGGCGGATTCTTTTCTGGTTTGTCGTGATTGCCAGTTATGCCTTTGGTATTTATGGCATTATCCTGGCGATGTTGCTCATTCTATCGCATCTGGCCAGTCTCGAAAGCTTCGGCGTCCCGTATCTCTCCCCATTCGGTCCGATTCGCGTGCGAGATTTGAAAGATTCCTGGATCCGGTTTCCGGGCGCCAGCCTCACTAAACGCCCCGCATATTTGCGCACCGTACATCCTACCCAACAAGTGTCGCACGACCATCTCCCGATGGCCACCCCCCAACTACACCAAGCCCAACAAGAGACATTCGATGATGAAAGTTAGAATCGTGGCACGAACGATGCTGCTGATGAGCCTTCTAGTCGGCGTCACCGGATGTTGGGATAACCGGCCGGTCAACTCGCGAGCCATGGTGCTCTCGATGGGGTTTGGTCCGGCAAAACATCCCGGGGAATTTACCACGGTGTTCCAGGCTCCCACTCCTTCGGCGGTCACCAGCAGTAGTGCCGGCCCGGCTGGTGGCGGCTCCTCGTCAAAAGATACCTTTGACGTGACTGGTTCCGGCCCCGATCTTCCACAGACCTTTAATGAGGCTCAAGCGCAAGTCTCCAAAGACCTCTATCTGGGCCAGATGCAACTCGTCGCCATCTCGACCCATCTACAGCCCATGTACTTAAAACGCGCCTTCGATGGACTCGGGAGGATTCCCACCCTCGCCAAGACCCCGTTCGTGGTGGCTTCGCCTACCTCGATTAAGGAGCTTCTACATCACACCTCGCCTCAAGATAAATTTCCGAGTCTCTACTTTGCCACGCTGTTTAGTTGCCATACCTGTCAAACCGACGCCTTTGGGGTGCGCTTATGGCAAATCTTAGTGCGTTTGGCCACCCCCGGCGTGGATATTTACTTACCGGTGGCGGTCCCCATTAAAGATGGCTACATGGTGGATTCGGTGGCTCTCTACCGAAAGTTTCAGTATGTGACAACC
>DAHWKJ010000001.1 GCA_027343695.1 Sulfobacillus sp. | reverse complement strand
CATATACTCACCCATCTGATTGATTTCTGCTTGGGTAATTTCACGGCCGAAGTATTTCATAACCGCTTGTAAGACGGCCGGTCCACTAAAGTAGGGCTGTTCTTGAGGCGCTAAGTTGAAGTTTTCCAAGATGAACGAGCTTGGAATCTGAGGACGTTGAATTTGACGAAGATAGATAGGGAGCGTGGTTTTCACGGAGCGATTATCGAACGTGGCAGTGATTGGTAGAGCGTAATTCCCATACCGATTGAAGTTGGGGATGTTCCAGACACACCGATATTCCCGCGGCCGTGTTTGTGTGGGGGTGAAAGTTTCTGCTCCACCAAAAATACGGGTGTCGACCGTCAGCTTCTGTGGTAACATGCCATCCGCCGTTCCAATGGAAAAGTCAACGGTTAGCAGGTCCGAATCCGTCTCAGTTTCGCTGACCTGGTAGTCGACTTTTACCGACTCCACAAACAACTTAGGTGTGTTCGATAGACGGATGCAAAATAAATAGCTCCAATCGGGAGGATCCCCTGCTGCAATATAAAGCTTACCCCCAGCCACTTCGAACGCCGTATAGGCTCCGTGTCCTACTGCAAATTTGTTGATCACCTGGCCGTTCAGAGGATCTAAGATGAAGAGATCAACCCCCGCGTGCACCCACAAGTAGCCATCGTAAACTACCGGAGGGCACCAGATTCCCTCATCATCTAGGTGTTGAATAAACAGCATCTCCCCGGTTTCGATGTCAAATCCCGAGATGTCCCCCCTCAAAGTTCCGGCATAAACCGTGCCTCGATGGGCGTACGGCGCCGATCGGGCTATAATTCCTTCATCGGCAACCTGCCACAATATCGCGCCCGTATCGCTATCCAAGCAAGACAGGCCCTCCTTGCTCCCAGCAATTATTTTGCCATCCACCAACAAAGTTCCGGCATTATCGGAGCTAATCATAATCCCCCGCCCGATGTCCGTTTGCCAGACTAACTCCAATGAGTCGAAGTCAATGGCCGAAATGATCGCTCGACTTTCCTTGCCCGTTGGGTTCTGTAGGCTTGTGAGGTATACGCGCCGATCAATTTTGGATACAGTGGGTTTACCAAAGAACATATTTGTGGGGTAGGTACGTTGCTTAACGACGTCTCCTTGGGTGCTGAACCCATAAAGTCGATTAGCTGTCACGATTAGGGCAACGCCCTCAAAATATGCTGGGGTCGACCTATTCCGTGAATGTAACTCGTGTAGCCAAAGTTTTTCGCCTGTAGCTTCATCTAGCGCACAAATCTGAGAATATCCACATGGTAAAAATACCGTTCCATCTCCGATTGTAGGGGACGCATAGCCTCCCGCAGGAAGGTAAGTAGACCATTGGAGTTCCCCCGAGTGCCGATTATAACGACGTACGATGTACTCCTTAGCAAACCGATCATAGCTATGAATAATCAAGTGTTGCTCTCCACTAGCTATTGGTGCCCGAGCAACCCCATCGATACTTTGGATCCATTCTACAGACGGGTTGTTCAGCGTACGATTGTCCATTGCTGTTCCCTCCTGGATAGTTGTTTTATCCATCCTATTGGAATTTTTCGGTTTTGGCAATATACGGAATAAAGCGTCGCCCGAAGATTCTATGGACCAAGCCCCAAGAGCCCATCAGTAAGGTGTCTTCGACCGACTATACCGGCAACGCTACGCGATATCCAAGTGTAGCTCCAAAAACCCGCGGTTCTTAGCCTACCACGGTCAGAGAGAAAACCACGTTAGAAAGAACAGTTTTAATAGGCAGAACAGAATCGGTTTAATTTGGCGATTAAAACGAATAACGTTACCTGTACGTATGGCCTATACCCTATTGGGATCACTTGGTCCAACACACCAAACCCGGGCGTACTCGCGCCGAGCTCTTGCGTTACGACCACTCCGGCACGCGTTGGCGTCATCAGCGGGGTATCCGCACCCATCTTGTGATCACCCCGTGGGACGCCGCCGCCCGGCATCTTGTGGCCACCATCATGCGTCATACGGTGGACCGCCGCGAAGCGGTGGCGGATTTGGTGAATGTGGCCATTGAAGAACTGGTACGACAGCGCCGGGAACTCCCACCGTTCGGCGTGTTGTGGCGGACGGCGCGCCGTATTCAGACTCGGCATCAACACGCCTTGTATCGTCAGGTGGCCACACGCCTTAGCCCGCAAGACCGTGAGCGCCTGGCGCCGTTATTTGAGGTCGTATCCACCAGCCACTGGAGTCCGTGGCAGCAGGCCAAAAGCGATCCGGGCCCGCCGACCGCTCGGCGTTTTCAGGCGGTCTGGGCCCATCTCCAGTGGCTCGAATCCTGGCCACTACCCGACGGGATTCTCGCGGACATTACCCGCGCCCAACGGCAGCAATGGGCCACCGAAGCGCAGTCCTTGGATGCCTCCCGGATGCTGGCCCTGGCCGAGGATAAACGATGGGCGCTCACGGTGGCTTTCTTGGTGGGCCGTGCGGTCCAAACCCGCGACGATTTGGCCGAAATGCTCGTGAAACGGATGCAGCGGCTCCATAAACGAGCCCGCGAGGCGCTCCTGGACTACCAACAACGTCAGAGAGATCAGGCCGATCATCTGATCACCGTATTTCACCAGGTGCTCGCGGCGTATCAACGGGCTAAGACGCCAGCCACCCAGGCGCAAGCGGTCGCCGACGTGCTGGGGGATGATGCGGCCCACCTCCAGGACCAATGCGACGCGCATTTGGCACAAGCGGGCCATAACTATTACGGGTTTTTGCCGCCGCTCTTCCGAAGCCAACGGGCCACCTGTTTTCGGCTGCTGCAGAGCCTCACCATCGAAGCCACCACCCAGGACGAGGGTCTGGTGCACGCTCTACGCTGGTTGAAAACCCAAGCTTTTAAGCCCCTTAAGTTGACGAGACAATCGCGATCTCTCCTGTGGTAGGATTATTATCAGTTCAGAGGAGAGAATGTACACGATGAGTCAAACCTATTCACCGGAATTCAAGCAACAGATTGTTCAAGAAGCTCAAGACACGCAAAATGCGCCATTAGTCGCTCGTCGTCATCAGCTGAGTCCATCC
>DAHWKJ010000103.1 GCA_027343695.1 Sulfobacillus sp. | reverse complement strand
GCCGGCCATCACCATGGCTAAGGTCGACTTACCAGACCCACTCGGCCCAATTAACAGCACCGCTTCTCCCTCATAGAGGGAGAAGTCGACGCTTTGTAAGACCGGATCGGTTTGGCCCGGATAGGTGACGCTCAGATGATGGACCGACACCCAGGGATCATCCCTCAACGGCCGCGTCACGATACTCATGAGGCTTTGCTCGTCTCCTTCGTGATCTCAAAGTTGCGCAGCGCACCGGTACGCTTGACCGCATCTCCTACCCGCTTGGAGAGTAAACCCGCCAAGATGGCACCACTCACCATGGTCACGACCAGATAACCAATTTGGACCGAGACGGTGTAGTCCTTGACCCCGTAGTAAAAGTACGAATAGATGTAATTGCCAACGCCCCCTAACGCTGTAGCCCACAGCATCCAGGGGAGGGTGTAACGCCGATAGCCACCCATCATGAAGCCGATTTCGATGAATAAGCCTTGGGCAATTCCAATCGTGAAGGCCTGGATCCCATAAGGACTCCCCAAGGCGAACTCCACAAATCCCCCGATCGCTTCGGCCAAGAGGGCCGCGCCCGGTCGCCGAATAATGTAGGGAACAATTCCCCCGGCAATCCACCAAAGCCCATTGAATCCTGCCGCGGCCACCGGATTAATACTGGTCGGTAAGAACTTATATAAGAGGTCCCACCCTAAGTAAATCGCACCGCACGCCGTCGCCAAGACCGCCGCCACCACAATATCCCGTAATTTCCACTGCATCGTCCCACTCTCCTCAATGTCTCGAATAGGAGTGAGGGGTGTAAAGACGAAAAAATCCCCGTTGCGCGCAAGGCCGCAAACGAGGCTGAATTCTCGTCTTGGCACTTTCCTCCCGCTGGCATTACCCAGATCGAGTTGAAAGGGTTAGTAGCCGCTACTGGCACTACTTCTCAGCCTCTTGGCACCCCTAGCACCGTTCGCAGAAAATAATCTGCGAGGTCATTATACGCCCATATGCCCCTTGGCGTATAGCCCCTGGTTGGCCCTTATCCACTTCACTAGCCTGGGATCAGGCGTAATCAGCCATTACCGAGGTGTCGGTATAACTCTGCCACGGCCCGATGAATCCGGCTTCGATACACCAGGAAGGTCTCGTTGGTGGCCACATCAGTCGCCCAATGCCTTTTATACGGCTCGTCCCCACGGAGCAGGTCGATGATTTGATACCGAGAATATTCTTCGCGAATCAAATGGTACAAAAACACCTTCCCAATCGAAATCTTAGCAAAGTCTGGATGAAACGTGAGGAGGTACATAGAGAGTCGGCGCTCTTCACGAAACCCATAAAAGTACGCGACTCGCCGGTCGTCTATGGTGAGATACGCCAAGTGCATGTGCCCGCCCGCAAACAAATCCTCAGCCACTTGGCGGAGAAAGACCCGGTCTTTGGGATTCTGAAAGCGACTCGGAGTGTCAGTGAGAGCCCACCGTTGTTGATGCGTGTCGCAAAACTCATCGACGAATGCCGCGATGTGGTGGCTAGACTCGACGACTCCGTACCGCACCGATCCGAGCCGCTCCGCTTTACGCATTTTGCGCCGCACATCTTCATCGCAAATCCGACGCTGGTAGTCGGACCAAGGCTGCCGCGTGTCAATATAGGGACATGGCTCGCGACTGGCAACTTCACCGTGCGAGAAAGCTTGGTGCAGCGGCGTTCCTTCGGCCAATTCTTCCAGGCACAAGACCGCGCCTGCCTTTCCCAACGTCTCGACGATCTGTCGGGCATACGAATACACGAGATCCCCATCGTAACGCACATCAACAATCACATCATGATAATCCGCGTCATGTCCACCCAGAAACATTAGAGTTTTCCATACCGAGCGATGGACCCGTTCACAGAGCGGGATAATCCCCACGACCGTGTGACCATGGTAAATCAGCACGATCAAGGGTGTGTGGCCTGACCGTAAATCCATCCACGCCCGTATCCAGTCGTGCCGAAGAAACACGCGGCCGGGCCCATGGGAATGATCCAGTAAGTTTTCCCAGGTTTCCTTTAGGCTTAGAAATGCAGATGTCCCGCGTAACACCTCATAGCTTAGCGATCTGTCGTTCAAAAATTCCGTACGACCTCGGAACATTATCGTCTCCCCCCAAACCCATCACGGTCCCAGCCGGCCGCCCCTCTAATCGTGGCTCTAATGGGCGGGGTTGCATATCACCCCACAGGGCTGAAGTGCGTGGGTCCAGGGGTCTCAATGTCCACCCCGCGTCACACGTTAAGGTTCGAGGTGTCGCATCAAAAAGTCGAGTTTTTCCCCATGAAAGCGGGGAATTGGCTCATGGCCGAAATATCGGTAAGCTCGAATCGATTTATCAGCGCTCGCAATATGATTGTAGGCGGCAAACACCGTGGACGGTGGCGTCACCTGATCAATCAGTCCTGCAGAGACCAATACCGGACAATGAATCCATGGCGCGAGATTCATCACGTCAAAGTAGCTTAAGGTCCGAAACACTTGGGACTCAATCGCTGGATCACCATTGCGACGCAAGAACTCGTTGATCTCTCCGTAGGGTCCCGCCGGTGCTAGGTTGACTGCACGTTGAAAGTGACACAAGAACGGGTAGTCCGCCACGGCCACTGTGACCCCTTCGGCAAGTGCTGACACCGCTAACGACAACCCGCCGCCTTGACTCCCACCGACCACTCCAATGCGGTCCGTGACGACCTCCGATTGCCGCGCTAACCAATCGACCGCTCGCAAGGCGTCTAAATAGACCCCGCGGTAATAATATTGCGCGGGATCAAGAATGCCTTGGGTCATCCAGCCGGCTACGTGGCCATGAGGACTCGGTACCGACTCCCCGCTGTCTTGCTGGCCACGAACGGACAACCCAAACGTCGCATAACCATGCAGCGCCCAATTGACAATATCGTGAATGCCACCCTCAAGATTCCAATTATATCCGTGGTAAACGACAAGACCAGGATGCGGCGCTCCAGCGGTGGGCCGTGCATACCACCCTCGGATCCGAGCTCCTTGAAAGCCCCGATATTCGACTCGCGACACGGCCACCCCCTTCGCGGGATAGGGTACGAGTTCCGTACTCGCCTCTAACGGTTCCGCCGCCATAGCGGTTCGGCTTTGTTGCCAGAACTCCGTAAAATCGTCGGGTCGATTGAGTGGCGGAAGATATTGTTGGAGTTGTTCCAGCGGCAAATCATAGGGCTGTATCAATCTCATCACGCTCCTGATCCATAGAATGCTTCCCATCATATCCCAAGTACACCCGGCTGGCAGCATCCGTTGTTTCCATCGTCGAGGGCGCTACCGCCACTGGCGTCGAATCTTCCTCGCAGCAGGCCATGCCGATCGTAAATCATGAAGCAATACTTTAGCAGCGGATTTGAGCTCGGGGTTCTTTCGGGCACCACTCACAGCATGCACCACGTAGTAGAGTAGAGATGTTACGAATCGGAGATGGGAATAATACTTGAGCAACAAACGAAACCGGGCCAGTTCGGACTCCACGTGACGGACCTCGCGGCGGGCGGGGTCGGAGTGGCCCGGCTGGTGCAACACCCGACTTTGCGGCCAAAACACGGTGCGATATCCCAGACGCTTGACCCGAATCCCTAGTTCGGTGTCGTCGTGCCATTTCAGTAAGGATTCATCAAGCGGCCAAATTCGTTCTAAGCCAGGCCGGCGCACGACCATCCCACAACCCATCGGATAGTCACAGGGGGTGCCCGCAATGCGGCTTAAGTCCGCTTGGCGCAAGGCTAAGGATTCTCCCCAAAACCGATCCCTGCCATGCCCACTGTCGTCGATAAAAGAGCCGGCCCCATTAATGACGTCTCCCGAACCCATCAGGACTAATGGAGCGACCGCCCCAACTCGTGGGTCCTGATTCATAGCAACCAGCGCGTTCGGCAGCCAGTCTTCCGTGGCGCGACCATCGGCATCTAAAAACGCTAGAATCGCACCTTTCGCCACCTCGACCCCGATATTCCGGCCCCCAGCCACCCCAAAGTTGCCTTGCGCCTCGACTAACCGCAACCTCCCATACTTTTCCGCGTACGCTTTGATCCCGTCAACACTGCCATCGGTTGACCCGTTATCCACCACAATGACCTCCAACGGTTGCGCGGTCAGGCTATAGAGACTCTCTATGGCTCCGGGTAAAACCGTTTCCCCATTGTAATTGACAATAATCACCGAAACGTCGGCAAGCGTTAATTCCGTCACCGGTGCGCCACCTCCTGATACAACGCCATGTGCTGCAGCCACGTGTGGTGCCAAGTGGGTCCCACGAGACGTGGAACTTTCGCACCCACTAGCATATCGGCCATCGCCTCTGCCCAATGGTCCACGTCAAAAGTGGTCAACACACGAATTCCCGGATCCATGGGCAGATCCCGAATCCCTCCGGTCGCATTCGCGACAACCGGAACCCCAAACCGAGCGGCTTCCAGGGCTGGTATCCCGAATCCTTCATACAGCGCAGGCATCACATAAAGACTCGCCTGACGATAATACGCAGCCATCGTAAGGTCATCCACGTAGCCCATAAGATGCACCGCATCGCGGTGTGCTAAACGATCGAGCGTTTGGCGAAACTCTTGGTCTTTCCATCCCGCGGCTCCGAGCAAAACCAGGTGATGCGGTACCCCAAAGCGGTCTTTAAGCCGCTCATAGGCATGCAAGAGAAACCCCAAGTTTTTTCGCGGCTCCACCGTACCTACGTGGAGCAGGTATGGGGCGGGTACACTCACCGTGGGCCCGGATTCCTCTAACGGCAAGCGGTCCGCACCCAATGCAATCACCCGAATTCTAGACGCCGGCGTTTTAGGAAAATACCGAATGAGGTCCGCTTTTACCTCACTAGACGGTACCACGATGGCCTGGCCACGCGCCATGGCGGCGGGTACCACGCGCGTTAAATAGCGCAGCGTCGCGTCGTTTACAGTCTCGGGGTACCGCAAATAAGTCACATCATGAATCGTCACCACCAACGGGATGCGCGTAAACGGCGGGACACTAAAGGCAGGCCCGTGAAACACGTCATAATGGTGCCGATGAAGGTGTAACGGAATTGCAACCGACTGCCAGGGTAACCGAGCAATGGGCTTGACCACGGTGACAAAAGGACGAATCGGATCGGATCGGAACGAAAGGGGCAGCAACTCTAGCTCATCGGAGCCTTGGGATGCTTTAACCATCTCGTTTATATATTGCCCGACGCCTGCTAACTCGGACTGCACCGTCAGTACCCTGGCATCGAGGGCCACCCGTATCCTCGGCATCAGCGTTCCCCCACCTTCGCGCCCAGGGCCCGCATATATCCCTCATGTGTCTTGACTGCGGTCAAATCCCAGGAAAAATCCCGAGCACGTCGAAGCCCTGCCCATTGCTGGTCCCACCGATAGTCGGGGTCATCCGCTAAGCGAAGGATCTCAGCCGCGATCGCTCCTTTGTCGTGTGGGCTACACGCCACCCCGGCAGGGCCGGCGACTTCGGGCAGCGAGGATTCGTTTGCATAGATCACGGGACAGCCTTGGCTCATCGCTTCCAAGAGCGGGAGACCAAACCCTTCATAGCGACTGAGGTAGATAAAGGCCAGGGCATCCCTATACAAGCCTTGCAATACGGTGTCCGACACCATCGACTCCACCTGCACACGCGACTCTAAGCCGTAACTCTTCACCAGTGCAGCGAGCGCAGCGCGCCCGCGTTCCTCGACGCCCACGACCCGCAACACCAGATCGTGACCTTTTACCGCGGCAAACCCCCGGAGCACCGCCACCAGATTTTTGCGGGGGTCGAGCGCGCCTAACGTCAAGAGATATCGCGGCTCACCCCCCGTTTGAGTGCGCGGTTCCTGGCGTATCGGATATTTGCCCGCCAGCGGGCTTACCTGGATCCTGTCCGGGTCTACCCCCAACACCTCAAGAATATCGGCTTTGGCGTGGTGTGATACGGTAAGAATTTCTCGAGCTCTGGGCGCCAATCGCTTGAGCGCGTTCATCCGGTAAAAACGGCTCAAGTGGTGTCGCATGGGGATTTTAGAGGGAAAATCACGCCCTCGGTGCCACTCGATGACATCATGAATGGTGAGAATCTGTGGAACGGAACCCCACAGGGGAGCTATGTTGGCGGTACCGTGGACCAAGTCGGCAGCGGCAGAGGCTCGCGGAAAAGCGGATTGTTCCCAGAGAAAAAAATTCGGTGCCTTGACGATTCGTACCTCATACCATTGCCGCATTTCCGCAACGGTGGCCGCATCATGGGACGCGTCACCATAAAGGACCAGATCGTAAGGTCGGTCCCGATCCTTAAGCGCCTTCATGACTTGGTAGACATATTCCCCCACGCCACGCCGCGGACTGCGAAGCCCATAGCGGGCATCGACCGCAATGACCGGCCTCATCGGATGTGCCATTGATGCGGCAGCACTAATAAGCCGGGTGTCGTCTGCATTGCCTGCACCGAAAAACGAATGAGCGCTCGCCATTCCGCAAGACGCCTACCATTGCCATCAAAACTGGCGGCGTCCACTTCATATTCACCACTAGTTAGATAGAGTTCCGGTAAATGCACCACAACTCGACCGAGTCCACGTTGAAAGGTCATCGGAGGGCCATCGAGCATACTCGACAGCGACACAATCTCGAGCCCATCAGGTCGCCGCACCGTATATGAAAAGTGCCCGGAGAGTGCCGTTCCTGTCACATTATCCACTTCCGTAATTAAGTCCAACGCCGTCCCGGACTGCATGCTATCCACGCGGTGACCGTCCACTTCTACATAGGCATCACGAAGCTCTAAGGGTCCCCCTTGGGTTTCGGCCACTTCGGACACGGTCTCCGTTTGGCTTCGCCCCTCATTTTGATCAATCATGCTTTGCCGATACGCGAAGACCACGTCCCGGGGGTTCCCGATCTTCTGCATAATGCCCTGATTGATCCACACCGCCTGATCCATGAGACGTTCGATAGCACCTAGATTGTGCGACACCAACAAAATATTGGTCCCTCCGCGTTTCATCGCAAAAATCCGATCCATACAACGCTGCTGAAAGGATTCATCTCCCACCGCCAACACTTCATCGACGATGAGGATCTCGGGGTCCACACTGGTCGCCACCGCGAACCCTAGGCGCGCTTGCATCCCAGAAGAGTAATATTTGACCGACGTGTCGATAAAAGGCCGGATGTCCGCAAACTCGATAATTTCTTCCATTTTCTGATCAATGGCTTTGCGCCCGATCCCTAAAATCGACCCATTCAGATACACATTTTCCCGGCCCGTGAAGTCGGGATGAAAACCTGCCCCCAACTCGATTAACGCGGACACCCGACCGGATACCTGGATTGAGCCCCGCGTAGGGGTCATGGTGCGGGTCAAAATCTTTAACAGCGTACTTTTCCCCGACCCGTTATTCCCCACAATACCGAAGCTGGTGCCCTCGGCCATATCGATCGTAATGTCCTGCAAGGCCCAAAACGGTTCGCTTTTGGGCCGCTTACTGTGTGGTTGCGGAATCATGCGCAGCAACAAATGTCCCACACTATCCGCCCGGTCTTTTTTCAGCAAAAACTGCTTCCACACCTGTTCGACTCGAATCGCCGCCATTACATCACCTCGGCAAACATGGGTTCGACCCGCTTAAAGAGCGCCAGTCCCCCTAAAAAGACCACACCAGTCCACGCCACGGCCACCCACAAGTATTCGGGATACAAGATGCGCCCGGTAAAAATCACATTGCGCTCCATTTCAATGATGGTGCCCATGGGATCAATAAGCAGGAGCGTTTGTAGCGTCTTCGGCACTGCGGACAGTCGATAAATGACGGGCGAGAAATAGAGCCAGACCATCAACAATAGCCCCATCAGCTGAGTCATATCCCGATAAAGAACGTTCAAGGCAGCGACCATATACCCGATGCCCATGGTGAAGAAAATTTGGATGAGCAAAATGGCTGGAAGCCAGAGGCTGGTCCAATGCACCAGAACCCGATAAATCAGGATGAAAATGATGAAAACGCCCAACGAGAACAGAAAATCAATGAATCGCGCCAAAATCGACGCGGTGGGCAACACCACGCGGGGAAAATAGATTTTGGCGAGTAACGCCGCGTTCCCCGAAACGCTACCAACGGCGGACATGATGCCGTTGGCAAAAAAGTTCCAAAACGTTAGCCCCGCTAAATAAAACACCACATACGGAATCGGCTTGGTCGATACGTGGAAAATGACCCCGAAGATGAAGCCAAAGATGGCGGCCGTTACCAAGGGGTTAATAATGGCCCAATAGAGTCCCAAGAGCGAATGTTTGTAACGGGTTTCGACATCCCGAGAGGCCAGATTACGAGTCAACTCAAACCATAGTCCCATGCCCCGTACTCTGTGGATCAGTCGATGCCATTTCCCGTTCTCCCCCAGAAAGCTCGTTGATGCATCGTCCACGCATTGACCCCTTCCTTAACCCTTTGTCCCACTCATTCTATCCATCGACTCCGACGCACTCAACCCTGGTGAATCGGGACGATCGGCTGCGTTGTCCGGAACAACCACACTCCGCTATGGTGATACAAGAGATGGATTCCTCGGGCTCGTGCCGCGCGAGTCTGCCACTCCGTCAACAGCGTCCGTGGAGTGTAGCCGTCCCACACCGACGGGTCAATCAACACATAGGTGCCTGCCGGAATCACGATCCGACCTAAGGCAAAGGCGGGCATGTTGTTGGGGTTCACGCGACGGTGCGGGAGAATATAACTTTGACCCACCAACGTCGCATGTTGCGGGACCATAGCCAATGCCGTGTGGAGCTCGGCCACATTGGTAGGCCGGGGACGCCACGTCGCGTGATAGAGATAGCCCCCCATCAACACCACCCATCCGGCCGTCCACAGTAGCGCCAATTTTTTAAGGCGCGAAGGAAAGTGTCCAGCCGACACCACGATGAGGGCCAAAAATGGTGCAATCCAGGCACTGGCGTCGGTGAATGGCGACGTAGACTGCACCGTGCCCTGCATCACATTAAATCCCACCAGCGCAACTACCGGCACCCACCACACATTGTAAAGACCTTTACGGAGCATCAGCCCTCCCACAGCTATCGCAGCGGGTAACACAATCCAGGCTAAATACAAGACCGTCCGAAGATCGATATGCCCCTGCCTAAGCCCTTCTTGCAAGGGCCACGAAAGCCCATGCGAAATGCCCCAATAGAGGACGGTAAAGGCCCCAACCAGAAGCCCGAACCACACGGTTCTGCGCCAGAGAATAAGGCCCAAGCCAGTCAGTAACAACGCCCCAGACACGCCCACTCCAATTCCCGTGGCGAGCACCAGTAAAGCCAAGAAGGGCACCCAACGACGGTCTAACGCATACCAGACGAGCCACACAATTATCGGACTCGCCCAAACCATTAAATGAAAGTCGTAGATATTCGCCGCGATCATGGAGGGATATAACAAGTACAGCACACTGGCCACCATGATGGTTCCCCGATCACGTCCCAGCATCAGTCCAATCCGCCAAATCGCTAAACTACCCGTCCCTACCCAGAACGCGCTTGCAAAAAATAGGAAGCTGAGGTCGAAGTATTTCGCGAACGGAGCCAGCACCCATAGAGCCCAGGCGTGCTGCAGAGCGATATGCTGGGTCAGCAAATTCGATGCCAGGAGAGCACTGTTGCCGTGCAGGATGAGAGCAAAAGCCGTCAAGTATCCTGCCAAGCTATATCCGTGGCTCACAAACATTCCGTAGCGCACCACGGCCAATGTGGTCACGATCGCAGTGTAGGCCCACACCCATGCCCAACGGGATATTTGGTCGGTTTTTAATAAACTTCCCTGGCCGGATACCGAGGGACTCGATGGTTCTTGGTTTACTGTCATGGCGCCCCATTCTAGATGCCGAGATCACTAACCTCTTGATCCTGCCACAAGTCGAAAGGTGTCGCAACCAGGACCAGGTCAGAAACTTATTCCAATCCCGATCGGATTGGAAGGACCCCGAGGGGGACGCGCAATACCACACACGGAACCTGGTGGTACGCTCGACCCGTGTTCTGCCGTCTCCAAAATGGCGGCCAAGAACCTCATTCGCTGCCGCCGTGTGGGCATTCATTTATGCGTACGACGAATCCTTTCGAAGCCACCACCCCTTATTGCATTCCGAGATGGGGACATCGGTGTGGGGCAACGACCACATTACTCAAGATTCTTCAAAATGGCTCTTTCCACGCCACTTAAGTGGCGCAACATAGCCTGACGGGCTCGTTCGGGATCCTTACTCTGAATCGCTTCGCTGATCTCTTTATGGTCGTCCACAGACTGCTGGGCCCGGCCTGGAATCGCCAGGCTTTGTTTTCTGACCGTCTCCAGTAAATCCAATAAGTTAAGCATCATCCGCCCCGCAATCGGGTTATGGGAGGCGGTCACTAACGCGGTGTGAAAGGCCTGATCGACATCGGCGGCTGCCTCAAAGTCCACATGACACTCCGACACGACTCGAGTTGCTTCGGTGGTTAATCGTCTCAACAGTTGGCGTTCTTCCTCTGAGGCACGGACCGCAGCCCACTCGGCCGCTGAAGACTCCAACGCCTTACGCACCTCAAACAGGGCGGCCACCGTATCCGACCGCACCACAAATGGTGCCCACAGCGCATTCCCCAAGGCGGTGCCTTGAGTGCCCTGGACGAAGATGCCACGCCCATGTTGAATCGAAATGACCCCGAGGCCGGCTAATGTCCGTAACGCATCACGCACAGTGGTTCGCGACACATTCAGTTGAACCGACAAATCTCGCTCAGTCGGCAGCTTATCGCCGGCCACCAATGCACCCGATTCGATCTTGGCCAAAATGTCTTGCACGATGCGGTCTCGGAGCGAAATATTTTGCGAAATTTGCTCAAACATGAGGGTCCCCTCCGTCGAATCCCTCACTATGAGCGACGAGAGGCTCCACCCCCAACGTTTCAGCGAGGACGCCTAAGTTTGCCAAAAGATCGAGGTCTAGAGGAATCCCACGCTGAAGTGATTCTCGACGCTGATGATCCGAACGTTGACCCGGTAGACGAATACTTTCCGTCCCAATGGGGGGGACTTGCCGGATATCGGTTTCGAGGTCTAAGAGTGCCTCGTATAGGGCTTCGGAGGGCCCAAATCCCGCCGGATTAAGCGCCCAAAAGAAATGCCCCACGTTAGGCGCACCAGAAAAGTCATTATAGGGGTTTTTTACTGCCGGGCCGACACCGGCCCCGGCTAAAATTCCCGAAAAGATCTCCACGATCAAGGCCAACGCGTACCCTTTAGATCCGGCCATCGGAAGCACCGCTCCCTTTAAGGCCGCATTCGGATCCGTGGTAGCTTGTCCCATCTCATCGATCGCCCATCCATCGGGGATTGGAGTCCCCAACCGCGCCGCTTGAATAATATTTCCACGGGCTACCACCGAGGTGGCCAAATCTACCACAATAGGAGGCGTCGTGTCGCCTCGAGGCACTCCAAATGCTATGGGGTTAGTGCCTAAGAATGCCTTTTTACCCCCCCACGGGGGCATGCCCGGCGGACTATTGGTCAAGGCCATCAAGATCACGCGCTGTTTAGCGGCAGCCTCACAATAGGCACTCATGGCCCCAGCATGATTCGACAAATGAACCCCCACCACGCCCATGCCAAATTGTTTGGCAAGCGCTATGGCGTGCTCCATCGCACGCCAGGCCACAACCGGTCCTAAGCCGTTATCGCCATGCATCCGGGTCATGATGGGAAATGGTCCCGACTCGAATCGGATATCTGGCCGAGCATTCATCACCCCTCTTTTCAGCCGGGTAGCATACAACGGTAACCGACTGACGCCATGCGTATAGCGGCCTGTGAGATCTGCATCGACCAAGACATGAGCTGCAACCCAGGCGTCGTCCCTGGGCACGTCTAGAGCTCGAAAAATCTTCTCCACAAAACTTTGCAAACTCAAGGGTTCGATGTATTTCATGCCACTACTTGGGGCCGTCTCCATCTGACTACTCCTCCACACTTCACTAACTCCTGATGCCACCCTATCATAGAACGCTCGCCCATGGCGATTGATTCGATAACACGCGGACCACGTCGTGGGCCACTACGGTTGCCGTCCGGATTCTTGCTTCTTTCGTGAGACCCGAAATGTGAGGCGTAAGCATAATACGTGGTTCACCCAACAGCGGGTCATCGGGAGGGGGTGGTTCCACTTCCCGAACGTCCAACAGCGCCCCTTGAATCCTTTCCGTGTGAACCGCGCCCAACAACGCCCGCTCGTCGACGATACCGCCCCGTGACGTATTAATGAGATAGGCGGAGGGTTTCATCGCAGATAGCGCCTGAGTTCCAATCATGTGCCTGGTTTTAGGCGTTAAGGGCACGTGAAGGCTGACGAAATCTGACTCCTGAAGAAGCCTCTCTAATTCCACCAATTGCACGAGCCCCTCCATGATCGCCCAATGCGTGGGAAGCCGCCTCGGATCGCTGGCCAATATTGAAAACCCTAGCGCCTTAGCTCGTAGTGCGAGCCGTAGCCCAATATCCCCGAGCCCGATAATACCAAGGGTTTTGCCGTACAGTTCAAACCCTCCAAGGCTCCGATTCCAATGGCCTTGCCGAACATCCTGATCCGCGGCGATCAATGGACGACTCTGACTGAAGCAATAGGCTAAAACAAATTCGGACACGGCAATCGCATTAGCTCCCAATGCCGCCACCACTTCAATCTGCCGCCTTTTCGCAGAAACGAGGTCAATGTTATCGAGGCCCACCCCGAGTCGCCCAATAACCCGCAAGCTTTTGGCTTCGGCCAAAAGCTCGTCCGTGACCCGAGTCTGATTACGAACAATTAAGGCATCGGCCGAAGCCACCCACCTCATGAGAGCCTCCGGTTTCTCCCAAAGCCCGGGATCGTAGGTCACCTCGCCGGCCGCCTCTAGCAACAGGATGCCGTCGGCATCCATCATTTCGCTAATCACGATACGTGCCATCGAGCATCCCCCCATCCCCGAACCAAGCCACAGTGCCGCGGCCGGGAACCTAGCCCGGTTCGGGTTTTGTCGCCCCTTTAGGCGCTACGATAGAGTTTGGTGAGTACAAATTCTTTGTGCCCCAACACTTCGGACGCTGTCAAACGCCCATTGAGAATCCGAAACATCATCGCAATCAGCTGGCTTCCCGCCTCATCTAACGACATCTCAAGCGAAAGCAGCGGAGAGACATCCACATCGATATGCTCTGACATCGTCGTGGCCGTTTTGGGATTCGCCGTGGTCTTTAGAACCGGCACCACCGGGTTGCCGACGATATTGCCTTGACCCGTGGTGAAAAAGTGGAAGATCGACCCCGCCGCACCCATCAATGTAATATATTCTGCCGCCGCCGACGATGAGTCCATAAAGTTCAGTCCCGTAACGGTCGGAGCAAAAGCCGGTTCTAGGGCATCCACCACTGGGCGCGTTCCCGTCTTTTGAATGTTCCCCATGGCCTTTTCTTCGATGGTACTGAGGCCGCCTGCAATATTCCCTTGGGTCGGTTGCGATCCGAGGAGGTCGAATCCGGTGTCTTTGATGAATTGCTGATAACCCTCATGGAGCGCTAAATACTTTTGCCGTACCTGATCATTCGCACAACGTCGTGCAATGATATGTTCGGCCCCGGTAATTTCTGAGGTTTCCCCGAAGATCACGGTGGCGCCCCGATCAATCAGCCAATCAACGGCAACCCCTAAGGCAGGATTGGATCCGAGACCCGACGTGGTGTCCGATTCACCGCACTTAATACTAAACACTTGGCCCCGGATCGAACACGACTCACGGTTTTGCTCTGATGCATCCTGTAAAAATTCTCGGGCCTTCTTGGATGCCCTGGCGATGGTGTCGGTGTCCCCGTGTCCCTCAATCGAAAACCCTACGACCGGTTTGCCACTCGCCTGTATCCCCTTCACTACCCGATCCGTCCAATTCGGCTCGATGCCCACAACTACGACGGCTGCAATATTAGGATTCAATCCGGTCCCGATTAACGTGCGAAAATGAAGTTCTAAATCATCCCCAAACTGGAGTCGACCATACGGATGGGGTAGCGCTAACACCCCGGGCACAATACGTGCTACCCCTTCCACCACCGCGTTAGACAAGTCATCCACGGGAATAATAGCGACATAGTTACGAGAACCGAAACGCCCATCGGGGCGACGAAATCCTAAAAATGTTGTTTGTTCGTCCATGTTATCCCCACCTTACACTACGAATGTTGTGCACGTGCACATGATCCCCGGCCGCGATCGGAATCGTCGCCAAGCCAATGACTTCGTTATATTTCACTATCGGCTCCCCAATCTGACGGTCCTGCAACGCAACCTTATGCCCCAGCGGTACGTCATCGCGGAGGGTGACCGTCATTTCCTTTTTGCCTCTTTGAAAGCTTCCAGTAATGGTTTCCCCGCGCGTTAAATCTCGCACGGCGACCCCCACATGGTCTTCATCCCCATGGATGAGAAATCCGTAACCCATCAAATCCCCTTCTCTCTATGTGGTATGTGGTCATACCTTATGATAATCATGATCCAAGCCGATTAGACTTGTCAACCTATGAAAGGATCCTATTTTACGATGTGAAATGACCCCCAGGGAAAACCGCCCAGACACGGTCTGGGCGGTTTGGCGATCGACAACAGGACACCCCAATTTAGGCTTTGGGTGACTCCGTATTGACGGCCCCGGCAACTTTTGCGGTGCGCCGCGACTTTGGAAAGGCCGTTGCAAAGAAATCATCGAGATAGTCACGCGATACCGCGGGTGTGAGTAGACTCACGCCAATAAATACGACAAAATTACACGCCAATGCCACCAATCCAGCGTTAATGCCGAACCAGGGATCGTGCTTGGTCAGTAGTAGCACACCGCTAACCACCCACCCGACGATGATACCAGCGGTCGCTCCTTGTTTCGTAGCACGCCGCCAAAATAACCCACCAATCACCACGGCAGGAAACAACTGCGAGATGAAATCGTAGGCAATTAATAAGACCACCACAATGAGGGCTGGGGCAGCGGCCGCCAGGCCGAACGCGAGTAGAGTCAGTGGAAAGACCAACCACTTCGTAAGCGCATAGACTGTCCGGTCTTTTGCGTCCTGCTTCACGGCTCCATACACGTTTTTCGCAATCAGGCTGGCTGACGTCATTATGATCGGCCCTGCCGGAACAATGGCGGCAAACACCGCTGCCACCGTGAAGATAATAAGAAACCACTCGGGAAACGTCTTTAGGGCTAGGAGCATCACGACGTCATTTCCTTTTACCTTCTCGACCGCAAAGATAATCACCGCGGCCAAGCCCACCGTCACCATCATGACCTTGACCAACTGATAAAAGGGCATGAACACCGCCTGAAGTTTTAAGGTTCGAGGACTCTTCGCCGTATAGGCAATCCCAAACCATTGGGGCCACATCCATTGACCCATGCCGGTTACGGCCACCGTCGTAATAAGCCATAGCGGCCCCTGGTTTTTAGAAGCACCGGGGATCACCAAAAATTTCGGGATCTTAGTCAGCATCGCCTGGTACATGTGTCCAAACGATCCGAAATAGTGCAAAGGCACCACGATGAAGATTGCTATCACCGCGACGAACATCAAGATATCTTTAATCATGGATTGCCAGGCGTTGCCCCGAATCCCACCGAGCACTACGGCCAGCGCTAATACCAAAAATCCAATCAGGTCCGATATTGTCTGGTTGAACACGTTATGCCCAATCACCTGGATCACCGCGCCCAAGCCTTCGATGTTCAGGTCGATGTACGCAATCATAATGATGGCACTCGCTAGGGCCACAAACACTCCCAAGTTGCGGCTACGGTAGCGACCCGCCAAAAAATCTGACTGGGTCACATGTCCAAACTTCTTCCCTATTAACCATAACGCCGGAAGAATAAAAAAGCCTATCGCATAGGCCACATCATTCAGCGCGACGTTATAAAATGCGGAACTCCCCTTAGCAAAAGCATACCCGGCTAAGCCCTGAAACGTAAATGCGGTATAAATTTCAGTGCCCAACAAAAACCAGACAAAAATCGGCCCCATGCGGCGGCTATTCACAAGCCAGCCTTCGAGATTTTGGCTCTCACTTTGACCAATCAGGATGCCCCCGACCGTGATGACCGCAACGGCCAATAAGGCAATGAGTAGAATGACACTAGCCTCGGGCATCGTATCCCTCCTCCTCCCACTGCGGATTTACACGCCGATCAATCAAATACAGCGCTCCCAAAACCCCCGGAGTAACCAAAGGCACGACGGTAAACCAAAACAACATGGGGGGCATGCCCAAAATCGCCGGCCCGTCACGATTAAAGAACAGGACCGAAACGACCACGTATAATACGAAAACCAGGACCACCGCCAGTATCCAATAGCTCACGGCACGTTTCATTGATACCCTCCCCTCCGGAAACGAGATCGAAATTCCCGCCTTGAGGCCGCCCAATCCCCCTCATCAAGCGGTTACTCTGGGGCCCGTTCATCCACCTCAGCAATGCTCAGAAAAATCTTGATCTATGACCTATACTACCCAAGATTAGCCAATCGATCCACCGCCTTACCCCATAACGCCGCGATGATACCGCCACAGATCTATGCTTATACCACAATCTCTATGCCGGATCCGTAGGGTACGGAGCATTCACAGAACGTATATTTTCCTTTAACATGATAGGTATTCGGCTATAGCCACATTTCAACGTCGCTCTAGAGTGGTGGCTATCGGCATTATGTCTTGATCTACGGAGACCTAATGACTAAACAATCGCGCGGTACAGAACAGGCTAACGTTCCCCCTCGACTGCAAGATTTGTCGCTGAAATTTTGGCTCCTCGTAGTCCTTGTGGGCGTTGGTGCGGGTGTGGGTGCCATGGCCATGATGGGGATTTTACGGGGCGTTCAGCATGTGGCATTTGCCTACCATTCGGGTGAATTCACCACGGCCGTTTCCCATCATTCTGATGCCCGGCGCGTCATTGTACTTCTCCTCGGCGGCCTCATTACCGGGATGGGATTATGGCGATTACGACGCAATAAGGAGGGGACCGGCGGCGAGCCCACGGAAGTAGTGTGGACCGAATCAGGCCGCTTATCTTTTACTCGTACTGTAATAAGCGGCGGACTCTCTGAGGTGACCGTCGGTATGGGAGCTTCCCTGGGACGGGAATCGGCGCCTCAACGCGTCGGCGCCGCCTTGGCAGATTTTGTTGGACGCCATTTTAGCCTACCCACCCACCAGCGATCAATCTTAATTGCCTGTGGCGCCGGGGCGGGGTTAGCAGCCATTTATAATGTCCCGTTAGCTGGCGCCGTGTTCGCGGCTGAACTCTATTTAGGGACAATCTCGCTGCCGTTCGTATTGCCAGCGCTTTTAGCATCGGGTGTGGCGACCGCGGTGTCGTGGATTACGCTGCGCACCGGTCCCGCCTATGATATCCCTCGATTACCCCATCCGACCGTGTCCGTATTGATATTTGCCTTAGCGTTGGGCCCCATCTTAGGAGTCCTGTCCGGAGGCTATATCCGGGTCATCGTGTGGGCCACCGACCACCAACCGAAGGGTCGCTGGTTAGTGATGGAGCCGATCATCCTGTTCGGACTCCTGGGACTCCTCGCGATCCAGTATCCGCTGCTACTCGGGAACGGGAAGGACTTAGCACAATTCGCCTACACCGGGAGTGGTGGAATTTTGACTTACGTGGCTCTTACGATACTGAAACCCCTCGCGACGACGGGGTCTCTGCGCAGTGGAGCCACGGGTGGACTATTTACTCCAACGCTAAGCCTAGGAGCCATTGCTGGAGCGCTCTTTGGACATTTATGGATAACGCTCTGGCCGGGGGCTCCATTAGCCACCTACGCCGTGATCGGATCCGCAGCGCTCTTAGCCGCTGCTATGCAAGCGCCGGTGACGGCCATCTTGTTTGTTTTAGAACTCACGCAGACCATCGATGCGATCATGGTCCCGCTCTTAATCGCCGTGGTGGGAGCCACCCTTACGGCACGACATCTGGACCTGCGGTCGATTTATTCGGGGCGCCTGCCGGCGCACTCCGACCCCGCCGTCGCCCTCAAAGAACAGGCGTCTCGACGGATTTAGCCCCGGTAAAGAAGGCCGCGCTGGCTTTCTGGCGTTGTCTCCGCATCCCGTGCCCGCGCCACCTTTGACTTAAAACACCATATGAACGATGAGTTCAGGTAACAGCCCCGCGGATTCAACGCGACGCACCATCTCCTCCGTGATGGGTTCTCCCTGTTGTGCAAGCACGTTGCCATGGCTATCCACCACGGCCTGGCCGACCTTTTTCCCGTACAAAAAAGTGCGGACATCAATCGCGCCGGCCATGGGCATCGCCATCGACTCGACCGGTTCTTCGCCTTCTTCCATCCCGCTCGGCTCCCCGACGCCCACCTCGTGGATTTGGGGGATATTCCGAGACGCTCTAGCGATTGGCGGGCCCCCACTGGTCCACGTCGGATGATCAGCCAAACCGGATCTATTGCCCGCAGCAAGGCCCGGCAAGTCTTCGGCATCCCTATCCAACGAGTGATTGATTCCCGCTGGCTTACTGCGCTCCCCGTCCAACAGGGTGGGAGCGTTTGCCTCCATGACGCCCGGTAAAGACAGCGTGGGAGGAGTTTCTTCGAAGAGCTCGTCGGATCCCGACGGCTTGCCCCAAATCGGGTCCGATGGACTTCCACTGTCGTCCCCCATGGTCACCGGTTCCACGTCAACCGCGTGGCCCTCCTGCCTCGTGCTATCCGATGCGGATTCTTTCACGGATTGCAGCTCGGAAATGTTCGGGGGGGCATCAGCACTCTCGGTGAAACGGTGGGTAAGGGATAGGGATTCCGCAAAACCGGAGCTTACTTCCTCACCGGCCGTCTCCAATGGAGTGGCTGTATCTGTAATCTCCTCCAATCCCGGGTCACTCAGCGGTCGGGACCTCATGTCGGGAGTCCTGGCCTGCTCTTGGGATCGAGGTGTATCGCCGACGGTGTCCTCCGCCGTCTTGGGGTTAACCGGAATGGAAGATTCGGGCTCCCAAGGTGGCGCACCGTGTGGGTCACCATGCTCTTGAGGGGTGTCTTTGGACAATTCTGGTGTAGGCATGCTATCCATACCGATAGACGGGGACGGAATATCCACGCCATGTGCTTCTACCATGTCATCCTTGGCTTCAGACCACGACCCTGTCGCGCGGTCTTGAGCCAACTCCGGGTTCGCAGCCACCACATCATTGCGCAGAACCACGGAGGATTCTCGGTCGGTAACATCCCCGGCCTCATTATCGATCGGTCGATCCACACGGAGAGGTGCACGATTCGGTCTGGGCAATTCGGTCATTGCTAACCATCGGGGGTGGCTACGCACCATGATATGTTTATACCGAAGGGCATGAACATCTTCCGCCGGAATCACTCCGGATCCTCGGTCGGGCGAAACCACTTCATATCCCAAAATTTGCGGGACCGCCATTGCCAGGACTAACGAGGACAAATATCCTAGGGGTTTGCCTTCCCGCGTCGCCACCGTCACGGTATTGGCCAGGAACCCGTAGCGCAACACGTCTTTATGGCGCGTGACCGTCGAACCGTCGCTGGGCTGCTCCCCCAATAGGGTTCGGGACACTTCTTGCCATAAACTCTCATGGGTAGTTTGCGTTAGTTCCCGATCCGCAACGGTTTGCGTCTCCTGCATCACCCGCGTAAGGTGTTCTACGACCGCCCAGGTTTCATCTTCGTAATGCGCAATTTGCGTATCGAGGGCCTCGATTGTGGATCGCAATGTCCGCATCGATTCATTATGGACGCGCTTAAGCTCGTTGACTTCATAACGGGCACCGTCTTCCGCATATTTGCCGTGAATCCGCTCCCGCTCGACTTGGATTTTTAGTCTCTCGCATTCCATCTGCAACTGGTTGATGAGGCTCTCTAGAGTCTTTGTCCGCTCATACGCACGCGCGGTATCGATCGCTAATTCTCGATCTCTTTCTGCCCAGAGCCGCCACGCATCCTGCTCCTGAGCAGCCAGGGTCTCCATTTCCTGGTCAACCTCATCCACGCGATAGCCAAAGAGCCCTTTCGGGATCTTCTTCACCTGTCGCATGATGTTGGCTCTACGTTCTAGCACCAGAAATCCCCCGGCTCGAATCAGAATCATGGGTAGCTTGCGACGGATCAAGCCCGACGTCTTGAATGCGAATCGATTCAGGCCGAGACGAGTGACTCACGATGGAAGCGGTTAACTTTTCGATGAGGTGGCGGAGGTCAATCGGTACATGATAGAGGCGTTGACGCATCTGATTGAGCCTCTCCTCCCGTGCCACGATCTCCGCTTTAAGGGCCAATTCTTCTTCCGTCATCCGTGCTTTGGCGTCCTCGACGATAACTTGACTACGCTGCGTCAAATGGTTCAGTTCACCGGTCAATTGAAAGTATTCGGCCTGGATCTGAGTCAAACGGCGTTCTGCCAAGAGCTTCTCATCTTCTTGCGTCTGCAATCGAGACGTCGCTACTTCTAAGTGCTGGGCGCGTTCGCTATTCAGGACGTCAATCTGGTGATTGATGTCCGACACCATTTGTATGACGGACCCCGGTCGATAACCCCAAAGTCGTCGCCGATATTGTTCGGACATCAATCAGCCCACCTTTCGCTTCCCTTGCTTGATACCTTTACTGTACGCGGAGATTGTCGAAACTACAAGAAATACGATGGCTTCAGCCTGCAAGCGGCGGTCCTTGGGTCGCAAGACCTTCCAACACTTTGGCCTTGACCAGATGTTCGAGTCCGCTCTCGGTATCCCCCAGTGCCCACTCCAGGTGAGCCACTTCCATTAAGACTGCAATCGTTGCCGGTGGACTTAGAGGCCGCGTCAACGCGAGCCGTAATTCTCGCAAGGCGAGACGTGATTCACCGCGAGCCTTGAAGAGAAGCCCACGGGCCAAAGCTGCGACACCGGGAGGCGTGCTGGTCACCGCTACGTTGGGGCCTAACTGGCGACGACTCCATCGTTGATATAAGCGGGAGAAGGAGACTAATGTCTTCTTGACGTCAAAATATTGTAGCGCACGTGCTCGCGCCTCTTCTCCGAGACGTTGCCGCAGTGCTCGATCCTGGACTAACAGCATGATCCCCAACGCCAACTGTCCCGGATCGCGCGACGGTACCAAGATGCCCGCCGCGCCTAAGGCCTCTCTCGTACCCCCGACATCGGTAGCCACCATCGGTACCCCAGACATCATGGACTCCAATACCGAATACGGAAAGGCCTCCGTCACGCTCGATTGCACCGTGATGTCCGCATCTCGGTATGCCTCATGGATATCGTTGGTATGGCCGCGGAACTCCACCATATCTCCCAACCCGAGATCTTGATGCAGTCGATCTAAAGTTTCTTGATACTGCGGAACCGATATCGAGCCTTGCACCGTAAGTCTTGCCTGTACTCCCCGTTCTTTTAAAATAGCCATCGCGCGAAGCAACGTCACTAAATCCTTATTGGGGTCGACGCGAGCCACGGATAGAATTCGAATCGGGTCGGGCGAATCGGGGATCGTCGGGACCTCGGGCCGGTTAGGAGTGTCTACCGGATGAAACAATGTCGAGTTTACCCCGTTATAAATTACCCGAATTTTATCGGCATCCGCTCCGAGCACTTTCTCCCAGCGTCCGTTAAACGCGCACACCGGAGCCAATTCATCGGCATAGTATAGATTCTCTTTGGTGACTGCCTTCACCAAACTAATCATGAAGCGTTTGGCGAACGGAGTCATATTGCTACGGCCAATGCCTAGATACTGCTCACGCAGATACACGCCATGCTCTGTTAACACGTACGGCGTCCCATATTCAATTTTCGAGATAATGGCGGACATGCCACAAAATGCCGCTGCCGAAGAATGCACCACATCGGTTCGCGGAATCGGGGTATTGAGCACGGTGAGAAAGTGATAGATCCACCCTAAACCCTGAACCGCTTCAAAAATAGAGGGTTCGGGCCACAATCCTTGGCGGGCTGCGGCCAGCAACCATTCTTTATATTGCATCCATACGGCATCCATTTTAAAGGTTAATTGATAATCATAGGTTCTAAAATATCGATATAAGGCGGCCAAGGACTGCCCCAATGGTCCTGGGGTGTTGTTGTCCATGAGCCCATTTAAGAAGTCTTGGAAGACCGGCAAGAAATACTCGCGCACCTCTTGCCCTCCGGTTCGCTGCTTTTGTAGATAGATCTCGGAAAACTCCACGTCTTCTCGATGTTCCGAGGGATCTTGCATGCCCCACAAAGGGACCGCAATCACGCGTTGCACGTTACTAGGCAATTCAAAGGCCAGGGAGACATAGGGATTCATGGCTATCGCGAGAATGATAAACTCCACGTCAGGCAATCGATGGACTAAGGTGTCGCACCAGGTACTCACGCCGCCTTGATGAAAGGGATACGTCCCTTCCGTCGTCAGCAGCACCACCGGTTTGCTCGCCATCTAGTATTCGACTCCTTTTGACAAATATTTGCGATAAATGGACAGGGAGTGTTCTACAGATTATTATAAATTTGGCTCCTTGTCTATGGTTTGGGCCAAAAAGGAGGTCCCGACGACATGGGAACCGCGCCAAAGGGATCCAATGACCAGGTCAACTGGTCCCGAGTCAAGACCCAAGTCCAAGAAGCGAACCCCGACCTCCAAGATGCCCTCGACGTCTCCGCCGTCATCGAATCGCTAGGCTGGACCGATCGCCGGATCGAGGAAACGTTTGGTTATCCGGATGTCTTTTCCATGGCGCAAGATCTTTACGACGAGCTCCATCGGGATGTCACCTCAAAACCGTTACCGATTGAAGTCCGTATTTCCCGCCAGAAATTAATTTTTTCCATCATCCGAGATGTAGGTCACGGACTGACGTTTACGCTTCCCATGGTGGTATCGGTCATGGCCATGATTACGTTACATATCACATTTTCTTCCTATCAATATTTTTCGGTATCGAATGCCACGGCCATCGCTCTCGCCACGTTTTTAAGTTTTCTCACAACCGGCGGCTTCAGCCAAGCCATGACCAATGTCTACTACATTCTTTTGGGTATGCAAAAGACCGGAGAAATCGAAGCCGCTGTGTTTCAACTCTTGCGGTGGGGTCTCTGGATGACCCTTGGGACGTGCGGTGCCTTACTAATCATTGACTTTATCTTCCCAATCATGCCATTTCATCTCATCGGTTTAATGATTCTCTATACCATCATGTTGTCCGCCTTATGGTTGTCTTTTACTGGGTTATACATATTGCGACGTGAATATTTTTTGACTGTCATCACGGCTATCGCCATTGGTGTAGCTTACGTCTTATACCATCATGGGATCGCCGTGCAATGGGCCCAGGCGGTAGCCATGTTAGTGGCCTCGCTTCTGAGCCTATCAACCTCCCTGGTGATCTTTCGGCGCCGCACTAAGGGCCTTAAAACATTGCCTGGTCTATTCAAGACGCGTATGCCCCAGCTTCTTCACACCGCCTCCCCGTATTTTCTCTATGGGGTGTTATACTTCGTCTTCATCTATACCGACCGCCTGGTTGCGTGGTCTTCTCAAACCACCTTCTTGCCCTACAATATTTGGTTTCGCGGTCAGTACGAACTCGGGATGGACTGGTCCCTCATTGCGCTATTCCTCCCGTTAAGTCTCGCAGAAGTCCTGATCTCCAGTATCATGAGGCAGTTAGAACACCTTGAACATCGGACCGCACTCATTCATACTTCACAGCTGTTTCAAAAGCTGCGTTGGAAGTATGCGTGGTCGCTCGGATTCTTCGTTCTTTCCTCGGTAGTCGGGGTCATCTTTGCCCATTTTGCCGTGAGCTTTTTAGCTCCGACGCGTTTATTTCATACGAGTGTCCCGGTACTCGGTGTTGAGCCGTTCGTATTCGCCTGGTCTAGCTGGTCGTACGTGCTGTTTTCCGTCGCCCTATTTAATGTGTTGCTCCTCTTTACTCTGTCCTATCCACGCCCCGCCCTCAAGGTCCTAGGCTATGGCGTACTGACCGACGTGGTCTCAGGTATTGCGGCCACCCAAATCCTCAATGGCTATCAATTTGCCGTGTTGGGTCTATTTGCGAGTGCCATCGTCATGGCGGTCTATAGTAGTGGGCTGGTCTTAGGCTTATTGCCACGCACCGACTACCTGCTCTTCCGATTAACCTAATCGGTTGAGCCCACCAGGTCGCAGAAAGTAGGTTATTCACGCATGACTGCGTCATTAGTCGAAGAATTTCATGTCCTGATTGCCGCTCTCTTAATCCTCGTCTTGTTACCGGCGTGGACCTTACGGGGTCTCTCCGGGAGCAGTTGGAAGATTGCTTATTGGATTCCCGCCGCCACCAGCTTTTGGGTCATTGTCGCGTTTTTGTTATCGCTCATGCATTCACTGCGATTCACGACCTTAATTGTGGTCGCTATCTTAGCCATCGTGCTACTCCCCCGCCTTCTCGATCGAGGGAGCACCCATCCCGCCACCACGGGCTTATGGCACCTCATGGGACATCCGCGAACCGGGTGGCGTAAAATTTGGCTTAGTATACGCGGATCACTACGCGCCACCACCCAGTTATGGTTAGAGCGCTATGGCCTCTTAGCCTGCCTGCTGACCCTGGTAGGCGTGATGGTCACCCTCGTCCGTAATTCGCTTCCGGTGTTGCATCAAGCAGCGCCTGGCACCCCATTGGGCTATGTTAATCTCTTACAAATCGCAGACATCACGACCAATCACGGTTTTTTTGTCAACGGGGCAACCCCGATTGGTCTCCCAGCCCTAGGCGCTACCCTGTCGAGCATGTTTTTCGTCCAACCATTGGATGCCTTACGGTTTCTTTACCCCCTGACTGCTCTAACCACTGTCCTCGCTAGCGGAGCTCTCGCTCATGAAGTCACCGAGAACCCGAAGCTTACAGCATTAACCGTGTTTTTAGCAGGTGCCACCGGGGTCGGGCGTCTCGGTTTCCCTGTCAATTGGGCGAGCCCTTTGACCCTTCACTGGGCCCTGATTGGGGTGCTTTTCAGCCTTACCCACCTGACACGCTACGCCAAGGACCCGACGGGATCGCGTCCGGTATTTTTAGGAGTGAGTGTCTTGGTGACCACGCTATTTAGTCCTGTGATGGCCCTCATTCCGGTGATCGCTGGCTGCACCGTGATGTCGTACCGGTGCTGGTTCGACAAGACGCTGCAACCCGGGCTGCGTCGCGTAGGCTTTCCGGTCGCGGTTGGCCTCGTGATAGGCTTCTTGCCGCTCGGGTACGCATCTCTTCTTATGGGACGGTCGTTAGGCCCCCTCACGACATACATCCCGCTGTTCCAACGGCTAGTCCCGCTCTATCGTGATCCCTTTGCCCCTCCGAACCTCGTCATCCTGGTCACCCTGGTGCTCGCTTTGGTCGCCATAGTGGTCGGCAGATCAAGAACTGTCAAACTTCTAGCAACCTGGGAAGTGGGGGTGATAGCGCTCGCAGAAATCCTTATGATGTGGATTCCGCAAGCGGCTTGGACCCTCTTCGCGAGCGGGATCGTCGGACTCATAGCACTCCCCGCCATGGTGCAGTGGGCACTCGGACCGTTGCTCCGCGACAACCAATACCCCCGAGGTCTATCCGTCTTGGTTGCCGTATGCGCGATCATGGGCCTCTTGGCCCCCGTAGAGCCCTATGTCCTCGCCCGGTATGAGCCGCCTCATTCGGCTCGGACCGTGCTGGCCATCTCCCGACAGTTTGAACCCTATCAATGGACCATCGTCTCCCCGGTTCAACAATATAGTGAAATTTTGGGATTGGGATGGCATGAAGAACTCTCCCTCTTTGTTGAAAGTCATGCCTTGAACCAAGCGAAGCATTCCCAATTTCAGTTAGCGCATGATGGAAAGCTTTCCATTGACACGCCGAATGTTTTTATCTTTGTGGAACCACACCTGTTTCCGAGCCAAAAACCTGTTTCCCAGCACCTGATGACTCGCCCCATTGCGAGCGGAACCGCCGCGTATCAAGGTGCGTCGCTGGCCGCTCTAGAATCTCGGGCCTATTACTGGGTCCTGGCCTATCACCACACTCACCCAAAAACGTCAAGTTTTTATGTCAAAACACGAGACCTCATGGTATTATGGATTCGACAATAGCATCCGAAATGGATCGATCTTCGCAACACCACACGATACCTAATCCATCGTCATTGTGAACCGTCGGATAACGTGTAGAGGCGGTAAAGATTTTTATGGGCTTGCTAAACCGAAGATTACGTCCTTTTGATCAGGCGGCAGCACTCAACCAGGTATTGGCTGAGCTGGTATTCCCGTATACGTTGCAAGATTTCTTGCTGGCCGTCCTTAATCAACTAGCCCTATGGATCCCCGGAGATGGCTATTATGCCTACGCAGCGGATCCGGAAGATCCGCACCTTATCCTAAGGGTGACCCGAGCCGCCACCGGAATCGCTTCAGTGGGCCCCAATTATGCCGGACTCGTCATGGGCGCATCCATACGTCCGGTCCCGCTAGAACTTCCTCCGCAGAGTGACCCATGGGCCATCTCGGCAACGGAGGATGGCATGCTACAGTGCGGATTCGGTCCCTACGCTCTGCTCCGGATTGCTCTGCCGTCACGCACCCGTCTCTTAGAGTCCGAACACCGCCAAATCAATCAATGGCTCCGCCAAATCGCTCCGATCTTGGATCTCGTGCGTCATACCCATGCATCTAATCCATCGAACCGGGTGGCCACTTCGAGTCCGTCAGACCATGTCGACCCGCGTCTCGATTTCTCCCTGCAGATTCCCCGGGTCGTCCAGTTGCTCTGTGGATTAGGTGCCGACGTGGTGTCGGCTACGGACGGATTTTTAGTAACTTGGGATGATAGGCGAGATGGAGAGACCGTGTGGTCGATCGGCCTCGGGCTCCATGTCCAAAATATCATCAGTCCCATCGATCTCTATCAGAAGTCCCGCCATTGGCGTTATGCTCTGTGGAATGCGGATACCATGCCGCCCGCGCTGCTTCAGTCGGGATTTAAATCCTTATTAGCCTTACCTCTCAACCCCGATGAAAATTCAGGAGGCATCCTCTGCTACGTCACGACAGCCCCGGTAGAGCCATCGGAATCCCTCGGCACCACGCTGGAACGGCTGGTTGGAAGCCTCAACACCTCGTTAGGAAGTCGTCAGGCCGCAACACGCACCGCGCGCAGCTATTTGGATACCCTGTTGGCATCGACCACCTTGTTGGATCAAGCGGATCCGTACAACAAAAACCATCATTCGCAAGTGGCGCAACTCTGCGCCCGGATCGGGATCAAATTAGGCTTACCTCAGGAACGCGTGGCAAATCTGGAACTCGCGGGACGTCTGCATGACCTCGGGATGGTGACGGTAGCCCTGGAAATGACTGCCCGACGGGGTAATCTCGCAGAACAATCCCGAGAAATTATCCAACAGCATCCGACAATCGGAGCCGACTTACTGTTAGGGTTACCGGAAGATATCGTCCCGCCGGTCGTCTCGCAAGCCATTCGTGAGCATCATGAGCGATGGGATGGGACGGGATATCCTTCGGGACTCGCACAACACGCACTGTCTTTGGAGGGACGGATATTGGGTTGTGCCGAACAATTTGTGGCGCGAATCTCCAACCGTAGCTACCGAGCCGGGTTACCCGTATCCCGTGCTTTATATGACATCCATCAATTAGCGAATCATCACTTGGACCCAGAGGTGGTTTCGTGTCTACTCGATCTCTATCGAGACGCCGGAGCCACGCCGGTCGGTCCCAGTGCATCGTGAGGAGCATAAAAACATGACGACGACCCCACGATTCTTTGCGCGTTCATATGGCGTCTATTATGGAAAAGGCCCCCTGCCTGGGTTAGAAAACCTGGATCTGGCCATCTTGGAGCCCATGGGTTGGCAAACATCCCAGCTCCGTGAATTGAAGGCGGCGGGAGTCAAAGTTCTGGCCTATCTGAGCGTCCTGGAGGTGCCTCCCTGGCGGGAAAGTGTAGCGGGCCTCCAGTCCAACGATTTGATCCAGGTCCACGGCTCAGAACCGTGGGTCAAACAACCTTTCGGAAATCGGCTGGCCCGACCTGACTCGAAGCGCTGGCGGCTATTTTTGGAACAGCATCTAACCCAACTGTACCGGCAAGGCTGGGACGGGCTGTTTTTAGATACCTTGGGCGATGTTGAAGATGAAGAACTGGCACCCATTACGGGATGGCTGGCGCCAGCCACCGCGGACCTCATCCATCTCTGTCGACGTCTTTTCTCGGATCGCATTCTCATAGCCAATAACGGGCTTTGGGGTATGGTTCCCTTACTGCTCCCTTATTTGGATGGGGTGTCCTGGGAAGGACAGTTGACTCCCCCCATCATGCGGGAGCCATGGGCGCAAGCCATGCTAGATTTTTTGGGTCAAATGCGTAGTCAACGAGGCTGGGTTAACCTAATGTTGACGCAAATGCCCCATGACCCCGGCAACCAAAAGACCATTCAAGACTTTTATCTATGGGCGGAACGCCTGGGCTTCTTGGCTTACGCAGCCCCTGGCGATTATACCCATGGCATCCGCTTAAGAGACGGCCGTATCGCGATACCCGCGTCCTATTAATGTCCCCCAACCCCTGATCTAGCCGCCTTGTTGCTTTCGATCACCCCCACCGCTCAGTGCCTTCTCGATGACGTCGGTTTCCTCGGAGTAACCTGCACCGGTTTGGACCGAATATCCAGGCATGCCGCGTAAAGATTCGGTAAATACTAGCGCCGAGGTGATAGATATGACGAGGAAAAGCATCCGTGGGCTGGGCCTTTTGTCTTCGATTGTAATCCTTTCAGGATGCGGATCGATGGGTCACGCCTCGCAATCCAAGCATGGCTCAAGTCCCAAAAAAGTTTCTAGTAGTCGAAAATCCGGGAAGACCACCGGCATGATGAAGAAAGCGACGAAAGGGGGCTCCACAAGTTCCAAAAAACTGATGACATTGGGATTTTGGAGTCACCACAAATCGCTACCTGTGACGACCCTCGCCACGAGCGGTCACTCATTGACGGCAATCTCGCCGTTTTGGTATTCCATGACCGCCAGCGGAACCTTAAAAAGCAAGGTTGATATGCCCCTTCTAGCGGAAGCACGGAAATTGCACATAGCCATTACCCCGTTGGTCAATGATGCCACCGGAACGCAAGCCTTTTTGACCAGCACCGCAACCCAAACGCGCGCCGTGCAAAGTATAGACCACATGATTGCGACGATGCACTTTCAAGGGGTTAACATCGATTTTGAACCGCCACACACGCACTTGAAGTCTCAGTTGACCGCGTTCATGGTGAAATTACGAGACCAATTGCCCCGCACCGATAGTATCACCATTGATGTCGTGCCACATTCTGGCGGCGCTTACGACTATGCCAAGCTGGCTCCAGAAGTAAACCAGTTTGTGTTGATGAGTTACGACGAACACTCCGACGGCACCCCAGCAGGTCCGGTGGCCGCATTAAATTGGGTCACCAGTATCGCCGCTCGATTAAAGAGTATCGTTCCCAGCTCAAAAATTGATCTCGGTGTGGCTTTGTATGGGTATTATTGGGCCGCAGGTAGCACCCATGCGGTGACCGTCCCTTACGCCGCCATTACCCCAGCCATGAAAGCCAAAGCCACCTGGGATAGCCGGTACCAAGAAATGACCGCCCATATTGGCAGTGATACCTACTGGTGGGAAAACCGCAAAGGCATCGCACAAAAAATCGCGTTGGCCAAAAAAGACCATCTGGCCGGTATCGCAATGTGGCAGGTCGGCTATGCCAACAGCGCCATTTACTCCGAACTCCTGAAAAACATTGGTAAACAACCCTAAAGCACCTGTCGAGCCGAGCGAAATTTGGAGATTTCGCTCGGCTTTTTTGACGTCGGTGGAGGCGTCCAAAACCTACGCGCGAGACAAATCAGGGACTTCAGACGCCTCGGTCGCCTATTGGGATGGGGCCCGGTTCGTCCACGTATTGACAACGCCCTGATTAAGAAGGTATTCTAGGCACAATTTGATATGCACTCTTATCGAGACAGGTTGAGGGAACGGCCCGATGACACCTGGGCAACCGACTATAGCGCGGTGCCAACTCCGACGGTTAACCACCGGAAGATGAGAGAGACCTCCGCATAACTGCAGGCTCTCCATCTGCAGTTTTTTTGTTGGGAGGATTCGTCATGATCACCGCAACCTACGAAGTACCGTGGTCCGAGCATCTCATGGAACGAGCAGAATCTATCGCTATCGGCATGACCATCGGCGCATGGGATGATGTCCATCCCCTCCGTCAAAAGGAACTCCGAGCCTTTCGTGGCGAGGTCGGCTTTGTGACCCAGGTCAGTGCAGAAGTCGGACGTTTTAGCATTCATTACCCGGTGCAAAATATCAAACCGACGATTGGCTCATTGCTTACCGTGGTATTTGGTAAGCTCTCGCTCGATGGTGCTATCCGTCTCGTCGGTTTAGATCTGCCCGCTGAGTTCACCCAACATTTCCCGGGACCTGCGTTGGGTCTCCCAGGCCTTCGTGCCAAATTTGGCGTGCATCATCGCCCCTTTGTGATGTCCATTTTCAAACGGGAAAATGGAGCCCGGTTAGACGAGTTTACTGAAGCCTTTGAGCAACAATTGGCGGGAGGCGTGGATTGGATCAAAGATGACGAGATCTTTTTCCACGATGACAATGCACCGCTGTTCGAACGCATCCAGGTAGCTCGAAAGCTCTTAGATGAACGTTTAGAGCGTACGGGTCAGAAAGGGTTTTATGCACCCAATCTGGTGGGTACCCCGAAAGAAATTCTAGGCACGGCACGTGCTGCCGTCGAGCAGGGGGCCGATGGATTTTTAGTCTCCCCATATGTCGTCGGCCTTGATATCCTGATTGATTTACGTCGCGAGGGCATTGAGGTGCCCATCATTGCCCACCCGGCATTCGTGGGGGGGACAATCGCGCCGCATCCCTACGGCATTGCCCCGGACATCCTATTAGGACAGTTGCCGCGATTAGCCGGTGCGGATATTGTGCTCTTCCCGTCACCGTATGGGAGTCTCGGGATGAACCGAAACCTTGCTCTAGCTGTCCATCAACGTCACATCGAACCATCGCGGGTCCCCGAGGTGGTCTCCGGGCCCTCTGCCGGGATCCATGCGGGACTTATTGCGCAACTCATTGAAGACTTCGGCTATGACATCGTGGTCAACGCAGGCAGCGCCATTCACGGCCACCCCCACGGCACCGAAGCTGGTGCCCGGGTACTCATGGATACAGTCCGAGAGGTGTGCCATGAGCTCTAGGCCGCCCCTGATCGTCGTCTCGGATTTCGATGGAACCATCACCGAGGAAGATTTGGTGGTCCGACTCACCACACATTTTGCGCCGGATAATCAGCGCTTGGTGAAGGCAATCAACCGACGCGAAGTACCCCTGGGGGAAGGGTTAGCCGCATTGTTTCATGCTTTGCCCTCGTCTCGAGTCATGGACTATCGGGCCTTTATTACCGATCACGGTCGGACCAGACCCGGATTTGGCGAATTTCTAAACGGTTTAGCGGATCACCGTATCCCGTTTTACGTAGCCAGTAACGGCGTCGACCTCATCTTAGACCCCGTCCTAGAAGGGCTCGTCCCGCCGGAGCGAATTTATGCGAATGTGGCCAACTTGACCCAGAGGGAAATTATCGTGCAGTGGACCTATCCTTGCCTCCATGATGCGCAACACGGTTGTGGTCTTTGTAAGCCCCGACTCATCCAAGAACTCCGGGCGCGTTACGCGTCCCCGATCCTCTTTATCGGGGACGGTGTCACGGATTTCCTGGGCGCCGAGAGCGCGGACTACGTCATCGCACGCGCCCAACTAGCCGAACGGCTGGAATCTTTAGGCAAACCATTTTATCAGTTCGAAGACTTTCGGGACGTGGAACATCACGTGCATCGGATTATGGAGGAGATCCTAGCCCATGACAGCATCTGAAGCATCGTCTCACCTGATCCAAACCGGTCACCGGCTCGGTGCGCGAGGCTGGCTACGTGCTACCTCGGGAAACCTATCGCTTCGAGTCTCAGACGATCCTTTGACGATGGCCATCACCCGCAGTGGATCGGATAAGCAGAGCCTCGAGGCGGAGGACATCATCGGTGTTAGTCGTCAGAAGGTCATCTGGGGAACAGGCCGTCCCTCGGCCGAAACTGGAATCCATGAGGCCATCTATACACGCACCTCAGCCGGTGCCGTCCTACATGTCCACACGGTGTTTAATAACTTGGCATCATCATGGGCCGATGCCGGACATCTTCACCTATCCGGCAACGAAATGTTAAAGGCCTTAGGGTTTTGGGACGAGGACGCCGCTTGTCATCTTCCGGTGATTCCCAACTACGCGGATTTAGAACGCCTAGCAGAGACCGCTCGGGCAGCACTGGACAGTACCGTCCCAGGACTTTTGATAGCCGGCCATGGGCTCTACGCATTTGGAAACGATCTGAAAAATGCAGTCGCCCATCTGGAGGCTTTTGAATTTCTCTTTGAGTGGCTCTACTACCAGCGCCTGGGTGGTCAAGTGGGGTTAACTCTTGTAGGCTCCTAATGGGACCGAGAACAACCATACGATTGAAAGTGGAGGGATTAGCATGGCATACATTACCCTAGAATCTGGCGATATCATTTCTGAACCGACGACGCTGGTGCAGTTCTTGACGAACCATGGTATTTTCTACGAATACTGGGATCCAAGTGTCCTCTCTGACCGGTTACAACACGGCCTCGACCTCTCGGATCAAGAAAAAGAATCCGTATTCGAGTGCTTTCAATCCGATTTGGAACGACTGTCCGAACAGCATGGATATACCTCCCATGACATGATTATCTTAAGTGCCACCACCACCCCTAATCTGGAGGAGCTGTTGACAAATTTCCAGCGTGAGCACCATCACACCGAAGACGAAGTCCGCTTTATTGTGGATGGCGAGGGCGTATTTACCCTTACTCGCAATGACGAGCGGTTTGGGATCACCGTGACACCCGGAGACCTGATTAGCGTGCCCTACGGCACGCGGCACTACTTTACGTTAACGGACAAGCGGCATGTCAAGGCCATCCGTCTGTTTCAGTCTAAAGAGGGCTGGACCGCCATTTACGACAAAGACGTCTCCGCCTCGTAACCACTCATAAAAGGGGAATATATCGTGTCCATGGAACCATCCGAGCGACTCTTAAACTTACCCCATCAGTTCTTTGCGGACTTGGTCGGCAGAGCTGAAATCTTGCGCCGCGCGGGCAATCCGGTCATAAATCTCGGTCAAGGCAATCCCGATCAGAAGACCCCTTCCGCCATCATTGAGGCTCTCAAAGAGGCGGCAGACAACCCGGCATATCACCGCTATATCCCCTTTAATGGACTCTTCGAACTAAAAGCAGCCGTGGCAGAATGGTACCGTGTGCATCACGACGTGGTGATCGATCCCGAGCGTGAGGTATCCATTTTAATTGGGAGCAAGATCGGTCTTCAAGAAATTTCGCTAGCGCTACTGAATCCTGGGGACAAAGCCATGGTCCCCGATCCCGGATATCCTGACTATTGGTCAGGCATCCGCTTGGCTGGCGCGGACATGGTACCTATGCCGCTGGATGCCGATCTCGATTTTTTGCCAGACCTAACCACGTGGCGATCGGATGCCAAACTGGCATTTTTCAACTATCCCAACAACCCGACCGGACGCTTAGCGTCCGCCGAATTTTTTGATGAAGTGATTCAACTGGCCGCAAGAGATGGCGTAGTGCTTGCCCATGACCTGGCCTATGGAGACATTGTATTCGACGAGAAGCGTTCTATAAGCCTCCTCTCGCGCCCGGGTGGTAAAGAAGTGGGCATCGAATTCACGACGCTATCGAAATCCTACAACATGGCGGGCTGGCGTCTAGGATTTGCGGTCGGAAACCCAACCATCATTCGCTATCTGGACCTCTTGCAGGACCATTTGCACTGCAGTCAATTTGGGGCCATTCAAGTGGCGGGCATCACGGCCCTGCGGCAGCCCCTGGAGACCCTCGATGTTCTCCGAAACCTCTACCAACAGCGACGAGACAGATTTATTGAGAGTGCCGCACAAGTAGGATGGAGGATTCCCCCCTCCGAAGGCAGCGTGTTCGTCTGGTGCCCCGTCCCGACATCCGAAACCGCCGTCCAGTTTTGCGATCGCGTGCTCAAAGAGTCTTATGTGGTGTTGGCGCCCGGCACCGGCTTCGGAACAGCTGGGGAAGGATTTGTTCGCGTCTCGCTTACCGCTAGTACCGAGCAGCTAGTAGAAGCCACACGCCGGATCGGAGATTTGTTATAGCGAGGATCCGATACCGGCGATGAACCCCTCTGGAACGCCCATCGGCAATGGCTGTTTTTCTGAGACAGAGCCTTTATGCACTCGAGTCCGGCCCCATGATCGAGACCCGGATTAATGCATCGGCTGGCGCGGGCCCTAATTCTCTCGTGATGACTAATTCCAACGGCGACGTGAGGCACGATCGGTCCACCACCAACAAGTCGCCGGGACCCAATCGAGCCTCCCAAGCGTCACCGATCCACAGCGAAAACCTCCCTGTCACGTCATAGAACATTTCCCAGCCCTGCCCTTCGCTCTCGTTGGGCCTCACCATATCCCGATAACCAGGACCCATCGCATCCCCTAGAATAGCCTTTATGGTCGCTTCATAGGGATCTGACACCATCACGTTAAAATCACGTGCCTGACCCCAACTTTGTGTCGTCCATGACCCACTAAATGCATCGTGCTGAAATGGCTCTAACGATCTGTCATGATGTCCTTCATGCCGGAGGTCCAGGTGGCCATCGGTCACCATGAGTACTCGCCAAATCCCAGGGAGCGCTGTAAAGACTGAGTAATCGGTCTCAACGGTAGCGGCACTGATGCGCCAGATAAAATTTCTGAGCCTGTACTGGGCATCCCGCGGAAAGATGGCAACTTCGGTGGTCATCCCACCCGACCATTCTGTAGTCTTCTGTTCAGTCCGGCGGATCATCTCGATCGCCTTGTGCATTAAACCCCAGTCCTTTCCGTCCATGGCTCGTTAGTGCTTACTCAAAGAGGGATCGCAGCCAAGGAGCCAAGCGCATTTGCAACATCTCGAGACCCTGGTTCCCGTCGGCACTGAGTGCGCCACGCTGTCCCATGACAAAAAAATCGATAGCAGTCCATAACTTCCCCAATGCGATCGCTTGGTCTAAGGGATGGGAGTGCTTCACTAGGTCCGGATTCACTACACGATATTGTTGAGCCAGATTCCTGATCACATCCCAATCCGGTAATCCCGCTAGGCTAATGGCGAGATCGATCGCGGGATGAGCCCTGCCATAGCGAGACCAGTCAATGAGCGCCAGATCGCCCGATGCAGTCACTAACCAATTAGTGGGGTTGGGATCTCCATGAATCCATGTAAGAGGTTCGAAGAGGGACTGAAACTCGGTGCGATGTCGATCGATGACAGAGCCGATCTGTTCCAGTGTTTTGGCATCAATAAATCCTGAGAGCTCCTCCAGCACAGAATGGTCCCAGGCATAAACATAGCCCATATTCGCGTCATTAAGCAGTTCCACGCTCGTTTGATGCCACCGTGCGAGATAGGCGACAACCTCCGAATCCCCCTGCCAACGTTCGCTGGACAACGTTGCGGGAAGCCGTTCTAAAAGAACCCACGAGGGATCTGCTCCCGACGCTAAAAGCTCGGGAGTCGCCAATCCTTTACGTCGCAAAAGAGGAGCCCATTCCCGATAGAAATATTCTTCACGCGGGGGTAGATCGCATTTGAGCACCGCCTCCCCCAGCGGACCACGGGCCACATGACACCCAGATCCCCCGACACCTGAGAGCCGTTCCATCGTATAGGGTGTTCCGAGGTACTCCGCCAGCAGATCCGGGCATCCCTCATGCAAGGCGCCATCCCTCCTCTGATTTTCTGATGCCCTGCACCCCACCCATAGTGCGATAGCTTCTCGAGTGCCGGAATTCTTGTCGTAGACACCCCATTTCCTGAACCTCCCCACGGCTAAAGCCGGGGGGTTCTAAAAACCTCTACCGTCGCACTTTCATCGGCTCTCACTCCCACTTGCGCAAGAGTTACAACATCCGGTGTCTTATGCTCGGGCAGGTTTTCTTTCTCGGGCGACCTACTCGGACTCAGGACGCTGACAAAGCGCCCAAAGGAGGACG
>DAHWKJ010000097.1 GCA_027343695.1 Sulfobacillus sp. | reverse complement strand
CAATTCACGTGATTGGCAGGCGCAGTGGAGGAACCCACGTAGCAGCAACAGAAGAAAACCGCAACGGTCCTGTGACGGATCCATTGCGGACTTTCTCGCTACAACCCCTTGATGTGCGAGCTATTGCTCCATTTGTTTTGCCAGAAAGCCCGCTGCCGTTTCCGCCAACTTCACTTCCATTTCACCCATTTTAGCATCGGGTTCGCGACTACAGAGGATGATCGCCCCGATCGGATCCCCTTCAGCAATGATGGGGGCAATGACTTCAACCACAAATTTATCCTCATCCTCGTCACCAATGACGCTTCCCTTGGGCTTATGGTCCCCGCGGTTGTAAAATAGCGTCTTTCGCTCTTCCATAGATTTTTCGACCAACGCTCCCAACGCCTTATTGAGAAATTCTTTCTTTGGGGCGCCGGCCACCGCAATGACCGCGTCACGATCCGCGATCAGGGCAATGTGACCAATCGCCTCATTGAGCGAATCGGCGTATTCTTTCGCAAAATCCCCTAATTCTCCAATCGGCGAGTACTTTTTCAAGATAACCTCGCCATCGCGGTCGACGAAAATTTCTAAGGGATCCCCTTCACGGATTCTCAACGTTCTGCGTATTTCTTTTGGAATCACCACGCGTCCCAGGTCATCGATCCGGCGCACTATTCCGGTAGCCTTCACTTCAGACCCTCCTTTCGCTAGCTCTTCAGAGGTAGTATATCGGGAGCTCTACCTCTTTATGCATTTTTTCCCGTTTCTGCCGAATGGTACTAGATCACCCGTTTTGGTACAGTTTGATATGCGCAGTCTTCTCCAGCTGGTTCGCCCAACGTTGGAATACGGCCGTTCTCGCATTTTGAGTCAACTGAGCTTGGATCTCGGGACGGACCTGACTGTAGGGAATTGGATGGCCCGGTTTTGCTGTCTCGACTTCGATGATAGCGTAGCCCAAATGCGTGGGGACTATACTATAGTGACCCGGAGCTAGCCCTTGGATGGTTTTGATCACGGCGGCCGGCAACGATGTCGGAACCCCCAACTTGATCCACCCCATCGATCCCCCCGTGGTGGCCGTTGATATGTTCTTCGAATCCCGGCGCGCCAATGCCGAAAAATTGGCGCCTTTCATCAGTTGGGTTTCAATTGATGTCGCATCCTTATACGTGGACACGACTATCTCCCGTGCCAATTTCTCATTCGGGGTCACAAACACGCTCCGGTGCGCCTGGTAAAAGGCATAACCTTGACCCGACTTTAATGGGGCCGTATGCTGGGTTACCCGGTTGAATACTGCCTGGAGGATCATTTGGTCGGAAACAAAGTGGTGGAAATCGGATGCCGTAAGATGATGCGCGGTGAGCGATCGAGACAATCCTGCAGTGCCGCCCACCAGCGGGGAAATTTTTGTGCTGATGAAATGCGAGGCCTCCCGATCGGCCGTGGCCGACGCTAGCACGTGGTGGCGAGACGCCCATTGTTTCACCAAAGACTGCTGGATTAATTGATGAATTTGGGCCTTGGTGGCGGAAGCATTGGTGGAAAGTGATACCCCGTCGATGACCTCTGTGGACCGCACCGCCACGGTAAGATCGTGTTGGGTCAGGACCTGGTTGTTCACCGTCGCTACTTTCGCGGGCCCCGATAAAGAAGAGCCACATCCTACGAGTAACTGAATCATCACCAACGAACTAGCCGCTTTGCTCCTTCCCACGCGTTGTCGCCTCCAGCATAATTGTCAGCCCCTCCAGAATCAAAGCTAGCGCTTGATCCGAGGTCGCCCGTGGAGGGAGCCGTAGCCCTAGTTCTGGGACCTTAAAGGCGCCTGGCAACAATCGACCGGGAAACCTCTCGGCCAATCGACGGATGGTGTCAGGTCCCATGGGTGTATCTTGCGAACTTCTAAACACCACGCGATCTCGTTTATGGGCGACCGACGTCAAACGTAAGGCCTTTGCGATGACCCGAACCTTCGCCAAATTTGCTAGCGCATTAACGGACGGTGGCATCGGCCCGAACCGATCGCCAATTTCGTCAATGAGCTCCTCCACGTCTTCTAAGCTTTTAGCAGATACCATTCTCTTATACAGTTCAATTTTGTGTCGTGGCTCGGCGATATAAGTTTCTGGCAAATAAGCATCCGCATCCACTTCAATGGTTGGTTCGATGGCCACCTCGATGGCCTCCCCTTTTAACTCCCGAATTGCTTGACCCAAAAGGTCCGCATAAAGGTCGAAGCCAACCGATGCAATAAATCCGTGCTGCTCGGGCCCGAGTAAGTTACCGGCTCCACGAATCTCGAGATCACGCAAGGCAATCTGATATCCAGCCCCCAGTTCCGTAAATTCACGAATCGCTTCCAAACGCTTTTCAGCGGCCGGGGTTAAGACTTTGTCGCGTTTAAAGGTAAAGTAGGCGTAGGCCAACCGTGGGGAACGCCCCACCCGGCCCCGTAATTGATACAGTTGTGCTAAGCCCAATCGGTCCGCGTCCTCGACGATAATGGTGTTCGCGTTAGGAATGTCCAAACCTGACTCAATGATGCTGGTGGCTACCAGGACGTCATATTCCTGGTCAATAAATCGAGCCATCACCTCTTCAATGCGCTGTTCTTCCATTTGTCCATGAACGACCGCCACCCGTAAATCCGGAAACATTTTCATGAGTCCAGTCACCGCGTGATCCATGGCCATGATGCGATTTTGCACATAAAAGACTTGACCGCCACGGTCTACCTCGCGCCGTACCGCTTCGCGCACCAGATCCGGGTCGAATTCGACCACCACAGTCTTTACCGGCAGCCGATCCTCAGGAGGTGTTTCAATCAGGCTCATGTCGCGAATGCCCACCATCGCCATATGTAAAGTGCGGGGAATCGGGGTCGCCGATAACGTTAAGACATCGACATTTTCTTTGATCGCTTTAATCCGTTCTTTATGCGCCACACCAAAGCGATGCTCCTCATCAATTATCAGAAGCCCCAAGTCTTGAAATTTCACGTCTTTCCCTAACAGTCGATGGGTTCCAATCAATAGATCGATGCGGCCATGACGGGCATCTTCTACGATCTGTTTTTGCTGCTTGGCAGTTCGAAATCGTGATAGCACCTCCACCGTGACCGGGTACCCCGCGAAGCGACCTTTGGCCGTAACGTAGTGCTGTTCAGCCAGTAAGGTCGTGGGCACCAAGAACGCGACCTGTTTCCCCTCCATAATCGATTTAAAGGCCGCTCTCAACGCCACTTCGGTTTTGCCATAACCGACGTCACCACAGAGCAGCCGGTCCATGGGCCGGCTGCGTTCCATATCCCCTTTGATTTCCTTTATCGACCGTAACTGGTCACCGGTTTCCTCATAGCCAAACGATGCTTCAAACTCTTCCTGCCAAGGCGTATCGGGTCCGAAGGCATGACCAGGGCGGGCCTCGCGCAAGGCGTACAGCTTAATCAAGGCTTCCGCCATTTCCCGTACGGACGCTTTGACCTTGTCCTTAACTCGCGACCATTCGCCCCCACCCATTTTCGAGAGTTTGGGCTCCTGACCTTCGATGCCGATGTACTTTTGCACCAGCCCCAGTTGATCGACCGGGACATACAAGGTGTCCGCCCCGGCGTACTGCACATGGAGATAATCTTTGTGCTGATCTTGGATCTCGAGCGTCTTGATCCCAAGGTATCTCCCAATACCGTGGGTGATATGGACCACATAATCTCCAGGCCGCAAGTCCTGGACCCGCACGCTAGCACGCGGCGCACCACGACGAGAAATCTGGGGACGCACCTCGCGTCCCGTTAACTCGGTTTCGCCTAAGAGGGCCAAGCCTAATTCCGGTATAATAAAGCCATGACCGATCTGCCCTACCAGAATCGCCACTTCCCCAGGTTCGCCAAGCCCCATCCGGCTTGGCACACCGTGCCCTAGGAGTTGCTGTTGCATCAAATGGGCGGCTTCCTGATCTCGCAACACGAGCCCAACCCGTAGACGGCTACGTCTAAGCCGGGTTACCTCGGTCTTTAAGAGGTCGATTTGACCGTGAATTCGAGGAGCCGGACGCCCCATTAACTCCACACTAATGCGAGCCGTTTTTCGGGTATGCGGCATGAGTGACAAACTCACATCCCCAAAGCCTTTCAGATCATTAAAGAATGTACCCTGAGACAAGACGGTTTCCAGCTCCAATGGCAATAAATCGCCACGCTCTAGGCGCCGTTGCTGGTCGATCGTGTCGTCCTTATCCCTCCCTAAAAGCGCCTCATTAATGCGCGGCCAATCGTCATAGACCACCAGAGGGGGTTCAGAAAATGCCTGGGTCAAGGGGGCTAGTGGGCGAAATGCGGCAGCGAAACGATCCACGCCCGGAAAGGCTCGCCCTTCAGATAGGTCGTGGAGATAATGACCAAAGCGCTCTTTAGCCTTAATCGCCTTATCAAATTGACCCATCGCATTCAAATTTTGGATAATCTGCTCGGATTCCATCCCTATCCGTGACAGCGCCCGATTCCGCTCCTCATCGGTCCACAGCATTTCCCGAGCCGCCGGGATGCGTACTTCTAACAACATCTCTTCGGTTCTTTGGGTCGACAAGTTAAACGTACGGAGCGAATCAACCTCATCGTCGAACCATTCAATCCTCACCGCATCTCGGCCCGGTGGGTAAATATCTAAAATACCACCCCGCAGCGCATACTGCCCCTCGCCATCGACCTCTGGCACCCGCTGGTAACCCAACCTGGCAAGGGCTTCAGAAGCTGTCTTGAGCGGCAGCGTAGCGCCCACCGAAATACTAAAATCGGATACACGCGGCAACAACAACCGTTGTCGTGCGGCCTCAACCGGCGCCACCAAAATCGCCTGACGATTTTCCTTTATTGCCTCTAGCGCCTCGACACGCCGGTGACTCCATTCCGGACTCTCCGCCGCCACATCCCCGAGAATTAAAGGACGCGGTGGCAACAGATACACCGCGTCATGATCGACATACTGACTCAGTTCCGCTTCCATCCGCCGCGCTTCTTGAAAGCCCACCGTAACGATAAGGGTCGGCCTTCTGACATCGGAGGCGAGATTAGCCGCCACAAAGGACGGCATGGCCCCGGACAAACCATAGACCTCGGCGGAGTGACCCTCACTAAGCTCCGCAACCAGATTGCGATAGGGCGCATACCGCCCCCATAACACCCCAAGTTCGCGTAGTTGTCCCACCCGAACGGTCACCCCCTATCATGGCATCACAAAACGCCGAGGTCGACGTTCTCCCCCCGTTCATATACCTAGACCCTAGTTATACCATAGTTCCTCCATCCACGGTACCGGCAAACATCGATCACAAAGAATCTTGACCCATACGGTTTGATCCGGCGGCCGGACCTCTAAGAGTTCACTTTGCTCGGCCTCCGTGAGATCTTGGAGGCCGAGCTGAGGATCCGACCAGGACCCCTCAAATTGACCAATCTGACGATGGCAATGACGACACACATACCGCACCACAAAATTTCCCTCACTTTCGAGTATTTGTGGTGTAGTCTGCCCGAATCCCTAAGCAGTCAGTCTCCTGGCTCACGGTTAAACCGATTCATCGCCATCGTAATCCCGTCAACCAGTGCCGTCATCGCAGCTTTGGCAGCACGATCAATCGTATTGGTTAAGATATCGCGCTCGCTCGGCGCAAAGGGCGTTAAGACCCAGTCAATGACACGAATCGCGGGCGGCGGTCGATCAATCCCAATCCGTAAACGTGGGAAATTTTCGGTCTGAACCGCCTCCATAATTGATTTTAAGCCATTGTGGCCTCCGCTTGACCCCCCTTGGCGCAACCGCAGACGACCGAGCGGCAAATCTAAATCATCGCCGACCACTAAGAGATGCGATGGCCGGATTCGGTGCCATCGCATCATCGGCCCCACCGCTTCCCCACTAAGGTTCATGAAAGTTAGCGGCTTTAATAGCCAAAAACCCTGGCCGCGAGCCACCAGGCCAAACCGACTCTTGGTAAATGACAGATTGAATTCGGTGGCCAGTGCGTCAACCACCATAAACCCGACGTTATGTCGGGTATCCGCATACTGGGCACCCGGATTACCCAATCCGACAATCAATTGGGGCGTATCTTTGTCATTCAAAGAGCTTGGAAACCGACAGATCTTCATGCACGCGCATAATCGCCTCGGCCATCAGTCCGGCCACCGAACTCACATGGGTTCTCATCAAGGGATATTGCAAAGGAATGGTGTCGGTCACCAGCACCTCCTTAATCACCGAGTCGTTTAAGACATCCACCGCATTCCCCGAAAACACGGGGTGGGTACACGCCGCATAAACGGCTTGGGCACCCAGGTCCATAATCGCTTGGGCAGCTTTGGCAATCGTGCCCCCGGTATCAATCATATCGTCGACAATAACGACGGTTTTGTCGCGCACTTTCCCAATGACGTTAACAACTTCGGACACATTAGGTGCCGGGCGCCTCTTATCGATGAATCCCAAGGGAGCTTCGAGATCCTTCGCCATCTTGCGGGCCCGATAGACCCCTCCCGCATCGGGGGAAAATATCATAAGACTATCTAACTTTTTAGCCGAAATGGCTTCCGAAAGGATTCGACTGCCGTGTAGATTGTCCACCGGGATGTCGAAGAAGCCTTGGATTTGGGGTGCATGCAAGTCCATGGTCAAAACGCGACGGGCCCCCGCTACCGTAATGAGGTTTGCTACCAATTTCGCGGATATCGGCTCACGACCCTGTTCTTTACGGTCCTGCCGGGCATAGCCATAGAATGGCACTACCGCCGTGACGCGGCGTGCTGAAGCGCGGCGCGCGGCATCGATGAGTAAGAGCAATTCCATCAAGTTGTCGTTCACCGGGCCCGAAGTTGGCTGCACAATATAAACATCGGCACCACGTACATTCTCCAGTAGTCTGACCCTAATCTCCCCATTGGAAAATCGACCGACGTCGGCTTGTCCCAACATAATGCCCAGATGTGATACAATCCGCTCTGCAAGCGGTCGGTTCGCATTCCCTGTAAAGATCTTCAATTCTCCTTCGCGTTCAAACCCCATGAGTCGCCCTATACCCCTTCCTGCCTCACTAAGAATGTCCCGAACAGGCGCTTACGGATGATTCCCACCTTCAGGTGCCCGCGGTTTCCGCTTATGCGCCCAACCCGGTTTCACTTCTTGCCGAGACCGAGCGATGGCCAGTCCTCCCGGGGGCACGTTTTGCGTCACCGTGGATCCCGCCGCCACATAAGCTCCCGCCCCGATTTCCACAGGGGCCACCAAGTTCACATTACATCCGATGAAGGCCTCGTCTCCAATAAATGTGGGGTGCTTACTTTCCCCATCATAATTCACAATGACGGTGCCCGCACCGATATTGGCCCGACCGCCTATGGTAGCATCTCCTAAATAAGAATGGTGACCCGCCTTACTACCGATGCCCACGCGAGTATTCTTCAATTCGACAAAATTTCCTATTTTCACGTTATGGTCCAGATACGTCCCCGCTCGTAAATGACTAAATGGCCCAACCCGACAACGGCTGGCGAGCGCACTCTGCTCGATGACCGACCGATCAATCTGGACGCCATCGCCAACACGACTGGCTACGATGGTTGTCATCGGACCAATGTGGCATTCTCGCCCAATCTTGGTCTTCCCTCGCACAAACGTCATGGGATAAATGACCGTGTCCTGCCCGACTTCCACATCGGCATCGACGTAGGTCGAAGCCGGATCGACGATGGTCACCCCTTGGTCGAACAGGCGATCTAAGGTGGTTTGGCGTAAAATGGCTTCAGCTTGAGACAGTTCCCGTCGGGTATTAATTCCCATCACGCGGGACGACTCCGCATAATAAAACGTATCCACCGATTCGCCCATCGCCAACAACGCTCCAAGCGCCTCGGGGAGATAACGTTCTTCACCGTGCCACGGCAATGTTGGCAACACAGTGCGCAGAGACTTGACGTTCCATATCCCGATCCCGGTGTTAATTTCAGTGATGGCACGGATGGTGTCGTTGGCGTCTTTTTCCTCGATAACATTTTCCACGCGCCCCGTCGCATCGCGTGCAATCCTCCCGTATCCTTTGGGGTCCTGCATCGTCGTCGTGACGATGGTGGCCGCCGCACCGGATTTCCGGTGATGGCCTAAAAGCTCACCCAGAAGTTCATGGGGGATAAGCGGACAGTCGGCCACCAATACCACAATTTCCGTAATCTCAGCCGGCAGGACCTCGAGTGCTCTCATGACCGCATCTCCAGTACCTCGTAATTCCGGCTGGGTAATAAATTCTGCTTTACCTGCCAACAGTTCTTCCACCCGGTCGCCTTGGTAGCCCACCACGACCAACGGCCGCCCGAGACCAGCTTGCGTAGCGGCTCGCATCACATGCTCTACCAACGGAACCCCGCCGAGTTCATGCAACGCCTTCGCTAACCCAGAATGCATACGGGTCCCACGCCCCGCGGCCAAAATTACCGGCATCGTATCATTCATCGTCGAAAGTCCCCCCGATAGCCTAATCGTCCCGGGCACCAGCCACCCGTAATCCTCCAGCGTTAGAATACCAAACTTTGGGCTGTACCGACAAACCAACGAGAGCCATCTCCGCCGGAGATAGCTCTCGTCTTTGGTCTCACCCCATCCCTTACCTTTCTCCCTGAAACACCTCTAAAACAGCTTTTTGAATACGTTCACGAGCCTGTTGCGTGATTGGGTGAGCGACATCGCGAAATTCACCATCCGGAGTTTTTCGACTCGGCATGGCCACAAATAAACCCTTGAGCCCCTCGACTACCTTGACGTCATGGATCACAAATTCGCCATCGAGTGTGACCGAAGCCACAGCTTTCATTTTGCCGTCGGTGGTCATGCGGCGTAATCTAACGTCTGTAATTTCCATGGTGAATCCCCCTTGCAAGCGAGTACCAGTCATCCCATCAGCTGGGTGTCATAGAATTCGCTATGGCATTGCGAGATTCCTGTCAATTGTCGAAATTTTTGGTACGAATGCCGTCATGCGACTATTTTTGCACGTCCACCGTGTAGCCTTCATACCGTAAGCGCCCTAAAATTTCTTCAATGTGCTCTTGGTTCCGAGCCTCCACCACAATCTGGACCGACACTTCGGCCGGCGAAATTTCCGGATTCCAGCGCTCATGTTCCACTCGGATAACGTTCGCTTGCAAGGTGGCCACGTGGGCCAACAGATTGGATAGTTGCCCGGGCCGATCGCCAACCACGGTTTTTAAGTGCACTTGCCGTCCCTCTTCGACTAAGCCTTTTTCAATAATCCGATTCAAGAGCGTCACGTCGATATTGCCTCCGCTCACGACGATCCCAATCGTTCCCAAAGCCATTGGGATCTTATCGGAGAGCAGTGCCGCCAAGCCTACTGCACCGGCTCCCTCGACGACCAGTTTGGATCGCTCTAGAAAAAGCAAAATCGCTCGCGAGATGTCGTGTTCACTGACCGTCACAATATCATCCACATATTGCTGGATCAACGGAAACGTCATGTCACCAGGACGTTTGACCGCAATCCCATCGGCGATGGTCCGCACCAAAGGAGCAACCCGAACCGCGCCCTCACGCCGCGATAACGCCATCGATTGCGCCCCTTCTGCCTGCACCCCGATAATCTTCACCCCAGGATGGCGGGCCTTGACCGCGAGCGCAATGCCAGCAATCAAGCCCCCGCCTCCTACCGGAACCACTATCGCGTCCACATTGGGACGTTCATCCAGCATCTCGAGCCCCACAGTTCCCTGACCCGCAATAATATCGCGGTCATCAAACGCGGGAATCATCACGCGCCCGGACTCGTCAGCATGTTGCAAAGCCGCCCGATACGCATCATCAAAGGTTTCTCCAAACAATCGCACTTCAGCGCCATACCCTCGCGTTGACTCAATTTTTGTGAGCGAAGCGCCCTGCGGCATGAAAATCAGGGCCGTGGTCCCAACTAACCTCGCCGCTAGTGCCACGCCTTGAGCGTGGTTGCCTGCCGACGCCGCCACGACCCCCCGTTTTAATTCCTCTGCGCTGAGGCGGCGTAGTCGATTATAAGCACCACGGAGTTTAAACGATCCGGTGCGCTGCAGGTTTTCTAACTTAAACAGAACCCGACGCCCTAACAAGTCGTTGATATGTCCCGACTCCTGCAACGGCGTCGTAAACGTTACCCCCTGCAAAGCCTCTTGGGCTCTACGGACATCTTCCAGTTGAATTGGGTTGCTCATCGTATGACTCCTCCTAGTCCTCTCCTACCCGAGACTCACACAAGACGCGAGCCCACTCACTGGGAACCGGCGCCGACCTTCCCGTGCCATCCCATTCCAAACAGCTAGAAAATTGGCCCACCAACTTTTCCGAAGGCTCCACAGTAGCCACTAATACTCCAACACCACATACCGTCGCGTCAAACTCTAACAATAGATCTTCAGCAGCCTTGGCGGTTCCGCCTGCTTTCATAAAATCATCCACAAACAAAACGCGACCGCCCCGTACCGAGGTCCTCCGCGATAAAGACATGGATTGAATCCGATGTGACGATCCCGACAGGTAATTAATCGACAACGATGACCCTTCAGACAGGCGATTATCTCGCCGCAACAAGACGACCTCAGAGCCCAACGCCGCCGCACAGGCCATCGCCAAGGGAATCCCTTTAGTCTCCACGGTGGCCACAAATTCAATGCCCATGTCACCAAATCGAGCGGCCAAAAGACGTGCCATCGGATCGATCCAACGCGGATTAAAAAGTAAATCGGTCATATATAAAAAGCCATCTGACATCATCCGGTCTGGTTCGTTAAGCCTTTGGCACCAACGGGCCAAGGTTTCGGCTAGGACCTGCCTTTCAATGGCCGGGACATAGCGAATGCCTCCCTGGACCCCCACCTGAGACTCTACGGTGCCTAATCCCTCGCGCTCCAGAGTTTCCTTGATGAACCACAAGTCCTCGCTTAATGTAGACTTGGCCACATTAAAGCGGCGGCTGAGTTCGGTCAAGCTGGACTGGATGAGCGGATGAGCCACCAGATACTGGGACAATAAGACGAGCCGTCGCTGACGATCCCCCATCAGACTACTCGCCTCCTCTCAACCATCGTAAGGTCCGGCCTTTTCATCGTACGCCCAGTACCGCTTCGACCAACGCTAAATCTTGGGGTTTATCCACGTCGACTCCCACCTCAGGGTAGGGAAATATCAAAGCACGCCCTTGAATGTTCAACAGTGAGCCAACTCGTCGTTCGGCCGCCCCAATGCTTAAGTTGCCCATGACGAGTCGAATGAGGGTCATGATCCCAATGTCTCGAGCCAATCGAATCGGTGATTTTCTATGATCCAGGAGAATTTTGATATCATTTTGAATTTCTAAAAACTTCACGGGATTAATCAAAAATATATTGCCCCCCGTAAAGGATCCGTCCCGCAGTTTGACGTAGGTCCGCTTGGTATCGGGAAATTTATTCTGGGTCAAGCCTTTTTCGATAATGGGATACACCACATCAACGCCTCGAGGTGCCTCGTTCAGAAATTGATCGATCATGTCCGGGGTCAACAAAGGCACATCCGACGTGACCACGAGAACCGGACCGGATAAGGACGGTAAAGCCTGAATCCCGGATAAAAGATTCGCAATAATATCACCCGCGACAGGGGCTGCAATGGTTCCCTGACGGCGAATGCTGTCTGGCGCGACCAGGATGATGTCGTCAATGCCTTTAGCACCCATCAACGCCTCGAGCACATAGTCCACCATGGGACGTCCAGCCACCTGGATCTCTGCCTCATAATGCTCCTCGGAAGCATTTTGTAACGCCCCGCGGTTCTCTTGCCCTGCTAACACAATGCTACGCACGATGGTCTCGTCGTCTCCTCATTTATTCATTCATGGCCCCCACTAAGTGGGTAACTTCGGTCCACGGAATCCCCTCTTTCCGTAAACGGTCGGCGTACCATGTCGCCTGTTCTAGGTCGCGGCCGATGCAATAATAGGTCCCACCGCTCCCTGATAGATGGCACGACCATCCCTCAAGCCCACGCATGGCGTGCTCCTTAAAATCACGCAACGCAGGATAAGCCAACCATGCGGCGGGTTCCAATGCATTAGGCCACGCATCGACTAGTTCCCCACGCGCCCAGGCGCGGACTAGGTCGTCTATGGCACAGTCGTTATGATTATCTATCAAGTCGTACAGGTCGTAAACCATTTCCGTCGAAACCGGAAATCCGGGATTCATCAGAAGCACCGTTTCCCCGTGACGGTCTGGGATCGGCATGACTTGTTCCCCATAGCCCCGAACCCGCGCCGCCCCCCCACGGAGAAAAAAAGGCACATCCATGCCGACGCGCGACGCGTGTTGGGTATCGATGGCCGCACGCGCTGCCCCCCATCGGATGATCGCAGCCGCATCGGAACTCCCGCCGCCTAAGCCGGCTCCAATCGGGATATGTTTTTCGAGCTGCACTCGGATTTTGGGTAAACTCGCCTCTTGTTGGAGAAGCCACTCATACGCCTTAGTCACCAAGTTGGATTTGGGATCGATATCCTCTGCATCAGGGGTCAAGACCTCAAATTCCCCAGCCGATTCGATGGTGAGAACGTCTTTGAGGGCGATCGTATGCATTACGGAGTCGATCGGGTGATACCCGTCACCGGTTTTGGGTCCTACCCAGAGGCCAAGATTGATCTTTGCTGGAGCCTGTCGACGATGGGTCTCGTAATTTTTCATAGGATGAGTATAGCAGAGGTCGCTCTATGCATGATCGAGTACTGTCAAAGCCGCCTGACAACGGGCTTGAATAGCTTCCGCTAACGCATCCTTTACTACCCCGTAGCGTTCGTATAGCGCCACCACCAAAGAATCCGGTTTGGCGGTAAGAACCGCATGGCGAACAGCCGCCGCTTCATCCAACACGGTTTCTATCTGTTGCGTCCCTAAACCGGCGTCACGTAACTCGTGTTCAATCAAAGCCGCTAGTTCCCCTGGTTGTCGTTCTCGTAAATCGTGGTCTTCTCGGATCACCACTCGATGACAGTGTTCGGCCACAACCCGCACCGCGTCTTTGAGATCGGCATCGCGACGATCGCCGGGAAGACCGAGAACCCAAATGATTTCTTTGGCCTTAAGCCGCTGAATCACATCACATAAAGCCCGAATCGCGGGTGCGTTATGGCCATAGTCCAATAACACGCGGAGGTCATCATAGGCCGTGAGTTCCAATCGTCCACGATTTAATCCGCTCCCTCCCGCGGGGAATGTTAGTAACCCCTCGGTAACCTCTCGGGGAGTTAAACCCATGCCTAATGCCGCCGCTGCAGCGGCCGCTGCATTCGCGATATTCATGGGGGCTGCTCCGCCTAGGGTCGCCGGTAGCACACGGCATCCCATTAGACGCGTCTCACGGGATCCATGTCCATACACCAAATGCCCATGCTTGACATAGACCGCTTCGTGTCCCTGGTCTAAGTGTTGGTTCAAAACTTGACTACGTTCACGGTTTGAAAACAGAATCACCCGCCCGCGACAGCGAGGTGCCATCGACAAGACATACGGATCGTCTGCATTCAGTACGGCCGCGCCGGTGGGTAATACCACATCGACTACCAGCGCCTTTAAATGCACCAGATCCTCTAGGGTGTCGATGCCCTCTAACCCCAAATGGTCCCGCCCAATATTGGTCACGATGCCCACGTCGCAGGCGTCGAATCCTAATCCCCCGCGAGCGATACCCCCTCTAGCGGTTTCTAACACGGCTACCTCAACCGTAGGATCGTTGAGCACTAGTCGATGCGACCAAGGACCTGTCAAATCTCCCCGTTGAATCAATCGGTCTCCCACATGGATGCCATCAGTCGTCGTCATCCCTACGTTTTTCCCGGCATGACTCCAAATATGGGCCAGCATCCGTGTGACCGTGGTTTTTCCGTTGGTCCCGGTCACTGCGGCCACCGGGATTCTGCCATTTCCCGATCCGAACAAATAGGACACGATATGGTCTCCCACCGGTTGGGCAATGCCTTCATGCGGATAGAGATGCATCCGTAGGCCTGGGGACGCATTAATCTCCACGATGGCACCTCCGGCCACCGACAACCCACTATCCAATGAGGGGGTAACCAAGTCGACTCCTGCCACGTCAAGACCCACCGCATGCGCAGCACGAATCGCATCACACGCCAGATCGGGGCTCACCTTGCTCGTCACATCGATTGCCAGCGCTCCGGTCGACATATTCGCGGTCTGGCGCACCCATACCCGCGTCCCCAGTGGCACCACGGTTTTCGGTTCATAGCCCTGCTGAGCTAAAGTCAAGAGGGCAACCGAATCCAAGGTCACCACTGACTTTGGAAAGTCGTGCCCTCTCCCGCGATCTGGATCTTCATTAATTGCTTGGACCAGCTCTTCCACAGTGTGCAAGCCATCCCCCATAATCTCTGGAGGAATTCGCAGGGTCGCGGCCACCATTCTGTCGCCTACTACCAATAGCCGATAGGCCACACCTAATACCTGTTGCTCCACAATGACCCGACCGCTCCGATCGATGGTTTGGGCCACTTGGAATGCCCGCGCCACTTCGGCGTGGCTCATGAGGTTCATCGCGACCCCTTCGCCTTGCTGCCCATCTTGCGGTTTGACCACCACGGGATACCCGTAGTCCCGGGCCGCCCGACAGGCATCGGTCTCCGACGTCACCGTGATGCCTTGCGGCACAGGGATTCCGGCCTGATGCAGAACCTGTTTGGTCCAGGTTTTGTCCTGGCAAATGTCCATCGCCAACGTCGATGTCCGATCGGTCATGGTGCCTAAGATCCGGTGTTGAGCCACCCCCTGCCCCAAGCGCACATAGCTCTGATCATCTAAACGCTCCACAGGAATCCCCCGCGCCTTGGCGGACGCCGCAATGGCCGCCGTGCTAGGTCCTAATCGTGCTCGGGCCACAGTCTGGCGCACAGCCTTTTGATGTTCCGAAAAGTCCACGGGCACCTGGTTCCAAAGATTGGTGACAATCCTCATGGCATGTTCCAACGCTCGGAGCCCGCCTTGAGCGGTCGCAGTCTCCAGCACGATCATGACAATGTGTGGAGAGCCCTGTTCTCGCGTCTTGCCATAAGTGCCTCGCTCTCCCGCTAAATAGAGGAGTTCAAGCCCTACGTGTTCAGTCACATGGCCCAGGTAGGTCCCTTCGTGCAAACGTTGACAAAATCCTCCCGGGACTCCTCGGGAGCAATGATGACGATCGAGTCCCGGCATGATCTCTAATAAGCGGGTGATAAATCTCGGGTGGTCCAATGTCGACAGATCGGCTAACTCCTTAAGATCTACAATGACTTCCAAAGAACTTTCTAAGGTATGACGATTGGGTCCTGAAAAAAAACGGTAGGAGAGAATCTCCACGCGCCAAATCCTCCTGATCTATCGTCGTTAGTTATCATCATGCACCACCTTCAGTGGATAGGGCGATCGGGTGGCGAGCTCGATTCCGTACCCGTCCGGTAGCACGTGTAAACGGACATCGCTCAACGCTAGGGCTTGGTCAGGTCGTGTTTCCGACGCGTTGTTCAGGATCGATTCCTGCCCGTCAATCACCAACACGGTACCCTCACCCATCACACGACACCGTTGATCGTCGAGTTCCACAATCAATGCGGTATTTTCGTCAATCCCAATCCCCAACACCTCAGGATTTTGCGCCACCGCCGAGAGTAAGCGTCCCACACGCCCCCGTTGGCTAAAATGTTGGTCAATCACCGCCTCGGCCCAAAGCCCCATTCCCGGCGCCATCTTGACCGTGTTACGAGCCGGAGATTCTTTTGCATCTCCCGCCACAATCATGGTGCGCGACATCATCGACGCGCCTGCTGAGGTCCCCGCAACCACAAGCCCCTGCTGCCAGGCGGACCAAAGCGCTCGGTGAAATGCGGTGCCCCCTAGCACACTGGTAATCCGCAATTGATCACCGCCTGTGAAGAATACCCCTGCCGCATCGCCTAAAGCTTCCCGGACCTGGGGCAGTTCGGCTTCGCGGCGTGTATCGATCCGGAGCGGAAACACCTGTAAACCAAACTGCGTAAACGCTCGATGATAGGTATCAAAACTCAAAGCGCCCTGGTGTGATGCCGTGGTCACAATTGCTATCGCTCCATCGGAGCGATAGCTCCGGACTAAATCGGTTAAACGTCGAAGAATCTTCGGATGCTCAAATTTGTCTTCGTGTCCACCGATGATGACCAAAGGGCCGATGATGGTTGCCTCCTCCACCAAAATTGCCCGGGTGTAAGACCCCGACGTCAGCTTAGTCTGGCGTTTTCCGATAGAATTATGCAGATCTCAAGATCGTACGGGCGTCAGTTCAAGACCCCGCCAATCCTGTGGAAAGCAATCAATAAAAAACCCAGAGGTCGTAGTGCCCACCTCCAGGTCTCTTTACAAAGAAAAAAAGCCCCACAACATGGGGCTACAATCTTGTCTAACTGGATAGTTCGGGAAGAATAAGCTCCACGGTTTCTGTTAGAACATCCGTGTACGAATAGGAAACTCGACGCTCGCTTCGCTCATCCACATGACCTTCTTCAATTTTCACTACAAAAATATGCGGATAGGTCTTTTCAAGAATTCCTTCTTTTTCATCGATCTTCTTGCGTCCCTTGTTCGCCTTAACCCGAATTTTTTCGCCAACGTGGGAATCAAGTTCCTTTTTGATATCCTCTAAGACACTTTTAGCCGCCACGCGTGCTCACTTCCTCCCTAACTAATGAAGGCAACAGACAAATCTTAGCACACGCGCTGATCTTTGTCAAGAAATCAATTATTCTACCAAGAGCAGTTCACATCGGTCAATACCGATTTTCCAAAATTCCTAGGAAAATATTTTTGTACTTGCATCGCGAAGCCTAAGAAGTCTCAGACTCTCCCCAGGACGTGGCATCAACCCGACACCGGACCGGGCCCCGGGCCTCACGATTCCTCATGAAGACTATGCGCCCATTCATAGGTGCGCGTTAGTCCATCCGTGACCGATGTCGTAAAGCTCCACCCTAAATCACGCGCGATCTTTGAACTATCGAGGCAACTACGAGCCAAATCTCCCGCTCGGGCCCCCTGCACCGTCACCGGCACGACCCGCCCGGAGATCGCAAAGAGCTCATCCACTAAGGTCCTGGTGTCGGTCTCGATTCCGGTCCCCAGGTTATAGACCCCACTGACGCGTCGAGTCACCGCCATCTCATGGGCGACCACCAAGTCTTTGACATAGACGTAGTCTCGAGTCGCACCTCGCGGCATGCCCGGCAGGGCATAAATTTTACATGGGAGACCCCGTAGAATATTTTGGGTAAATATCGCAACCACTCCCGCCTCACCGTCCGGTGTTTGCCGAGGACCATACACGTTGGCATAGCGAAAGCAAAGAGTCTGAATCCCGTAAGTGTGCTGGTAAAACTCCAGGTATTTCTCGCTGGCGTACTTCGCCACACTATAAGGGGATACGAACAGCGGCGAGCCGCTTTCTGGACTCGGAATCAGACCAGGATCGGCTAACGCCCCCCCGCTCGAAGCCAGGATAAACTGCTGCACCCCATGTTGTTGGCACAGGTCCAGCAGGTTTAAGAGACCCATGAGATTCACATCCGCATCGAATCGGGGGTTTTCCACCGAGTAGGGCACAGATTTCTGAGCCGCATGGTGATTCACCACATCAGGTCGAAATTCAGAAAATATGTTTGACATCCGATCGGAACGAATGTCGGCCTCAAAAAATTTGGCCGCGGGATTGAGATTGTCTCGATGGCCCGTCGACAGATTGTCCACCACCGCCACCTCATGTCCCGCCCCTAGATAGGCGTCCACCACATGAGACCCGATAAAACCAGCCCCACCCGTCACTAAGATCCTCATCATTCCACTCCTCAACGATTAGATTTCCTTGATTATCTCATAGATGGGCTACCGGGTCCTTCTGAAAACGCTCTGGCCGGTTGAGTCTTTCCTCTTCTCCTCACGGAGCCTTTCATTCCGCTACCTTAGGCATATCCGTGATTCACCAGATCCGGTCGGCGACAAGCAAAGATGATCTCATGACTCGGATGTCCCTTAAAAAAATCGGCATCGAAGACCTGAGCCTCCTGACGAAAGCCCAACCGTTTGACTAACCGGATCGAATCCTCATTACGGGTATCGATAACTGCGGTGACGACATCGAGAGACTGGGCAAAAAGCCATTGCGTCATGGTAAATACACTCTCACTAGCCAAACCCCGGTGTCTATAGGCCATCCCAAAAACATAGGCAATCTGCGCTGAGGCCGTCGGTACCGAAATGGTGGCTTGAAGCGTTCCGATTGGCTGTTTGTCGACAAACACGCCCCAATTAAGCCACACTTCCGGAACCGCGGTGCGTGGGCCTCGCGCATAGCGTTCAAATTGGTGACGTAAAGCTTCAGGGGATACGGGTGCTTGGTCAGGGATAAACTGATAGATCGCAGGGTCTTTGAGAATCGGGAAAAAAGCCTCGCTATCATCTGGACTCAAGGCATAGAGGCACAGCCTAGCGGTCGACAGCATCTCCGCCGTAAGCTTCACGATGGACCCACGCTCTGCCATACGGGGACACCCCGATCCAAAAGGCCTTTCAACGTCTTGATGGCCGCCCCATTCCAAAGAACACCGTCGGTCCGTGCCTTCCATTCGTCTCCCATGTCCCGCCTCTTCCTGGACCAAGCGATTCTATCCGCCGGAAATCTCACGGCGAACAACCGCGATGCCTTCTCGGATCGCATTATCCCATTCTACGAGCCGTGGGTCACGCCTAAGATAACGCCCAGGATCAACGCTACCCACACATAGGCCACATACTGGGTGACACGTCCACTTTGGATCCGCCGCACATGACGCGCAATCCATCGGAACAGGGCCAGAATCGGTTGGTAAATGGTTTCCTCCACTCGATAGATAATGGTATGTCGATAGAATCGACCACGCTCGGTATCGACTCGTGAGCGTTTAAGACCCAGGGCCCGCCCAAACGCTAAACGAATTGGATGCACGAAACCTTCCGCAGAAAAACTTGTCTTCGCCGTATACGGTTCGAATCCTCCGGTCCAAGCCGAGACTTTTCGTACCCGGTACCGACGAGATAGATGCCGGACAATCCCCACCGTCACGACTAAAAGCATCCCCATGAGCCACAACACATAGGGGTCACCCACCGAAAATCCTTGAGGAAAGAACACGGTGCCCGTAGCCCCCGGTGCCGGTACCAAATTCACCCCGATCGGAACTAAAGGGACGGCCGCACTCGGATGGATGAAGGTATCTGCAATCACCCCGCGGGGGGTACTCAGCAACGATCCCAGTTGCTGATTCAGCCATGGCAAAAACCAAGGCACCAAGGGACCACTGGCCAACGGAAACACGATGGCCAGCGCCAGTGCCCACCGTATCCCAAGGGGAGCCTCGTCGTGTTGCAAAGGTGTGCCTTGGTGTGAAGGTCCCAAAAATATAAAACTAAACCACCGGAGATAGGCCGCAATCCCCAAGGCCACCGCCACAGCTAAGAAGGCCCCGGCCACCACAAGCGCCACATGTCCGAGTTCGTTGCCGGTCGAGGGTCCCAACGACTTTAAAATGGACTCCAACATCAGCCACTCTCCCACAAATCCGCCAAGAGGTGGAACTGCGCCCAACGTGAGGACACTGACGAGAACCCAAAAAGCGGTGTGCGGACCGCGATGAATGAGTCCCCCCAGGCGGTCTAGCGTATGCCCCCATCGCTCCGTATAATCGGTGACGGTAAATAGGGCGAATTTCGCGCCAGCATGCATCACCAATAGCATTATGGCTCCATCCATGGCCATCGTAGCCGCAATGTTATCTGGACTTAGCATAGACTCAATCTGCCAGATACCTAACGCAGAAAACACCAATCCTAAGATTTCTAGGGTTGAGTAGGCTAAAATTCGTTTGACATGCCGCGCGACCACGCTATAGAGGGCTCCCGTGACGGCACCGAGGACCCCCAGCACCAACAGGATGATGCCCCAATCTAATCCGGGATGTACCAGCTGATCTATCTCCAATATCCCCGAAATCGCCAGCGCCGTAAGCAACCCGGAAAAAAGTCCCGCGACAACACCGGGCGCCTCGGGTTCAGCCATTGGAATCCACACCATCACAGGAAACAAGCCGGCTTTAACACCGAATGCCACCAGCGTTAAAAGCATGATGACGAGCACGACCGTAGGATCGATATGCACAAGCCGCGTGAAACCATCCTGCAATGTCCTGGTTCCGCGAGTAACCCAGGCCATCGCTAACAAGAGCAACATGCCCCCGAATTCAGACAGAGCCAAGAGCGCCCAGCCTGCATTCCAAACGGGTCGTGCACGGCGTACAGCCACGACCCCAATATAGCTCAAAGCGGAAATCAGTTCCCAACTGATAAGTAAAAGGAGGCCGTCCCCGCTCCAGAGATAGATTCCCACCATCGCTTGGAGGGGCAAGAGAGCATACAAGATGTTTGTCCGCGCCCGGTGAGTTCGAAGCGCAAGGTTGGTGGCAAAAAACAGGATGCCCGCGGCGGCCGCCCACAATGTCGCCAAGGGTAGTGGCCGGAGCACCAAGTGCGGCCATGGCGCAGGTAAGTCTATGGTCCCCGCTAGAGGATGTCGCATGAAGGTCGACATCACCACCAGCGCTATCGCTCCTAACCCAAACCAAAACCCAAGAAACGTATCCGTGCGGTATTTTTTTAAGAGGCTAAGCCCCAAAGCCACCCCGAGACCACTCAGTAAAAACCCTAACCATCCGAGCACCCACACCGCCGGAATCATGCCATCACCCCTTGGACAGCCTCAGGATCTTTCCCGTCGACCGCCCATAAGAGGCCCCGCAAGATGTCACCCGGGGTCGGCGGACACCCATCGATCTGGATCGTCACCGGGACAATGCCTTCCAGCGACCCTATCACGCCCGGGGCCTCTCGAAACACCCCTCCCGATATAGCGCAAACGCCTATCGCCACCACCCGCTTAGGCTCTGTCATTTGCTCATAGACCGCTTTCACGACGGGTGCCATGCGCTCCGTGACAACCCCGGTCACCACGAGAATGTCGGCATGCTTTGGCGAGGGAGCCACACTAAAACCGTAACGGGTCAGGTCATAGTCGGGAGAGGACAATAGGCTTAATTCGGATTCGCATCCGTTGCAGGATCCGGAGTCCACTTGCCGCAGGGCCACGGCCCTGCGACTCATGCCTCTTAGACCTTCATCGGAAAACTCTTTAATCCCGTCTGGGTTCCCCATCGACACCACCACCCCGTCGCGATTCGTCGGATACCCTGTGGTATACGGGCGTCGTACAATGTTGCGAAGCCAATGCCAGTAGTACACAACCTACCCCTCCCCTTATTTATCCCATCCCGCCACCGAAAGCCCAAAGCTGGCATCGATAATGGGAAAATCTTGTAGGATGTTTTTGTTCGCGATAGCCGGAGGCACCACATACCAGTTGCGTTCGGAAGGGGTGCTCACATCGAGGTGGCGGATAGTTAAGTCAGAGCCCACTTCAACTCGGTAACTCAAAAGCCCCCGTGGTGCCTCAATCACCGCCAGACCCACGCCAGGCGTCTTGGACAATTCTCGATCGGTCAGGCTGCGGGCCTGCGCATGCATCCAATCTTCAGAAACCAGGAGACGACGCAGGAGTGAAAGACTTTGGATAAGCTCCTTGGTTTTGACGACAAATCGTGCATACGCATCGCCGTCCTCCAGACTCGGGACTTCAAAGTCTGCATCCGCGTACGCTAAGTACGGGCGCATTCGTCGCACGTCACAATCCCGCTGGCTTGCCCGTCCCACCGGCCCGACCGGTCGAACAAAATCTAGCGTCTCTTGAGGAATAATACCGGCGCCATGCAATCGATCCAAAAACGAGGTAGTGCGCTCCAGATCATGTTGCATCCGCTCGACATCATCCCGCATCGTGACGATGGTCTCTCCAGCCCACTCTCGCGCTGACGGCACTTGGATAGCTTGAATTCCCCCGGGAATCACCACCCCCCGAAGATAACGATGACCGAACACGTGATGATTGAGACGTAATAGAACTTCTTTGTGATGCAGATACTCCATTTGTGGAATCGGCATCCCCGTCGATGCGGCTAATGCTGCCAAATCTCCAAGATGGCTATAAACCCGTTCCAGTTCGGCCACAATCATCCGGCATTGTGCAACTCCCGAATCCATTTCCAATCCCAACGCCTGTTCGACCGCCATGCTATAGGCTAATGCATGGGCGACCGTCGACGTCCCAGTGGTCCGTTCTACAATCTTTACCGCATCAGAAGCCGGTTTGCCGAGACACAGGGGGCGGACATGGCGCCGCTTTAGTTGATGGACCAAATCCAAGCGGACAATCTCATCCCCCATCACCTGTAATTGATACAGGAGGGCTTCTGACACATCGGCCCGTACTGGACCCAAAGGATAGGTAAAAACTCCTTTACCCTTAACCGATTTCTTGGGATATGGGGCATGCGCCCAGGTAAGCCTTGAATGCTCTGCGCGAATGCGTTCTTCGGCGGCCAGAACTTCCCCGACAAAAAAGCCTGAGGGCAAACCGATCGGCTCCGACTGGACGTTCAACACAAAACGTTCAATTTGACCCCTGGTTCGATGCAACATGGCGAGCTCGAGGTGATGGTCCAGCATGGCCAGCATCACGATCTCCGCATCCTTACGGTACACGGTAATGTCCTGAGCCCATTCTCCCGCATTTTCGTAATAGTGGGCGGCTAAATCCCAAACCAAATCCAATGAAATCGACATGGTGATGCCCCCCTATACTCGACTTCTCATCAGATGTACCACCAAGTGATGCCACAATGGATGCATCAACCACGGCACCCCGATGCCTCCGCCAATCACGCACACCGCCAAGACCAGGTTAGGAGACAACAAGGCCCATGATTCCTTAAGGCGCGGCAACTTCGTCGTCGCTTTTCCGGGCATCCACAGCCATCCCGGCATCCGCACCACAACCCCACTAAAAATCACGATCAAAAGCCCCATCGCAATAATGTCAGGGACGCGATTACCGACCTTGAGAAACCCTCCCACCAGAATGAGCCACTCACTCCAAAACGGAGCGAATGGAGGTAATCCAATAATGGCGGCGGTCCCCAAGGCCAGCAGGGACCCTGTCCACGGAGTGCGCGATAATAAGCCTTTAGCGCCGAGATCCGATCGGGAGGTCCGATACATCAGCCGCACTGAGCCCGCATTCTGGAAGAGCAAGGTTTTGCTCGAAGCATGCGTCCAAACGTGAAGCAACGCCCCCACCAGGGCAATGCCTCCAAAGCCCATGCCGAGGCTGATGAGTCCAATATGTTCGATGCTGGAATAGGCCCACATTCTCTTCAGATCTTTCTGAAAGGCCACAAAACTAGCGGCCACGCCCAAGGATAGGAGCCCTAACCCAATCAGCCCGGCTTTCAAATCAGTGGCCGGAATCCCTTGGGAGAGCACCCCAAACAAACGAAACACGATGAGAATTGCGCCGGCTAATTTGAGACCGGACAATAATGCCGACACGGTTGCCGGGGCTTCACTATGGGCGTCCGGGAGCCAAGTGTGAAATGGGGCCAATCCCGCCTTAGTCGCATACCCGACCAATGCCATGAAGGCCCCGATTAATACCCAGTGAGGATTCACCACCCGGGACGCTAGGGTGATGACCCCCGCGTGCCATGCGGCAAAGGATAATCCCATCCCCGTCAACGCGATAACCGTGCCCACCAATGCGGCCAAGCCGCCCGCCTCAGTGATCAAAAGATATCGCCACGAGGCCTCGATAGCGCCCTTGCTGTTGGGAACGGCGACCAGATAGACCGAACTTAGGGTGGCGGTTTCAATGGCCATCCACAAGAAGAGAAAGTTGGTCCATAAAGCCACTGCCACCAAAGACGCAATGAAAATCAAAAGAATGCCGTGGTAATAGCGAACCCGTTGGAGGGACCAATCGTGTTGCCGCACTTCTTCGAAGAGATAGGGTTCCGAAAACCAAAGTGCCAGCATCGCAATCACCGCCACAATATCGAAGAACCAGGTGGCAGTCGGCCCCGGCGGATGCCACCAATTCATCCAAATTCCTAAGAGCGATAAACCAAATAAAGCAATAACGAGGCGTTGAATCCAAGCCATCAGGGCTCTGGGCACCACAAATTGAGTTCCCGCCAAGCCCACTAAAATTGCCACCGGCACGATCATCCCGTCAACTCCTCGACATCCCTGACATCCACCGTATGCAGCGAGCTCGAAATTTTTCGCGCCAAGAGCGCCAAAAGCACCGCTGTAGCTAATGCGGCGAGATTAATCCCGATCTCCAGTGACTCTGGAATCGGCCCGGCCGCGGCCACCACCAGCGCCCCAGACACGGTATCTAAACTGAGTAAAGCCCAGCCGAGACTCCAGGTTTCATAGCGTGAAGATAGGTGCAAGAAACTGACAAACCATCCCCCTAGTAAGAGTCCTAAGATGAGTGAATGATGCATCCCGGCCATCTGTCCCACGGCCACCCCACCCGCCGTAAACAGCACGCTCATCAACAGCACCGTGGTAAGCCCTACCGGCCCTTTAGACCCATAATCGTGGGACACGGCCCGTGATGGCCCTTTCATAATTTTAGGGACCATCACCACTTTCACCGCCAAAATTAAAGCGACGTCCCACCACAGCAACGGTAACCCACCGAAGGCGAGGGCAGCCATGATCCCCGCTTCGCCGATCGCTTGGATTCGATAGATCGCCCGGGCCGACTGGTGGGTTTTCACCAAGATGATCACGATCGTGCACACCCAAATGAGGGTTCCAAAGACTCGCCAGCCGATAACCTCTACGCCGCCCATATTCGAGTCCCCTCCCCTTTATAAAGTACCAACCCCAAACCCTGCGGTCATCGCGCCTAAAAAGGCCAACACAATGGCTGCGGTAATAAAATCCACGTTGCGCACTAAGCGCAATTTTGCAAACCCGGCCTCAATGGTGACTAAGACCAGGCTCACGACGCTCAATTTGATTGCGACCAGTCCCATGGCAGCCAAAATCGATAACGGTCGTAACGTAGTGGACAGTCCCCAAGGAGTTAAAAGCACGTTCATCAGAATAATGGCAAGCACCATGAACTTCATCCACCCACCCCACTCATAGAGCGCCAAATCTTGGCCACTCGATTCAAACGTTCGAGCGGGGTCAATCAGTGCCAATTCTTGGCTTGAGGCTGGGTTGTCAACCGGGATCCTACCCGTTTCCGCAATAAGCAACATAAACCAACCCACGACCACCAACACATGGGCGGGGCTAATCAGCCACGGTTGATGCCCGAGGGTTTGGTTGACCACGAAAGGGATCGTCGCATTGGCCGTCGTTGCCGCCACAAAAACCAGCAGCAATGCCAACGGCTCAGTAAAGGTGCCGATCAGACGAATTCGGCTCACACCAAGGGCAGAGTATACACTGCCACTATCCAGTGCGACCAACAACAGGGCTAAACCGCCCGCTGCTAAGATCATCCCGCCGCCCAACATGTCACCCATCCACGCAAACGGTAAGGGGAATGTGGTAAGCACCGGAATCAGCATCGTCACCAAAATAGGCGCGACAAAATAAAACAGGGGCGCCCATTCCGAGATCCAACTCGATTGATCACTGCGGACGGTCTCTTTATGCCACCATTTCCACAAATCCCGATAGGGTTGCCAAATCGGTGGGCCCTGGCGTCGGGCCAATCGTGCGCGATAGCGTTCCATAATTCCTTTTAAAAGCGGTGAGAATCCTACGACAAACACGACTTGACAGAACTGCCCTAGGTAAACATTCATGATATCCTCTCCCCGTAGATGATAAGAATACATGAACAAAAAAATACTCCAGACGACCGGGTCGTCAGGAGTCATTAACCGCTACGCAGTGGTTTCGGGAGCGATTCCCGAGGCGGATTCCATCGCCTTTATTACGACATGGCAAGAGTGTAGCAATATTTAAAAAGTGCGTCAATTAATAGCAGTAGCATTCATACTACTTGGTATAACGATCTGCAACCTTTGAAGCACCGAAAGAATATGGCTTAATGGCAGCTTGGTAGCCACTTCCCACCACCATCCCCACAATTTCCCGAATCAGTTCTTTGGTCTCACCTTGTTGACCCACATCAATATGAATTTCCACGTCGATGTCGCTAAAGCCCGAACTTTCGAGCCACGTCGTGAGGCCTGCTGCGGCGGTAAGGCTCATGGACGTCTCATACATTATTTTTTGACGTAAGCTTTTAATCGCGCGTCGGCGGGACTTATGGAAGTAGTACCGCCCCCCTTTGCCCAAGTGATGAATCACAATGGCCGTGACAAAGATGGTTTCTTTGCGGGTATGCGAGTCGGTCCCAATAATTAACTTATACCGGTCATGTGGATTCCCGGCAATATAGGTCACCAAGTCAGCATACATGGCGTCCACACTCATGCGTCCTTTAGTAGGGCTCTCGAACATCATTCCCCTTCACCTCATTTTGATAACAGTCGAGCCAAACGAATCCATTCCTCGATGGTTATGGCCTCCGCCCGTGCCGTAGGAGAAAGACCGGCCTCCAACATACGGGTTTCCCATTCTCGTGCCGAAAACGGCGATCCCGACGCTTGCGCCAAAGCCTGTCTCAACATCTTACGCCGGTGACCAAAGCCAGCATGCACCACCCAAGAAAACGCGTTGCGTTCCACTGGTAAAGGTGCCCTGCGGTCTAATTTTACCACGGCGGAGTCTACTTCTGGAATCGGATGAAAATGCTCTCGACCAACCCCAAACCCCAGTTCAATATCCATATTATACCGCAGCATCACGCCGAGTGCGTTCGCATTGCGCTGGCCCGGAGCCGTCACCAAACGACTGGCCACTTCTTTTTGAACCATCACCACGGCCGATTGCCAGTGGAAGTGGTCTTCCATGAGTTTCGCCAAAAGTGGCGCCGTGATGTAATACGGTAAATTCCCTGCGATCTGGACCTCTCGGGATTCATTCGCATCGCTTAGAACTAGGGCCCAATCGAGGAGCAAGGCATCGCCCTCAACAACGGTCAACTGTTGGGGGAATTTTGGCTCCCAGTTTTGTTTAAGGTACGTGGCCCATCGGGTATCCAATTCAATCGCCCAAACTCGGTACCCGGCTTCAAGCAATGTCAAAGTCAAGCCACCGGGTCCAGGCCCAATCTCCAGCACATCACCCGGAGGCTCTTTCAGTAAACCCACCATGCGCGAGAACGTCTCCGGGTGCGTTAAAAAATGTTGCCCTAGGGCTTTACGGGGCCCAATTTGTTGTTGTGCCAGGAGATCCGTGATGCCTGTCTCTGTGCGTGAATCGATAAGGTCCAGTGTACTCCGCCGCCTAGTTGAGTATGTAGACCGTCACATCCCGAACTCCCCAGTCAATGGCTTGCCATCCGCTGTTGAAGCATAGGTCAATGCGGTCCCCAATAATGGCCGAACCCGTATCCGCTGCAATCGCGAATCCATACCCCGGAATATAGAGATGGGTACCCAGCGGAATTACCGCGGGATCGACCGCCACGACACCATATTGTGCCTTGATTCCCGTTGCCGTATACCCGTTAGACCACGAGGGATCAGGCCAATATCCCGTACTGACCATCGGCATTTTCCGAGAAAACTGAACCACTTGGCCCCCTCGCGAGATGACCTGCGCGGTACCATAGAGCACTACCCGATCTTGAGGGTCCTTAACCACCTTCGAACTAAGCGTTTTTTGCGACACCGGCTTCCCGTTTTGATACAGGACTTGCACCGTGGTCACCTTCTTCCCCGACTGACCCGGATTAGAAATCTGATTATGCCCCTTATAAAGGCTGGGATCGGGCTTATATTGGGTCGCAAACGGCAAAGAGGTGGTGATGGTTTTGCTCGCCAACCACCGGCGAATCACGTCCAGCTTACTGCCAGCCACCAACTGCTTCGAAAGCGACGGCTTCACAATGTCGAGAGGACCCAGGTGAATCTTTAGGGCCGCCAAAATATCCCGAACCTTATAGTCGGTGGCCCAATATTCAAAGTGTCGGTGAGCAGTTCGCACCCAAATCGGTATGGCCTCTTTGACCTGAATCTTCATGTTGCCGGAAATTTTGTGGTTCAACCCGAGCGACACACGGTTGTGTGCATTGGCGGGGATTTTAGCTTGCGCTAAAATCTTTCGCACTTGTGATCGAAATGTCCAAAATTTTGTGGTGTGGGTTCCCCCGGGTTGATTATAACTAACTGTGACATAATGAAGTTGAGTACCGACTAGCCCGGTGCCTATGGCGGTGGCGGCCGCAGCTCCCAAGAGCCACATCCGCAAACCTTGCATTTTCCATATCGCCAAAAGCCGTCCTCCTTTTCTCCCGTGTCGTTTCATATCTCATCAGATTTCCAGAAAATTACAATCCTTTCCACATGGTAGCTTGGCACAAGGACTCTGTCAATCCGAAAACCACCATCTCCTTCCAAAAATAACAAATAATGTAATTACTGTCCGATACGCGAAAAGATCGTGTAAGTATTCGACAAGGTAGCCGCAAATACCTCTTTTGTGGTGCAATCTTTTTGAGCAGCCACCACTTCCGCGTTGCGGATTACGCGTAGTGGCTCATTACGTTGCCCACGCCAAGGGGCCGGGGACAGATACGGGGAGTCGGTTTCCACCAAAATGCGGTCCCATGGGACCACAGGGATGGTGGCTCGCAGCGCATGCGCGCTCTTAAAAGATATGGGTCCCGCAAACGAAATATAAAATCCTTTGTGGAGCAATGCCTTGGCAAATTCTTCCGTCCCTGAAAAGCAGTGTAAGACACCAAATACTCCTTTCACCATCCCAATCAATTCGAGTGTATCAGCGTCGGCCTCCCGTGAATGGACCGATACGGGTAGACCCAGATCGCGGGCCAGTATCAACTGGCGTCGAAAGACTTCGCGTTGTGCCTCTTTAGGGCTATTCATGTAGTGATAGTCGAGACCAATCTCTCCCACTCCCACCACTTTGGGATTCGCACACCACTGTTGCAGAGTCTGGTAGTCCCCCTCTTGGACGTCCTGGGCATCGTGGGGGTGCACCCCCACCAACGCATACACATTCTCATGAGAGCCCGCAAATGTCATGGCCTCTTGGGAGGTTTTCATGCTATACCCCGGGACAATAAGACCAATACCTTGAGCGCTTGCTCGTTCATAGACGCGTTCACGGTCCTCATCAAACGCGCTATCCTGAATATGGCAATGACTGTCAAATACGACCGGCGTCATTTAACCCGCGCCCCTTCAGGAAGATGTGTACTCGGCGCCACGACACTCAAGGTGCCGGAAACCGACCCCGCCAGCAACATTCCTTCGCTGCGGATGCCGCGCAACATCACCGGCTTCAAATTGGCCACCAGAACCACTTGCTGCCCCTCTAAATCGTCCGGCTGATAATATTGACGAATCCCCGAGACAATAGTTCGCTCCCTCTCTCCATCAAATACCGTAAGCTTCAACAACCGATCGGCGCCTTCTACGACCTCGGCTCGTTTCACGGTCCCTACCCGGAGATCGAGTTTCTGAAAGTCCTCAATGGTGATAAAATTCGGTTCCGCCTCCGCATCGGGTGATGCCGAGGCATTCGCCGGTGCAAGGCTTTCAATCCGCGGAAACAAGGGGTCCCCTCTCCGTACGTGAGTGCCCACTGGAAATCCGCCAAAAACGGCTTCCTGATACCCTTGGACCGGCTCATCAATCCCTAATTGATGCCGCATCGCTTGCGGCGCATCAATTAAAAATGGTGTCAATAAAACGGAGAGCACCCGGCACACTTCAGCTAGATTATAGAGGACATTCTCCAGTTGTTCGCGTTGCTCAGGCTGACGCGCCAGCGCCCACGGCTGCTGATCTTCGATATACTTGTTGGCGACTCGCACTAAAGTGGCGATGGCCGTCAACGCCGCGGACACTTCAAGTCGGTTCATGGCGTCTTCGACCACTTGGTAGACTCGCGCCACTTCGTTGGATAATAGGTGCGAATCGGATGCTTCATGGAGCGGCGGAACAACGCCTCCATTAAAGCGTTCAATCATCGCAGTAGATCGGCTGAGGAGATTCCCTAAGTCGTTGGCCAGGTCGACATTGGTTCGTAAAATTAAAGCGTCCTCGGTGTAGCTACCATCGGCGCCAAAAGGCACTTCCTTCAACAGATAATAGCGCACCGCATCCAGTCCATAGCGATCAATAAGGGCAAGCGGGTCTACGACATTGCCGCGCGATTTAGACATTTTGGTGTCTCCGAGCAAAACCCATCCATGACCAAAAATCTTTCGCGGCAGCGGTAATCCTAATGCCATGAGCATGATCGGCCATATGATGCTGTGAAACCGTACGATCTCTTTCCCGACTAAATGCACGTCGGCCGGCCAGGTTCGCGCAAAAAGCTCCGGATCCGATAAATAACCCGCCGCGGTGAGGTAATTGGTAAGGGCATCAAACCACACATACACCACATGGTCGGGGTCTCCCGGCACGGGAATCCCCCAGGTAAATTCAGTGCGAGAAATCGACAAATCTTCAAGCCCCGCACGCAAGAAGGCTAACATTTCGTTGCGCCGAGAAACCGGTTGAATAAAGTCAGGATGGCTTTCAATATACTCAATCATCGCGTCCTGATACCGATTCATCCGAAAGAAATAACTTTCTTGCTGCACCTTTTCCACCGGGCGTCCACAATCAGGGCAATTCCCATCCACCAGCTTGGATTCCGTCCAGAATGACTCATCAGGCAGACAATACCACCCTTCATAGACACCCTTATAGATATCGCCTTGATCTCTTAATTGAGAAAAGATCGACTGCACCACGCGGTAGTGGCGAGGTTCGGTGGTGCGGATGAAATCATCATAGGAAATATGGAGACGAGCCCATAGAGGATCTTGAATCCGTGCCACGATTTCATTCACGTATTGCAAGGGACTGACGCCCGCGGCCTCGGCGCTCTTGGCAATTTTCTGCCCATGTTCATCAGTGCCCGTAACAAAGAGCACTGGCTGCCCCTGTAGCCGATGGTAGCGGGCCAAGGCATCCGCCACGACCGTCGTGTAAGCATTACCCACATGTAAGTCCCCACTTGGGTAATAAATCGGTGTGGTAATATACCAAACCGGCGTTCCCATGATGTGTCCCCCCAACGTTTCATCGCATCAACATCAAAAAAATACATCAACCCAATATTAGGGGCGATGTTATCGCGGTACCACCCTATTTGCTTCTCCGGTTATCCCGTAAAAGCCTCTTGTGTCCGATAACGGGAACCCCCGAAGACCCTACTCCATTCGGATCTTGGCTCTAGGGCCATTTCCAACCGTACCCGGCCGTTGGGCTTGCACCGTTCCCCAACTCGCTGTCGCCTCCACAGCTGGCACTCCCTGTCGTTGCCATAGTACCGACATTTTACCAATATCATCCGCTGGAGTCAAATGGGCGTCTTCCCTCACAAATAAAAGTACTTGAAGTCGATTCGTTGAGGATAGTCCCACCGATCCTATAGAGATTCGGATCGTGGACGAGGGTGGGATTGAGCGTGTCCGTTTCCGTGTGGACCGCCTGTGCGGCGGTGAGGACCAGGTCGGCCACGACGGCGGCTGGACTTTTGTGGGCCCCATACAGAGATAATCGAGGGCGACGAGGGTCGTTGCAGGGTCACTGGTTTAGTCGGCATGGTTTGTTCTCCTTTTGCGCATTGGACAACGTACCCTTTTAGTGGACTTAGACACCAAGCCAATGCTACTGCAGCCTTCGCGGTGGATGTGGCCCCCAGGACACCGCGGCCCAATGGTTACCAGGGCTTCCTCAACGTCCCCGAGTTCGTGAGGTCTCGGAACTACCCGGACTTAGCGTGTTACCGTCGTATGTGACGCTAGCCGATGATGAGTACGAAGCCATCGAGGCGCATGTCTCCCCGGGGGGCGATTGCGGGACAATTGCGCGATCTCTGTGACCCTTATGATTGGGTCGTGATGGATTTGCCTCCCTCATTGGCCTTTTGGAGCCGGGTGGGCTATTCGGCGGCGGATCGGCGTGCTTATTCCCGTCGAGCCGGCTCGTTTTTCTTACATTGGCCTCAGACAATTATTGGCTCGTATTGAATC
>DAHWKJ010000060.1 GCA_027343695.1 Sulfobacillus sp. | reverse complement strand
GTTGTCCGGTTCAGAGGAAATCAGGACGACGTTAAGTCGTGAGAAAGAGAATAATGACCTGGCTAAATGAAAAGGGCCCTCTGTGTGAAACTTCAAAGTGAAGGGACTCCGGGCGGGCCATGGGGTGGTAGGAGAATACGGAGCATGCCTCCTTGATACGGCGATTTTCATAGAGATTGTGAAAAATCCGGTACCAAAGCCGACACGGATCGCAGGCACTGCACAAAAATCATGATGATTAGTTGGCCGTAGCGGGAGCGTTGGTCGACCCGGGCAGCGGCGAAACAGGCGATCTTTGAGTACATTGAAATCTTTTCTAATCGCCAACGAGTGCATGGGGCCCAGGCCTAGAGATCCCCAGTTTTTGGTCATGGCAACGGCTCCGTGGTTATTGCGCCAGAGTTTTTAGCACCCCATGGATGCCGCGAACGCGGTGATCGGCCATACCACATCTCAGACCCTCCCCCGTGCCGGCCCCTGTGGGTTAACGAAAGAAACCCAGGTGATGCCCGCAATGTAGAACCCCCGAGGACCCCTCGACAGTTTGGCGTAGACAACGACTTCATCCGCCACATCTAAATCCTCGGCAAATCGCCGCTCGATACTGTCCGTCGCCGATCCATCGGTCAAGACATAGTCCTGAATAGCGCGTTTTGCCTTAAAGGCTTTTGCGTAATCGGCCGAGGCTCGGCTCAGGTTGAAAATATCCTGCGAATACGACTCTTCCGCACTCGGCGCATAAGTGATATGTTCCACGACGGCCGCGGCTTTTTGACGGTTTATAATTCTGCAGACCTTCGCCATGAATTCTTCCGGGTTTTTACGGAATAACCATAGTTTTTCGCGACTCATGCCCTTAAGGACTGCCGAGACCGTGCGGCGTGTGAGCGTCGTGCCCTCCGCTATCTTGCCAACAAGGTCATATTCGGCCAGACCATCCTGTGAACGGCCAAGCGTCTTTGTTGAGGTTCTGCTCACATTAAACTCTGTACCTTCCTGGCCACCGCTTGTGATCACATAAGAAAGCCTAGCTACTCGTAGATCCGCATTGATCGCCGTGATGGACTTTTCCATGAGTTCATCGCCGTCAAATTCGACGGTATAGGCATATTTCTTGTTGATGCGCTCCCACAGTTCCTTGAAATCCTACCAATTCTCATTCAGCGGATTCTCTTTGACCTTTGTTTCGTGTCCGTCTCCCACGATATTCTCCACGATACTCGGGTCAAAGATAGCTTGGCTCAACTGGTGAACACTAGTTATCCACAGCCCGAATTTTCCGCACAGCGGAAAAGGCTCTTTGTTAAGTAGCTACTTTTCAGTCTTGGATAAGCCGTGTTTCGCACACTGGGTACCCCTTTCACCCTCATTTGACGTGCTTTTATCGAAAACACGTCCTTTTTATTTGAACAGACTGATGTGATGGGGCGGTACCAGCGGCACTGCCCCCGCTTACGGACTCAGGTTCATGGTATCGAGAACACTGGTGATGAGTTTTTCATAACTCTTTTCGACGTCCCATGGCTCTCGGAAAAATCCCGCCTCCTCAAGGGACACAAAGCCATGGAGGAGGCTTCTTAGCCCGCGAATCCGATGAAACGCCTCTTCCTCACTATAGCGGTACGGTTCGAGTATCTGGAGCAGGATTTGAACAATCTCGTTTTCTGCCTCGGTGATCGCACTGTGCTGCATTTCCGGCGACTTTAAGATGGCCTTGTACAGCTCCGGATAGGTTCGGGCAAACGTTCGGTATTCCCGAGCAATCGCGCGGATTGCATCCGCACAGGATTTACCAATGGCCGCGCGGGCGATCTGCGTGCCCAGTCGCTGCATACCCAGCGCGGCCAATTCCGCATACAGGTCCGGCAACCCATGGACATGATTGTATAATGACGGGGTTTTCACCCCCAGGCGTTTGGCCAGGTGATTTAATGTCAGGCGATCGAGCGTCACCTCTTCGACCAGCCGTGCGGCGGTATTCACAATGATGGTTCGATCGAGTCGATGGAACGATGTCATGGGTTTCTCCTCTTGGGCGGTGCGCCATCTCTGTTTTCCTCGACGGCGACAGCATACACATTGTGCGTGGGACGTCGTGTTTAGTATTGGCCGAGAAAGCGTTCCACGGCATTATTGCGCTGTAAAGGCTGACCGTGGGCCGGGCATAGCCAGTCAAATTTCAGGGTTTTCAGTAACGCCAGAGACTGGAAGACGGCTTGCGCATTCCACGTTAAGTAGGAGGGGAAGAGCCGCAATGTCCCGTGCTTAATGGCAAAGAGGTCCCCGATGAACAGGACGTGGCGATAAAGAACGATGACATGCCCCGGGGTATGGCCGGGTGCCGGGATGACCTGGATTTCCCCAAACTGGAGGTCCTCCGAATAACTGCCGCTCATACGCGGTGGTTCCACTCGGACAATGCCTTGGATGATGCGTTTGATACCGGGCCGGGGTTTCTCTCCGATGATGTAAGGGATGTCCTCACGCGAGGCCCACACGCGCGCCCCTGTCTGCTCTTGGAGCCGTCGAGCGTTTCCGATGTGATCCACATCGTGGTGGGTCAGCAGGATGTGATCAATCGAATCGACTCCCAAAGACCGCAAATCGGCCCAAATGGCGTCGAATTCTCCCGGGTTCCCGGTATCGATTAACACGTTTTCGTCCGCTTGGACCAAGAATACATGACTCCCGGCGCTGCTCTGCAACATGGTGACACCCTCCGTAATAGTCATACCTCCAGCTCCTTTGTTTCCTTATTTGATGGCCAGGGCCATCCCTGTACCGATCATCAACACCACGAACACGGGTCTCAAGACTTTTTCCCGCCCGGCGGGCGGGAGCCAGTGGAGCATGACGGGCCCGAGGAACGTCCCGATCAGAGTTCCGGGAAGAAATAGGCCCAACAGAGGCCAGTCAATCGTTCCGAGATGGAGATGCATCAAAAAGCCGGTAATGGCCACTCCTAACAGAACGAGCACCGAGGTGCCCGCAATTTCGCTCACATCGCAGCCCAGGACGGATAATCCGCCCACGATGGCGGGACTGCCACTAATGCCGATGAGTCCGGATAAGATCCCGCCAAACACACTGTACGCCCCAACCTGGACGAAGCGGCATAGGGTGCGAGGGTTGGCAGAGGCACTGGGTGCGACGTGGGATCGCCGATGATTCCGCCAAAGAATCTGCACCAGCATTTGAATGCTAATCCCGACGATAGCCAGGCCGGCAATTTTGTCGTACACGCTTTGGGGTAACACACCGGAACAAATCGAACCAACGACGGCCCCCAGTACACCGCCGCCCAACAGAGACAAGCCAAGCCGGATATTCGCGTCTCCCGCTCTCCAATGACTGAAGGCTCCCATTGCGGTGGTCGGGATCATGGTCGCCAGAGACGTCGAAGCCGCGACCACTGGCGGAACATGGAACACCACGGTCAGGATCCCGACATACACCGCGCCGCCACCGCCGCCCAACGTTATGATAAACAATCCGATCAGAAATCCGACAACGGGTAACGCGATGAGGGGAAACATTCCACACCTCCTTAGGAGTGGTGCCTGTTGCAAGCTCGAAAAATCCGGAAGGCATCTGCGCGATCTTTCGAAGCGGCGCACTAATAAGGTTAATTCTAAACTAAGATAATTAGTTCGTCAACGACAAATCGTAGATACCCCCGCTATACATCGCATTCCCCTATTGTCTCCATACATCCCCAGATATACTCCTCGCGGCTAATTTTTGATGGTTTTCCTTACCACTGCGTGCGGGGTTTTCAAGGACTGAACAAGACTTTCCTGCTCGATTACGCTTGATGGGGACTTAGAGGTCTCACATCGACTACGAGGAGGACGGCCATATGATCCCGATTCGGATTCCCGCAGAGGACATGAAGGTTCTCGAGGAAGAGCGG
>DAHWKJ010000050.1 GCA_027343695.1 Sulfobacillus sp. | reverse complement strand
TCCCGCGTGAGGCCCCGATCGCTATCGTGGCGAAGGTAGACGGTTCCCCCAGTCATCCCGGATGCGAGCCATGGTCCGGGGTCTCCTAACACGAGTCCTAGGCCCGCGGTCATGTACTCAAATCCAAATCCTTTGATGACCGCACCATCCCAAAAATTCTGAGCGTCATGAGGCGTCGGGAGTCCATCTCCCATGATGATTACATGAGCCCCGGCCAGTCGAATCCCTGCCCTGGCATCCGCCGCTCCTTGCACCACGATCACTCCACCTTGGGCCCCATAGGCCATGCTTTTCCCGGCATGGCCACCATAAAATTCGCCCGCGGAATTCCTCGCCTTCATCACGGCGATGCGGCCCCCCGATGCGCTCTTCGCTAATCCGTCTTGGGCCCCTCCCAGCGCCATCAGATGCACGCCCTGGTGCAAAAATGCCCCAAACCCCTGACCGGCAACCTTCGACACCCGCAGTACATCCTCATCCTCGACCCATCCCGCGCGCACCCGGCGACCAGAGGTGGCGGTGCCAATGGTCCGCAAGCTGCCAAGACTAGACTCTCGATGGGTTTCACTCCCGACTTGCCCAAACGTGTCCGCTCCGCCACCTTGAGCCATAACCATGTAATCTGACGCCTCGGTCATCCCCACGGCCAGATCGTCCAAGAAGCCCTGGTAATTGGCCGCACCTGCCAAACCTCTTTGTTCCAGACACTGCCATTGTCCGACCGCATCCGAGACGCTGGAGAAACCCAAAGATTGCAATTGGTGCGCAAGTTCTTCTCCCAAGCCCCGAAAAAATCGTACGAGTTGCGTTTCGGCCCGATCGGGTTCTTGCATGCGAAATGTCTTTACCCCCCTGGCTCGGGCCTCCTCGACACTTTGCATCTGCGTCGTAATGCCGACATGACAGGTGTCTTTTTGACAGTGACGACAGATCGTGCACCCGAGCGCCACCATGGCCATCGTCCCAAATCCTACCCGATTCGCCCCCAATAGCACCATCTTCATCACATCGGTCCCGCTCCGCATGCCGCCATCCGCCCAGATTTCGATCTGATCCCGTAATCCCGAGGCAGTCAGCGCCGCGTGCACCAAGGGGACGCCAATATCGGCAGGCAAGCCCACATGGCGCAACGCATGAAGTCGTGCAGCTCCAGTCCCCCCATCGAATCCCGAGAGATTTACCACATCGGCCCCAGCCTTGACTATGCCCACCACAATGGTGCCTATATTGGGGACTACCGGTACTTTCACGACCACCTTGACGTCCGGGTTCACTTGTTTTAGCTCATCAATCAGTTGCTTAAGATCTTCGATGGAGTAGAGATCATGGTTGTTGCTGGGAGAAATCAGGTCAACCCCAAACTGTGCCCTACGCGCCTGTGCGACCTTTTGAGAGACCTTACGGCCAGGCAAGTGGCCTCCCTCACCAGGTTTAGCGCCCTGACCGATTTTTATCTCCACATATTGGCCACCATTGATCAGTTCCGCATTCACTCCGAAACGGCCTGACGCGATTTGATAGCCACGCCACGGATAATACTGTCCCACCATATCCGGAATTTCTCCACCCTCACCGTTCATCGCAACAATATTAAGGACTTTCGCAGCCTGAGCATAACTACGAAACGCCTGTTCTCCTTGCGATCCAAATGACATCGAGGCAATCACGAAGGGGAGGGCATGGCGTCCCACGCTCAATTGAGGCCGGGTCTCCAACCCGCGCTCGGACGGGGCCACCTTAAGGAAATGACGCAATTGACTCGGGTGTTTCACTTCCACGTTCGCGATCGCCTCATGGAAAGACGTAGCGTCGGTGTGACCTTCGGCGAGGCTCAGTGCGGCCTTATACACGTAATTGGTATTGCGTGGTATAAACCGCAAAGCCTTGGACTCCCGACTACGATATAAGGCATAGCGTTCTTGTTGCAGAGTGGCGCGGTGCCGACACCATTCTCCATAGTCCGCTGCTGCATAAGAGACCACGCCCAGATGATTTGCCACGGCCACCGGCAGTCCGATCGCGGAAAAGTTTCTCCCATATCCGGACAGCTCATGCGTTCCCATTGTCGACAAGATCTTTTGCAGTCCTTGATTCATCACCTCGATCACCGTACCGTAGCGTTCGGGTGCAATTTGGCTCCAGACCGCATAGGGCACTAACGCATCTGCCCCGAGCCCAAGTAACACGGCCGCGTCATGTAAGTGCCTAATCGCCCCACTCCGCACGATCACACGCACCTGGCGCCTAATCCCCGCTTTCCGTAACGCGTTATCCACAAAAGCCATACCCAGTACAGGATCTAGACTCACAACGTCCTCCGCTGGGGATCCTAAGTGGTCGTCCAACACCACGACGGAGGCTCCACGGCGACCAAGCTCCAAGACCTCCCTACCCAGCTCATGAGCACTGAGCAACTCTTCGGTACCCAACGGCCATTTCAAGGACACCCGCCGTACGCGCCAAGAGAACCTCTCCTCCAGCTCGGATACATCGCGATCGCGTAACCAGGGGTGCCCTAGGACAACCACCGGATCCGGAAAGGGCTGATCCAGGTCCGGTCGGGCACTCCAATAGGTCTGGAGACGAAAATGTTCCGCTTCCCGTTCGCGATCCAGTGCCGGGTTGGTCACCACGGCCACCGTTTCTTGGAGGTAGTCGGCAATATTAGCAATCCCTGGATAGAGGCACCCAATGGGCCCATCAAATCCCAAAGAGCCCACCGGATCGCGCCCGGTGTCTGCAAAGCCATGCAACATCGTGACATCATCTTTACGCCATCCATCGGCTGCGAGTTGATTGTTCGATACCCATACCTCATCGACGGAATTGGGGTTGGGCTCCCATTGGGTCACGGATGGAAACCCTGTAAATCTCTGAAGCAGATTTTGCTCAATAGCAGCCGACGCCGTGAGTGTGGCCGGACCGTCCTCGGTCCACGTCAGTGCCATCACCTCTCCCGGACCCAATGGCCGAGGCTCCGCCACCCATTGGCTGGCATCGACGACACCCGGTTCCGACGCCAACACATAAGACGTCTTGGTCTCCATCAGCCACAGCGGTCGTAACCCCAGGGCATCGACGCCAGCGACCAACTGTCCTTCCCGCAGATACACCACCGCTGCGGGACCTTCCGCGACTGGCCCCCAAAATGCCTGGGCCTTCTCCCATGCTCTCTTCAGATGGGAAGGCAGTTGACTCAAGTATGCGGGTGAAGGGGCCATAGCCAACCGTACCGCCTGAGAGGCATCGAGTCCATAACGGGTCTCAAGACCCAGCAACAGCCTATCTAAATTCTGTGAGTCACTCCCGAGCTCCACGGGCCGGATCCCGATATCTTCCAGATCACGGGTCAGGCGCTCGATTGTATTAATCTCTCCATTGTGCGCTAACCCCAAAAACGGTTGAACCCGGCACAGATCCGTGGTGGTATTGGTTGAGAAACGGTTGTGTCCCAAGACGGCCCGTGGTAAAAATTGTGGCCCCCACAATGGTTGGGCATGCTGCCCCAACGCATGTGCCCCGTTTTTGACCTTAAAAACCCCTACAAATCGGCTAAATGACGCGATTTTACCGGGGAATCGATGCTCTACCGCATCTAGCGCCTGCAGAAATTGCTGCGCCTCCATCGCGCGGTCCCCCGTGAAATAGAAGCCATGAGAATAAAGACCCTCATCGCCATCCACCACGTCCCAATGAGACGTTAGGTGCCGAAATTGCCACGGCAAGAGGCATTGTTCCAGATGACGGGTTGCCTCTTGTCCATCCATCCACGGCAGCGCCAGGGTCACCACCCAAAACCGCGGATCTCTGGCATCGACGTCAGCACGGCTCTCATCCAGTCTCTCTTGCCAAAGGTCTCGCGGGAGCGTCGTTAAAAGTCCTGTTCCATCGATGCGGTTGCCAACTTTCCCCGCACGGTGCTCCATCTGCACCAACGCCTTGATCGCCTCCATCCATAGTGACGTTGGGGCGTCGGCAGGTTTTGGAGGCGTTTTGGTTACGGCAGCGTACAAGGCGCACGCATCTCTTTCTTGGCCAATTAATCGCGTAAACACCCGGTTCTGCCGTGGATTCAACGGATACCACACTCCTTTATATCGTGAAATAGGTCACAATAGGATATATGCATACGATAGGTCTATGCCGAGCACGTTGTGATGTCATAGCCAAAGAAGCGAGTTTAAAGAGCAGATCGTGAATACAACCAATACCGCGAGGGATTTATCTAAGTATAATAATACATTGAGGACACATATTATGCAAACAAAAATCATGAAGGGGCACCGCGCCCTAGGAGTCTCTCTTACGTTGAGGAGATTTACCGCCCCGCCATCCTCCGTACCAATCCGGGTACGCCCATAGGGGTCTTATAGCCCGACATTCAAGGAATCGTTGCCGAATCCCCGCCACTCCCAATGCTCATCAGGTCGTGTACACCGCATTCGGTGGGACGCTCATTGTGCCCCTGGGTCATATTGTGCACCTGAGGTGATTCGTAATCGTCGCTCGGCCAGGTCTAGCCAACGTCAGTCCATTGATCCCGTAGGGAGTCGGCCTCTGCTGGGTCGTCGCCCCCCTAGTCATTGCCGCTCCCGATTCAACCGCGACAGTCCTCACCAAACGCCTTACCCAATCAAGGGGATCCATCGGCTCATGGAGTCCCTGTTGCTTCTGATCGGAACTCTTTATGGACAACGGCACGGTCACGCCATGAAGACCTGATGGACGGCCTGACGTCTTTTCGGCCAGCCTTACGGTTCGGGATCCAGATCGATGCCAAACATAGTCCCCAAATCATCCGCGGCATCTTCAATCACTCGCCCGCTCTTTTTCTGGGCCTTCTTTAATAAGTTCTGGGATTTCTCCGTGACGACCTGGCTTACAAGATCTTCAACGCGCACTGCTCGCAGCTCAAAAAACAACTGTGGATTCTCATCCAGCCGGACACCCACCCCATACAACGCCGCAGCGGCATGTTTACAAAGGGTGGCCCAATCCGGACAGGAACACTGAAGATGGATTTCATCAGGAGTGGGGAAGAGTCCCTTCCCCTCCGCGGTAAATAACTCGCCGAGAGCTTTGGGGAATTTCCCCTCGAGCAATTCTGCCAACGAATTG
>DAHWKJ010000035.1 GCA_027343695.1 Sulfobacillus sp. | reverse complement strand
TTTGTGCCGCAAGCGGGATTCAATCCGGACCTTACCAGCCGAACGTTGAAAAGCTCGTCCCGGCCCGAATATGATTCAGCGCGACGCGGGCGTATGGGACCATCTGATCTGGCAACTCGTCCCAGCCAAACCAGGCGATCTCGCTACACTTGTTCGGTTCTTGGTTGATGGGCGTCCCGAGCCAATCGTCCGCCACAAAGAAGAACGCTACCCGCCCGGCACCCGACGCCGAGTGCATCACATGGGCAAAGCGGACGGATCCCGAATTCAGGTGTACGCCGAGCTCTTCACGGACTTCACGGACTAGTCCTTCCATGACGGATTCCCCCGCTTCGAGATGACCCGCCGGGACATGATAGAGGCCGTCCGCGAACCCCGTGTTCTGTCGGCGTCCCAACAAAATTTGGCCATCTCTCACGAGCACCGCATGGATGTCCACAATCACCGTATGGCGCTCGGTTGTCTGAGCATCTGTCATGACGCTCCCTCCTTGACTTCATCTATTCGGTATTCGCCGAGCGGCTCGCGGCTGGTGAACGGCTCGCTGGCGGCATCTAAGCGTCGCCGCGCGTCATCGGACAAGGTGACTGTGAGGGCGCCCAGGTTTTCCTGCAGTTGCCCCACGAGGCGGGCTCCGGCAATGGCCGAGGCCACTTCGGCATGATGCCAAAGCCAAGCCAGCGCCACCTGGGCCGGACGTGCATGGATTTCCTCCGCCACCTCGGCAGCCAAGGCCAGCAGGCCGGGCTCCTGATATGGGAATGCCCCGCTGACCCGGGAGGCGCGGGCTCACCCGGGCGATACTTGCCCGTCAACAGACCAGAGCCCAAGGGAAAGTAGGCCATGAGGCCCAGTCCTTGGTCGCGTAGCAACGGCACCATCTCGCGTTCCGCAGTCCGATCAGCGAGGGAATAGCTACACTGGTGCGAGACAAACGAACCCACACGCAGACGTTGACTGATTCCTAAGGCCTTCATCAGCTCCCAGGCCCGGTAATTGGAGGCGCCGACGTACCGCACCTTGCCCTGTTGCACGAAGTCCTCCAAGGTTTGGAGCGTTTCATCGAGGGGTGTCCACGGATCGAAGGTATGTACCTGGTACAGGTCAATGTAATCGGTGCGCAGCCGTCTCAGGCAGCCTCCAACTCTCGCGTCAGGTGGCTCCGGGAGGTCCCGCGCTCGTGGGCACCATCACCCACCGGTAGCCCCGCTTTGGTCGCAATGATCACCTCGGCGCGATGCAGGGGGAGCCAGGTGCCAATCGCCGACTCGAAGGCCCCCCGGGCCATAGACATTGGCCGTATCAATGAGGGTCATGCCGGCATCCCGCGCGCGATTCAGAATCCTGTGCGATTCGTGGAGGTCCGCACGGGTCCCGAGGCCACTCGCTCCAAGCCCCAACATTGATACACGCAAATCTGACTGTCCTAGACGCCGATATTGCATGATGTCTACCGCCTTATCCGTCATTCATATACGAGTACGTTGAACCTGGGGCGCCCAAACGACAACGCGCCCGAATAACAAGCTCTCGGCAAGACTTCTCCGGCACCCAGTGGCCTTGGCCTACGCCATTGGTCAACGGCAAGTTACGGGTCCGTTCGTTGAGAGAAACCGCCAACTACTGGCTATGTTCGGGACGAGGTCGGTCGCTACAGCCTACTCAGTAGCCGACTAAGACCCACTCGCAGCACGTTGGCGCATTAGTCGTTTCTCCATCCGCACGCAGGCGATTTCTACGCCCGATCGCAATCGGTGCGTCCCATTTTCCACAGATTTGTAGCCCGCATTCGTATAGAAGGAAACCGCTGTCAGCGATGCATCTAAATAGACACAGGGCACGCCACCTGTGGCTGCGGACTGTTCTACGACTTGCAACAACTGTTGCCCAATGCCTTGGCGCGCATAATGTGGATCCACGTACACCGCAGTAATTTCGGGGCCCTTGCGTCCCGCAAACCCCACCACCTGACCATAGCTTTCGGCCACCCAGAGCTGTTCCCCGCTCGTCATCGACTCCACGTAATTCTGCGGTACGCGGGCCCCGATCCACCCTTCCACTTGGTCGGCCGTATAGTCAAAGCGGCAAAGAATCCGGACCGCGCGTTGATGGACGTGGCAGATACCGGATGCATCGCTGGCAACAGCGGGTCGAATGGTCACGTCAGACATCAACCATCGCACCTTTCTCCAAGTTAGCAAGATATGGGCAAACCCGCTACGCGGGCATGAGAAAAACCAGTGCTCCCGCGAGCAATCCGGGGGCCGCCAGCCTCATGAGTCTGGTCGTTTAAGCACCTCCGCCCCCATCGACACAACACCGAGGCTGGCAACGAGGCTAGCCCGAAACCGTGCTCGACCGAAGACACGGTGTCCCACGAGGACTCGGCGGAGTGCTTGCAGCGATTGCTTTAAATGGCGAAAGCATCACGTCTAGGCGTTTTATAACGTAAACGGGCGCATCTATCGTACAAAAACAGTGTCCAGCCTCGAAGTCTAAACGCCATTTCATTAACAACATCTTCACCTCGGATTGAATAGAGTCTACCCGTTGAATAAAATGTTTTGGGTCGTAGCGAGATCCGATGCTTTGAGCCCTTCGAAATCGGGATGCTTGTTCTCTCGGTCGAGCAGAATAGACTTAATGCCACTATTGTGTGCTCCGACAACATCGTCTGGCAGAGAGTCACCTATCATGCACGCTGTGTCCCGACGTACGGCAAACGATTTCAAAACATATTCGAACGCTTTCGGTTCCGGTTTGGCCACGCCGATGTCGGAACTCACAAAAATTCGATCAACTTTGTTCTGCAATTCGAGTGCTCTAATCTTGGAACGTTGACCATCCGATGGGCCGTTTGTAAGTATAGCCGTTCGGATGCCCAAATGTTTCATGTTCCGTAAAAACGGCACGGCGTCGGGGAACAGCCTCACTCCATCGTTCGTTTCCTTCATATAGAGACCGTTTAACGTTTGGATCATGGAAGCCGGGACTATCATGTTTAATCTTTGGAAGACGTCTTCATATCTTCGGGTACGGTAGTCGGCTGTCGATAATCGCTTTAAGGTAAAATCCCTGAACAACATAGGCTCAATCTCGTTGTATACCCGCCAAAAAGCACTTGGCTCGACGCCGATTTCCTTAAAATACTCTGATACCGCGTTTTTGCCCCTAGCCATGGCTTGCGAGTAGTCGCACAACGTGTCGTCCAAGTCGATAATAAGAAGGCTTATCATGTTCACGCCTCCCAGACTATTCTAAAACCAATGCCCACTGTACCAACCCGATACCATTTGTGTCTCGTGTTGTGGCATAAGAGAAATTCTTCTCCTTTGTTCCAACAACCACCTGTGCCTATCCGATCAAACTGTTCGGGGCTCTCTTTCGGGGGGACATCGGCACACCATTCCTCCACATTTCCAGCACCATCAACAAGCCCCCAGTCAGTCGCTGGATAACTCCCAACCGGGGTCGTTCCTCCAACATAGTAACCGTAATTGGCTAGAGAACTGCGGGGACGTTCATGGCCCCACGGATATGGACGTGTGGCGTCTCCACTACAGGCGAACCACGTCCATTCGCTTTCTGATGGCAGTCTTCCTCCCATACAGCCCCGAAAACGGCTGCACCTAACCAACTTCCACTGCGGGATGAAACTCGAAACCATCCCGCACTGCGTATAGATGGTCACCTGTAGACCAGCGAATAGGAAGTGACGGATTATGGAGGTTTAATAAAAGGTAGCTATCTAACTCTCCATGCATCGGCAAGGCGTTCAAAAGCCTTACGAGCTGGCTGTTGGTGACCGGGGCGCGGGACGCCTTGAACTGATGGCTATTCCAAATGGGTAAGGTCACCGCGCTTGACACCAACGTGTCCCGTAAGTTCGGGAACATAGCCGAGTTGAACCATCTCCGAAACCGTGCACGGTTCAATATAGATTCGGGAAAAATCATCTATATTCTCCCTCCAGCTATCTAGGACGTCGATTGGACGCCGCAAATACGAGAACCTATCGTCGGCGGTTCGCTTGTGCGACTCTGAGAAAAACCGAATTGGTGGCCTCGGTTCCGAGAAATTCCCGTAGACGACCTCTGGTTGACGGGTGGTACTTCTCCATCTATTGGCGTAGCAGCATCCACAGGCCTCCTTCTAAGGCGTGCACTTCGGTCACCAGCGCGTGCATAACCACGTCGCCATCCAACGAACGTCGGTGTGCGACAATACCACCCCATTCCCAGTCCGTATATGCCCACTGAGGAACTTTTTTCAGTACTTGTCGATAGTCGTAACCCGCCGATGCATTGCCAATCGCGAATCTCTGCCGCATTGTATATTTCGTGTTCCCCACACAAAACACACCTAAATACCGATCGGAAACACCACCATTGACTGTCTCGACGTCGCCGCGATTCATGGCTTCCCGGCTCCGTAGTACCGCTACCTGCGCGTCATTACGTCCATTTCTTTTGCAATGCCGCATGTCGGCACGACCATCCATCTCCGACGAATCGCAGGACAATCCGGCCCAAAACAAATATAGCAGAAAATTGCGCTAGGTCGCTATTCGGCCCGAATGTGCAGTAAGGACCCTCCTCAAGCCGGCAGTCGTTCAACCGTATTTTGCACAATACAGAGGATTATTCCGAACGCCCAATCCACCAGGTTTTGCACAAAACAGGCCAACTCCATCGAGATGACGCAGAAGACCATCCAACCGTAGATTGCAAATAGCC
>DAHWKJ010000102.1 GCA_027343695.1 Sulfobacillus sp. | reverse complement strand
TAAGGACTTCGGGGCATCGGAGCGACATCCTAGACCCGGGAGTGCGGTTCTTCTAATCCCGGTGGTGGCCGGTTCGAATCCTGTCGGCAACAGTCGGGTTGGAGAGACACGGCAGACGGTCCGCCTAGGAATCGCGGTGATTCCAGGCTATTTCAGCGATGTGATGGATGTGTGAGAGGAGGGATTTTCTGTCCACAATGCTTACGCTGGTTCATCTTTGGCACATGCCCTTAATCCTCAAGATACTGAATGATGCACATACGGGCGGGGTCGCGCATCGTGTTCTGTGTATTTGCACGAATAGCAACCGGGTTCTGATCGGTGACTAATTTCATGGCTTGTTCTTTGAACGTCGCATCCTACTTTTTGGACATCTTCCTTACCTCAATTGGGTTAAAGTAGAACCCTGAATTTCAGAGAGCGATGGAACCGATTAAGAGTCACTGTGGCAGGAAAACCTTTGTCGTTGGCGAAAGATTCAGGAGGCCGATTCGGCCTCGCTGGGATTAGGGGAGTCAAGGGAGAGTGGTGATGTGCCTCAGTGGGAAATGGAGACGGCACGTTTATGGTTGCGACAACCGGTAGATGACGACATTTCGAGCCGTGTAGAAATCCCGCGCGATGCCGAGGAGAATCGGATGTATGGAGGGGATGGAAGTCCTAAGACATTTTCAGCCGAGGAAGTGCGCGCGCGGTTGACGGCCATGATGGCGCGAAACGGTGAGGGGACCTGGTCATGGGTCATCGGGGCCAAAGTGTGGCCCGACGGTACAATAGTGGCCCAGCCCAGAGGGCGATACATTGGGCAAATTACGCTCTTCGGAATCGACTTGGATCATCGCAATGCGCGACTACGTATGGGAATCTATGATCGGAGATTTTGGTCGCAGGGATTGGGCCGCGAAGCGATCCGCTGTATTTTAGGTCATGTATTTGATGATCTTCACCTCCATCGGATCAGCCTCCGTGTGGCCGCCTATAACCTACGGGCAATTCGCAGCTATGCATGTTGCGGATTTGTGGAAGAGGGCCGTGAGCGGGAATCGATTTGGTTGGACGGTCGTTGGTGGGATGACCTAATTATGGGGGTACTGGATTCGGAATTGATCCGCAACTGATCCTCTGCGTCTCTAGAAGGCCTTCCGGCGATGGCCGCCAGCTCCTGCATAAAACATTTACCGTTTTGTATTGCCCTCCCTGGCGGTCCCGTCACAAGTCATTCGACGTTGGCGGCGATGTCCGTTATCAGGAATCCCCACATCAATGAAGCTCGCGATTCTGCTTATTCTCCCGTGCAGTTGTTCTATAAAGCGCCCCAAATTCGGTTATCATCATTCGTGAGCAGTATGCTTTCCTACAAGAACACAGCAAAGGGGCGAGCGATGTGGCTGAATTAATCTTGGATGGTATCGATCTGGTATTGAAATTATCAACACTCGAAAAAGTGGAGGGCGTTCATGGCGATATTCGGGTACCCTTATCCTCCGTGCAAAGCATTTCCGTCGTTGAGGATGTTATCCATGCGGTGCACGGGATAAAGATGCCTGGAAGCCGCCTTCCGGGCATCTTTGCCATGGGTACCTTTATATCGGGGAACCACACCATCTTTGCTATTGTTCACCACCAAAACAAACGCGGCGTCCAGGTTCGTTTGCAAGGTGCAAAGTACGATGCCCTTATTGTGGGTGTAGAAGAGCCTGAAACACTGGTGAAGGATTTAGGATTTTGAAGCGGGGATCATCAAAATTATCGTAAGGTTTTTCAAGAATTTAAGGCGACCGATGGCGAAGCCTTCCTTGCCGCATGGGGATCTTTACATGAGGAAAGCATGCCTCGGACAAACAAAACAACACGCCAATTTTTCCTCAGTCTCGAGCTGGCCTCTTGAGAGATGACAGACCATATTTGACCTGGGATAATTCGCTACCAGTCCATCCACTGTCGCCGGTTGGTACACTTAATGGGATCAAGGATGAAGAGACCATGTGCGCCAGGATTCGACCATAGTAAGCGCGGCCTGTAAGTTAGTTGGGTCCTGCCTAGCGCTCGAAAAGTTTATGATATATGGATGTTGATACCAGCTAATGACCGTCGAAGTATGGTTGATGAATTCCACCAAGCCGGATTGGGCACGGGGGAGGCGTGACAACCGGATCGTTCGCACCATAGTTCGGGCTGCAGCTTGAGGATTGGCGCCCACTGCCTCAAACGTCCATTGTGCCTCATGCCACAGCACAAATTTTACTGTCATGCTGTTGCCCACGGTTCCTCCGGGATCGGTCCCTTTGGTATACAGGGTACCTGACAATCCGTGAGGGAGGACTACTGGAACACCGACGCCGATCGGCTCAATATCACCGGCAAGCGCCGCGATGGTTGCGGATTGCTGATGCGAGGACGTCAAAGAAGCCAACGACTTTTCTAGTTGCCACTGAGCAATAGGATGTTGTACCCGTAGCAATGACGAATGACGCATGGTGCCATTCGGCTCTACCAACTGATTCGGATTGAATTGATTGATCCCCATAGGTTTCGTTGTTTCCCAGAGCGTCACGCTGTACTGATTATTAATCGGTTCTAAAAATACGGTCGCGGCGTACGGAGCGCTCCCTGGAAGTGTGCTAGGACCTTGGAGGGCAGCGGTCCCACCCACGCTTTGCATCAAGGCATGATGCTGGGCCACCCAGCTCAACGTATTCTTCACCACGATGGGTGGTACCGGGGAACGTGAGCTCGCAGAGACTGCCGTAGTGGTGGCGGGGGTCGCTCCCAGCTTCCCGTTGATGCCGCACCCGCCTACGATGGTACTTCCTAATAGGATGAAAGCACTGATGGGGAATAATTTTGATTTTGTCATGGGCGATGTCCTTTCTGGGCTGCCGCGTGTCATACGTAGTAACGTGCCAAAGATTTGGCACGTTACCAAAAGGATTGTTCACATTGTGGAAACATCCCCCATGAGGCGAGACGCCAAGACCCGTACCGAGACTGTCCGCGGGGATTGTGCGCAAAGGGCCATACGTCGTAAAGTGCGTTGTGATAGACTGCACATTAAACCTAATGGTCCTCCGCGAATCGTGACCTCTTCGACGGAAGGGTCGTTATTCATATGATTATAAAATTTTGACTATTTGTGGTTAAAATCTGGGATGAGGGAGCCGGTACCCAACGCAAACATATCTTGGTCGGGCTCCATAAGACAATCGAAGAGGACATTCCAAAGGGGCGATTAGAAATTGGAGGACTCAGAAGGGGTCTTCGGACGGATCGCCAAAACGGTCTTGATTCCGGCCGTCGTCATCTCCGCAGTGGGCCTGTTCGTACCATTTTTTTCGGTGTTTTCCCTGTCATTCAACATTTGGAGAATTCATCACTCGTGTTCTCTGATCACGAGAGCCCTTAGTAGGGGACCCACCACGATGGCGATACTTCTCCCACGATTACACGGTTCGGTGGCTGAGACCTGTTCTGCAGTTGCGATCGCGTGGCCCCTTCTGGTCGGGCTGGGGCTACTCGGTGTGGGGGCGGGGATGGTGGCTTTGGGGTGGGAATATCGACGGACCAAGGCTTAGTAAATGGCGCGCGTTCAGGCTAGTCCCGGATATCATCTCCGAGGCCGAGGGCGGCGCGTGTCAGGCCGGCCCCGAGCGGGGCGTCGTCTATTTTTTGCCCCAACAACCCCCAGGACGAGATAGGGATGTTATGGTTCGTCCGGGAGCCGAAGCGAAATGCCGTGACAGAGTGCGCACGGGTTCGGACACAGGAGAAAACATTGAGGGAGGAAGGCCGGCATGCTTAGGGCGTATGCATTATTCGTGATCGCCGGACTAGCGGAAATTGGGGGTGGGTACCTGGTCTGGCAATGGCTGCGTCACGGACGATCCCTCTGGGTGGGGATTTTGGGAGGCGTGGTGCTGTTCCTCTATGGGGTCATCGCGACCAGACAGGAGTTTGCTTCGTTTGGCAAGGTCTATGCGGCTTATGGTGGCGTCTTCATTATCCTGGCCGTGTTGTGGGGGTGGGGGATTGATCACCGGAGACCTGATTTGACGGAATGGATCGGCGCCGGCATTTGCCTAATTGGAGTGACCGTGATGGTGTGGAAAGGATAGCCCGCATTGCCACTGCCCGGGGGTATTCGATTCCACTAAGTCGCTGCTACAGGCCGCTCCAAAGCCTCGGGACGCTCACCGTATCTTGTCTGCAGGGTCTCTTCATTATGGGGGGAATCATTTGGTGCGCGAGCAGGAATCCTTTCACTGTATCGCGAATAGGTCTACCCGGATGGTCAGAAGGTATTGGGGTCTCAATATCGTAGCATCCCCAGGTGAGGGGACAACGATGGATATGTCAACGAAATTTACATAGATTATGAGGAGGGATTGTATGAAAGAACGTCCTCCATATCGACTACCGCACAGCGTGGTACCAAGCCGATATCAGTTGGAAGTAACTCCCGATTTAAGTCAAGGCAGATTTCATGGCACGGCGGCCATAGAGATTGAAGTGCGAGAAACCGTTCACGAGATACTTCTTAACGCGCTCAATTTGACTCTGAGCACGGTGCAATTGAAGGGACGCGATGGATCCGCGATGGCCGGTACCGTGTCATACAATGCGGCGGAGGAACAGGTGACGTTGCACTGGCCGGAGCCCATCACCGCAGGGCATTGGACCCTCGATATCCAATACGATGGGGTGCTCGGCGATGACCTCCGTGGATTTTATCGCACCACCGTTGAAGGACCGGATGGGACGCCGCAAGTGATGGCGTCGACTCACTGTGAGGCCACGGATGCACGGCAGATTTTCCCGGGCTGGGACGAACCGGAATTTAAGGCGGTTTTTGCGGTTACCCTCATCGTTGAGAAAGACCTGGTTGCCCTCTCCAATTCCCGAGAAATTTCGAACATCGTAGACGAGCACGGAAAGCGCCATGTGACTTTTGCCGACACCATGCCCATGTCCACCTATTTAATTGCGTTTGTCGTGGGACCGTACGCGCTGACACCGCCCAAAATGGTGAGAGACGTACCCGTACGGATTGTAGCGCGCCCGAGTTTGAGCCACCTGACGACGACTGCCGAAGAGGCGGCCGTCGGGACTTTGCAATTCTTCGAAGAGTATTTTGGAATCCCCTATCCGGGTGACAAAATGGATCATGTGGCGGTTCCTGATTTTGCAGCTGGCGCCATGGAAAACATCGGGTGTGTGATTTACCGAGAAGAGCTGTTACTGATCGATCGGGAGCGTTCTTCGCCGATGGAACAGGCTTATGTGGTGGGGACCATCGCGCATGAAACGGCTCATATGTGGTTTGGGGATTTGGTTACCATGCGTTGGTGGAACGGAATTTGGCTGAACGAAGCGTTTGCCACGTTTATGCAACTGCTGGCCACCGACGCTCTGCACCCGGAATGGGATGTGTGGACGATTTTCAGTCATGGGAAAGGCTATGCGTTGATGGTTGACGGATTGGAATCCACGCGCCCCATCGAATACCCGGTCGGACGCCCTGTAGAATCTTGGGGAATGTTCGATGTGCTGACCTACCAGAAGGGTGGAGCTGTACTGCGGATGTTAGAGCAATACCTAGGGCCTGAAGTGTTTCGCCAAGGAATCCGTCAGTACTTAGACAAACACCGGTATAGCAATACTGAAACGGGAGATCTATGGGATGCCCTAGAGCAGGCTTCCGGTCAACCAGTTCGAGCGGTGATGGATTCATGGGTGTTTCAGGAAGGATATCCGTTGATTACCGCTGCGCTGAGCGAGGATGGCCGAACGGTGACCTTGACGCAACAGCAATTTCGATACCGGGGTGGCGGAGACGGTCAATGGCAGATCCCTATCACGGTCGGCATTCGTCGTTCTACGGACAGTGAGGAAACCGTACGGGTGTTACTGGGGTCCGAACCGGTCGTCATCCCAGTACCCGAGCATATGACCTCGGTTATGGTCAATCGCGGAGGCTGGGGATTTTATCGTGTGGCGTATGACGAGACACTGTGGCAACGCCTATTAGGCGAACTGGGGGCGTTAAGCCCCATCGAGCGGTACGGCCTAGTCGATGATGTGTGGGCAGCGGTTCGCGCCGGTGCGTTGCCTTTATCGCGGGCGGTTTCCCTGTGGAGAATGATGGGAGACGAACGTGACCCCGATGTATGGGGCGCTGTCACGCCGAGCTTGGCTCTCTTGGACCGCATCGCGGATGACTCGAGCCGTCTGGTGCTACAGGCACTGATTCGAGACATCGCCGGCCCGTTGTTCCGAGAACTCGGCTGGGACCCTGCTCCCCATGAAGATGTCCGCCAAGGTCGTCTACGGGCTTTATTGATCCAGCTTTTGGGGACCACGGGCGCCGATCCAGCGGTACGTGCGCAAGCACGCCAGCGATGGCTGTCGCACATCCAGGGGACTCAAACCGCACCGGCTGCATTACTGACGCCGCTAGCCCAGGTGACGGCTGTGTCCGGGTCCCAGGAAGAATGGGATCTCATGTATCGAGAATTCAAAAACCCGAGTATTCCGCAAGATGAGTCGCGATACCTTAACGCGTTATCTTACTTCACGGATCCGGCATTGATTGCGAAGACCTTGGAAGTGTACCAATCCTCCGATGTTCGCATTCAAGACGGAGCCATTGCCTTGGGGTATGCCCTTGGCAATCGTCAGGCCGCCAGGGTTACCTGGGACACGATTGAAACGCACTGGGACCAACTGTTGGATAAATACCCCAGGGCCATGGTGCAGTACTATACGCAACCGGTGTCCCAGATTGTCGATGACGAATTGGCGGATCGCACCATCGCCTGGCTCGATGCGCACCCGGTCGAAGAAGTGGCCCGGTCCATGGCACAAACTAAAGAAGCTCAAAGCATTAACCGAGCTCTCGCTGCGCGTATAAAGAGTCGGTTAGCCGAATTGTTAGCATAACTCAATAAAAATTTCTCATACGAAGTAGGCGCAGGTTTTCGTCGAGGGACGGAACGGCGCCTACCCGTTTCATATGTGACGCGGGGGATTCTGTTAGTCGTCCAGTGCTTGCAATTTCGCGCATCGCGTAGTATACTTCGTAGCGTCCTCCATGAGTTTTCATGTACTGGACGGTCGGAATTTCATACGGTGGATGTAGCTCAGCTGGTTAGAGCACCAGGTTGTGGCCCTGGGGGTCGGGGGTTCAAGTCCCCTCATTCACCCCAAAATTTTTTCCCCGGGATAACCGGGATTTTTTCTCTCGCGCCCGTAGCTCAGGGGATAGAGTGACGGACTTCGAATCCGCAGGTCGTAGGTTCAAATCCTACCGGGCGCACCATTCGCGAGGGTGATGGAATGGCAGACATGCGAGACTTAGGATCTCGTGCCGCAAGGCGTAAGGGTTCAAGTCCCTTCCCTC
>DAHWKJ010000090.1 GCA_027343695.1 Sulfobacillus sp. | reverse complement strand
ATGATAGTGCCCAATTCCGCTCGATAACGCTGAAACGCTTCGTAAGTACGACGTGATGACCCGGAGTCTTCAAAGTGCATGACATAGGGCGGCAAGACCTCTCGCATCCGTGGTCCTCCTGGCCGACGAATGCCCGCATAGGCTTCGATGTCGGATCTTAGGAAAACCGTTACACGGCCATCTTTCTTAATGGGTGTTAAAACCCCCTGGGACACGAGCGCCGCAACTCGGCCGGGCGTCACCCCCAAAATATGGGCGGCTTCTCTCGCTGTAATTAGAAGCTGGGAGTACACATCAATTTCCTCTTTCGTCGGCATCTTTTACTCACCTCTATTACATTATATCCTATCTCTGCGCCTTATGTCATAACTATTGTGCTATCCACTGTTGTCACGCTAACATCTATATGTCAGAGAATCATCCTTCTCGGCCTTTTAATGCAGGAAAACGGCGGAGATCTAGCGAATATCTATTAGTGAACTCAGCAGAAAAAACGGCAGAGAACAAAATCCGTTTTTTCCTATTCCCTCCTCGAGGTGGTGAACATCATGATGACGAATGATTTAGCAACCTTCCAGGAATGGTTAGTCCGGTCGGAACAACTGGATGAAAAGTCCATTCGAGCCTATCGGCGTGCCGTCCTCGGTTTTGCCGAGTGGTTCGCATATGAACACGGACGACCGTTCGCCACGACTGATCTTGACTCGAAAGACTTGCAACGCTGGCGGGTCGATGAAGAGCCGGTCGGCATGCATGGCCGCGAGAAAAAGCGTCCCGCCCCCGCGACTCGCAACAAGGCCATTGCCGGAATGCGGGTTTTTAGTCGATGGGCCCACGAAAGCGGACGCACTCCGATAGACACCGCACGTCACCTCGAGTTCTTGGTCATCCAGCCGCAAGCGCCGAAGAGTCTCTCGCGGAACGAGGAAAAGGAACTGATGCGCCGTCTGAATCAAGCCGTTGCGGATGCCATGCAGTTAAAGCGCATTAGCGACGACAAATTGACCCAGGCGATCCGCAATCGTGCGGTGATCGTGCTGGGCTTGTATGCGGGCCTTCGGGTCGAGGAAACCGCTACCCTGGTGTGGGGCCAACTGCTCTTACGCCGGGGAGTTGCGGAGGTCCAAAATGTCCAAGGCAAGTTCGACCAAATTCGTTCGGTGCCCTTGCCCAACTTAGCCCGCCAACATATTCTAGCCTGGAAAGAACGGGCGTTGGCCGCGGGATGGGTTCGGGAGGATCTTCCGGTGTTCGTGAGTCAAAAGGGACGCGCACTGAGTGTTCGCTCCATCCAACGGCTGATGACCGAGTGGGGCCAACGGCTCGATTGGTCGGACCTCACCTATCACACCCTCCGACATACGTATGCCTCCCGACTGGTCAACGATGAGAAGAAACCCCTTCCGACCGTGGCGACGTTGATGGGTCATTTGAAAAAGAATGGCCAGCCCAACATTGCCACCACTGCGCGCTACACCATCCCGAGTGCGGAGGAGTTGCAACGAGCCGTCGATGCGTTAGACTATGACGATGGCAGCGCGGACGTGCCAACAATAGAGGAATAATGAGATGCGTGACGAACCTAGATTTGGCAGACATGCTAGACTGAGGTTGTATCGGTTTGGCGACCCTTTGAAAGGAGTGGTGTATTCATGCCCGCGAAAATTAGCTTGACTGGTGTTCCGAAAGACGTTCAGGTGCTTCCGGATTACTATCGACTGTCGATGGAAGAAGGCGGCACGCTGTACCCGCCCAAGGGTCTACCGTCAGCCAGCCAGCCCATTACTTATACGGTATTGATTTCGCGCAAGCTCGGATCGCAACTCGGTTTGCCTGACACGTCTCAGCGGCTCTTGATTCAGGGCGAACTCACGCTCGATCTGCCTTTGGACGAATGTCCAGGGGAAATCGGGGTGATTGCCTTTCAAGGTCAGGTGATTCCGGAGAGAAAAACCGAACCCAAAGCTGTGTCCCCTGCCCCGGCCACTCCCAAAGAACGGCATTGGCCGGATCTGTCACGGTACCCCCATGTGGCACTGAGCCAAATCAAGGTGCCAGCTGCATTCTTATCCCGCAAGCCTAATAAGGCTAAGACAGAGGCGTTGAAAGCCGCCGTGCAATCCCAGGGGCAGTTGGACGAACCGATAGTGGTGCGGCCGACAATAGATGATTCCGGATATGTACTCTACGATGGCTATCGCCGTTACCTTATCGCACGGCAATTGGGCTGGACGACCGTTCCGGTCGATGTAAGGCCGAAGGCAGTCAAAGAACCTGCATTTGCTAGTCAAGCCATGTGCTAGTTCTGACCCATATATAATGAAGGAAATGAAAAAAGGAAACCCCGCCTCTTTAAGAGGAGGGGTCTTATCGCTTAGGCACCTAACTGCTCGGTAGCGTGGATGACTCGCCATTGGCGGGCCCATTGCATTTGCGATTCCTCGTCACCAAGCTCGTCACGCCACCATAATTCACTGTGACGCCACCATGCGCCGGTTGCGACCGCTTCATCCGGTGGTTCTACCGAATTAGTGGCCACCACCCCCACACCCTTATCGGTCGGGTGGACATACCAATGAAACTGCGCCATAGGGTATCGATCTTGCAGTGTGGTCAGCTCCACCGCCATCTTATGCGGGCTGGTGTCCGGCTCAAAATACACCAATCGGTAAATCATGAGGCTCGCCTCCTTGATCGTTAGGGGGATTTCTCCGCCATAAACCGTTGCCACCACCTGTGATAGGCCGCACGGACTTTGGTTTGCTCCGCCTCGGTCAACTCCGCTTCCCAGTACCAGCGCTCTTGCTCTAGCCGTTTCCATGAGAAGTGTTGGTTTGGGTCTAAAGCAGACGGCTCAAACTCGAACAGTGCCATGTTGCGGAGGCAGAGGTAGTAGTCGTTCAGTTTGTGGCGTCGTGTTGCCCACATTTCTGGTCTATCCATCGGTTCAATCTTCACCCGGCAGCATGATAGTGATGACAGGTTCCATGTCATCACCGGGTCCGCAGTGCGATGTCAGGATGACTCTCTCGAGCGGTTTGTTCTCGTCTAGTTTAAACAAGACGGCAAACCTCAGTTCGGAGGTGTCGCCGGCACGTCGAATGGTCAGCCGCAGTACACTTAACACATCCCACGCACGGCCCTCCCAGCTTTGCCCATCAAGATGGGCTGGGGGTTTGATGTAGCCGTCCCATAACGCAGCCGTCACAGCGACAGGCCACCGAAAGCCCGCTTCACGAGCGAGTGTCGACATGTCGATGAGTTGTCCATCGAATAGGGCGTCTGCACGAGTGTATGCGGAAATCAAGGGGTCAAATGTTGACTCCATCGTATAGGTTCCTCCTTCGGTTCTTGGGTTACTTGGCGCAAAACAAAAAAGCGCCGATTGAACGGGCGTTGGTGAGAAACACTCTGTTTTGGGATTGATAAGCATTGGAAGCCCCATGCTCGAAAGCAGGGTAGAAGTTGTCAGTCAGCGTACTGGCTGGCACATCTCAATGCCGAGGTCACATTGAGGAAGAGAAATTAAGCAGGTATTCACTGTCAGAATACCACAGCGAACGGGCATCTGCCACCAAACCTTGGCCGCAAACGGGAAGCCCCTCCTCTACCGCAAGAGAAGGGGTTTGTTCGATCAGAATTACGCCAAAAAGCGGAAGTACCAACGGCTGTAGGCCGCGCTGACACGCGCCCTTTCACGCTCGGTCAACTGGGCCTCCCATTGTTTCCGTTCTGCAGCCAGGCGTTGGAAATGGCGCTCGACGTCGGGTGTCGTGAGATCTTGCTCAACGATGGCCATTTCTCGCAAGCAAGCAAAATATCGGTTGGTGATTTGCCGCCGTGTCAAACGCACCGTGTTCGTTCCAAAACCAATGCTCAAACCTGCGATACTCATGTCCTATTCCCCCTCTTTATTTGTCAAACACCATCTGAAGCTGTTGGGGACGTATCGGTTCGACAGTGGCCGGTTCATCGTCCACAGTGTCATCGTCCGATGTTGCCCCGAGAAATACCTGCTGTTGCTTGGCGAACGCCACCGCATCTTCCTCATTGGCGTAGAATCTGCGGCGCATGGCTTGCGCGACCGCATCCAGATCGGTTCCTCGGAACAACCCGTTGCGACAGGCGGTAAGATGTAGCAGAGTAGCTTGGCGGATATGCTTTTTGGTTTGATGACCGTCCATTTGTGGCACCCTCCTCAAAAAGGAAAAGCCCCTTGAGAATTTTCTCAAGGGGCCCGATGGCGACAATGCGCGATTAGGATTTTCAGACCTCAATGGCATCCAAGTAAGTTTCAAGCTCAGCGACCGTCCGCCGTATACTCGATGCCGCCGCGCGCAGCCCGTCAGTCAACTCTTGAATGGAAGCCCAATGCAACGTTTTGGGACGAGTGAGATCGAAATAGCCTTCGCGGTCGCTCCGGGGATAGACCAGTAGATTGCCGTGGTCAATTCCCAAGGCCACAAACCCGTGAGGATAGCCATCGACATCGGCGTAGGTGCGAAACGCGGGTCTCTCCATCGCTTCTGCCCACTCGACCAGCGAGTCGGCAAGAATTTGTTTCACACCGCCGAACGTGGCCTCCACGTAGATGTTCCACGTGTCCCAAAAACCCAATCCAGAGTCAGGAAAGCTATCCAGCTTCCCTTGATCGATGAGCCATCTCAAAATGGCGTCATGTTGACTAGGATCGGCTGGATCGCCAACCGATGTTGGGATGTTGAAGTCCCTAAGCGAGAAGTCACGACCATCATAGTGCGCCAATTGAGGGTCGCGGGTATAGACACCTTCGCGTACTCCAAAGTCCTCCATGTCCTCGATGTAAGTTTCGTAGACGGTGATCCCACGATGGATCACCTTGATGTTCGGATGTTTCCAGGTACGTGCAAACGGCATAGCTTGTAACGCCTCCTTTGGGGAAATAAAAACGACAACCTCCGATGTCCCAGAGGTTGTCGTTTCGGTTGTCTCTTGGTTAGAGAGAGAGGTTATTGAGAGAGTTTATCATAGAGGTCGATCCTCTGCCGTATCTGATCCGTGACACCCTCCATTTGTCCCTCCAAGCGGAGGAGATCGATGACATCGGTTGTAGCACGGGCTTGCTCGGCGATCCGCGCGGTTTTCGCCTTCAAATCGCGCAGGATAGTCCGTAGTCCAGCTTTTGGCAGCTCCTCGTTAGGAGTTCCCAACGTCATGGTCGCCATGCTTGCCCTCCTCCAGAATCGTATCCAAATCTCGCTCGTTCGCTGAATCACTCTTGCTCATAGTATACGCAAACGGCGTTCGAGAATATCCAGAGACTATCGATACCACTTGTTGAGCCTCCTAGAGGATAAAAAATCTCCCCGACCTCATGGTCCGGGAGTCTTTAGGCTGATGTTCGTGACGACTGCCCCCTATGAAATCGCGGCGGCATTAGACACTGATTGCAAAATCGACGCAAAATCAAGAGACGTGTGCTGATCGGCATACTCTTCCATAATCGCCACGATGGGCTCGTCGATTGCATCGCGTTCGCAAGTCGCGCAGTGGTAACACGGTACGTGGTCAAAGGTCGCTTCGGGCCACTCAACGTGCTCTACCAGTGCCTGCTCCATCGTCCCGCCGCACAAGCAACGCTTGGCAGGCAATGGTTCACAGTAGGCGGTAACCGCTTGGCGTATCAATTCGCTCGCGTTACCTCGGGTATAGACCGCCGCCTTAATCGTCATCATTTTTTGGTCCTCCTCCGATAAACGGATGTTGATTAATTTGGACATCTCCACGCACCTCCTTGTAATAGACAGTCTATACTATAAACACCGTCTTTACAAGTGCTGCGTCTTAGTCGTCATCCAAATGATTTTTCACGCACCAATGCAGTCGTTGCGTATAGTCCTCGTTCCACTGCCATGGCCGTGAAGCCGGGTCCATGGCCGTAATCACGCGATGCGTGTCATGGCCCCATTCGACAATGACATGGAGAATCCTCCCCGCAGGTAAACGACTCATAATGCGAGCCCGTCGATACAGCGCATTTTGTTGGAATTCCAGTAAGCGGCCATGAAACAACACATATCGAATGTCCGCTCGACTAATTCCGCGTTCCCGTTGGCGCCGAACGACATGGGGATCCAACTCAAACGTAGCGAATTTCCACGCATTTTGGAGTCGAGAGAACCCTGCAATTTGTTCAGGTGCAGCACCCCAGATACGGCGCTTAGAGGCGCAACCGATTGGTTCTTTACAGACAAACATAAATTCCTTCCTTTCGCCTCTCACCAGAACGTTTGGGTATCCCGTGGCAACGGGTTGCCGTTTGTCATGGCAACCCAACCACTCCACGCCCCATTGGTGGAAGCCGAGAATTGTTAGGAACGTTTCGTACGCGTTGGTTTTACGGTCATCTCCGCGCCATGATTCATCAGCTCACGGAAATCGAAGTGTCCCGTCTTCCCTTCTACGGCCGCTTCTAGGGCTTCCATCACCGCCATGTCGTAACTGTGATCACGGCAGTTCGGGCAGGTTATGGCCGGGACGTTGGTCACGGTCACATCGCCCCACCCACACGTGGCATCAAATCCGTACATCATCGGGGTCTTACAATGGAAACACGTCATCTCCGGCAATGGGCCTTCGTAGGAATCCATCGCCTTTCGCAAAAACGCGCTCATGTTCCCTCGAAAATAGACGGCCGCTTTCAGCCGTGCCATTTTCCATTCCTCCTTATTGACCCGCAACGGGATCGCGTGTTCTTTGGGTTCGTTGGTGCGTCGCGGCATGGTACCCCTCCTTTTAATGTAATACGGTATTACATTTAAGAAGAGTATACCATATAGCAGCCGATGCTATAGATTTTTGCCGTTGCACCCACATACTCGACGGGTATCATGATCTGCCCAAATCCAGTCATAGGAGCGGGGGTCGTATACCGTCTTGATGAAGGCGTCCGTACCATCTTCCGACAACAGTAAACTGACATGCACGGGACGCCATTTCTTGGGGCTTGTCCGAAGCCAAGCGAGGACTAGCGAATGCTCTTGATTGGTCTTTGTATCGAGATCTCGATGAATCACTTGTCCGTTTTCCACGGCGATTTTGATGTCACCAAAGCTAATGGCGTGCTCCAATTGGCGTGCGTCTCTCGCGTGGTGACTAATCCGTGGCTGGATGCCTTGTTCGATCCAACGATCAAGGCGGTCCTGAGCGATGTCTAGCCACGAGTCTGTCTGGACCCATTGCATAGCACGGACGGCGCAAGCTGTGGGTTTTTCGCACATGCGTGGGCCTTCTTTCGGATTGAAATACGGCGGGATACTGCAAACACAAAAAACACACCCCGGGGCGTGTTAGGGTGAATGACTATGCCGTGATTAGCGTTTAAAATCCCTGCATCCGGCGTTTTTTGAGTAACGTGTCTTGCGCATACGCACGAAATTCCGTGAAGTCGGGCCCTTGGTCCTTAAAATTAGTCGCCCAAATTTCTAAGCGCGTCATGTCGGCGACAACAAGGGCGGGAAAGCGTGGGCCAAACGGCTCCTCCTCTTTCGCGACCTGTCGGGCCTCCGGACCACTGATTTTCGCAATCATATACATGGTCATCGCTCCTCTCTTGGGAATAGACATCACAAAAAGCCCGATGAAGAGGTTTGTGTGCAATCGTGTTGGGACAATTACTCAAGGAAGGAAGCCTACCGACCGTAGCCAGTAGTATGGGTCATCGCCAAGCTTACTTAGCAATGCATCTCGGTGCCGAGGTTGGCAAACGAGGAAAAAAGTGTGTCAGATATTTCACGTCCACTATACCATAGTCACACCGCAAAGCAAAAGAACACCGGACAACTGCATTTTTCGTTCCATTACCCCGAGTCCCCTCTTTTCCTCGCCAGATTTGGTGGCGGCAATGCCTTTTCGCTGGTGATCCCAGAGGGTGTGCCTCAGGTTTGTGAGTAATATACTCCCTAATATGGATATTATTGGCACGCAAAGGATTTTTGGATGTCGATCACGAAGTAACTCCTCATCACATTAAGGTCAGCCCGACCGATGAGGAGGAGTTGTAGGTATGATAATAGCGGACGGTCAGCCCGAAAGCAAGGAAAATTGCACGATCGCGGAGTGGGTTCAGGCGGAGACCGCGGGGATTGTGGAGGAGATTCTGCAACGCTTGACGCCTGCCGTACGGCAGGCGATGACCACATTAGAGGCCATCGAAACCGGCACCCAGGCCCTGACGCAAAGCATTGGTCGCCACATCACCGAATCTCTCATGTCGGCGCCGGTCCTGGATTCTTTGGGCATCTGTCGAGAATGCGCATCCCCCTTGCGGTCGGTCGATTCTCACCGTGCCCGCGGTCTCATCGGGATCTTTGGGCAGTACGACTGGGAGCGCCCCTATCTGGTGTGCCCGCAAGGTCATGGGAGCGAGGCCCCACAGGATCGGGTGTTGCAGTTGGGCCCGGGTCAGGTTTCCCCCAAACTTGCGGCCATCCTCGCCCGGGTCGCCATTGACGTGCCCTTTGATCAAGTACCTGATGTCGTGGCGCAGACACTGGGAGTCGTGATTGATGGCGAAATGGTTCGGCGGGTGACCGAAAAGATTGGATCGTGGGCCGAATCGCAGGAGCAGACAACGATTCGGGACGTGCAATCTGGGCAGGCCCCGGTGCCGCCGGCACCGGGGCCCAGTACTCTCTTAATTGCCTTGGATGGGGCGATGGTGAATACGAAACGCACACGAGATGGGCATCGTGGTTGGCATGAGGGAAAGGTGGGCGTGTGTGCGCGATTCGAGCCGATCCCACGGCTGTTATCGGCTGAGAAGAATGAGGAGGCGAAACCCGAATACGGTCCCGTAGAATATTGTATTGGGTTTGAACGGCAAGCCGATTTTTTGTCTCGGCTGTACACACACGCATTGCAAACCGGGTTGGAGGATCCGTCTTGTTGCCAACTCGTCCTCATTGGCGATGGGGCCCACTGGATTTGGGAACTGAGCGCGAAGTATCTGCGCGTGGCCGGCAAGACGTGGGTGGAAATTCTCGATTTCTACCATGCGAGTCAACATATTTGGGCCGTGGCCCATGCCGTCTGGCCCGATGATGCCGCGATACGAACCGATTGGGCGGAGAAGCTCCTCCATCGGCTTCGGCATGAAGGCGGTGCAGTCCTCGACGCAGTATGGAAAGCGTTGCCGCCGTTATCGGCGGCGGCCCAGGACACCGTGACGGGCGAACAAGCCTACTTCGCGTTTCATCAGGATCGCCTCGACTATCCCCGCTATCTGTTAGCCGGGTTCCCCATCGGATCTGGCATTATCGAAAGTGCCTGCAAAACGGTGCTCAAACAACGCGAAAGTGGCAGTGGGATGCGGTGGGTGGAAGCCGGTGCCCAAGCCGTCGCGACCCTCCGCGCACTACAGCGTTCCGGGCATTGGCAGGCATTCTGGCGAAAGGCCCCCTGGGCTCAATTGGTGCCGCTTTCCCGGCGTATTGCCGCATGATCACAATTTTGAGGTGCACCCATCCCAGATGAGATCCGTTTCACTATGACATGGCGTTGCCCGACTGCCCAAGCAATGGTTGGCATCAATTGCTATAATGAATAGTGATAATGTTGGCACTTAATGTTACGCGTTAAGGACTGAGACTCTTGAGATGGTGGACAACGCAATCGCCAGATAGCAAAGTATTTGGGGCGATGACCGGATTTCGGTTCGGTATCTCTTTATTCGTGGGCTGGACGTGGTTCCAATCAGATGCTTCATATCGCCCGTGGCCGCTGGTAGGATTTTTATTTCTGTATACCCTGACACTCCTCTTAGTGTGGCGGTTTCTCCAGGCCACCGATACTCTTCGTGCGTTGCAGATTGTGGCTTTTGCCATCGATATCCTGATGGCTACCCTCATTCTCATCCAATTCTCTCCTACGTGGCAGACGGGCGCACCGGCACTGCTCCCAGTAATCGCATTTGAGGGATGGGCCTACTGGGGCCCCATGGGAGCGTTAGCCGGGTGGTTAGTGTCGCTCGTGATGCTGATTGGTACGCGCTTTTATCAAGTGGTAACTCATGGACAATCATTTCCCTTGGAGTTAATGGGTTTCTGGGCTGTGACCATCAGCATGATTATTGCCTTACCGGTTGTGATCACCCGGTTGCGAAGGACGGCAGTCGCCCTGCCTGTTGCATCATCGACCGCGGTGGATCTCCTGACTCCACGCGAACAAGAAATCTACGGATTACTCCGCCAGGACTTTTCCGTGTCAGAGATCGCGGCACACTGTTATATTGAACCTGGTACGGTCAAGGCGCACATTCACAGCATTTATCGCAAGTTGGGCATCCAACGCCGTGCGGACCTCATGAATACGTTGCCCCAGGGGCCCAGTGAATAGCTGGTTCCCATGGGTATAATACCAGCCTATACCTCCACATCTATCGGGTTTAGCATAAGTTCCACCTCCCTTCACGACCCCGTCTCTTCTACCATAAGGTTGCTTAACCAACTTCACCCGTCGCATTAAAATGACGAAAGGGGTCTTTACCGTGAAAGGAGCGATGGTCGCCAAATTAACGGCGACTGCCACGGCGGTGGTTTTGACCACGAGTTTAACGGGGGCCACAACGTTCGCGGCAAGTCACAATCCCGTCGTGCCCACAGTGCAATCGGTTATCAATCAGTCAGTCCAAGGATATCTACACTCACATGGTCCGGTTGCCCCCGGACATTATGCAGCCGTCGGAGGCCATGCGATTGCAAGTGCGAGTACATTCGCGGGGCATTTCGCGAACACCAGTCATATCCCTGCCTCCTTATTACCCCAAAATCCCCAATACTACGTGGTCAAAGGGCAGGTCATCGGTGGGAGGTGGCAATATCCCTTTGCTCCTGTCGGCGGCTCAGGCACCAACATGGCCTGGTTAGAGGTGGGGATTAACAACACCAGCCATCAAGCTCTCTATGAAGTGGGCACGATTGACCCAACTGCCCTCGGAACGACCACGACGAGGCCCGGGCCCACCGCTACTCATGCGGCAATGACCAGCGCGACATCCTACAACACGAATGTGGCATGGGGGCTGACCGCTCGATGGGATGGCGTGGGGAATCCGATATTTGCCGTATTGGATCAGGTCACATGGCACTGGGACGGGCAGATCGCCACCGATGTGCCAAACAATATTACCAACGCTACATGGAACGCGATCCCCTATTACTACTACGACTTCTTCCACAACATTAAAACCTATTCGAGTGGAGGGTACTACCAAGGATCAGCGGCGTGGTTTTCGTGGCCCGATGACTTTGACTACTGGAGCCCGATCAATAATAGTCAGTCTACCAATTTGGTCGCTAACTGGGCGGTGGCCACGACGACGGGCACGGTGCACAACCCCGAATCCGGTGCGACAATTCAAGTGACCTCTAAAATTCATGGCTCTGCCGATGGAAACTACTGGTACACAGCATCGTCCCCCTGCACGGGATCGATTTGTGGTCTCTTAAATTCACCGAATGTGTATTACGGACTATCGAGTGGTTACGTTTTAGCATAAAACGCCATAAACTTAAGGGGGCGTCATCGCCCCCCAAACAAAAAGGAGAGGCTGATATGTTATTAGCCATCATCATTGAATCCATCGTGTTAGGGTGCTTGTATGCCATGCTATGGTTTATCCGTCCCACCCTGACCGATAACACGAGGCGTCGCGTCTACCCATTCGTTGCCACATCCTTGGGACTGTGGGCCGCCAGCTATTTCGTGCGCATGGTACCCCCCGTAGAAACGATGGGGTTAGGGGCGGCTTTGCTCTGCGGGATTTTCGCGCTCGGCCTCATTCATTCACACCATGAGACAAGTCTATGAATAGTGCCTTAGTCTCCAACCTGATCTTCACGGGCGCTTACGGCACCGTCTATGTGATTCTCGCCATTGTGCACCTAGTAGCGTTGGGCGAGGCTAAACATCCCCACCAGCATGGCAACGGCCTGATCGTCACTTCGATCATTTTGTGGGTGGTAAGCTTTCTGGCAGAGATGACGTTCTTCGGAATCTTTTCAGCGATTCCCCTGGTCGCAGCACTGATCTGTGCAGCGTGGGGACTCTCCGCCCTACGACATCCCACTTAGGTTGCCACGCACCTCACGTAGGTATCGTCACAAAGATGGTAAGGTGATCATATGACCGTTAAACGGTCGATGTTACCTATTAAGACAAAACTCCGTGCCAAGTTTTTCGTAAAATTAGGCCAAGTAGCGATAGTAGGCGCTTGTGGTATCAACCAAAAATCGGCATAAACTTAGAGCATTCACTCTTACCTTCGTCGGAGAGGATGATCCTTGACGATGACCTGTCGCGTTACCTTTCTTCTGCCGATCTTCAGCCATATGCCCGCTGATCCGAACAAACGACTGCATTCAGGTGGTAAATGTTCTTTAATCACTGCGGTTAGCCGCGCTTTCCCTTCCGGGTACGCCATTTGAGTAACGGAACGAAAGCTGCATTGTTGCTCATGCAACTGTCTTTTGCAGGGCATCGTGGCGATGACGATCTCATGGACGCCATAGAATTTTTGAAAGCAAGTTTTGACCAGGGGAAAAGCCTGAACCGGTATCGTTTGGATAAAATCCCCCAGGCCTTTATTCCGCCAAGCCTCAAGCCCTACCTCCATGAAGAGGACGAGAACGGTCAGAAGCATCTCCATCCAGACAAGTACGAATTCCTGGTGTACCGCCTGTTGCGCAATCATCTTGAGGCCGGTGATGTGTACGTCAGCGATTCCCTACGTTTTAGGAGTTTCGAAGAGGACCTAATCCCGCTGCAAAGGTGGCAAGAGAACAAAACCAAAATTCTGAAAGAGACGGATATCCCGGGCTTAGCGAAACCCCTCACGAAGCTTCTGCAGGACTTGGAAAGGGAGCTGGAGATCCAATATGAGACAGTGAACCGACGTATCCTGTCCGGTGACAACACACACATCAAACTCACGAAACGACGGGGCCAGATGACGTGGAGCTTGCCCTACGTCCGCGACGAAGATGTCGTTAATCATCCCTTCTTCGAGAGTCTGCCCCAAATGAGTATCGTAGACGTGCTCCAATTCGTGGATTCCCGCTGCCACTGTCTGTATGCCTTCACCCATATCCTCCATCGCTATGTGAAGTCACCGAGGGACCAGCAATCCATTGTGGCCGGCCTCGTGGCTTACGGAACCAATGTCGGACTGAGCAAAATGGGAGAAATCTCTGATCTCAGTTATCAGACACTCTATACCGCCGCCCACAGTTTTCTCCGCCCAGAAACGCTACGGGCGTCGAACGATCGGGTGAGCAATGCGATGGCCCAACTCCCGATCTTTCGTCATTACGACATGGATGAAGCCATTCACTCGTCGAGTGATGGGCAGAAATTCGAGACGCAGTGCTCTACGATCAGATCGCGTCACTCCCCGAAATATTTCGGCCTGAAAAAGGGTATCGCCCAGTACACGCTGGTGGCCAATCATGTGCCCATCAACGTCCGCATTTTTGGCGCGAATGATCACGAAAGTCACTATGTCTTTGATGTGCTGTACAACAACACCACCGACATTAAGCCCACCATACACGCGACCGACAGGCACGGGGCCAACCAAGTGAACTTCACGATCTTGTCCATGTTTGGCTACCAGTTCGCGCCGCGTTACCGGGATATTCGGGACAAAATGGAGACCCTCTATGGTTTTAAAAACCCCAGTGAATACGACGAGAAATTTTTATTAAAACCCATCCATAAAATCAATACGCGCCTCATCATCGAGGAAACGGACAATATTCAGCACATTCTGGCCTCGCTCGCGCTCAAGGTGACGAGCCAGAGCGTCATTATCGGCAAGTTGAGCGCGTACGCGAGGAAAAACCGAACAAAAAAGGCCCTCTGGGAGTTGGACAATATCTATCGCAGTGCGTACCTGCTGACCTACATCGATTCGGTGACGCTGCGTCACAACGTCCAGCGTGCGCTGAACCGAGGCGAGTCGTACCACAAGCTTCGGCGCGTAGTGGCTTATGCGTATTCCGCGGCTCCGGGGCAAAACGGGTCTGGAACAACAGATCTGGAGCGAATGCTCGCGGCTGCTCGCCAATTGCGTGATCTACTACAATGCCTGCATTCTATCAGAGTGGGTGAAACGTCAGGAACTCCAAGGGAATCCGGAGCACATCAATCAAATCAAACGCGTGAGTCCCGTGAGTTGGAAGCACATCAACTTCTATGGGGAATACCACTTTTGTGAAACCTCAGAGGGCATTGACCTCGCTAAGATGGTGGATGGGGTGGAGGCGTTTAATGGCGATCGTCAATAGAGCACTGCTGGATATCAGGGACTGGCCGTCCACCACCTCAGTGGTTCACCGTTAAATCTCAAATGGACATTTCGGGGTTTTAGTCAAACTTACCCATTCTGCCCTACGTGCTCACCTCAGGGTGGCGACAATTGCAGGTCCCCGGAGCACCGTCCTCAAACTGTTCCACGCGTTCGCAACAGCACAGAGAGATCCGAGGCGGGACAGGTGCCTCTTCATCATACCGCTGCGCCGCGGGATCGGAGCATGCCAATTTTCATACTGGCAGGTGCCGCCATGGCGGCATGGGAAACTACTCCATAAAATACCGCCCGAATTATCGCGAACCGTGTCACTAGTGACACGGTTCTGCCGTTATGCCCCGCGCGATGCCTCCTCGATGCCGTCGGGGCTTCCTATCAATTCTACACTACCTCATGTAAACCGCCCAAAAACCAAGCAAATCCGCGAAAGTGTAAGGAATCAAAATCTACGAAGTCTGGGACAACCTCAATGAGCCGAGCCATAGATTCACCAGAGCATCAATATCTCCATCGCGGCAACACGCACCACCTCCCTTGGACGGGATTGCTTTAATACAGTCCATCAGGATAATTAGGCCACTTTTATTCCAGACTAGTAGGACATTCCTAAAGGAGGCGATTCCCATGCGGACCGGGTATAAGGGTTGGTTAGTGGGTGGCTTCGCAGTCATCATCGGCGGTTTGGGCGTCGCATGGGCTACGGGCCACGGTGGGCCTATCTCCTTCGACCGGTCGTCCACCCAGAGTCGGCACGCTCCATCGCAAGCCTTGGGAGGTTACGTGGGCTCCATGCAGTCCGGCATGCGATCCACTGGCATGGGAACCTCGCGTATAACCGCGACGCGTCTTGCAGCTCTGGTCAAATCAGGCGAACGGGGTGTGGCCGTGAGCCGAGCCACCAATTCTCTCACCTATACCGCATCACCCGTTACGATTGTCGTTCTGGCGTCTCCCACCGCCCTCCACCGACCTGGGTTGCAATGGGAAGTCGATGGTAGGATTAACCCGACTGTCATTGTTCCGACCCATGCCACTGTCACTGTCACGCTTGTCAACGCAGATTCCGGATACATGCATGGATTCGAAGTGACAACGGCTCAGCCGCCGTTTGCCTGGGAAGCGATGCGGCAGGGGCGCACCGCCTTTGCGGGCAGTTTTGTGCACCCTCTGCTACCGGAGTATCACGGCACATTTGCTTTCCTAAGTACTACGTTTATCGCGAATACGACCGGCACCTTCCACTATATCTGCCCCGTACCGGGCCATGCCCATCATGGGATGTCAGGGATCTTTCGCGTCCAATGACGGTTATCCATTAGAAGGTACGCGAGTCAACCAGACGTGTTCTCTTGGTAGGGGCTTTAGTCGAACTGGTCAGTCACAATCACGGCGCAGACAAGACGTTTGAGGAGGAACTGGCTCAGGATGTCTTGGAAATCATCACGTCCTTTCCGCCATGCTGTCTGGCAGTCGCTCGCCTAAGAACCAAAAATGGCTAGACGGCGTGAAGCACACCGTCGATGACCTGTCGTCATAATCGTCACCCATAAAACTGCTCTCGATCCCACTATGTGCAGGAAACGTACTTTCTCTTCAAGGCGAAGGTATCGCCCGATTCGCCTTGAATTGTGAGCTATACAGCGAATACTGGTGGGACTAGGACCGATGGCAGCAACCATATACAGCACAGAAAGCAGATCCCTTCTTCCCGAGACCTTCAGACGTCGCGCTGCGGCGTCAACTCAATGCCCTCACGGCCGGACGTGTCCCCTTGGATGCTGGCGGTGACGACAAACGACCCGCAGATGGCTCCTATGAAGTGACTGCTATCGGAGAATTCGCTTACTGATATTCGTGGTCGGATCCCATGCCCTTAGGCACGATTGAAACGTTGGTCGTTGGTAGTTGGTCGAATACATTGGGAATACGCGTACGAGAACAGGCTTAACGGTGTAAGCGGAACTGGACGTGACTGCGTATCCCTACGGGTCAGCCCGTCGATACCCACACGTTGGCCAAGCTCAATTGGGTGCTAAAGAACTTTCACGGGGAATGGAATTACGTTATCGTTCCCCAGTCATTAAATGATTAAGTTATTTTGTAGAGCGGCCCCATCAGGTGAGCCATCCTCCCCCTCGCTAGAATTGGAATGCCCAGTCGTAGTCCTCGACGATCCCCCGCGGCTCGTATTCCGATGTTTGGGCATTCCGCACATAGTCTCCTCGGTTCCCTTGTCGCGCAATTCGTGTCAAGGCTACGACGACGCGGTCCACCTCCGGGATCGTATTGTAGAACCCTAGGCTGATTCGGACCGCTGCCGGAACGTGGCGTCCATCATCGTCGCGGAGTTCTTGCCGAATGCGATCGGCGTCGCGATCCGAAATGTGCAACAATTGTCGCAAGTACGGATGGGCACAAAAACACCCCGCGCGTACCCCTATTCCCCATTCGTATCCGAGGATTGCGGCGACCAACATGGCGGGCACTCGCTCGATGACAAACGACACCACGCCGATCCGGTCGGCATGCATCGCTTCGGGATTGCCTAAGATCCTTAAGCCCGGAATCGCCCGGAGTTTCTCGACTAAATAGTGATCCAGCATCCGTTCGTGAGTTTCGAGGTTGTCCATGCCCATCGCCATCAAGGTTTTGGCCGCCGTCGCCATGGCCACCGCCCCAATCACATTCGGCGACCCCGCCTCTTCTCGGGCGGGCGGGTCATCCCATTCGACCGTGTCCCGCGTCACAAACTTAACCGCTCCACCCCCCTCGATGAAAGGCGCACCCTGGCTAAAACGATGGCGCGGACCCACTAAGAGCCCGGCCCCAAAGGGCGCATACATTTTATGTCCCGACAACACCACATAATCTAAATGTTCAGGGTCGTCCGGGGATAACATGTGAATGGGGGCATGGGGAGCCAATTGTGCAGCATCCACCATAATCTCCGCATGATATTGGTGCGCGATCCGGGCCACTGCATGAATCGGGGGAGTGTAGCCGGTGACGTTGGAGGCCCCCAACAGCGTCACCAGTTTCACTCGGGACTGATACTGCTCCAATCGTGCGGCCAACTGCGTGACATCGACCACCCCACGGGCGTCTAGTGGCAGATATTCCACCCGGGCCTTCTGGCGCCACGGCAAGAGATTGGCGTGGTGCTCCATCACGGTAGTCAGCACAATATCGTCAGGTTCCCACAAAAAGCGATGCGCGAGCACGTTAATCGATTCGGTCGTATTCTTTGGAGCCATAAAATTTTAACCTACGACCTCTGAGTGATCGGCATTGACATGGGGCCGGATAATGTAGTTCCACTGTGAATTTTGATCGTCGGGTCGTTCAATGTTCAACGCGGCTAAGGCCTCCTTATCGATCGTTTTTCCGGTCGCATAGGCGTTGGTGTCCAACGCAGCCTGAATTTTTAGACCGGTCTTGGTACGCGTATGCCCAATTAATTTCACGACGATGGCGTGGCTAGTGAGGGGGCGTCCGCGCCAATTGAGACTGATGGCCGAAAACATGCGGTGCTCGATGCGATTCCACTTGCTCGTGCCGGGCGGAAAGTGACTGACCCGCAGGGTGAGGCCTGTCTCGTCCGCGAACTTCTGTAGTTCGAGCTTGAAGCCGTGGAGCCGATACCCGTTACTACCACCCCCGTCGGGGGTGATGAAAAGCTCGGTCGCGTTTGGGTAGGCAGTACGGCCCATCTGGTCCCACCATTGGCGGATACTCGCGACGGCGAACTCGGCCGTATCGTGATCAATCCCCACACTCACCCAACCGGTGTTGCTCACCGGATCATAAATACCATACGGGATGGCCTTACCGAGCGCCGGGTCGGGAAAGTCATGCGCATTCACTGCGACGGGCTCGCCCGTCGGCTGATATTCTTGGCCCCCGTTTTTAAAGTTGCCGATGGTTTCCTTCTTTTTGGCGTCCACGGAAATCACCGGCTGGCCGCGGTCTTGAAAATCCTGGGCTTGCGCGGCAATGTACTGAAATTGTTGGTCGCGATCCGGGTGATCGCTCCCCCGGTCGAATCGCTTGCGATTCGCTTGCATCGAATAACCTTCGGCAGCTAGCAAGCGGGAGACCGTCTTCCCACTTACCGGCATCCCTTGTGTCGTCAGCTCATCCGCCAGATGACTGAGACTCTTCGAGGTCCACAGTAAGGGCGATTCCGGATCCCCTTGTGTATCCGCTTCCACCAGTTTGCGTAAGGCAGGAACCAGATCCGGATAAATCTCGGTAATCTCCTTACGGCCGCCGCCGTGGCGGCGGATTCTCTCGGCCGGAAGAGCCACGTCACCGCGCAGTTGTGCGACGCCGAGTTGTAGGGTATCCATGGCCAGCCCCGTGATCCCCCGAACGGCACTGTGACTGCCTGCTCCTAGCGACAACGCCATCGCTGCCCCTACGAGCCGAGTGGACTTCTCATCGAGATGGCCGGCTAACAGTTCAAACATCCGACGATAATGCTCTCGCTCCGCCTCGTTCCAATCAAAAGCCTGCATCGTGTTCGCTCCCTTGTTAGAGTTTCCCAACGCAGCATAACAAGACGTAGAGCCAATGTCCAGCAAATGTTCCTATTCGTATGTTGTAATTTCAGGTCTCCTTTGTGAAAATCGCCACGCGATCTCCCGACTCCGCGCCGAGAAATTGTAATAGAATGTGGCGCGCTTCTTCGTACGCTGCGGTGGTCACCCGCGACTTCAATCCGGTCCCTCGGTGTACACTCGCGTACCAGATCAACGATCGATCGACCGTATCCCGGACACGCACCAGAGAGGGCGTGCTGGCCGCATTATCCATGTTAATGTACGGGACCCAGCCTCCATCCCGAATCGGCACCTGCTGGTCCACACCGATCACTTGTCGGCGCCAGTCGCCGGTCGTGGTGGTGTCCATGTTTCCAACCTCCTCTCCTAAAGGCCCCCTCCGAGGGTGAAGAATACCTCTCTTTAAGGACGCCCCTAAAGAATGTACTCAATATTCCCTTCGCGCTGCAAAAAGTAGTCGCGAAACGCCTCTTTCATAAAAGCCGCCACCGGCCCTTGCAACGGCACCTGACTCCGGTTCCCGCCAAAGATGGTGTCTGCTTCGATATAGGCCGCCTCCTGATCCCCCATGTCCATGACACAGAGTACTTCCGGCACAAACGAGTGAGAAACGGACTCGGTACGTAAGGCTTGCGCCACATTCTCCACAATGATTTTCGCGCCACGCATAGCATTGTGCGCCATCTTGGGTCCCGCCATTTGGACCATGTCGCCCGTCGCATAAATATTGGGATATTTTGGGGATCGCAAATGGTCATCCACAACCATAAATCCCCCGTCAGCACTCAACCCACTCCCTACCAACGCTGACGGTCCCTGATACGCCGGCATGAGAAAGGTCAATTGACTCGGGATCGGGGAACCTTCAGCAAATCCCACATGCGACGCCGCGACTTCCGTGATATGCCGATTCACGTGCAGGTGAATGCCCGCGTCTCGCAATTGATCCGCAACGAAAGTTTGTACGACGGGGCCTCCCGCAAGGAATGGTACCGATTTGGCCGTGACATAATGGATCGTACTCTGGTCCCTGAGACCCCGCCGGCGGAGTGAGCGTTCAAACTGAAATACCATTTCTAACGCGGGGCCTTCGCATGGGCTCTCCGGTGCCACTCCAGCCACAAAAGCCCCCCCGCGAAACGCCTCAATCGCCTGACGTAGGTGCAGGGCCATGTCTAACGTCTCCAATGAATACCCGTGGGCTCCAAATCCTGAAATCTTCTCGTAGGCAAAATGTGCTCCCATCGCCAGCACTAAATAATCATAGGCCCATGATGTCTCGGAACTACGGATCGTGCGCTCCACGGGGTCAATGTACTCCACCTGCGCAGGAATAAACTGTATGCCCGCTTTCTGACAAAGCGCCGGCAGGGATAGCCCGATACTCTCAGGCTTAAGCCTACCCAACGCTACCGCTGGAAAAGCCGCCCGTAGGTCAAATCGTTCCGTTGGGGCCATCAAAGTAATATCATGCGCCGGGCCCACCACGTTCCGTAACGATTGCGCCGCCACAATGCCGCCAAATCCGCCTCCTACGACGATAATCTGTGCCATTATCCATCCTCCTCGTCCTATTGCCTATTTAGAATATCCGCTAGGGTGTACGCTAGCCCTGGTAGCCATGACCATGTCGATGTCTCACGATCGAGCCGCCTGTTGGGCGGCGTGCCAAACCGCGGACCGGGAGACCTTCATATCCGTGGGTCTCGCCGCAAAGATAACCTGTCCGTTTCTCGCAAATGCCAACCTCCCAACCGTCCCCCGCGTCGGAGCAACAGTCGTCGCCCACACCCACCCCCCGAGTCCCAGCACGATGGCCGCCGCCCCCACAGTCCCGACCACTCGCATTCTTCGTGGTCGATCCATTTACGTGCCTCCTCCCATAGGCTTGCCCGCGCTGTTCGTGTTCACCGACGCCATGTGTCCCGGCGTCCTTATAGGCCCCTCTTCCACTAACTGAAACGACTCTCGACGGCTAAGAAAGGCCGCCACCACGATTAAGGCCAGCACCGGAGCCATCTGGGGGTCCGTTCCGACCCCCCCCAAGACCCCGAAATCTTGTCCCGCCCACCACATTAGAAATAAGGCCACGAGGGTGGCCCCCCTCGTGAACATGCCATAGGGCCGCAGGACCCACAAAAGGCCCAGCACGAGCATACTCAAACTCACCACGCCGTTCGCGATGCTATTATAGGGAGCCACCCATGCCGCAAGGTGATACAGAGGAATAGATATCCAACCCGGTTGGGGCGTTTGCGCCGCTAACCGAAAAATCCCATTGAGTTGCGTCCAAAAAATACTGGTGGGCCAAGCCTGGAACACCGCCCCCATCACCCAATACACCGCCATGCCCCATCCTACCCAGCGGGACACCTCACCCGACCGCCACTTGCGGTCGGGCAATAACAAGAGAACCGCCGCCAGCATGTAAAGCAACGCGGACCCCGGGTCCCCGACTAACCACGAAACATACCGAGTAAGGAGCATCCCCCACCCTTCCCCCCAGGTCCACACCACCGCGCCCCATAAAAGGGTCATCCAAAGAGCCCAACGCCCCCATGGACGATTACGGCCGACGAGCAGTAGCACCCCGATGCCGAGTTGGATCCACACTGCCATTAAGTTGGCAAAAATCGGGGCATTCGACCAGGCTTGAATCCCTGCCCCCAGGACGGGAATGAACCAGTGCGGTTGCCCCGGCAGCAGCGGAGCAATGACCATTTCCAAGAAGGCACTGTTGGGCATGGCCGGTTGCAATTGGAGCAATCCATCGAGGATCCAGAAGAGGCCAAGCCCGATATAGAGAACGCGATACGCGCGACTCCGACTTTCCAACGGGGTATCCACCGTAGGCGTAGGTCGTCCCTCATCCAGGAAACGGATGAGCCACAAACCCCCAACCGCCATCACGAGGGTGCCAATCACCACGAGTGCGCTCAGCCCGAGGTCATGGTAAAATTGGCCCGTCACGCGGGCACTAATCATGGAATGGAGCGGCATATTCACCTTCTGAGTCTCCCCCCTCGCAACTGACAGGCAGTAGAATAGCACTAAAGGGCATCACCGGTGTCACCGGTGTGTCACAGAATGGTCACAATCCGTGGGCACATAATTTTCGACCCCTTTGGATTACCGGGCAAGGGGCATCGGGTCCAGCGTACGTATAACGAGGATGCTTAACGCAGAGAGGTGGCGGGGAGAACTGTCGTCAGCCAGACGACGCATCTCGTAGTAACCCACCAAGCCTTCGCCCCCATGTGGGCCCTCACTCTAATTGGCATGACATGAACTCTCCCGCCTTGCCATCATTGCGCGAAGGTTTACTTGACATCGTGTTTTTGGCACCGAACCTATGATGTCCGCACTGTCAGCGAAGCATCCTTAGAGACGGTCAAGCGCTTAGATTCAAAGAACCAAAGAAAACCCTCACACACAATGCGCCCAAGACGCCCAGCCCGGGATGGGATGGGAGTTAAGCGGACATTATGTTCAACCCACGTGAATGGCGACAAATCCGAAGCGAGTAAGAAAAGCGAGCCAACACAGTGATGGACCGTATCGACAAAAGTCTTGGGCCCGACCGAACCGAGGGGGGACCGTGGATTCCCGGGTTCGTGTCCTCCGCACTATCGACCGCCAAAAACACCGCCGACCATCCCGGCCATACTGGCCGTCATGAGTGCCATGGCGGTATGGGATCCGTGAATCCCTACAATCGCCGTAGTGATCCCCCCGAGAGACCCTCCCAGCGTGCCGCCCACCATGGTATCCATGGTCGAGACACCAAAACCTTCACCCCCAACGTGATGCTGAGAACCACCAGGACTGCGGCCAAAAATGAAATAGCGATCAACGCGGAAACCACGATCCAACCGAGACCCGAAACCTCCACAGCGATCACGAAAGGTGTCTGAGATGGCCTTATGCGACGGTATGACATCGAGTCGGCCTCCCTCTGAACACGCATCCCCGAACACTGCTGATTACATCGGTTGTTATATGCCCACCTCCCCCAAAGAATGCTACTCTGAAAGCGGGCCCCGGTCAAAATTGACCATGCCCAGAGAACAGGCGTTAGACATATCACGGAACATCGACGAAGGCGTACCGAAAAGATTCCCATCCTTCTTGGAAGGCCAATAGCCCAAGATGATGGCGCTCAGTGGGTCCCCCTAGATTAAATCAACCACACCGCGCACCCGGGAAGGAACTCTCACCAAGTCCATGCCGGAAGATACGACGCGATTATAAGGCTAACAAGATCTAGATTTCTTGACTCGGTGGTATGTCGGATGTCTTCACATACAACCGTCGAATCCCGTGGGCCCACACGGCAACCGGATGGGATGTACCGGGATTCGGATAGACTTCTCCGGTAGGAGCAAATCCGCTCGGCGCTTCGTCGTGGACCACGTCATAGCGTTGATGCCACCCGATGGTGATCACCTCAAACACCAGACCCGCCCCCAGCAAATACCCTCCAATTTCGGGAAGGTGCAAGAAGAAAAAGATAATCGCTCCCAGCATGCTGACGGCCCCTACCACCCACAGCAACCTCCGGCCGGGCAACCCACTCGCCTGTTGGGTAACCAACACCGGCTCGGGATGATCGCGAAAGATCTGGGGCAGTTGACGGGCCGAAGCGCGCCAGGTTCGGCGCATCATCAGTCCGGTGAAAATTAAAATGGGGGGCGTAAAGAGCTGCATCAGGGTCGTGAACCCAATGCCCCAATGGGCATTGACATAGTGCCAGAGGTATAAAGGGTTGTCCCGGGTCGTCTCGCCAATAACCCCCCGTAAAATGGCATAGTAAAACATCGCCGACCAAAATTGATACCCCGGGGGCGGCGTTTTGCGACGCTCAAGCCAAAAATAACGAACAAGGAGAAACACGCCAATGAACGAGCCCCACAGTTGTTCTGGCCACCGCCCAAACCCAAGTTCTGTCATCCGGCCCAAGACTTGATGGTCAAAGATATTGCCAATTCGGACCATAAAAATACCGAGCGCAATACCCGGTACAGCCCAATCCATGATGTGATTGAATAAAATGGGGCGGTCTTTCAACTGCCTCCAAAATGCAAGGAGCCCAAAAAGTAGTGCTCCATCGATCGCCAGGCCTCCCTGCCAGATTTTTAAGGTTTGGAGTGGGTCGGTCCAAATCCATTGCGGATCGTTGGCCAACACGAACACAACCCGGGCCCCAATGACCCCCCAGAGCACTGTCCACAGCAGGACATTGGAAAGGCCATCGGGGTCGTACCCGGCTTGTTTCCCTCGCTCAATCAGGTAATACGAACCTCCTAAAATCGCCATAACCATGAAAATGCCGTACCAATGCACGCCGAAGGGCCCAATTTCAAATGCATACGGATTAAGCCGTGGAATGTACATGTTTATCCTCCTTTTCGCGCATCGTCGTCATCGGACCGCCCTCCGTCGACACCCGTCCACGCCCCCCGGAGCCTCGGGTGCGCGTTGTGCCGAGGCTCGGGGACGGTTGACGTTTACTTTCCTTCGCTAGTCCTGAACCCAAGTGACGGGCACGGGATGTCGCACCATGTCTAAGACCGGTGACGTCTTTTTGACATGAGCCATAAGCGTTGCCCATTGGTCTGACGAGGCATCCGACTCCGCCTGATAGCGCACGCGAATCCCTTCATATCCGGGCCGCGTGGTTTCCGAGAGGCCTAAAAAGGCGTGCAGATCGATGTCCCCTTCGATTTCTATACGCAGGGTTTGGAGGGTAATGTCCCGGGCCGCGGCGTTGTACGCAATCCCCACCGTCAAACACGATCCTAAGGCTGCGAGATAGAGTTCGACGGCATTCGGTCCCTGGTTCGTTCCTAACAGGACCGAGGGTTCATCGGATCTCACGACGAACGGCACCGGGCGAGAGGAGTCTTCTTGCCCCGCACCCGCGAACGATTGAATATGGGTTTCGGCATGTCCCCCGTGAACCCATTGGGTCCGGGACCGAAACTGAAACCGGGCCAAATCGGGATTCTCTTGAATCGCGTCAATGGTGGCCCCCAACAGGTCCACTGCAACGCCATGATGTTTCATGCTCATCCACTCCTCGTGTGTTTGTTCGTTCCGCATCGATGCGGATCCCGCGGTCATCGGCTACGCTCGTGGGGACCTTCCTGTCCGTCCTCCAACAAGGCCCGGATCTGCTCATATTCGCGCACCGAAATTTCTCCCCGGTTTTGCCGAATACGCAAGATCGCGAACGGATCGTCGGGGCGGTCAGGCGCTCCCCACTGTGTCCACCACCACCAGACTCCGGCCACTAAGCCTATGTTGAGAATCAACCATAGGAGGCCACTCCCCCACATCATCGCTGTCATTAGTGACCACCTCCTGTCGCGTCCACCCTTACCCGTCCTCGGCTCGAAAAGGCGTTCTCCCCTCTCTACATTACGGGGAATCCGGAGTCCAGGAGACCACCGCCAACCGATGGCGCGATCGGGTCACGCTCGCGTCTGGTGCGGTGAGTCGTTCTCGTAGGAGAGCTGCCAGTTGTGCCCGCTCCGTCTCCGTCGACAGATCCAACAGGGTCGCAAACCCGTCGAGCATTTTTTCAGGATCCCGCCAAAAGTCCCCGCGTGCCGGGGGCTCGATGATCGATACGTCGGCGACGATGCCCTCCTCCCACAAGAGGGTGTAGACATCCCGAAAGGCTGGCACAATGGGGGCGGGGCGATCTGGGTGAAAAATTCGCCACCAGTCTTGCAGAGCCGCTAGCATCGGCTCCACGTGGATCACCACCACGCAGCGTCTCGTCGCCGTGCGTTCCATCGCCTGAATAAACGCCCGAGGGGTGGGGGAAAAATGAATCACCAACGCCGCCAAGGCGACTTCCATCCGGGGCACCTCGACCCGGGGCCATAACCCATCCACCGTGTGAACCCGCGCCGCGCTCGGTGAAGCCTTCACCGCCGCGGCCAATTGCTCGCGCATGATAGCCGACGGCTCCACTGCCCAGACATCACAATTGGCTTCGGCTAACGGGACCGTAAACCGACCAATTCCCGCCCCGATATCCACCACGGTCCGCTGCGGCCCCAGATGTTTCAACACAGCTTCGGTAATGGCGTGATCCCGATAGTCTTCGGTCGGTTGACCTTTTAGCCCCTCCGCCATCTGGGTCATTGACGCCTCAGGAAAGACCACCGGGTGCCACGTCGTCGGTTCCTTCATCCCATCCCACTCCTCTCAGTCTCTCTGGTGTCTTCGCGCGTTATGCCTCGATATAAATCCTTCTCCGAGGATCTCGACACCGTTCTCATGCCCCTCGACCCAAGTTCTCCGCGCGAATGGCCTGGGTGACGGCCGCTCTCCTCCCTATCTTTCTCCAGGACCTCCAGCATTTTTTACCGCTCGGCCTCGAATAACCGGTAATAGTCCTCCGGTCCGGACGGATTCACAGGCGACCAGTACCAATGGAGACTCGGTCACGGCGGCTTGCACGTCGCGGGTCAATCGACACCCCCCACCGAGTCGTCGCCACAAGGGCTCGATCCCGTGTTGAACCAGGCTCGCCCCGCGGTGTGGATTGGCCACATGCTCTAAAAAGAGATATTGTCCCTCAGGCACCAAGATTCGGGCCACTTCCGTAAGCGTACGCTGCACATCACCCACACTACACAGCACCAGACTGGTCAGGACCGTGTCACACGAGGCATCGGGCAATGAGATGGCCTCCGCGCGATCCGACAGAATCTCGGCCGCTGGATACCGCCGCCGCAAGATCTGCCGCATCGTCGCGTCCGGTTCGAGTAAAACCCAGTCCGTCACTCCTTCGCCGAGCACGGGAATATCCAACCCCGTCCCCGCCCCGATGACTAAGGTTCGCCCAACAGCTTGTTGGTTTTGTGCGCGACGCGCCGATCCTACTGCACGTTCCAGTGCCCGCTCCGTCCAGGGATATCCCCGACTAAACCACGGGTGGTGGATGGGACTCCAAGGACTTTCGTCGGGTGAATCCTCACGAGCCATCGTTAGGACACCACAAACCGACCGGCCATCCCATGAGCCGCATGACCCGGTACCGGACAAATATAGTGATAGGTCCCGGCCGTCGCCGCCGTAAACTCGGTGCTACGGTGGTACTGCCCCTGGGCGGTTTCAGGCAAAATAGGCATAACCAAAGATCCAGGGAATGCCGGACTCCCCTGCATCATAACCATCTCTTGAAACGGTGGCGTGGCTGTCGTGACTTCAAACCCATGCATATAGCCCTGGTCGGCGTTAACCAAATCCACCGTCATGTGGGCACCCTGTGGCACTACCACGGTCGGGTTAATGAGGCCATCAATCTCCCACTGCATCCCCTTCAGGTGCAGGGCCGCAGGGGCTGCCAACGGTACTAACAGATCGTTTGCGCGGTGGTACGTAATCGTGTTGGTCGCCCGGTCGATGGTCACGCCCTGTTCACTCTGCCGCACTAACGCCGCCACCTGGGCCGGGGTCCAGGTGGATCCCGACGCCGCGCCCATCATCCCACCGGCTCCCGAGCCGACCGCGCCCATGATCCCCGATGTGTGACCAGATTGGTTCATGGCCGAATCCATGCCGCCCACCGATCCATTTCCCGTCCCCCCCATCATACCGGCATTGTTGTTCGTCATGCGTCCCGCAGGGGCCGACGACGCATGGGTTCCCTGGGTCGCAGCAAATGCGACCCCACCGAACGCCCCAATCGTTAAGAGGCCCAATCCTACCGTCAATCCACTGAGTCGCTTCATATTGCTTCACTCCTTTCGCCTATGTGGTTCCGATCCATCTGGTTACTCTCTAGGGACGCAACTGCTCCCGTATTTCCTCATATTGTGCGGGCGTAATCTCGCCCCGTGCAAGCCGCCCCTGCAACTGCAAGAGCGGGTTAGCGTCATGTTGTGCGGTATCGGACGATCGGGACGGTAGCATCGTACGAATCGCCCACACGATGAGCACAATGACACCCGCCAGAATGATCAAACCGAACAATCCCATGACCCACATTCCCCCGTAACCTCCGCCAAGTCCCATCATACTGATGACCTCCTCGCCTTCTGACCTTGTTAGAATATCCCCCTTCTGTGACCGCGGTGTACCATCCCTGTCACAGTTCTGTCACACGCCCATGATTATCGAAGACGTTGGCGCCAACTCCCCCACATTCCCGGCCCCATGCAGTGAGGCAGGTATCAGCCCTTGGAAGGGATTGCCGATACGGTGACAGGGTCGAAGTATATAGCAGAAGCTATCTGGTAAGCCGAATGATTTCCAACGTAACCGGTTCTATGGAATCTCATGGCAATGGGAAATAGCTTGTTTTGTGGCTACTCTTCGTAGGGCCCATTGGTGTAAGCGTTAACCACGCCTCACCAAAAGGCCTGGGCCTTATAGTTATTCCACAGTTCGTGGATAAGCCAAACTTCCGAATGACGAAGGATTCGCCAATTTGGTGGGGCTCCTTGGAAATCCCCTGGATGACCCGGGCAAATCCCGCCAATTCTCGATCCACGCGAATGAGCAACAGTACATGGGTAGGGCTGTCCCAATAGCCATCCTAATCTGGTGATCCCAAAAGCCCGCATGGATTGGCCAAAGTCCGTTAAGCTCGCAACAATAGTTGTCTACCCTCGCACAAACTTCCCCAAAAAAACCTTCCCCGCAATCCAAATAATGATCGAAATTCGAGACGCTAAAGGCATCTCCACTGTCACCCGACCCCCGTCAGTCAGGTATTATAAGAACATCCAGTTTGCTTTAAGGATGGCATTACATGGGGAGGCCCAACATCGCATGCATACACGGGTTCAACTCGTCACCCAAGCCCTATTCTGGGAAATTGCCGCCATTCTGTGGATGGTTGCCGAAGCCATCTTGTCTCTCGGGGCGGGATATGAAGCCCATTCGCTGGCCCTGACGGGGTTTGGAATGGATAGTCTAATTGAACTCGTGTCTGCCAGTATCCTCGTCTGGCGGTTGCGCATCGAAGCCCGCGGCGCTGACGACCATGCCGTGAACCACGCTGAAGTCAAGGCAGCGCGGTGGACCGCCGGGCTCTTAGGACTACTCTTGTTTTATTTAATCGGTGGGGCCCTCTGGGCACTGATCACGAAAAGTACCGTGCGCCCGAGTCCTATCGGGATCCTCGTAATGATCATTTCTGGGCTTATCATGGTGCTGTTTGCCCGTAAAAAACGACGGTTGGGTGTAGCATTACAGAGCCCGGCACTACAGGCGGATGCTGTAGAAAGTTGGGTCTGTGCGTATATGGCATGGCTGGGGTTGGCCGGCACACTCGGTGTATGGGCGTTAGGGTGGACATGGATGGACCCTGTCGCCGCTCTTGCCATTGCTTATTGGGTGGCCCGAGAAGCCTGGGAAGCATTCGAAGAAGTGAGGGGGAAAGAGGACGCGGAGCCTTAATAGCGTGGGCCCGGTCTCCATCCATCGACTCAGCAGAAATCATGCGGTGATGGTCTGCGGCCACGACCTTTCCTAATCCTCGTGACACAATCTAGTGAAATGGTCATGATTATCACGGAGGTGTCCCTATGCTCACGGTCTATGGCGCGACCATCGTCACTCTTATGATGGTGTTTTACGCTTTGGAGGCCCGTTCTTCATGGTTTACGTTGGCGTTCGCGGTCTCCTGTTGGGGATCAGCCAGTTACGGGTTCATGGCTGGAACATGGCCCTTTGGAATCGTGGAAGCAGTATGGGGCGTGATCGCGTTTCGAAAGTTCTATTACTTGTATGGCGCTTCTCCCCGCTAATGGGGCGGGACACGGCGTGAATTCCGGTAGGACCATCAACCATACCGATCGCGTTTCAACAGAACTGCCACCGCCCCCTTATTCTTTTGTTTACCCATTGCGGACACATACGCCAAATGGGGTTCCCATGACACATGCCGTGAAATCGCGTAAAATAACATACATCCTCAGATAACTCAGGTTAGGTCCGGAAGGCGGTGCGAAACGGGTAAATCATGCCATTTTATGTCCTTATGACCCATGGAGCGAATAAACTTAGTGATTTTCAGGGCTGTTCCCTGTTGCCTGAGTTATCTGGGGTTGAATGTAAAATAATGACGATAGCGACAGGGGTGGGCGCACACTATGATGGCCATGATGTGGGTAGGAACCGTGATTTGGTTGGGCATTTTAGTGGTGTTAGCCGTGGCGGTCTCTATATGGTTTCGTCATGTCCAAAGCTGGCGTCAGGCTCCGGACGATCCGCTAGCCATCTTGGAGCTGCGCCTAGCCCGCGGAGAAATTTCCTTGGAAGAATATCAAGCCATCCGTCGACACCTGGAAACCCATTAGTCGGCCCGAACCGGGAGATAGAGGCACACCCGTGCGCCATCCCAGGGGCTGTTCCCGATAGTCAGTGATCCACCGTGTGCTTTAAGCAACGCGACCGCGACCGCCATCCCCAAACCGACACCCGACGACCGCGGATCCCGATAAAACGGTCGGGTGACCAGCGCGTGTTGGGCCAGCGGAATACCGGGCCCGCTATCGTCCACACAACATTCCACGCCCTCAGCCAAACCACGCCACGTGATAGCGATTTGTCCCCCTTGCGGTGTGTGGCGCAATGCATTGTCCACTAAATTGGTCAACACCTGGTCCATGCGATCCCGGTCTGCCACCACCTCGACGGGCTCTCCCGTCCCCACGAGGCTGATGTGTTGAAGGTCGGCCAGGGGGCCAAACTTTAACACAACCTCCTCAACTTGTACATCTAACCGGTAAGAAACACGATGCAATGCCGTGGCGGAAGATTGGAGAGTTTCAATGAGAAGCAAGTCATTCACCATACGAGTCAGGCGCTGCACTTCCCGTAAGAGGGTGGTCCATCGGCCCGGCGTCGCTGGGAGATCCCCGGTGGCCAACCCCTCCAGGTTCGCCCGCAACACCGTTAGGGGAGTTTTCAATTCGTGTGCGACACTAGCCAAAAACATCTCCCGCTCGGACTGGGCCATCGCGAGCCGGTGCGCCATTTGATTCAAGGCATAGCTTAATTGCCCCCACGGCCCGGTATCGGGGACCGGTAACCGTTCCCAACGTCCTTCCTCGAGCTGATTAATCCAGGCGACGATATCGATCCAATCGCGCTCTAAGAGCTTGTCGACACGTCGCACCAGTATCCAACCGATTCCGGCCAGAGCCATCCAGACCATTCCCGCCACCAGAAGATAGATCTCGGGACTGGTCCCCCTCGATCGAGATGTCAAGCCCGCCCACAGCGTTCCGAGCCCGACGGTCAGCCCCAATGCGAGGCCCATGCTGATAGTCAGAACCAACCAGAGACCTAGAGCCCACCGGGGCCTGGATCGTCGCGCCAACGGTATCCCACCCCCCGAATCGTATCAATATACCGTGGTGTCTCGACAGGGTCGCCCAGTTTTTTTCGCAAGCGGGCAATCTCCATATCGACCGCCCGATCGAACACCTCGCCGACGTCTCCCCAAATCCTGTCGAGCAATTCCTCGCGGGTCCACACCCGGCCCGGGTTGGTCGCGAGATGCCTCAGCAGTTCAAACTCCAAAGTGGTGAGTTCCATAGGAATGTCCCGACGCCGGACTTGCCGTCGGGGGATGTCGATCACTAAATCCTGCACCGCGACGCGGCCAGGTGAGTCCTCGGATTGATCCTGCCCGCGGCGGCGCAATGCCCCACACCGCGCGAGCACTTGGCCTGGACTGAACGGTTTCACGACGTAATCATCCGCGCCGAGCTGCAACGCCCGAATAATGCCCGCTTCCTGATCCCGCACCGTCAACATGAGAATCGGTACAGTCGTGTGCGAACGTAAGACCCGAATAGACTCAAGACCGTCACTATCGGGTAGTTCCCAGTCCAGCACAATGACGTGGGGGACATGCTGTGCCAATTGCTGCAATGCCTCCGTGAACGAACCTGCCGCCGCCACGGACCAGCCCCACGGTTCGCCATATGCAGTCAACACCTCAACAATCCCCGGATCGTCGTCGACGATGAGGAGGGAATTTTTCGCGGCCTCTTGGGTCTCGTCCATCGGGTTCTCCACATTGAGCCAATATCTCGTTAGTATACCATGGGACCTTCAGGAGTTCGTAGGCTACCAAAGCGATGAATAACCGTTACGTGACGTACGTCCCCTAATTCCCGACCCAGTATCGCATCCACCAGGGCATGCCCTCCGAATCACGGGTGACCTACGCCAACACGCCATAGTGCGTCAGCGGGCTCTGGAGTGAGTACTGTTAGAACACCACAAACTAGCCTACCTCTAATCATGTTGCTCTACGCTATTATTTTAGTATATAGTAGTCATAGGGAGTATCAGTAGGGGGTGTCGGAGATCTACCAATATGAGCAAGATAAAGAGAACTTGACCGCCCGACTGAAACGAATTGAAGGGCAAGTCAAAGGTATTATGCGCATGGTGGATGATGGGAGATACTGCCCAGATATCTTACAACAAGTTTCTGCAATGACCGCCGCTATGGACGAGGTGTCGTTAATTTTGTTAAGGTCGCACATTAATGGATGTGTCAAAGACGCTATTGAACAGCACCAAGGCGATGAGCCCATTGATGACCTGATTACGGTCGTACGTAAAGTCATTCGGCGTTAGGAGGACAGCGATGGCGAAATCTATGCAAGCGAACGCTCGCGCACCCGAGGCCGTTCAAGAAGTGCAGCTGGAAATTTCCGGGATGACGTGTGCCAGTTGTGTGCATCACGTCGAAAAGGCGCTTCAAAAGGTGCCAGGTGTCGGAACCGCCAACGTGAATTTAGCATTGGAGAAGGCCCGGGTCACCTTTGATCCATCCACTGTAGGCACACCGGACTTTGTCCGCGCGGTGACTCAGGCGGGCTATCAAGTCCGGGTGGAAAGTCACGTCTTCACCGTGCCGGGATTGGAAGAAGCTCCGGTCCAAGCCCGCGCTGAACAGGCTATAAAGTCGATGGATTCGGTGGTTAGAGTACACAGCAACCCGGCCAAAGGCACCGTGACCGTCGACCTAATTCGCGGCCATAAAGAGAACCTTGAAATTCTTACGGCATTACGTAGCGCAGGGTTAACCGCTACGGTGTTGGACGAGGGAATGCCCGTTGACGCACGCATGAAAGAAGCCCACGACGCCCAATTTCGGCTAGGGGTGTCACTACTCTTCACCCTGCCTTTATGGGCTGCCATGATAAAGATGTTTCTCGGTATCGGCCCGGCATGGTTTGACAATCCGTGGATGCAGTTCGTGTCTGCAACCGTGGTACAGTGGGGTCCCGGCTATTCCTTCACACGTCGCGCGTGGCTCAATGTACGCCACGGCAATGCCAATATGGACGTTTTGGTCGCGACCGGCACTTTAGCCGCCTGGTCGGTATCGGTTTATGGCCTTTTCGCCCATGCCCCACTTTATTTTGACACCTCCGCCACCGTCATTACCCTCATTTTGATTGGCAAATACTTAGAAGCGCTCGCAAAGGGTAAGACCTCCGAGGCGATTCAGCAATTACTCGCGTTACGTCCTAAAGTGACGCGACTAGTCGACTCCTCTGGGCAAGTGATTGAAGTTTCCGCAGAATCGGTAACTGTCGGACAACACCTAGAGATGAGGTCCGGGGACCGCATCCCGGTTGACGGCAAAGTCGTCAGCGGAATTGGATTAGTCGACGAATCTATGCTGACCGGAGAGCCGACGTTACAAAGTAAGGCGGTCTCTTCCGAAGTGTCGGCCGGCACTATCCATCGGGGCGACCGGGCTTTTCGCATGGAGGCGACCCGAGTTGGCCGTGACACCGTTTTAGCTCATATTGTGGACGCAGTGGAAGAAGCCCAATCGGCTAAAGCGCCCATTCAACAATTTGCCGACCGGGTGGCTAACGTGTTTGTTCCCATCGTAATTGGTATTGCCTTGGTCACCTTTTTTGCTACGGGGATCTGGACCGGAGACTACCGGGTTGCCTTGCTTCGGGCTATCGCGGTGCTCGTGGTCGCGTGCCCGTGTTCTTTGGGGTTGGCTACACCCACAGCCGTGATGGTGGGTAGTGGGATCGGTGCCCGCTTAGGTGTTCTGTTCCGTAACGGTGAAGCTTTGGAGCGTGTGGCCCGCGTTGATTTAGTCGCTCTCGATAAAACCGGCACCATTACTGAAGGCCACCCTGAGGTTGAACGCATCATCTCGCTGGGTGATGCGAAAGAGGGGCGCATTCTTGGGATCGCCGCCGCTCTCGAGCAAAGCTCTAGCCATCCACTGGCCCAAGCCGTGATGCGCGCAGCGGCACAGATGGACTTGTCTCCGGTAGAGGATGTCTACACCGAAGAGGGCCAGGGCATGGTCGGTTTTCTCGACGGTGACACCGTGCTTCTGGGTAATTTGAAGCTTCTTGAAGCCTACGGTGTGTCGGCCGAGACCGCGATGGTAGAACAATTAGAGGTCGATGCCGCAAGGGGCCGAACGGTCGTATGGGTGGCCGAAAAAGAGATTGTGCTGGGGGCTTTGGTCATTGCCGATCGCCTTCGTCCGGATGCGGCGTCCACTATTCGGGCTCTATCGCAACGCGGTATTCGCACCATGATGCTCACTGGCGACCGCAAGGCTACCGCCGAACGAATCGCCCAGGACGCAGGAATTTCTGATGTCCGGGCAGGACTATCCCCCCAAGATAAGGCCGCCATTATCAAAGAAGCCGAGCAATCTGGTCACTATGTGGCGATGATTGGGGATGGCATTAACGACGCCCCGGCTTTGGCCCGGGCATATGTCGGAATGGCCGTCGCGAGCGGAAGCGACGTAGCCACCGAAACCGCAGAAGTCACGCTGATGCGTTCAGAAGTGGGTGCGGTTCTCCAAGCTTTGACGGTAGGTAAAAAGACTATCGGCAAGATTCGGCAGAACCTCTTCTGGGCGCTGTTTTATAACGTGTTGATGATTCCACTCGCCGCATTTGGCGTCTTGTCACCCATGATTGCTGGCGCTGCTATGGCGTTCAGTTCGGTTACGGTGGTCACCAACTCGTTATTCTTAAAATATTCCACCAGGAGGTTATAAGATGGAGCGAACGGAATTCATCGTGAAGGGCATGACGTGCGACAACTGTGTCAACAGTGTAACCCAAGCGTTAAAACACGTGGAGGGCGTCAAGGTAGCCAAGGTCACTCTGGCGGATGAGCGTGCCCAAGTCACTTTTGATCCCGGGCAAACCTCGGCCGATCATTTGAAAGAGGCCGTCAAAGCGGCCGGCTACGAAGTAGCCTGATTCTACCCATTGCACTCACAAAGGAGACCTGTTCATATCTAAAAACAACTCGACTAGGGGCGCACGGACGTGCGGCCCCTTTCCTGTGTGCGTACTGGCAGATCCGCTGGAGAGCTATGAACGGGCTCACGGCTTCAATCCCCGCATGGTACGGGCCCTTCGAAAACCAAGATCGCACTCAATTGCTGGACTGTTTAACCTGATCCAACGCGGTCGTCCGCCACGTCGCCGCAGGCATCTAGACATGTGCATACCCAGCGTGAGACCAGGCACACTAAGCACGCCATCGCTTTATCCATCGATAAAGTCATTTAATGAGAAAGAGGAGGTGAATTGCGATGACGGCCCCTGAACTATGGTGGATTCTGTCTGCCGTGTCCGTAGCCTTTCTGCTACTGGACTGGCCGCATGCTCCTATCGAAACCACCATGCATGTGGGGTTTCTTTTAATTGCCGCGGCCATGGGGCCTGTCGGTGCCGTAACCTATGTCCTTACGGTGCGCGAACCGCTACCCGGCACCCACGCCAAATACATCGCCCTGCAATGGAAACAAGTCGTCGGGTCCACGTTTCATTGTGTCGCTGGTGATAGTGTAGGGATTGTCGGAGCTGCAGTCGCCCTGTACTTCATTCCCGCGATCCGTACATCCCTGGTGCTTAATTTAACGGTGGAATATGTGTCCGGATTTCTCGTCGGTTGGCTAATCTTCCAGTCTTTATTTATGAAAGACATGGCCGATGGTAGCTATCTAAAAGCTGTCCGTCAAATGTTTTTACCGGAATGGCTCTCGATGAACGGCGTTATGGCCGGCATGATCGCGGTTATGGTCCCGTGGATGCGTCTTGATCCCTTGGCTGCTATCCCTAGCCGGCCAATATTTTGGTTCATGATGTCGATGGCACTCATTGCGGGTGCCATCGTAGCTTATCCTCTAAACTGGTGGCTAGTAGCCGCTAAACTCAAACACGGTATCATGACGACCGCAAGCGGTCCCGAACACCCCATGCCGGGATCCGCGGGTACGAGATCTAACAAAAGAGAGGGGAGTATGGGCCAGATCCCTCACCACATGGCACAATCTGGACCAAAACATACCGATTTACGCATTGCGACAATCGTCCCGGTTGCATTTTGGAGTCTCGGATTGTTGGGTGCGGCAGTAGCTTTAGCGTTTTGGTAGACAGCGGATCTCGACGACAAACGGGTCAAGTCCGAACTTGTCATAACCCAGCCGTGCAACTCGATGGCCGATAATCTGCAACAGGTGGCATGATTTTCCCGTTTCGTACCCATTTTCGGATCTAGTAGGCTAAGCATCCAGCGCCTTGACACCTCGCGGTGACCGGTTTCCAGATGCTCACCCCCGAACCGCATGCTCTACCGAGAACTTTTGAGGGCGTCGGTGACCCTGGGCGGTTCTTCGGATGCTTCCTTTTCGGACCGTTGAGAGTACACTGCTCTCCTGCGCCAGGTGACGGGCTTCCCCCGGCGCGGACTCCTACGAGCCCTGCCGGATTTTCAGAGCCCGAGCTCCCAGCCGGGTTCCACCCGGCGCTCCGGTTTAGGTCATCCCGGTTTAGGTTCGTCTGAACCAGCGCGGACGGTTGTCGGATAGGACGTGAGCCATTTTCCGCTGAGGGCGGCTGGGCGGACGTGGGATATGGTGGTCGTCGTCAGGTTGTCAACGCCACCCCCGTCCATACGGCGTGTGGATAACCATCTTCCGCCGTCGCCGATAATAAAGTCCCTCGGGTTGTCGTTCAGGCAGATCAGCCTTTATCCTCCTACCATTCATTTCCTCTCGACACGCGGTCGCAACCGGATGGTTGGCTGACTAGTGCCTTTCCCGGCATGCTACACTCCCCGTCGGGTTTCCCGTTCGGATAAGCCGGGTGAGGATGGGCCATTCCCATCTCGAGCCCACTGCCGTGCTACGGGCAGATTTCAGACCAACCGGCGCAACGCCAAACGGCGTTCCTTACAAGCGCACCTGAGTTATCTGGGGGTATGGCAACGATTCGTTAATTTTCCGCCATAAGCCAGGTTCTGGTAAAGTTTACGCTTTATATGTTGGCCGATTGGAATAAACTTGCCCCAGACGTTACGGCCGTTCCGAATTTCCGTCTGATTAGGGTTTCACTTCTCGTTTATTGACACGAGAGGTCCCGGACTCAGAGACGTGTTTGTGACAGAAACACTGTCTTGAGTGCCGATAAGTGCCAATAAATGTCTAGTGATAGTGCCGGAAAGGAATCGTTGTCATACCCCGATCAAGGGCGATGGCTCGAGACGCGGCTCAAAGTGACGGAGCTGCCCTGGGCCGTACGCGAATTAGCCGGCGCTCCGGAAGTCTATCTGAGCCAAAACCGCTTCAAAGGCCCACGAAAGATCGCCCACTTGTGGCAACTCGATGCGCTGTGGGTGGACGTAGACTTTCACACAGTGGCCCAGTGGGCGGACAAGCCTCCGGAAAGCATGTGGGAACTCTCCAAAGATGTCCTAGAAGAGGAGGGTATCCCACGGCCCACGCTTACGGTGGCGACAGGTCGGGGCCTTGCCCTTGTCTGGACGCACCAACCTATTCCCCGGGCTGCACTGCCTCGATGGAATGCGTGCCAGCAACGGCTCTATCGAGCGTTTAAGCCGCTGGGGGCGGATCGCGGAGCACTGGATGCGGCCCGGGTCCTTCGGATCGTGGGCACCCAGCACGCCAAAAGCGGTCAGCTGGTCCGGGCGCTGACGCCGACCGGGGATGCATGGGATTTCGATGCCCTCGCAGATGAATTGCTGCCCTTGACCCGCGGAGCGCTCTCCGACTTGCGAGTCCAACGTGCCCTCAGACGCGCAAAAACCCCCCAAGAGCACGACAAACACCCCCAGACGATATTTACGCCACTCTCTGGGAAGCGCGTCTGAGCGACCTCCAACGGCTTCTGGACTTGCGTTGGTGGGGAGAGTTACCTCCGGGCCATCGCGACCATTGGTTGTTTCTTGCGGTGAATGCGATGGCGTGGCTCGCTCCGCCCGATGTACTGATGCGGGAAGCGTGGGCGTTGGCCAAGCAAGTGGGTGGCTGGGACCAACGCGAGGCCTCGGTGCGTCTTCAAGCGATCTTCAAACGGGCACGACAGGCCGCACAAGGGCACACCATATCGTGGCAGGGGCAATCGATCGATCCCCGCTATATTTTTCGGACCGAGACGATCCTTGAGTGGTTGGACATTACACCGGACGAACAACGGGAGATGCGTACTCTGATTGGTCCAGAGGAAAAGCGTTCTCGGCATCGGATTGCGGAACGGCAACGAAAGCAGGACACTGGCCAAGTACAGCAGGACCGCAGGAGTTACCTCAAACAGGCCGCAGAACGGCAGGCGGAGGCCCTAAAGAGGCGTTCCCAGGGGGAATCCATACGGCAGATAGCCGATACCCTCAATGTCAGTGTTGGAGCGGTTCAATACATGTTGAAGCAAGACTCCGGACGTGGTGTATGAAGTCCGTGCGCTTGTATGGTGGTGATAACCTCCGGAACGGGCGTCCGGGACTGGTTCACCCGGGCGCCCTGAGGAATTGCTCGTTTTCTTCTGTTACGGGGGGCTCCTTTGGGTTGCTTCGTTGAGTGTGGCATTACTTGTTGTGATTTTTGGTCTTGTCCTTGCGATGGTTATTTCTTTAATAGTGCTCGTAGTTTAGGCTCTTGGGTTTTGGGGGGAGTGTGGCATAGTGACTCAAATGTATTGTGCCATATATGGGGTCCCGCCAACAAAACGCAGATTTCCCCCGGTTGAAATACCTTTATTTGGTTAATATGAACTTGCCGATACCACATATCGAGGATTTTCTTGAGATAGCGTTCGTTTGAAAGACGCTTGGTGGGCTCCGATTCCAGAAATCTACGGGGATTTCCCTTCCCTTGCGAATATCTTAGACACCAGAACACTAAAACCCCAGACGAATCTCCATTATTTTCCTTTTCTAGCGTGGTTGAGACGCGCTTTGTTGGCCGGACCCCTCTAAGCGGCTGTACACCCACCCCGCCGGGCCTTTGGGCGGGTAGAACGTGTAGTGCCGCTCAATTGGTGCGTACCCCGGTTTCATGTCGGTGTACATCCACGTTGGGTCGCGCTTGACGTCAGCGGGGTAATAGCTCTCCGTGAGATGTGTCACCCCATCTGCATGGGTGCGCCCGTCCAGCGCATAGAGCGAGTGATCCCCGACCGGCGTCGGACCATCGATGCTAATTTCGAAGCAGCCCGGTTTTTGGGCGGCGTGTCGAATGGTTTGGTAAATCATCTCGCGGACATTCTCGCGGTCTTCTGGGGACGCGAGATCATCCACCCGGAATGTGAGCTCTGTCATGCGGAACAACACGGGGTTGCTGTAGCAAACGACCGGAAATGGCAATAGCCATACAGAAAGCAATGTTTTGGCGGAGAAACGGCCGCATCAGGCCCTATTATTTACCTGAGCGACTCACAGTGACTTCTTTATGAAGGCTCTTGTGACCAATCCCACGAATGGCGACATCATTGCGTATCAACGGATATAAGACTTATTGCCATTTTCGTTCCAATGATACAGGAACCCCAATCACCGCGGCTAATCTCGATTTCCCCCCTGGATACTTCAAAAATCCCTTTGTCATCCGTCTACCCCCTCCTCATTCGTTTCAGACACTTGGATGCCTTATCATCTTGATGCCTTGACACCTACCGTCTTATAATAGGTCTAAAGGATGGATGGAAAATGGCCAACAAAACTGTCTTCAATGACCGCCTTACCGTCAGGCTTCCACACAGCTTGGCGCTCAAGCTCCATGTTTACAGCACTTTTACGGGAGAACAAAAGCTCAATGTGGCGACTCAAGCCATTCGGGAGTATCTTGATGCTCGATGGGACAATAACCTTGGTAAACTGGAGGACTTGTGGACTCAGAAGGAGAGCACTCATGAATGAGAATGGATTGAATGCCCTACAATCGACCGTCATTGCCATTCGCCACTTCTCCCACGGCCCGGGCACAGACGATCAGGGCCGACACAACATCTTTTGGTTCTTGCTTCGCTCAGCTGGGGCCACTGATTCGCAATTGAGCGCATGGACAAGTGAACGATTGGTGCCGGACGACGCAGCCCTTGCGTATCTTGCCGAACACTACAACATGACAGAGGCTGATGTGATGTTTCTTGCGGCCGCCAACGAGGAAGGTCGGCGGGGATTGTTACTTGCCTTGGAGCGGCTCGGCCAACAATTTATTAGCCCGACT
>DAHWKJ010000087.1 GCA_027343695.1 Sulfobacillus sp. | reverse complement strand
TCATCCTCACCGAACGATACTGTTCTAAAAGGTCGTGGCGAGCAGCATCTTGGTCTCGCTCAAAGTGTGAGATTCCCATCGACAAACCCCTTTCTGAATTAGTGTCATGATATCATGCACGTCATTACTAATACGAGGCCTAGTCCTTTCACGGATCCCTACCCCATCACGTCTAGATCGTTGTAACGATAGGGACCAGGCCTATTGCCGTGGCCCTCCCAGGGATGCCCTGACTTCCCCGTGGCCCGCGTCCGATCCAATCTAGATCGATTATATTGTCCAATTCATCAAATTCAGCATTAGACAGGATCCTCTGTTTCTTCATATACTCATTTTTAATCATGGTTCATTTTCGTACACTACTTCAAGAAAGAGGTTACGCCCATGCGAATTGTCGGCAACAAGCTAAAAATAGCCGCCGCTCTCACCTTAATCGCCAGTCTCACGGGATGTGGAGCACACGCGACCAAGGCATCTGCACACCCTGGAGGAACTGTGGTGGTGGCATTGCCACCGGATGCCGCTCCCAACTGGTTTTTACCCGTGTTTAGTGCCTCCGCCTACTCTTCGTATAACCTCGATGTGCATTTCTTGATGTATCGCCCCATGGTCTACTTGAATAAGTCAAGCCAAGTCGATTTTTCGCGATCCCTCATCACCAATATTCATGTAAATCCGGCAGAAACCACCTATACCCTGACACTTGGTCACAAATACAAATGGTCGAACGGCTCGCCCATCACTGCCCAAGATATTGTCTTTACATGGAACCTTATCAAAGCAGCCTCGGCCTCTCACTCTCCTTGGCCATATGGGGCAGCAGGTAGCGGAGGTGTACCCTCACTATGGCAAAGTGTTCAGGCTAATGGCCCGGACACGGTCGTGATCCATCTTGCCCACGCGGTCAACCCGACATGGTTCATTCATAATGGTTTGACTCAAATTTGGCCTCTGCCTAAGGCCATTTGGGATAAGTATCCGGGGCATCTTAATCATGAATTGAAATTCTTACAATCCGTTGCCAATTCCCCCACTAATCCGCTCTACAAGGTAGTGGACGGTCCCTTCCATTTCCAGTCATGGCAACCTAATAATTACTGGTCCTTGGTCCCTAATAATCAGTTTGGTGGCCATAAAGCATCCATTTCTCGCCTGGTGTTTCAATATGAAACATCCTCTAGCAATGAGGTCCTTGGACTTAAGAACGGGAGCATTTCCGTAGGTTATCTTCCCCCATCTTTAGGGCATATTAGCTTACCTAACGACGTTCAAACCTCTACCTATCTCTTCGGAGCTAATTATATGGTTATTAATTTCAATCCCAAGGCTGCCAATGGCATGGGGCCGATTTTTTCCAAGCTCTATATACGACAGGCTTTACAAATGGGCATCGACCAACAGGGCATTATCCAAGCCCTGTATCACGGCTCCGGTGTCCCCACCTTCGGTCCAATCCCTCCGACTCCAAAGACCATTTACATTGACTCGCATTTGTCCAATCCCTATCCCTTTAATCCAAGCGCGGGTATTAAATTACTGGAGTCCCACGGGTGGCATAACGTCAACGGGACCATGACACGTCATGGTCAACGTCTTGCATTCCCAATGCTTTATGCATCCGGCAGTGTCACCACCACCCGCATGATGGAACTTATCAAAACGGATTGGGCTCGCGAAGGCATCCAGATTACCTTACGACAGATGCCTATTAGTGAATTACTGGGAACCATCAACCAAAGTCACCCCTCACAATGGGATATCGGATATTGGGGTGGAGGCTGGACCTACCAATTAGACTACTACCCCACAGGCGGTAACCTGTTTGCTAGTGGGGCCGGTGAGAACATGGGGGGATACCAGAGCGCAACCCTTAACAACCTGATTCAGAAAACCTACCAACCAGGCACTCCTACGACCGTGAAGCAACGCATGGACAGCTATCAACAGTATATGGTCAAGCATCTACCGGTTTTGTGGATGCCATGGTTTCCCATGGGTTACGCTCGAGTCATTGGGTATAACGAACACGCTAAAAACATTCACGGAACCGTAAAATACTTCAATCCGGTCACCGACAGGCTTTATGCAAATTATTGGACGGTTGGTGGTTAGGCGCTCGCTTGTCATGCAATGCCCGCGATACCTGAGATCTCGCTACTGGCCTCCCATCCATCTCAGTGACCCTGATGAAGGCCTATGCCCGTGCGCACTTCCCCTTGTGACTCCCCACGCAGTATATTAAGAAGAGAAATTCGAATAGCAACCCGGAACTTTCACAGGGGAAGGATGACAACAGTGGACGGAATCGACCGCAGTCGGTGCATTCAGGAATATTATGCCGACGATTATGCGTGGTGCTATGGTTGTGGTCGCAACAACGAAGTAGGACACCACTTTGGCACACGCTGGGAGGGTGAAGAGACTGTCACCGAATATCGACCGGAGGCCTTTCACACGGCCATTCCGGGGTTCGTGTACGGAGGTCTTTTGGCCTCCCTCATCGATTGTCATAGTACGGGTTCAGCAGCACTCGCGCTGTACCGTCAAGCAGGGCATGAACCCGGCGATCAGGCACCCGTGCCGCGTTGTGTGACCGGGGGTCTCAAGGTAGATTTTCTCAAGCCCACGCCCCTGGGTGAGACATTGATAGTACGGGGACAGATTCAAGAGATTGGTGCGAAAAAGGTGATCGTGGTAAGCCAGGTGTATGCCAAAGACCTCATCGTAGCCAAATCCGAAGTCGTCGCCGTTCGCGCCCCTGAGTCCATGATGGGCCGGTAAACGGGGAACTCGGCATCCGTACGCCAAAGCGGGCGACGCATCTACCGCCACCCGCTTTGGTTCAGTCGGATCCGCCCCTACATCAGCGCATCGTAAGCCGCGGGATCCACCGGAACGTGTATGATTGTCAGACGATCACGCGTGCTGAGCGCCATCTCCAATTGCTGGCGGAACTCCTCGACAGATCCCGATATGAACCCGACACCTCCAAATTGCTCCGCGATCCCTGCGAAGTTTGGGGCAAAGACATCGACACCTACGTGATGGTAATGCATCCGCGATTGCTTTAAGTCAATCAACGACAGCGACTGATCAACGAATACGATGACCACAATAGGCAAGCGACGGGCCGCACCTGTTGACAGTTCCCCCATCAGCATCAATAGTCCCGCGTCGCCTGTCAGGGCAACCACGCGCGCATCTGGTTCGGCAATTTGGGCTCCTATGGCCGCAGGCAATGCGTAGCCCATGGTTCCGAGGCCATTCGACTGCAATATTTGATTAGGGTGCGATGCGTGAATCAAATGGTTGGCAGCAATCCGCATCGCCCCCGTGTCAATCGTCACGATCGCGCCCGAGCATTGCTCGTTGATGACCCGCAGAATGTGGTGCGGAGCCAAAATTCCTGCCCGTAATGTGGCCGTTCGCTCGTCAGCCGCGTGCCATCGTTCCTGATGCTGCGCTCGGAGTCTTTCCAACGATGCATCGGGTGTCGGCCTGTGAGGGGATGTCGCAAGCGCATTCAGACCCGCTAAGAAGTCCCCCGGATGTCCGGACCAAGTGACCGAAAAGGGAAATCCGGGGAATCGTCTGCAATCCTGGCCTACCCCTATCGGCTGAAGAGAGGACCACACGGCTAACCAATCGCTGCGTAACTCTACGGGGTCTACCCCTAGGGCCATTACAAGATCAGCGGACCTCAAGTACTCCACCGCAATTTTGTCATAACTGGGACTCAATCCGATTGCTCCCAGACTTAAAGGATGCGACTCTTCCAAAACCCCCTTGGCTTTATAAGTGGTCAATACCGGAATCTTGTGGGTGTTAACAACGGTTCGTAAAATGTCTCTGGTTTTCTTGTCCGCAGCTTCGAGACCGACAATGAAGACGGGGCATCGACTAGAGTCCACTTGAGCGACGATTTGCCGCAGCGTCGCTGACTTATCGTCTGCACCTGGGCTTCCCACTTCATTGGGAGTTAGACCCCCAGTGACGATCTGGAGAGCCACGTCGACCGGCAAATCTATATGGGCGGGTCCTGGGGCAAAGGATTGCATCGCTGCAAAAGCCTCATGAAGAGCTCCTCCCACATTGTCTGCACTGATTTCTTGAGACCACTTGGTTACCGGACGAAACATTTCCACATGGTCCAAAATCTGATGGGGATACACATCTTTAAGGTCCGTGCTCACCGCACCGGTCACAAACAGAATCGGTGAACGATCCAAATACGCTTGTGCCGCGCCGGAAACGGCATTGGTGGCTCCCGGTCCAAGCGTCGCCAAAACCACGGCGATCTTACCCGTTCGACGATAATAGGCATCCGCCATAAATGCGGCCCCTGCTTCATGGCTGGTCAACACAAATTCAATGCCTTCCTGGTGAAGAGCGTCCAAGATCGTAGCGACCTCGCCGCCAGGAATTCCGAAAGCATACTCGACACCTCTTCGACGAATTTCCTTAGCCATGAACTCCGCAACTGTCATCTGGTCACCCCCTCATTGTCCTCGTGTTATCTACTCGCTCGGATCGTCGCGTCCGCCAAAATATCGGTCGCATCAAATAGCTCCCGTGGATCGACGGAATCCCATGCCCCATGGGCAAACACCACAGGAATTTCTGTACACGCTAAGACCAAGCCATCGCAACCATCCATCCAGGGTCGTCGGGCAATTTCCAAGAGTTTCATAGCCTGTTCTGATGCGGGTTGGCCCGTCTTGACGGCCATAATGACGTCCATCACTTCTTCTTGCGACCTCTGATCCGGATAACGCCGTATGATGTCGTGCCTTGCAAAGGCTTTGTGATATAAGTCAAACTCTATCGTCGGCGTGGTCGCCAAAATGCCTACGGTACGTGCGTCGGTCCTAGCGATAGCGAGCGACACCTCCTCGAGTAGATTAAGGATCGGCACGGGCTTCACCGCCGCCGCGATCTGGTCATAGTAGTAATGAGTGGTACTCGACGGAATCACCAAGAAATCGGCCCCGACGGCCACTAATCCTTGAGCTATGCGTATCAACGCCGGGCCAGGAGACGGGCCATGTCCTCGCATATGATCCAACCGGCTTGGAAGATCGGGTGCGCTCCAGAGACGGACCGGTAGATGCTCCGACTCGTCCATCACTGGCGTCTTCTCGACTAATCGCCGGTAAAAGTGAGCCCCCGCCAGAGGTCCTAAACCACCCATTATCCCTACCGTTTTTTTCACTACAGCACTACACCTCCAGCTCTCTCATCATGCGCGCCGTTCCACGGCTTCGGTTACATCCGACGCCTCCATCAACTCAATCTCTTCCAGCGTGAGCCCTTTAGTTTCCCTTCCTATACTAAACCCGATAATGTAGAGGACCCAGACTAATGCTGCGATTTTGAACGATCCCGCCAGACCCACCGTCGTTGCCAATGCGCCCGCCATAAGAGGAGCAAATATCGACGTGATACGGCCTACCCCGACGGATAACCCAAATCCCGACCCACGAACCGCTGTCGGAAATATTTCGCTTACGTATGTAATGCCGAGTGTCCAGGTTAGCCCCACCCATGCCGGATAGGCAATCAACCCGATAGCCATAAACGTATGGGGAGAGGTGGTATTGAACATCAGGATTCCACCGACTCCGGCCACAATCGCACAGGAAATGGACAAGGGTTTGCGACCTACGATATCACTAAGCCACCCCACGAGCATCACCAATACGATGTACGACAACGTCAACCATGTAAGGTCCACCAACACGTGGCCATACGTCAGATGTAATACGGTCTTCATATAGGTG
>DAHWKJ010000076.1 GCA_027343695.1 Sulfobacillus sp. | reverse complement strand
TGTCGGTGCGTTGCGCCGGGAGTGTTGACCCGTTCCCATCCCGAACACGGTCGTCCCCCTCCCGTACGCTGCTGTTACTGGGTCCGTAGGGATCCGGGAGACGCAGGCCGTGCCGACACTCTTTTGTACCACCCCCCTCCGTCGGAGGGGGGTGCTTTTTCTTCTGTGGAGCTTGGCAGTGTGAGACATTAGGGATGCTCTTGGTACGTTTTGCCCCATGCTTCTAGCTGCTGAATGACAGCTCGTGTGATGGGGCTCGGAGTCGACGAGCCCGCCGTAACGGCAATCCGTTGAAATCCGTCGAACCATTCGCGCCGCAGGTCATCGACGCTTTCGACACGCACGGACGGCTTGTGAGATATCTTTTCGACCACTTCGACCAGACGATTGGAGTTGTTGCTCCGCCGATCACCCACGACGACGACCATATCGACCTCTTCGGCGATTTTTACTGCTGCCTCTTGGCGCAATTGAGTCGCCATGCAAATCTCATTGTGAACCTCGGCGTCGGGATATTTCTTGAGGAGTTCCTCGATAATATTTTGAGTGTCCCACTGGCTCAGCGTTGTTTGGGTCATGATCGCTATGGGCTCATCGGATTTAAACGGGAGACTGTCGATATCATCGATGGTGGTGACCAACGCGACCTTGGCTGGGGGTGCTTCGCCCATGGCGCCCTCAGGTTCGGGATGCCCTTTAGTACCAATGTAGATAATCGCGAATCCCTCCGTAATCTTCTCTTTGATTAACGTATGGGTTTTGGTCACATCGGGACAGGTGGCGTCATAGCAACGGAGACCGCGAGCTTCGGCTTTGGCCTTTACGGCTGGAGATATGCCGTGGGCTGTAAAGATCACGGTGGAGCCGTCCGGCACCTGATCGAGCAATTCGATCCGTAACCCTCCATCAAGCGTCTTAATCCCGAACTCTTCAAGCTCTAGCACCGTGTGCCGGTTATGCACGATTTGCCCCAAGATAAAAATAGGGCGCGGGACCTCGGGGTCCCGAGCAATCTTTTTTGCTAGCGTAATCGCATCGACCACGCCATAACAATATCCACGGGGATGAACCTTTAACACTTCCATCGGTTACAGACTCCTCTCAAAAATCTCCTAAGCGCGGTGCCTTGATGCTATCATTTTAACACGAGCGGTAAATAGGGGGACGGCGTCGGTGAACAGCCCGGGTTGGGGTGCCCTATGGCTTTCGATGGCTGCAGCAATTTGGGGGAGCATGTACGTGGTGAGTAAGATCGTGCTGACGGTCATTCCACCCCTGATGCTGGTGTGGTTACGCTATGGCGTGGCCTTAGGGGCATTGCTTATAGGCGCCTTATGTATGGAAGTGTCTTGGCGTATTGCACGGCGAGACTGGTTTCGAATAGCTCAAATCGGCATTGTCGGTTATGGAATATCTATCTCTGCTCAATTTATCGGCACTAAACTGGCGACGGCACAGTTAGGGTCTTTGATTACCGCCGGAACGCCAGCCTTTATGGTAATTTTTGCGTATCTTCTTTTGCGAGAGCGCATTACCGGTTCCAAAGTTGGGGCGATTCTTTTGGCGACGTTGGGCGTCGTGCTCATGGTTGGGATGGGTGTTTATACTCCTCATGTCCGATTGGGAGAGATGATTTTAGCCATTGCGGCTCTCAGTTGGGCGTGGATGTCGGTGTTGGTTAAGACCTTACCCACGTCCTATTCAGCTCTAGCCGTGACCTCATACGCGATGGCCGTCGCCTTTGTCCTGATGACGCCTTTGGCCTTTTCTCAGATGTCATGGCGTCACTTAATTGATATTTTAAACGCCCAACCACGTTTCATAGGGTATGTGGGTTATCTCGGCCTGGTGTCTACCGCTTTGGCATTTTTCTTATGGAACCTGGGCCTGAAACGCGTGGAGGCGGGAACTGGAGGGCTCTATCTATTTTTTCAGCCGGTCGTGGGCGGCATCCTGGGTTGGTTCTGGCTCGGCGAACGCTTTGAGTGGCCGTTTTGGTGCGGAGCTTTTCTCATCGGAGCGGGAGTATACTTAGCCCTTCGCGGTCAGAATCGCGTCAGACCACGACGCGCTAACAATTGATGGGTTGCGATGTATGAAGCGTTGTCTCGGTTTATCGAAGGAGAAAACGGCTAAACCCACCAGCGTATGCGGTGTGGGTGCGAAGCCCCTCTACCAAAAGCCTGGGCCGTCCTCTTGATCAAACGATCTACCCTGGACGTCCAGGTAATGGAATTGAGATGGTCGATCCCATGTGCGGTGTCATGCCGGTTTTAAGAAGGACTAACCATGTAGTCCTTCAGGCATTGCCAGGATCTTTTAAGCTAAGCCTCAGTGGTGTGTAATAATTTCGTAATGGGCAGGCTTTAACATAGAGGATAAGGAGGCGATCCCTATGAAACAACCCCAAGATTTGTGCCATGCGGAATATCGAGTCTTTCGTCGTCAAATACAGCAAATTCGGGCATTAGCCGAAAAATCCCACCAACGTCCATCCGCAGTGCTTCGGGTCCTCCTAGACCAAGCGCTTGCGAATCAAGCAAGCATGTCCGACCGGGTTCCTGGGGAGGTGATCCGTCATGGATAATCGACGCCTCGGTCCCAGTCGTCACCAGGCTTTACGCGCAGTGGCAATTTTTACAGAAATATTAGGTCAACCTCAACGGGTGGGAGAGGCGCTACGGATTCTCCATCAGGTTCATCGTGAGGCCAAAACCCCCAAGAGTCCCCACAGTCGAGTGGGGTAAAGATACCGCCGGGTGTTGGATTGACCTCCTCTCCTAGTCTCCCAGGACACCCTAGAAAATAGTGGCGGGGTGATCCAAAGTCGAGATCCTTTACGTTGTACCTAGTAGAGAGCCATTCGATGTTGTGCCCATTGTGTCCGAAAAGGCCGCGGGACTGCCCTGGCCGTTTAAGAATCTCTCCCTTAAGCACAATGGGCGCTTCTTTCCTGAAACGGGCGTGGGCGTTTAGAATGCGCACGCATTGCATAGAGTCGGCCGGAGACTTTTTATTGGATGAGGAGGGTTAACCATATGCCATATCGGTCACAAGCGCATCGTATCGGGTCATCTCGGAAAAGTTTAGGGATCTTCATGGGAAGCGTGGGCCTGGCCCTGGTGATAGCCGGGTGTGGCACTACGGCGGCAACCGGAAGCACGGGATCCTATGGAGGCGGTGGCAACACCAGCGCTTCTCCTTCACCTACCGCTTCTACGGTCAAGGGGACGAACGTCACCAATTCGATACGAGTCGGATCCGCGACGGTACGGGGCAAAACCGAAAATGTTCTCCAAGATTCTAAGGGGTATACCCTATATTACTTTACTAAGGATTCTCCCGGGGTGTCTCATTGCAACGGGTCTTGTAGTGCCCTATGGCATCCGCTGTTAGGCGCGTCGACCAACGTGACCGGATCCGCTGCGGTGACCGGTACAGTCAGTGTGGTCTCTGATTCCCATGGGAATCAGGTTGAGTATAACGGACATCCGCTCTATCTTTATTCGGGAGACTCAAAGGCGGGTCAAGCTAACGGACAAGGGCTACTCGGCACCTGGTGGGTTGCCACTCCATCCCTGGCTACGGGATCCGCTACCTCTACCTCCGGCAGCAATGGTTCATCCACGAGTCCGACCTCCTCGTCAAGTGCGGGTGGATCCGGTTGGGGCGGTTAGTAGGCGGGTAGATCTCCCCACCCACATCGATTGTGAGTGGGGAGATTTTGATTTACAGGCACGGGTTCTTGGCGTACAATAAAACCTTAGGTCGTGGTGGGAGTCTTGTCGCCTACCATGCCAGGTTGCTGGTGACCAGATTCGGGATGAGATCAAACCATCCGGTAAGGAGCAATACCCCGAGTATCACCAAGAGCCCTCCCGAGATCCGTTCGATCCAGGGGAGGTACCGTCCAAGCTGACGAACCCAGCGGGTGGCTTGACCCAAAAACACTGCCAATGCGATAAACGGCACCGCAAGTCCTATGGCGTAACTCGTTAGCAGCGCCGCTCCTGACCAAACCGTGTGGGAATCGGCTGCCATAATCAAGACACTCGCTAAGATTGGTCCCACGCACGGAGTCCATCCCGCCGCAAACACTAAACCCATAACTAAGGAGGACCATTGTCGAGAGCGATGCACGCCCACGTGGAGGTCGCGTTTGAAAATGCCGATATCGATCAGTCCACTAATTTCTAACCCAAAAATTATGATGAGAATACCACCTAATTCTGCGATGAGTCGTCGATGATGGGATACAAACAGTCCGAGAGAACTCGCGGTCAAGCCCGCTGCGACGAGAATCACCGAGAATCCCAACACAAAGAGCAACGCATTCTGGATGACCCGGCCGCGAACCTGGTGATTTATTACCGCATCGGCCGTCAAAGCGGTTCCCGCCATGGTGGTGAGATAGGACGGGATTAGAGGCAACACACAAGGCGATAACACCGAAGCCAAACCGGCTAAAAACGCGATCCCTAGGGAGACGAACGATGGCATCCAGGGGCTCCTCTCGTCTCACATGGTTAGTGGCATTATAGCATGCGAGTTAAGAGGCTTAGCTATGTCGAAGAGGTCCGCCGATTGCAAATCCTGTCCAACTTTTGTTTGCTGAAACCGGTCGTATCGGTTGCCATGACGCAGGTGGAGTCGTGAGGATAAGGGCCTGGTGTATTCGTGTCGCCTTCCACTTTTCGGGAACGGCAGGATTGTCTCGATTCATGTCGAAATATATCCAAAGAAAAGCTATCAAGAGGGGTGTGCCTGTGATCCGATTGGATAAAGTTAGCAAACGGTACCCGAACGGCCACTATGGCCTGGTGGATGCTTCGCTTACTATCCGTCGTGGAGAGTTTGTCTTCGTGGTTGGGCCGAGTGGCGCGGGGAAATCATCCTTGATCCGATTGCTGTATCGGGAAGAATTGGCGAGTCACGGTGAGGTCTACGTCGACCAATTTAAATTATCCAGCTTGCGGGGTGGACAAATAGCCCGCTTACGACGCCAGTTGGGCGTGGTGTTTCAAGATGTGAAGCTCTTACCGCAGCGAAACGTATACCACAACGTGGCATTTGCGATGGAAGTGGTCGGCGCATCGTCTCGAGACATCCATAAGCGGGTGCCGCAGGTATTGGAACTGGTGGGTCTTAATCGACGACGGGACAACTTTCCGCATCAGTTGTCGGGCGGTGAGCAACAGCGTGTGGGGATCGCGCGGGCTCTAGTGAATAACCCGATTTATGTGATTGCGGATGAACCCACAGGAAATCTCGATCCGGAAACGTCACGTGACATTATGAAACTATTTGTCGAAATTAACCGACGGGGTGCGACTGTGATTATGGCGACCCACGCCAAAGACATCGTGAACCAAATGCAGCGACGTGTCGTCGCGATTGAGCAGGGGCGAATATCCCGGGACGACGCTAGAGGAGAGTATGGCTATGAATCTTAATGGCCTAAAATATGTACTGGGCGAAACCGGTCGCAACCTCATCGGTAACAGCTGGATGTCGTTGGCGTCGGTATCCACGGTGGCGATTTCCATGTTCGTGCTGTCTTTTTTCTTGGTGGTGACGACCAATGTCAACCACGTGACGTCCGTCTTGCAAAGTCAAGTCGAGATGCGCGTCTTTGTAAATCCCAAGGTGACCCGCGCCCAGGAATACGCGCTGCTCAAAACGGCTCGACATTGGCCGAATGTGCGTAAGATGGATTTCTTTACGAAAGCGCAGGCGGCTAATAACCTGAAACAAGAATTTCCCAATCAGCGGGGTTTAGTCGAATTGATGGCGAAGTCGAATCCGTTATTTGACGGCTATGACGTGTTCACGTACCATCCGCAAGACATTCCTCAGTTGGCGAAAAAATTTAAACAGCAACCGATCGTACGGACGGTGGTCTATGAGGGGCAAGTCGTGAATCGGTTAACCAAGCTGTCCACCATCTTAAAGTGGGTGGGCTGGGGGGTCGAAGGACTGCTGGGACTGGCGACGTTGTTTATCATCGTCAATACCATTCGGTTGGCAGTATTTGCGCGGCGCCGGGAAGTGCAGGTGATGAAATTAGTCGGTGCGACCGATTGGTTTATTCGTTGGCCGTTTGTGCTGGAGGGCCTCATATTAGGACTCTTGGGGGCCCTGATCGCGGATGGCGTGGTGGATGGGGGATATCGTTGGCTAACCGGTGCTGCGGCGGCGGCGTTGCCCTTCTGGCCCTTGGCGTCACTGCACGCGGTGATGCACGAAGTCTTGATGTTCACCCTGATCGGCGGATTTTTTGTCGGGGGATTGGCTAGTTTAGTGGCGTTGCGTCGCTTTCTTCGGGTCTAATAAGGAGGATCTTACTGCGGATCTCGTGTACTCCTGCGGGGTCCCTGAGGCGTGATATAATTGAAGAATGTGAGGAGGGGCCACATGCAGCGGCGTCGATGGTGGATCTGGGCGACACTCACCGTGTTACTCATGGCAGGATCTTCGGCGGGTACGTGGTGGGCAGGCCGAGACGGTCTGCTGGGCGGCCATCGAATCCCGGTGAGTATGGAAAAAAGCCAACAATTCAGTCGGTTTCTCGAAGTCTATCAATCGATTCGAGGCGATACGATTTGGCATAATACGCCGCATCAGTTATTAGCAGGGGCTATTAACGGGATGGTAGGGACTTTGCATGACCAATTTTCTAATTATTTTTCTTCCGCGCAGAACAAAAGTTTCCAGTCGCAACTTAATCCGACATTCACCGGTATCGGCATCGAAGTTTCTATTAATACGCCACAATTGACCATCCAGCAAGTGTTTGCGCATTCTCCCGCTTCTAAGGCTGGTCTCCAGACGGGGGAGATTATTACGGCGGTCAACGGTAAACCGGTGTCGGTACTGGGGCCGGCGCAGGCTGTCTCCATGATACGCGGCAAGGCGGGTACCATCGTGGCGATTACGATTCAGGACCATGGGAGGAGTCAGGTTTACCACTTAACGCGTGCTGTGGTAGCCCTTCCGACTGTTTACAGCTTTATGATGCCGCATCACGTTGCCTATATGAATATTATGGAATTCGGTAATAACACGGGGTCGGAGGTCGTGAATCAGATCCATCAGCTTGAACGAGAAGGCGCCAAGGGAATCCTGCTCGACTTACGGGACAATCCCGGTGGGGAGGTCACCCAAGCCCTTCAAGCCTCGAACGTGTTGGTGCCAAAGGGTCCGGTGGTATCACTGCATTATAAGAATCCGGCCAACAACCAAACGCTCGATTCCACCGGGCCCGGAACCAAATTGCCTATCGTGGTCCTCGTTAACGGCAACACGGCTTCGGCCGCGGAAATTCTTTCGGCGGCGATTCAAGAGCGTCAAGGGGGAACTTTAGTGGGGACCAAAACCTACGGTAAAGGGATTGTTCAAGAACTCATCCCGCTGGCCCATCACGCAGCCCTGAAGCTTACCGTGGCCAAGTACTATACCCCAAACGGGCAATATATTGAACACAAGGGATTGATCCCTAATGTCTATGACCAGGAGCCCCCGAATGTGTTCCCGTCGGACAATCCCGCACAAGATCCCCAACTCCAACGGGCCATTGCGGTGCTCTTGAAAAAAATGGGTGTGAAGGGATAGGATCGGGGAGTGGCAAAAAAGGGAGGCGGGTTTGATGTCAGCGTTCCAACTGGTGAGCCCGTATGAGCCGGCAGGGGATCAGCCCCAAGCGATACAAAAACTTGCCCAAGGAATAGGGAAAGGTTATCGGGAACAAGTCCTCCTTGGGGTGACTGGCTCCGGCAAGACATTTACCATGGCTAACCTGATTCGCGATGCGAACCTGCCGACGTTGGTAGTGGCTCCGAACAAGACCCTAGCGGCTCAGTTAGCCGGAGAGCTAAAGGCTTTTTTTCCCTATAACGCGGTGGAATACTTTGTCAGTTATTATGACTACTATCAGCCTGAGGCGTATATTCCGCAAACCGATTTGTACATCGAGAAAGATGCCCAAATAAACGACGAAATTGATAAACTCCGTCATTCTGCGACGTCGTCCTTGCTGGAACGGACCGACGTCATTGTGGTCGCCAGTGTGTCGTGTATTTATGGGTTAGGTTCTCCCGAGGATTATCGAGAACTGGTACTCTCGTTACGGGTAGGCACCGAGCGTGACCGACAGAGTATTTTACGAAAACTGGTCGATATCCAATATGAACGTAATGATGCCAACTTTGTGCGGGGAAAGTTTCGGGTCCATGGCGATGTCATCGAAGTGTTCCCCGCGAACCAAAGCGAGCAGGCGATTCGCATTGAGCTATTCGGGGATGAGATTGAACGGATCCGAGAATTCGATGCCCTGACCGGGGAAATTTTCGGGGAACGCGATCATGTGGCCATTTATCCGGCGTCCCACTATGTCATGGGAAGAGATCGCAGGGCGCCGGCAATCCAAACTATTCGGGCCGAACTGGCGTCGCGATTGAAGACCTTGCGAGACCTCGGCAAGGACTTGGAAGCACAGCGGCTTGAGCAACGCACGCAATATGACTTGGAAATGCTCGAGGAAGTCGGGTTTTGTTCCGGCATCGAAAACTACTCGCGGCACTTTACCGGAAAGGCTCCAGGGGAGCCGCCTTACACCCTGTTGGATTATTTTCCTCAGAAATTTTTAACCCTAATCGATGAAAGTCACGTCACGGCACCCCAAATTCGCGGAATGTACGGTGGGGACCGGTCCCGAAAAGAAAGTTTAGTCGAGCACGGATTTCGGCTTCCCTCGGCGTTCGATAATCGACCTTTAACGTTCGACGAGTTTCAATCCCACTTGACGCACGTGGTGTATGTTTCCGCCACCCCGGGGCCCTATGAACGTCAAGTCGCGACGCAGGTGGTCGAACAAATCGTGCGTCCTACGGGACTCTTGGATCCCATGATTCGGGTGAAGCCGACCAAGGGTCAAATTGATGATCTACTAGCGGAGATTCGCAATCGGACGAAGCGGGAGCAGAGGGTATTGGTGACCACCTTAACCAAACGCATGGCGGAGGACTTAACCGAATTCCTGCGTGAACATGGGGTTCGGGTCCGCTATCTTCATTCCGACATTGATACCTTAGAACGTATGGCCATTATTCGTGACCTGCGATTGGGAGAGTTTGACGTCCTGGTCGGCATCAACCTGTTGCGGGAAGGGCTGGATTTGCCTGAGGTCGGATTGGTGGCAATTTTAGATGCCGATAAGGAAGGGTATTTACGCTCGGTGACGTCGTTGGTCCAAACCATTGGCCGGGCGGCCAGAAACCTTGAAGGCTCGGTTATCATGTATGGGGACAAGATGACGGATTCGATGCGTCAGGCCATTGATGAAACCAATCGGCGTAGGACCATTCAAGAAGAATTTAACCAAGAACACCACATTGTACCCAAAGGGGTAACGAAAGAAGTACGCGCGATCATTCAGGCTACCAAGGCGAGCCCCGATGTCCCGGTCGATAAGCCAATGAAAGAGATGACACCGCGGGAACGGGTGACCATGGCCAATAAGCTACGCAAAGATATGAAAGACGCGAGTCGCAATTGGGAATTTGAGCGCGCAGCAATGTTACGGGACCTCTTAATGGAACTCGAACAAGAGCGTCCGATTACGACGAAACGAGCAGGAGGCAAGAACAGTACACATGGGTAGCTCATGGATCAAAGTGCGCGGTGCGCGCCAGCATAATCTGAAGGATATTCAGGTGGATATTCCCCGGGACCAATTGGTCGTCGTTACCGGTGTATCCGGGTCTGGGAAATCGTCCTTGGCATTTGATACCATCTATGCGGAAGGACAACGCCGCTATGTCGAGTCGCTATCCAGCTATGCGCGACAGTTTTTGGGTCAGATGGATAAGCCTGACGTGGACAGTATTGAGGGGCTTTCACCGGCGATCTCGATCGACCAAAAAACCACCAGCCATAATCCCCGGAGTACGGTGGGGACTGTGACCGAAATCTACGATTATCTCCGCCTCCTCTACGCACGGGTTGGGCAACCGCATTGTCCGCAGTGTGGACGTCCGGTGGCTCAGCAGACCATTGAGCAAATGGTCGACCATATCATGACCAAGCCCGAAGGAACTCGGCTCGAGGTGCGAGCGCCGGTTGTCCGCGGCCGCAAGGGGACGCATGACAAAATTTTAGCCGACATGTTACGACAAGGCTATACCCGCGCCCGAGTCGATGGTTCTCTGGTGGAGTTAGAGACACCCCCGAGTTTAAATAAGAATCAGAAACACACGATATCGGTGGTGGTGGACCGCATTGTGATTAAACCTTCGGTGGTGTCACGGCTCGCCGAGTCGATCGACCATGCGTTGGAGTTGTCCGGCAGCGTGGTTGAGGTGGGACCACCCGAAGAATCCGCCGAAGTGTTTGCGCGGGATCTGGCCTGCGCCCATTGCGGGATTTCGCTAGAAGAACTGACACCACGCATGTTTAGTTTCAACGCGCCGTATGGTGCGTGTCCGGCTTGTTCGGGATTGGGTTTCAAATTGGAGGTGGATCCCGAGCTGGTGATTTCAGACCCAAGCCTCAGTCTGCGCCAAGGGGCAGTGGCACCCTTCGCGAGGGCCACCAGCCGCTTTTATCCGGACTTATTACTAACCGTGGCCAAGACGGCGGGGATTGCTCTGGATGCGCCGTATCAGACATTACCGGAGGAGCACAAACAGATCGTGTTATATGGATACCCCGAGCCGGTGCCGTTTACGTTTGATAGTCACTATGGTGCGCACCACCAAGAATTTCGTTATCACGGGGTCATCCCAATTTTAGAGCGGCGCTATAAAGAAGCGGGAAGTGAGTCGGCCCAATCCGAAGTGGAAGACTATATGACATCACGAGCCTGTGCGGTCTGTCACGGCCAGCGACTGAAGCCTGAGGTGTTGGCGGTTACCGTCGGGGGGCTCTCCATTGCGCAGTTGACGAGTCTTTCGATTGTGAAAGCTCGAGACTTTTTCCAGGATTTGGGCTTGGCGGAACGGCAAGCTTTTATCGGAGCCCCAATCTTGAAGGAAGTCCTGGCACGTCTCAACTTTTTAATGGATGTGGGTCTGTCGTATCTGACGTTATCCCGGGCCGCCGGATCACTCTCTGGGGGGGAGGCGCAGCGGATCCGTTTAGCCACCCAAATTGGCTCGTCGCTGATGGGGGTGCTTTACATCCTGGATGAACCCTCCATTGGTCTTCATCAACGCGATAATGACCGCTTGATCGGAACCTTGAAGAGGCTGCGGGACTTAGGGAACACGGTTCTGGTGGTGGAGCACGACGAAGAGACCATGCTCGAGGCCGATTATCTCATCGATATCGGTCCTGGTCCCGGCGCTTACGGCGGCCACGTGGTCGCCCAAGGGACGCCGGAAGAAGTCATGGAGGTTCCTCAAAGTTTGACTGGACAGTATCTGTCGCATCGCCGAGAAATACCGCTGCCTGCACAACGTCGGGCGCCATCGGACCGCTGGATTACCATCCGTGGAGCTCGTGAGAATAACCTTAAAGATCTCAGCGTCCGCATTCCCCTGGGGCTTATGGTGGCCATTACTGGGGTTTCAGGGTCTGGAAAGTCTACACTAATCAACGAAATTTTACGGAAATCGCTTGAAGTGCGCTTGAATGGAGCACGAAACCGGAAGGTGGGGGCCCATGACGAAATTCAAGGTATCGACAATCTGGACAAGATCATTGCAATTGACCAAAGCCCGATTGGTCGTACTCCCCGGTCCAACCCGGCCACCTATACCGGAGCCTTTGACGTAATTCGGGAGATCTTTGCGGGGACCAATGAGGCCGCGATTCGCGGCTATAAGGCCGGACGCTTTTCATTCAACCTCCGGGGAGGTCGCTGCGAAGCGTGTAAGGGGGATGGAATTCTTAAAATCGAGATGCACTTTTTGCCCGATGTCTATGTACCCTGTGAAATCTGTAAGGGGCGTCGCTATAATCGGGAAACCATGGAAGTGCATTATCGCGGCAAGACCATCGCGGACGTCTTGCAGATGACGGTGGACGAATCGACGGAGTTTTTTCAGCATCATAGTCGCCTCAAGCGCAAATTGGATACGTTGGCGGATGTGGGGCTCGGCTATATTCATCTGGGACAACCGGCCACGACACTCTCGGGCGGTGAGGCCCAACGCGTCAAGCTCGCTACCGAGCTGTCGCGGCGTTCGGAAGGTCGCACACTGTATGTGCTGGACGAACCGACTACGGGGCTCCATGCCGAAGATATTCGCCATCTCTTAGGAGTACTCCAGCGATTGGTGGCGCAGGGAGACACCGTGCTGGTTATTGAGCATAATTTAGACGTGATTCAAAGTGCGGACTGGGTGATTGATCTCGGCCCTGAGGGGGGAGATGCGGGAGGAACCATCATCGCCGAGGGTGCTCCGGAACACGTGATGGAGGTTGGTGAGTCCTACACCGGTCAGTACCTGAAAAAACATCTCGCCCGCCATCGGGCGGTGAGGTCTTTGAGTTAAGGGGGTGGTACCGATCCTATCCGAAGCACTTGACAAGAAACGCCAGGGGCTCCCCGATGTGTCCGGTGTGTATCTTATGAAGGATGGGGCCGGGCAGGTGATTTATGTAGGTAAGGCTCGGAATTTAAAGCAGCGCGTGCGAAGCTACTTTCAAGATCCAGCCCGATTAGCACCTAAAGTCGCCGCGATGATGCGCCATGTGGAGGACTTCGAAATTATCACCACAGACACAGAAGTCGAGGCGCTGATTCTAGAAGCTACTCTGGTCAAACAGATGCAGCCTCACTACAATATCCGGCTCAAGGATGACAAGGCGTACCCCTATCTGCGATTAACCTGGGAAGAGGACTTTCCGCGTCTATTGATTGCCCGAAAGCCTTCGGAGAGCGGTAGCCGGTACTTTGGGCCCTACACTCGTGCTCAATCGGTTCATGAAACCATTCGATTGTTACGCAAGATCTTCCCAATCCGTAATTGTACCAATATGAAATTCAAAAATGCCGCCCGGCCCTGTCTCGAGTACCACATTAAGCGCTGTCCGGCACCGTGTCAGAATCTTATTGCCCGAGAAGATTATCGGGCTATGATGCGGTCGGTGGAACTGTTTTTGGAGGGGAAAGCGGAGGATGTGCGTGATACGCTGGTGTCCCAATTGACGGAAGCGGCCGCGCGACTCGAATTTGAACGTGCCGCGGAACTGCGGGATCAGGTGCGGGCCATTGAGGAAATCACGGCGCAACAAAAAGTGGCACGGGATGCCGGTCGGAACTTGGATGCCATCAGCTGGGTAGTGGATAGCCAAGACGCGTATGTCCAGGTGTTTCGGGTGCGGGAGGGACGGCTGACCGGTCGGGAAGCCATGACCTTAACCGGGGTGGATGGCACGAACGATGGGGAAATTGCCCGGGCGTTTTTGTTGCAGTACTATGGCCGTGCCCAAGATATTCCACCGGAAATCTTAATTGAACGATTGCCAGACGAGCCGGATGATCTCCTCCCGTGGCTTCGTGAGACGCGCCGAGGTCGCATTGACCTCAAGGTGCCGCAACGCGGAGAGAAACAGCGTTTGTTGGCGATGGTGCGACAAAACGCGATGCTGGCACGCGATGAGGCTTCGCGTCGGCTTGAAGTCAAGGATCGCGAACGTGAGGATGCCCTACTCGGACTGCAGCACGCGCTGGGACTGGACCACATTCCTGACCGCATTGAATGCTACGACATCTCGAACACGCAGGGAACGGAGTCGGTCGCGTCGATGGTCGTGTTTACCCATGGTCGTCCGGACAAAAGTCAATATCGCCGTTTTAAGATCCAATCGGTTCAAGGCCCCAATGACTTTTTGTCCATGCGCGAAGTCATCATGCGGCGCTTTCGGCATCAGCAACTCGCCGAGGACAGCGTTCATACCAAGCGCTTTGCCAAGACTCCAGACTTACTGATTATTGACGGGGGGCGTGGTCAACTCGGGTATGCTTATAAGGCCATGCACGAAGTGAATGCCCCGATGGTTCCCGTGTTTGGGCTCGCTAAAGAACATGAGTGGCTCTTCGAGCCCGAGCGACCAGAGCCGATTATTTTGGACCGGGATTCGCCGCCTTTAAAATTGCTTCAGCATATTCGGGATGAGGCTCACCGCTTTGCGATTACTTTTCATCGGCAACTGCGGTCTAAAAGAAATTTGCGGTCATTGCTGGACGAGGTACCGGGGATTGGCCCACAGCGGAAAAAACAGGTATTGCGCCATTTTCCTGACCTAAAAGCGCTGGCGCGCTCGGAATCCTCCGTCGCGGAATTGGCCCACTTGCCCGGCATGACGACCAAAGCGGCCGAGGCCGTGGTAAGCTACTTACGTGAGCTCTATAAGCCAGAGCTGGGAAAGGAGACATAGATGCGTCTAATCGTGGTGTTTATCGCAACTGCTGTCGGACTGGGAATCATTAGTCACCTCGGCCTTGGAATATCCGCGGCGACCACTGCCAGCGTGATTTGGGCGAGTGTAGCCCTCGGACTGGTGAATACCATCGTGCGTCCCGTCGTGAGGATTCTGACTTTCCCGATTACTCTTTTGACGTTGGGGCTTTTTGGTTGGGTCATTAATGCGTTGATGCTCTGGTTGGTGTCGGCTATCGTGCCGGGTTTTGTGGTGAGTGGCTTTATGCCCGCCCTATGGGGGGCCCTATTATTAGGAATCATCTCAGGAGGAATTCATTGGGTATTCAAACACACATAAAGCTTATTGCGCTCGACCTAGACGGCACCTCGGTGCAGGCAACGGGAGAGGTTGGGCCTCGATTGCTCCAAGCTATTCAAAGCGCACAAGCACGAGGGATTCAGGTGATGGTGGCGACAGGCCGCATGGTTCAATCGGCCCGCCGGTATTGGATTCAAATGCAACTCCGTCCAGGGCCCCTCATTGCGTACAATGGGGGGCTGGCCGTATCTATGCCGGCCGCGACCCCGATTTTTCGCCACGGGCTGTCGACCGAGGCCGCCACATTTGTCATTCGCCAAGCCTTGGACCATAACTTACTCACGCAAGTCTATATTGGTGACGAAATGTGGATTTCGCGTGAGGATAGCCGGGCTCGACATTACATCGAAAGCAACCATATCCCAGCTTTGGTCCGTAACGGCGACGACCTATTAAATTGGCCCGAACCTCCCCTGAAGATCTTGATCCAGGCCGATTCAGATACCTTGGATCAATTTAGACCTACGATTGAAACGAGAGACCATGCACTAGAATTTCGCGTTTTTAAGTCTCAACAGGATTACCTGGAAATTGTTCGTCAAGGGGTCGGTAAAGGCCCGGCGTTGCAAGAGGTCGCCCGTGGGCTCGGGGTGGAGGCGTCTCAGGTGATGGCCATTGGGGATGCGGAGAATGATGCAGACATGCTGCTCTGGTCGGGTCTAGGGATTGCCATGGGCCAGGCATCAGATGCCGTCAAACGGGCGGCACGGGCGGTGACGGCGCCGATTGAAGAGGATGGCGCTGCCATCGCAATCGAGCAGTGGATTTTGGATGCGCCTAGAGCGTGATGTGCCAATGGCGGAGCCAGACCATGGCCCAGGGGGTTCGCGCTATTAAGTAAAAGGTGGTTAGGGTGACGACGAGCCCAAACGCCACGGCAAAACGACGCTCGATTTGGCGTTCTCGCACTAAGCGTCCCCGAACTTGGCGACTCGGCCATTCGTCGGTCAATGTCGATGGCGCCGGACGGGTGGCTTTTTGTCGAGCTTTTTCAGCGCGGGATCGGATGGGATGCTCGGGAGACGAAGAGGCCACCGCGGTACACTCCTTTAGGATTAAATTCTTAGCTTGACATAATTCGACACTCCTTGCGATTTTCCTGCTAGAAAACCGCAAGGAGTGTCCATTCTTTTGGGAATCGGACGATCCGGCTTGTGCCAGTTGGGCGAAAGAGAGTTCATCTTCCGGATTGTCGTGAATGACGGACAGCCAATCTCAGTGGTGGGCATCACGTAATGTGGTTGGTCTAGCCGGGGCGGGCTTGCGTTACCGGAGGGATACGACACCATTTGTCCATTATGTTGTGGGTGATGATGAGCCAATTCAACTTACCTGTAACGGGGTGCGGATTATAACGAGGTCAGCCCCTATCATGATGCCCGCGACGCGATCACCATGGTTGCGTCCGTGGTTCGCCTCGCCGGCCCCGTTATCGCGCCAATATTTCGGCCAGGTCTTGCCATAATAATGGAGGACGGGTGAAGCCATCCACGACGTCGGATAGGGGTGCCGCTTGGACCACGCTGTTTTTCCATCCCGTGATCAGTCCATGCTGTCCGGAGGTCAAGAGCTCGACTGCATGCGACGCAAATAGCGCCGCGCGGATCCGATCGAGGGCGCTTGGGGGGCCGCCGCGTTGAGTGTGGCCGAGGACCACCCATTTGGCCTCATGGCCGGTGCGTTGACCAATATCCAAGGCCACTGATGGGGCGTCACCGGCACCTTCGGCGACGATGATGAAACTATGTCGTTTGCCTCGGGCATAGGTGGCTCGAAGTCGCCTTGCAATGGCATCCCAATTCGTCACCCGCTCGGGGATTATAATGGCCTCGGCACCGCAGGCCAAGCCGGAGGCTATGGCCAGCGTGCCGCACCGATTACCCATGACCTGGACCACAAATATCCGCTCATGGGCAGACGCCGTGTCGCGGATTTTGTCTATGGAGGCGACAATGTTGTTCATCGCCGTGTCAAAACCAATACTATAGTCCGTCCCGGCGATGTCATTGTCGATGCTTGCGGGAATTCCAATTACGGGGACCCCGATTTGACTGAGAGCACGGGCACCAGCTAAAGACCCGTTGCCGCCGATAATCGCTAACCCGTCAAGATGCCACCGAGTGAGGGATTCCGCGGCACGAGACCTGACCATCGACTGGTGAAACGCGGTAAACCGCGAGGTGCGTAAGATGGTACCGCCGGTCATTAGAATGTTGGCTACCGAGGCCGCTGTAAGACGCATGGGTTTGCCGTGAACCAGACCTTCAAACCCCCGAGGAATTCCCCAAATTTTGTGCCCATCGGCCAGGCCACGACGCACAAAGGCCCGAATCGCGGCATTCATCCCGGGAGCATCACCGCCGGATGTGAGTATTGCGAGATTCATGGGACTCCCTCCTCAGTCGTGATTGCCGTCATTATGTGATCTTGGGAACAGCGCATGACAGGACAGATTACCGCGTGGCCTGATTGACGGGTCGCGTGATGTGAACGCTGAAGTCTATGTCGATAGACTAGGCAATATCCATCGGGGGGTATGGACTCGGTTCACGAAATCAGGTGAGAGGACAAGGGGAGATCCCGGCATGCGAAATCTTGTCGGTCACGGGCGTGGCGGGGTGATACACTAGAGAGACAGCGGACGCCAAAGGGGAGCGAGGGCAGGCCATGGAAGCGGCACGATTAGTAATTATTTCGGGACTTTCCGGGGCGGGACGCACCGAGGCGATGCGGGTGTTCGAGGATCTCGGCTATTTCTGTGTGGATAATTTACCACCCAACTTGGCGGCGAAGTTTGCCGAACTGGTGCAAAAGAGTCCGGAAGTTAAGGGTGCCGCGTTGGTCATGGACGTACGTGGAGGCGTCTTTTTTCAAGACATGGAGACGTCACTCAAAGTGTTCGAAGACGCGAACATTCCTTATCAGGTGCTATTCTTGGAAGCTGATGAAGAGACCTTAATTCATCGTTATAAGCTATCGCGTCGACGCCATCCTTTAGAGGCCCAAGGTCGCCTGGTCGAGGCGTTGCGTCGGGAAAAAGAAACGTTGGGCGTCTTACGGGGGATGGCTGATGTTGTGATCGACACCTCGGGCCTCACTTCGCTGCAATTACGTCAACGCATTTCGGACGTCTTTCGCCTGGATGGCGGTTTTTTGGATTTCCAAGTTCGATTGGTATCGTTTGGGTTCAAACATGGTCTGCCCAAAGATGCCGATTTAGTGTTCGATGTGCGATTCCTCCCAAACCCTTATTACGTGGACGACTTGCGGCTTCTAACGGGGGACGACCCCGCGGTCGACGCCTACGTGATGCGGTTTCCTTTGGCTCAAGAGACCCTCACTCGGTTGCAAAGCCTCTTGGGGTTTTTAATGCCGCAGTTCCAACAGGAAGGAAAGCCACAAGTTACCGTAGCCATGGGGTGTACCGGGGGTCAACATCGGTCGGTCGTGTTCGCGAACCGTCTCGGAGCCTACTTGCAACACGATTTGGGTTTGGTTGTGGCGGTGGAGCATCGCGATTTGGTGTTGGCCCGGAGGGCTGACGTTTAGATGTGGCGGCTACTCACCCCGGGCCTAAAATTAAAGCGCTATCTGGTCCTGGTCGCGATAGGATTTATGGCAATGGGCGGTGCGCTGTTGTTGGTGGTTCACCCTATTGCCTCGCATCCAATTCTCAAGTGGATCTTGGTATGGGGTGGGCTTTTGTTTGTGTTGTGGGGTACAGTCCGAGTGAGTCAAACCTTTACGGAAGCCATTGGTGCGGATCGTTGGGCGGGTCTCTTATATTCGCGGCGGCATCTGGCGAGGGGTCCTCGCATCGTCGCATTGGGTGGTGGGACCGGGCTACCCAGTGTTTTGCGTGGGCTCAAGAATTACACGTCCAATCTGACGGCCATTGTGACTGTGGCAGATGATGGCGGGAGTTCCGGCAGGCTTCGGGGCGATCTCGGGATGTTGCCGCCCGGTGACATCCGCAATTGTATGATTGCCCTCGCGGATACCGAGCCGCTCATGGAACAACTTTTTCAATATCGATTTGAATCGGGAGAATTGGCGGGGCATAATTTTGGTAATCTCTTTCTGGCAGCTATGGAGCAAGTGGTCGGAGACTTCGTGACAGGACTTCGGGAATCGAGTCGGGTCTTAGCGGTGCGGGGAATGGTGTTGCCGGCAACCCTGGATAATGTGACGTTGAAGGCTCGACTGTCTGATGGGCAGGTGGTGCAAGGAGAAAGCCGTATCGGTCATGCCCCGCTACCTATCGAGAAGATTTGGATGGATCCCCCCGATGCTACTCCGCTGGCAGAGGCGATTGACGCGATCAAGGCGGCAGACATGATTGTCATGGGTCCCGGATCGCTCTATACCTCTGTGATCCCGAACCTTTTGGTAGCACCGATTGCTGAAGCCATTCGGCACAGTGCGGGGCTCAAAGTCTATGTGTCTAACGTGATGACACAACCGGGAGAGACAGACCACTTTTCGGTGACCGATCACGTATCGGCGTTGGAAAAACAAGTAGGTCCGGGGTTGATTCAAGTGGTGTTGGTCAATAATGAGCTCATTCCCGATCGCGTACGGGAACGGTATCGACAAGAAGGGGCAGAGCCGGTGAGCATTCCGACCGATAATCATCTCGGGTCTATCCTCTTGGTTGCCGAACGCTTGCTTTCGGTGGACACGGTGATCCGCCACGACCCGGAAAAGCTTGCCCGCGCTTTGTTGCGAATATTGCTACGTCTAAAGCCCAAATGGGCAGAAGGGAAAATAGGAGACGCCTTATGGCTCGAAGCCCGATTACGCGTAAAGCGACCCGGATTCCCGGATGGAGTTACTCCCGACAGGTCAAAGCGGAGTTAGCGTCGCGAAACTTGCCGAACCCTACCGACGCCTACGCCGAGCTTTCCGGTGTGCTCGGGACTCCCGAGATTGGCCCGGGGGTGGTGACGCTTAAGGTCCACAATGTGGCGATGGCGCGCCGAGGGTTCCGTTTGATGAAGTTATTAGCGTTACACCCTCGCCTTGAATCGCATCGGACGGGACGTATCCAATACACGTTAAAAGGGTATGCGCCTGAACGCGTCGTCACGGTGTCGTCCGGTGCAACATCGTGGTTGGCCGGATGCTTTTTGGTACGGGGCTACCTGTCGCATCCGGAAAGTGGCGCGGCACACCTGGAATTTTGGGCCCCTGATCACACCATCAGGGATCTGACAATGCAGACGTTAAGTGTGCTACATGTGAAGGCCAAAGTCCTCCCACGGCGAGGGGGCTATTTGATTTACCTCAAAGACCGGGCCCAGATCCGCTCTCTCCTGGGTAAAATTGGTGCGCATCGTGCCATGTTGGAGTGGGAAAGTATCGACGTGGTGCGCCACATGAAAAACCAGGTGAACCGTCTGGTTAATTCCGAGACCGCAAACTTACGAAGAACCGTGGAGTCTGGGTTAACCCAGGTGGAGATTTTACGACGCCTGATGGCGATGGGCGCGGGACAGCATTGGGCCGAATCCTCCAAAGCCCTGGTCGCACTGCGGCTTCAGCATCCGGACTGGTCGTTAAAGGAACTCGGCCAAGCCATGCACCCCCCATTATCGAAATCCGCGGTGAATCACCGCATGCGTAAATTATTACAGGGGATCGCGGAGGAAAACTAGTGCGTATTTTCAAAAGACTATGTTTTTTGGGATTTTGGCACAATAAAAGGGGATTGCGTCGACGTCGAAATATCTTAAGCGTATAATACTACATGTGAATTAACGAACTTGCATCAAGACTGGGACCGGATTGAAGGGTGGCGTGTTGATGACTGGATATGCGGCATTGTTATTGTATTTAGTGGTGGCTTTTGTGGTGGCGTTAGGGATGTCCTTTACCTCGGAGCGGCTTGGTCCCAAGGCCCCCGGCGGTCTCAAACAGACCACCTATGAATCGGGCATTGTGCCCGAGGCTCCGGTAGGATACTTTTCTGTAAGGTTTTATCGGGTGGCGATGTTTTTTATGATTTTTGATGTGGCGGTCATGGCTTTATACCCGTGGGCAACGAGCCTTAAAGTGTTGCACCAAGCGGGATTTGAAAAGGCTGTGGTGTTCCTTGTGATCGTGGCGATCGGGTTTGCCTATGTCTGGAATCGGGGGGGATTTCAATGGGATTAGCCCCATCAGTACAAGAAGAAGCCGAAAAATCTATCCTACTCACCTCAGTGCAAAAAATGGGCCGCTGGGCTCAGAAATCTTCGTTGTGGCCGGCGACTTTTGGCTTGGCCTGTTGCGCTATTGAAATGATGAGTGTGACGAACTCTCGGTATGATCTGGCGCGTTTTGGCTCGGAGGTATTTCGCGCCTCGCCGCGGCAAGCCGATCTCATGATTGTGGCGGGACGCGTGAGTCAGAAAATGGCACCGGTCTTACGGACCATTTGGGAGCAAATGCCTGAACCTAAGTGGGTGATTTCGATGGGGGCCTGTGCCTCATCGGGCGGAGTGTTTGACAACTACGCTATTATCCAAGGGGTTGACCACGTGGTGCCGGTAGATATTTATGTACCGGGGTGCCCCCCTAATCCGGAGGCGCTAATGTTTGGGATCTTAAAACTGCAAGAGATGATTCTCGAAGGCGTACCGCCGAAGTATCTACAGCTTGAAAAAGAAAGGCAGGCGGCCCGCGGTGAATCGTAATGATCCTGAAATCTTAGACCGATTGGAAGCCCGATTTCCGGGGAGTTTGACCCGCGTGACGACGGTGGACCAGCCGACCTTGGTGGTGCCTAAAGAAATGCTGTTGGCGTTTTTTGAGCATGTCAAGAACACCGAGGGTTATACGCTCTGTCTTGATGTGTTGGCGGTAGACTATTTTCCGGCGCGGCCTCGGTTTGAATTGGTGTATCACCTGTTCCACCCCCAAAAAATTGCGCGGTTACGTGCCAAAAGTCACGTGGGAATTGATGAAGAAATTGTGTCGGCCACCAGTATATGGCCAGGTACCAATTGGCCCGAGCGTGAGGCCTACGATTTATTTGGCATCGTGTTTACCGGACATCCGCAGTTAACGCGCATCTACTTACCTGACGATTGGGAGGGGCATCCGCTCCGTAAAGACTATCCCTTAGTCGGGAACCGGGTGGATTAGGGGAGAGGAGGACAATACGGATGGCAACTACCGAGAGTGGCATGATCGATAAAGAAACCATGATTATTAATTTAGGTCCCCAGCATCCCAGTACCCATGGAGTGCTGCGAGTGAGACTCGAGTTAGATGGCGAACGCGTCGTCAATGCCGAACCGGTGATTGGGTATTTGCACACGGGCTTCGAAAAGACCGCTGAGAGCCTAACGTATCAGCAGTGTAATACCATTACGGATCGACTCGATTATCTCGCCCCGATGACCAATAATTTAGCCTACGTACTGGCCGTAGAAAAATTGATGGATCTTGAAGTGCCCAAGCGCGCCCAGTATATTCGGGTGCTGTTTTCTGAATTGACCCGGGTGGCCAGCCATCTGGTGTGGTTGGGGACTCATGTCATGGACCTTGGGGCCATGAGCCTATTCTTCTATACGATGCGCGAACGTGAGGTAATTTTAGATCTCATAGAAGCCGCGGCTGGCGTGCGTATGAATCCCAGCTACTTCCGGGTAGGGGGATTGGCTTATGACATCCCCGATGGGTTTCATGAGAAGGTTCATGCGTTTGTCAAAGATTTTCCTCGGTGGATGAAGTCTTACCGTAACCTCTTTGATGGCAACCCCTTGATAAACGAGCGGCTCCAAGGCATCTCCTATATTACTCAAGAACAATGTTTAGGGTGGTCGGTGACGGGACCGAATTTACGGGCCACTGGATTGCCTTTGGACCTACGCAAGGTCGAACCCTATAGTGCCTATGAGGAATTCGAATTTGACGTGCCATTACGCACCGAAGGGGATGCCTATGCGAGGTTTTGGGTTCGGGTGGACGAAATCTACGAGTCGATGAAAATCATCGAGCAAGCCCTGGACAAGATTACGCCCCACGGCGCTTACACGACTTCGGATCGTAAGGTGGCGTTACCACCCCGCGAAGAGATATACGGGAATATGGAAGCGCTGATTCACCAATTTAAACTGGTTACGGCAGGCTTTCCAGTTCCAAAAGGCGAGGTCTATCAGGCCGTAGAAGGTCCACGCGGGGAGATGGGATTTTATTTAGTGTCAGACGGCGGGCCTAAACCCTATCGATGGCGCGCTCGGACCCCATCCTTCTATAATCTGCAAACGCTGCCGATCTTGTCCCAAGACGGTCTGGTGGCGGATGTGATTACCGCAATTGGCAGTATAGATATTATGTTGGGAGATGTCGATAAATGAAACCGGAGTGGAAGGAGTGGGCCAGCCAAGCCAAGGCGGAGTTTCCGCGGGCGAATTCTGCATTGATGCCCTTAATGCATCGGATTCAGTTAGTGGAGGGCTGGCTTTCGGATCAGACCATTCAAGATATTGCGGACCTGATGGGATTGACGGTGCAATATGTAGAATCCGTGGCGTCTTTTTATTCGTTGTTTCATCGTGAGCCCGTGGGTAAACGAGTGATTCACGTGTGTGTCGGCTTATCATGTGCCCTAGCCGGCTCGGACGAGTTGATGCACAACTTGGAGCAACGGCTCAACATCAAAGAGGGCCAAACCACCGCGGATGGAGCCTATACGCTTTTAGAAGCCGAGTGCTTGGCAGCCTGTGACAAAGCTCCCATGACCCAAATCGACCTTCATTTCGTGGGCCCCGTGCGTCCCGAAGAGGCCGAAACCCTCTTAACGAAGGAAGTGCCGTCGTGACGCAACACTATCTCTTACGGAATCTTGATGTCGAAGGAATCGATAGGATTGACGTGTATGAAGCCAACGGTGGTTATGCGGCCATGAAAGAAGCTTTCAAGACTTTTAAGCCGGAAGAACTGGTGGCCATGGTCAAAAAATCGGGATTGCGGGGCCGTGGTGGTGCCGGATTTCCGACGGGGATGAAATGGGGGTTTTTGCCCAATGATGGGCGGTCCCGCTATTTAGTAGTCAACTCGGACGAAGCTGAGCCGGGGACCTTTAAGGATCGGGAACTCATTGAGGAGAATCCCCATCAGTTGATTGAGGGCATTATTATTTCCAGTTACGCAACCCAGGCATCCGAGGCGTATATCTATTGCCGAGGAGAATTCCGGCGGGGAGCGGAGCAGTTAAAACGGGCGGTTCAAGAGGCGTACGATCACGGGTACTTAGGGGCCAATATCCTCGGGACCGGGTTCTCGTTGGAACTCAAAGTCTACCGGGGAGCTGGCGCCTATATTTGTGGCGAAGAGTCCGCGCTCTTGGAATCCCTGGAAGGCAAGCGTGGGAATCCGCGCTTAAAACCTCCGTTTCCGGCTGTGGCGGGTCTTTATGGAGGGCCGACGGTGGTCAACAATGTAGAAACCATCTGCAACCTTCCACCTTTGGTCACCTACGGCGCGGATTGGTACACCAGTATGGGCACCGAAAAAAGTCCGGGTCTGAAGATTATGTCGGTGAGCGGGCGCGTCCAACGCCCTGGGAACTACGAAATCCCTTTGGGGACGCCACTAAGGAGTCTTATTGAAGATTATGCGGGCGGCCTTTTGCCGGGGCGCACGGTTAAAGCAGTGATCCCCGGAGGGAGCTCGGTGCCTTTGCTCATGCCGGATCAACTGGATACCCCACTTGACTATGAATCCATTGTAAAAGCTGGATCCATGTTGGGATCGGGTGGCTGTATTGTCCTGGACGACCAGGTGTGTATGGTGGGGGCGACCGCTCGCTTGGTTAAGTTCTACCGCGAAGAGTCGTGCGGTAAATGCACTCCCTGTCGGGAAGGCACATACTGGATGACCGATGTGTTGGATCGATTGGAAATGGGAATGGGTGAGGCCCACGACATGGAGATCTTGGCGGACGTGGCGGACAACATTGCGGGCAAATGCTTTTGTCCCCTGGGTGACGCGTCCCTCGGGGTATTGGTCAGCGCCCTGAAGCATTTCCGCCATGAATTTGAAGCGCACGTGGCCGAACACACGTGTCCGATGGGGGCGAGGTTATATGATACGGTTAACCATTGATGGACAAGAAATCACCGTTCCCGAAGGAACGATGATTGTTGATGCTGCGGCTAAGCTAGGGGTCGATGTTCCGATTTATTGCTATCACCAAGCCCTGGGGCCCTTGGGGGCCTGCCGCATGTGCCTCGTGGAAGTGGAGAAGATGCCCAAATTGGCCACGGCCTGTACTACGGCGGTCTCCGAGGGCATGGTGGTGCGCTCGAAGGGGCCGGCGGTGGATAAAGGGCGACGGGGCGTGCTGGAATTTCTCTTGATTAATCACCCTTTGGATTGCCCGGTGTGCGATAAGGGCGGGGAATGTTACCTCCAAGACTACACGTTTGAGTACGGACCAGGCGGCGGTAGATTCCAAGAACCCAAGATCCAAAAGGTTAAAGATGGGCCTATCAACGAGTTTGTTCTGGTCGACCAAGAGCGGTGCGTGTTGTGTCAACGCTGTGTGCGATTCATGGGGGAATACGTGGGTGAGGGTCAACTATTGCTAGAGGGTCGTGGCGTGGAGACGGTGGTGACCACAGTTGACCAGGTCCCTGCCACCAGCCAGTTCACTGGGAACGTCATTGATCTGTGCCCGGTGGGAGCGTTGCTGTCGGCACCGTATCATCATAAGGGCCGGCCGTGGAACATTGAACGGGAAGAATCGGTGTGCCCGCATTGTCCGGTAGGATGTACCAGTAAAGTGACGGCACGCGAGGGGCATGTCATCCGGATGGAAGGCCGTCCGATCCCAGATCGCGAGTGGGGATGGCTTTGCGACCGGGGGCGGTTTGGGTATGACTTCGGGTATCATCCAGAGCGCTTGCTCGCGTCGCGGGTGCAGGGAAATGAAACCTCGGCCGCGTTGGCCACCCGGCAGGTGGGTGAATGGCTTAAAACAACAGTGGAGCAGCATGGGGGATCGTCAGTCGGCGTGATCGTGGGCGGCATGCATACGACAGAAGAAGCCTACCAGCTCAAACGCTTTGCGACGGAAGTGATCGGGACCGAGAAGCTTGCCATCAGTCGATCCGAGGCGGGCTATTTGCCGCGCGCTTTGAACGGCACCTTTGAAGATATTAAGAAGGCGGACACGGTCCTGTTACTAGGGACGGACCCCTATGACGCGGTCCCCGTGGTGCATCTCAAGCTACGCGAACGCTTATTGCGATATCCCGCTTTAAAGGTGATCGGGATTGGACCGACCGCGTTAACACGGGACACATTACCAGGCCAAGATGTGATTACGGCTCCTGAACAATCGGCCGTTGTGATGGCATTAGCCATGGCGACGCAAAGGCCTGATGACGCACAAGTGAAAACGCTGATTCACGATTTGGGGAGCTTTCGTCCTCAAGGGGTTCTGCCCGAGATGTTGACTCAGTTGGGAGCCCAATTGCTGCGCGCAGACCACTTGGTATGTTTGTGGGATGGGTTGGAACCCGCCATGGGGATGGTGTTGGCCGTGTTGGCGGATCTTCGCGAAAAGCCGACGCCAATGCTTCCGACCTTTGGGCCTGGCAATTGGAGAGGATGGGAACGTGGTGGATTTTCGGCTCACTTTGAGGATTTGACACGAATCCTGGAGGAAGCGCGTGACGGGGTCATAAAGACACTGCTGGTGTTTGGAGCGGATCTATTGGAAGAATATCCGGATCGTTCCTTGGTTCAAGCGGCATTCGAACGTTTGGACCACGTCGTGGTGGAAGGCTTGCGACCTCCAGTAGACAGCACCCAGGTAGATGCTCTCTTGCCAGGGGCCGGATGGGCGGAAGTCTATGGGACCTATATCAATATGGAGGCTCGGTTGCAGGTGGCGATGGCCAGTGTACAACCTCCGGGTCAAGCGCGTCCTGTGAAAACCTATTTGAACACATGGGCCCACATTCTCGGGCGACCTTTGAACTGGGAAGAAGACTGGGATCCATTTGACGATGACAGCGGCGATTTGTTGCCGATTGAGACACGGCACGTTGAGATCGAGCCGTTGACCACGCCGCCTACGACGGATGCTGGGATGACCTTGGTGATAGGCTCCTTAATTTGGGAAAAGGGCGAGCCTTCGGAAATTCTCTTGCCCCGGGTGCCCGAGTTCCCCGGGCGGATCAATCCCCAAGAAGCCGAAGAGCTAGGACTCGGTACGGAGCCCGGTCGAATCTCGGTTTCACAAGGGGATACCCACCTCGTGGTTGGCGTCTCCTTGGATTCAAGGATCCCCGTGGGGGTTTTGTGGATTCCCCAGGGCGTGCTGGGAGTTAATCGGCTCGGTAAGGGACCCGTCCAACTGAGTCTAGCCAAAGAGGAGGTCACAGCATGATCTCGACCATCCTGCTTATCGTCAAGATCCTGGTCCTCATTGGGATCCTCATGACCGGATTTGCCTACACGATGTTAGTGGAACGACGCTTTTTAGGATTCTTTCAATTGCGCTTAGGACCCAATCGTGTGGGTCCCGGAGGGCTTTTGCAGCCATTGGCGGACGGGCTTAAAATGGCATTAAAAGAAGACTTAATGCCGACTGGTGCCGATCCGATGATCTATCGGATCGCACCCGTCCTGTCGCTCTTTGCGGCATTGTCAGTGGATGCTGTGATTCCCTTTGGTGCACCGATTCATCTCTTCGGGCAAACCATCAATCTGGATATCGCTAATCCTAGCATCGGGCTTTTAATTGCCTTTGCTTTTAGTTCTCTTGGTATCTACGGAATTGTGCTAGGGGGCTGGGCTTCTCAAAATAAGTACTCATTGCTCGGAGGAATCAGGGCCTCAGCTCAGATGATCTCGTATGAACTGGCTATGGGCTTATCGGTGCTCGGCGTTCTCATGATGGCGGGTACCGCCAACCTGGAGCGCATTGTGTTCGCCCAACAAGCTCGTGGCTGGTTTGTGATTCCACAAATCGTTCCCTTTGTGATTTATTTCATCACGGCAATTGCCGAAACCAATCGGACGCCATTTGACCTTCCAGAAGCTGAATCGGAGTTGGTGGCAGGGTATCATACCGAATATTCCGGGATACGCTTTGCGATGTATATTATTGCCGAGTATATCAACATGCTGACGGTCAGCGGCTTGGCAGTCACGCTCTTTTTAGGAGGATGGTTAGGCCCGAGTTTCTTGCCGCCGATACTCTGGTTCGTCATCAAAGTAGCCATCTTAGTGTTCGTGTTTATCTGGATTCGTGCGACGTTTCCGCGGTTCCGCTATGATAAGTTGATGTCATTTGGGTGGAAAGTCTTATTGCCGATTTCCTTTTTGTATTTCTTAGGTACAGCGGCGTTTGTCAGCGGAATTTTGTAACACCGAAAGGAGGACCTTTGCCATGTTTGACGGAGTGAAGGCTATGACCAAAGGGTTGGGTGTAACCTTTAAGGCGTTGTTCGAACCGAGGGATACGATCTCTTATCCCGAAAAGCGCCGGGAGTATTCCCCGCGGTTTCGTGGCAAGCACATGTTGGCTAAAGATGCCGATGGACATGAATTATGTGTGGGGTGTGGACTTTGCGAGGCGGTCTGCCCGGCTCACGCGATTCGCGTGGTCGCGGCGGCGGCTCCCGAGGGCAAACCGGTATCATGGACCAACCGTTATTCGGTAGACTACGAAGTCGATTTGATTCGTTGTATCTTTTGCGGCATGTGTGAGGAAGCCTGCCCGACCAATGCAGTGCGGCTCACACCGTTTAATGAATTGGCGGCATCGAATCGGCTCGACATGATCGCAGATAAAGAAGAACTTTTGCACCCACCGGTGAAGAAATGAGGGGATTCCTGCGATGACGCCGTTTGTTATTTTAGCCATCTTGGCGATAATCGGGGCGCTAGGGGTTGTAGTGGCCAAACAGCCCGTTCATAGTGCGCTGTTCTTGGTGGGCAATATCCTGTCCTTGGCCGTCCTCTACCTCTTGCTGTCCGCCGAATTTTTAGCGGTGGCTCAAGTTATTGTGTACGCGGGCGCTATCATGGTGCTGTTCTTGTTTGTGGTGACCCTGTTGACTGCCGGAAAGGAAGAAGGCGAACCGAAAGAACAGTTAGGGGGACAACGTTGGCTGGCAGGCGTGTTATCACTGGCGGTGGGAATTGCGCTGGCGGTTCTCGCCATTCGTCGGCCAGGCCCGCGGATCGTGAGCGGCCTACCCCGAAACTTTGGAAATCTTCATGGGATGGGGCTGATTTTATGGGGGCCTGATTTCCTCTACTTAGTGGGCATTGCCATTATGCTCTTGACGGCGGGGCTCGGGGTCCTGGTGCTGAATCGTCCAGTGCGCCGCAAGGACGCTCGGTCCCAAAGGAGGAATGAAGCATGATCCCGATTAATTGGGTAGTGGGTTTGGCGGCGATTTTGTTTGCCATCGGGGCCATTGGAGTGATGACGCGACGAAATCCCTTGATTATGTTTATGTCGGCGGAAATGATGTGGAATGCAGCGGCCCTCGCGTTTATCGCGTTTGCCCGTCATTGGCATGACATGTCAGGGCAAGTCATGGCCTTTCTGATTGTCGGGACTGCTGCAGCTGAAGTGGGGATCGGGCTCGCTATTATTGTGACTGTGTATCATCGGCGCCACCGTTTAGATGTTGACGAGATTTCTGGTATGAAGAATTGATGTCCGTGTATGAGAAGGAGCGTTTGAGCGCATGCAACTTCTGAGCGAAATCCTGTTGTTGCCCCTGATTGGGGCGGTGAGCATAACCGTCTTTAAAGGCCTGATGCCCAAGAAACTGCCTGGAATTTGGGCCAGCGCGCTAGTCGGCATTAGCTTTTTACTGAGTATCGCCGCGGATGTCCATCTGGCCCATCTCGGCGTGCATCATCGGGTTGTGACTGGTAACTTGTGGACCTGGATAAGTGGCTTCGGACCAGCGATTGGGGCCAGACTCTATTTAGACCCACTGGCCGGGGTGTGGCTCTTAGTCATTACCGGCGTCGGGATGTTGATCCATATCTACTCCATTGGGTACATGCACGATGATCCGGGTAAGGCGCGGTACTTTTCGTACCTGAACTTTTTCATTTTCTCGATGCTGCTCTTAGTGCTGGCCGGTAACCTGATTGTGTTACTGATTGGGTGGGCACTGGTGGGGCTGGCGTCCTACTTCTTAATTGGTTTTTGGTACCATCGACCGTCTGCGGTGCGCGCGGCCAAAAAGGCCTTTGTCATGAATACGGTAGGCGATGTCGGAATCCTGTTGGGGCTGGCGTTACTCTACCTGCATTACCACACGGTAGGCTACCCGCATTTGTTTAGGATACTGAGTGCGGCCCATCCCGGGAGTGCGTTCTTTGAATGGACGGCGTTCCTTCTCTATGTGGGAGCCATGGCTAAATCCGCACAGTTCCCACTGCATATGTGGCTCGCGGATGCGATGGAAGGTCCTACACCGGTTTCGGCCCTCATTCATGCCGCCACCATGGTGACGGCGGGGGTCTATCTGATGGCCCGTCTCTATCCGTTGCTGCGACTGGCGCCCAATGTACACTACTTGATTGGAGCCATTGGTGCCTTTACGGCTATTTTCGCGGCCAGTATCGCGATTTTCCAGCGGGATATCAAAAAGGTGTTAGCCTATTCCACCCTAAGCCAACTGGGGTATATGTTTTTAGCAATTGGCGTCGGAGGCTACGTGGCGGGCGTATTTCACTTTATGATGCATGCCTTCTTTAAGGCTTTGTTGTTCCTGGCGGCTGGTAGCGTGATTCATGCCTTAAGTGGAGAACAGGACATCAACAAAATGGGTGGGCTCTTTAAGAAAATGCCGTGGACCATGGCCGCATTTTTGGCGGGTACTTTGGCGATTTCCGGAATACCGCCGTTCTCGGGATATTTCAGCAAAGAGGCCATTTTGGGTCAAGCCTTTAACTCGGGTCACACCCTGTTATGGGGTGTGGGCGTACTGACCGCAGGGATGACGGCGTTCTATATGTTCCGTCTCTTCTTTATCACGTTCTTTGGTGCCCCAAGGGATCAGACACTCTATGACCACGCTCATGAAGCTCCGTTAGTCATGACCGTGCCGGTGATGATTCTTGGGGTTTTGGCGGTAGTGGGAGGTTTCTTTGGCGGATGGCTCAATCGCTGGTTAGCCCCGACATTTGCCCGTTACCCGGGTGCCAGTCATGCGGGGTTGGAAAGTGGGCCTGTGTTTGGCACCATTCTGACCGTTGGGTTGGCCGTTATCGCGATTCTCTTGGCGTATTGGATGTACGTCAAAAAGCGGGTAGCACCGAATGCTGGAGCAGCCACGGGCCTCGGACGCCAAGCGTACGAAGCGTGGAATATGGATACGGTGTGGGCGTGGCTCGCGGTGATTCCTTTTAAGACGATCGGGAACTGGTTGAAGCCCGTCGAAAATGGCATTTTGGAATTTGTTAACGGTGTAGCAAGTGTGGTGTGGCTATGGGCCGCCGACTTACGCCCCTTGCAGACCGGTTATGTTCGCCGATACGCGTTGTCGATTATGGTGGGGCTCGGCGCTTTGTTAGCCTTTTACCTAATCCGAGCGTAATGCGAGACGCAGCATAGAGGAGGCTTTTAGATGTTAGTGGTGTGGCTGATGGTTGTGGCGCTGGCGGGGTCATTAGTGACCCTGGTGGTTCCACGACAAAGCGCCAAGACGGTGGCGGCCATCTTAGGGGGGATTGTGGTCGCCCTCTATATCGGGCTATTGGTCCATCCCGGGCAAGGAGTCAACGTGGCTTGGATCCCCGCTTGGGGAATTCGATTTCACCTAGGTTCCGATGGGCTGTCCTTATTCTTAATAGGATTGACCGTGGTGTTGACTGAAGTGGCCATTTTGGCCTCGAAACCGGAATGGGGCCGGGTATACTTTTTTTGGATCCTCTTCTTGGAATTCGGGTCATTGGGACTTTTCTCGGCGTTGGATTTGTTCTTGTTTTACATCTTCTGGGAAGTGGTTTTAATTCCCATCTTCTTCTTGCTGACGAGTTGGTCCGGACCCAAGGGACGACAGGCTGCGATGAAGTGGCTTATTATGAATCTCTTCGGAAGTCTTTTCATGTTGATTGGGATCGTGGCGGTAGCGGTCATTCACACCCAGCCATTCGGGCCCTTGACGTTTGAAATTTCCCAGCTCGTGCATCTCCATATGGATGCTCGGGTCACACCGTGGGTGTTTGCCGCCTTCTTCTTGGCATTCGCCATCAAGGCTCCGTTGTGGCCGTTCCACGGGTGGATGCCGGATGCCTATCGGGAAGCCCCGGCCCCGGTGACGGCCTTGCTCTCCGGTGTAATGTCCAAGGCTGGTGTCTACGGGTTTTTACGGATTATGTTGCCGCTCTTCTTTCCGGAATTTGTTCGGTATGAGACCGGTCTCCTCATCTTCGCGGTGATTGGATTAGTCTACGGAGCGTTCATGGCGCTCCGGCAGACCGATATGAAAATGGTTACCGCCTATGCCTCTTTATCCCATATTGGGATGATCGCGTTGGGGATTTTTACGTTGACCCGGGTCGGGATACTAGGAGCCACCTTCCAAATGGTGGCGCATGGTTTGATGGTGGGAGGACTCTTCATTATTCTAGGATTCCTGGAACAGCGCACGGGGACTCGGGATATCAGTGCAATGCGCGGTCTCAATGCATCGGCTCCGAGACTCGCCGCCTATTTTCTTTTCTTCGCATTGGCGACGCTGGGGCTGCCGGGGTTGCCGGGATTTGTCGGAGAATATCTCATTATCCAGGGACTTGTGGTCCATCACGTGGTGTTTGCGGTGATTGCCATTATTGTGTTAGTGATGGCCGCTTGGTACATGTTGCGGGTGTTTCAAGGTGTTATGCAAGGACCCGAAGGCACGAAGCAAATTGCCGACCTCAAGGCAGGTCAAATTTGGTGGATTGTGCCGCTCGCCGGCTTGGTCCTTTTACTGGGAGTTTGGCCTAATGGGCTGACTTCCCATGCGGTACCGTCGCTCTATCATGCCGTGCACCTGTTGGCAGGGAAAGGAGGGAGCGTATGAGTCTCTTTCACGCGATGCTCCCTGAATATATTGTGGTTGGCTTCATTTTAATTAGCCTCTTGGGTAACATGCTCTCCCGCCAGCGCCACGTCGCGTCATGGCTCTCCCTAATTGGGATGCTTTCCGCGTTTGGTGCTTCGTGGAACCTTTGGTCCTACTCGTTGAAACCGCACATGTTTGTGGGTGGCGGTGTGGTGGTCGATAATTATAGTCTCTTTGTGAATCTGTTGGTGCTTTTGGCCGGGCTTGGGACGATCCTCTTGGGATGGCGTGAAAAACGATGGGGCACCGAATTCCCGGTGCTGGTGATGCTTGCCGTGTTAGGAATGATGATTCTCGGGTTGGCAGGCAATACCATTACCTTATTCCTCGGCATCGAGATCCTGTCGCTGCCCCTCTACATCTTAGCGGCGTCCACGCACACCGCGCTCGGTGGGGAGGCCGCGCTGAAATATCTCTTATTAGGCGCCTTTTCGTCGGGGATTCTGCTGTTTGGATTAGCGCTTCTCTACGGGGCGATGGGGTCGCTGACCTTTGTGACCTTTGCGAAAACCGTCGCGGCACCGACTTCACCGCTCTTGTGGGCTGGGGTGGTCCTGAGTTTGGTGGGGATTCTCTTTAAGCTTGGTGTGGTGCCGTTTCACATGTGGGTACCTGATGTGTATGAGGGTTCTCCCACTGCGGTCACGCAGTTAATGGCGTTTGGCACTAAGGTTGGCGCCGCCGCCATTCTGTTGCGGTTTATGGATTTTGGTTTCTATGCATCGCCCGGTTGGTGGGGACCCGCGTTGGGGTATCTTGCAGTGCTGACGATGATTGTGGGGAACTTACTGGCCTTACCGCAAAAGGACTTGAAGCGCCTCTTTGCATACTCCGGAATCGGGCATGCGGGGTTCCTCTTGATTGGGGTGGCGACGCATAATTTGGATGGGGCCCGCGCTTTGTTGTTCTACTTGTTGCCCTATGGGTTGGCCGTGTTGGGGGCCTTTGCAGTACTGAGCTTGGTGGCCGGAGACCGCGACCAAGTAAGCGTCGCAGACTTGTCGGGGTTAGCCAAAAAGCGTCCCGTGATGGCGGCCTTCTTTATCGTGGTGATGTTGTCCTTTGCAGGGATACCCCTCACGGGTGGTTTCGTTGGCAAATTCTTTCTTTTGCAGGCGGCGTTGTTTGCCAACCAACCCGGTCTGGCGATCGGGCTGGTCCTGGGCACGGTGTTAGGGTTGGGTGCCTACCTACGGCCGGTGCAAGCCTTATTTAGTGCGGATGGCGACGACCAGGTGGCCCCCAATTGGACGGTAGGGAGCGCCGTAGTGTTAGTGGTCGCGGTGATTGGGACGATTGGACTTGGAGTGTATCCCACCCCCATCGTGCATATGGTGAACCAATCGGCCAATTTTTTCTGGCTCCATTAACGGGGAAAAACCGTGGGGCACTTTCTGAGATATGGTAGTATTGAGCCTGGATATTTGGCATTATAGAGCGGGTTTTGAGATCAGGAATAATCCAACGATGCGACCTATAGATGATGTTGCGCTCGGATACGTCCTCTTGTGGCTTGTGGATTGGAGCTAGTCCGGGGGGATCCCAGCCCGAGAGGATGTTGCCTTCAAGGCTGACGGCCCGGAAAAAATACTTTTGTTAAGGGAGATTATTTTGGGCTTTTTCTCGTTAGTTGAGTCCAGTCTAGAAAAGGTCGATGGGTTGCTGTCACAAACCTTAAGACAAGAGAATGCTCTGGTGGCCGAGGTGTCAGATTACCTCTTGCGAGCCGGAGGCAAGCGATTGCGACCGGCTCTGGTGCTGTTGGCAGGACAGTTTGGACCGGCGGGCGAGGCCCTAGATACTGGGCTGGTGACGGTGGCCACTGCAGTGGAAATGATTCACATGGCGACCTTAGTACACGACGACATCATTGACGAGGCGGCGGTCCGCCGTGGCATTCCGGCGGTGCGCCGCCAGTATTCGAATCCGGTGGCAGTGCTAGCGGGTGACTTTTTGTTTGCCAACGCGTTTATCTTGTTTGCCCGATCCACGAATGTTGCTATTGTGGACCTTGCGGCGCAAGTGGTGAATGTGATGTGTGTCGGAGAAATTGCGCAACACCGGGCCCAGCGACAATTCTCTTCGGAAGAAGACTATTGGAGGCGCATTGAAGCCAAAACCGGATACTTTTTAGAGGCGAGTTGTCGCTTGGGGGCCCTGGCCAGTCATGCGCCGGAGTCCAGCCGTGAGGCCCTCAGTCGGTACGGACACTACATCGGTTTAGCTTATCAGGTGGTCGATGATCTTTTAGATTGGTTGGCAGATCCAAGTAAATTGGGGAAAGCGGTGGGTGGGGATCTCGCCGTGGGTATTTACACATTGCCCATCATCTATGCCCGGTCTCAGGAATCCTATCGGAAAGACTTAGACCACTATCTATTATCCGAAGGGGTCCTGGACCACATGCAAACCATTAAGGACATTTTAGATGTGAGCGGGGCCTTAGATTATGCACGGCAACGGGCGATAGACTGTGTGGAGCAGGCACTTCACTATGCGGGACAGCTGCCAGAAATTCCGGCACGCCTGGCTTTGCAGGAACTCGCTCAATTCATCGTGGCTCGCGACTACTAACGGGTTGAAAAGAGGTGCCTAAGAGAATGCCACAACGGATTCCCGATGCGACCATCCGGAGGCTTCCTGCATATCTGCGATGGTTATCGACATGTAATTTAGAACGGGTTACCTCGGGTATTTTAGGGCAGGCCACGGGATTTTCTTCTGAACAAATTAGGAAAGACTTGGCGTATTTTGGCGCGTTTGGGACCCGTGGCGTTGGATACGAAGTCGTGCCCTTGCGCCGCGAGATTATGAGAATTTTACAGTTGGATCATGGAATCCAGGCGATGGTGGTGGGCGCGGGTCATTTAGGTACCGCGTTGGTACGATACGTGGACCAAGCCCAGCAGCGAGACGTGAAGATTGTGGCCGTGGTCGATAACGATCCCCTGGTCGTGGGAACGGTGGTGGGCTCGCTCGTGGTGCAGCCCGTTGACGCCATTGAGCAGTTGGTGGAGACTCTCGGGGTCGGCATGGGGGTTCTAACGGTACCCGCGATGGCTGCTGTGGAGATTGCGGAACGGATGGCGCAAAGCGGCGTGCGGGCGTTCCTCAATTTTGCACCGGTGGCCATTTGCACGGGATACCCGGATGTCTTCGTGCAACAGATAGACTTAACGTTGGAAATGCAGGCGCTGTCGTACTTCGTGCGTACTCGGCAACCGCACCCGATCTCGTGAACCGGCGCGGGTTTATCCTCGCGATGCTTCTAGTGGTCCTGTCATGGGGGCTCAATTATGTGGTGACCAAGGTGGGCGTGACGCGATTCGCGCCCGCCGATTTTGTGTTTTGGCGGTTCTTTGGCACGGCCCTGGTGACGATGCCATGGTGGCTTCGAAATATTCCCCGGAAGCCCGCGCACTGGCTCCGGCTTATCATTTTGGGAGTGGTCGGGGTGTCCCTCTACCAATGGTTTTTCACCTCGGCCTTGCACGATACCATGGCCGCTAACGTTGCGTTCCTTTTTGACTTGTCCCCGTTACTGACGCTTGTGGTGCAAAGGGTGCTCCGACTCCGCGTTGCCACGGGCCGGATGTTTCTCGGCGCTATCGTGTCGTTATTTGGGGTATTGCTGTTGGTAGGGGCATCCCCTGCCGGGTCGATTCGTGGGGATGTTTATGCCCTCATCGCGGCGGTACTGTGGACGGCGTTCACGGTCTTGACCGACGTGTTCCAACTTCCGATCCGGGGCATTGCCTTAACCGGCTGGATGAGCCTTTTTGGCGCCATGGGTCTCTTGCCGTTCATTACGTTACAGCCGGTGTGGCGTTTTGGCCCGAGTACCTGGTTGCCACTCGTATATACCATCTTGTTCGTGACGATTATGGGGTTATCGCTCTGGCAGAATGCGGTGATGGCCACGGGTGCCGGGAAGACCAGCCTCTACTTGTTTTTAATCCCGTTAGTGGCCGCTGGTGCAGGGTGGGTGTTTTTGGGGGAACGGATGAATTTTTACGAAGGGGCCGGTGCCATCTTGATTCTCTTCGGGGTAGGATTGGCTGAAGGCTTGATCGCGAGGAAACCTCTGCCCTTAGGGGCGTCGGATCAAACCTAAGAGGAATGCAACTGCGGCCAGGGCGAATGACCAATCGGCATAGTGCGTATGCCCGGTCGTCACCAAGACGGTGCCTGCGATCACGAATCCCATCACGTAAAGGCCGTGCGTAAGGCTATGCACCGAGCGAGTGAGCCGGCGTAAGACGTCGGTACCGGGATCCCAATGAATTTTGGTTTCAATATCACCGGATTCTATCTGGCGGAGGACCCGGGTAGACAGCTCGGGCAGCCCGACGACGGTTTGCCCCCAGCGCTCTACACGTTGTCGCACGTAGCCCATCGTCCCCCCGTGGTCTTCGGTGACAAAGCGTTTGGCATAGGGCGCAAAGAGTTCGACAAGGTTGATGTTAGGGTCAAGGCCGGTCGCTAGACCCACTAAGATCGCGATGGCGCGTCCTAAAAATGCGAATTCACCCGGGACTTGGATCGGTTGGTCTCGCAGTAGCGCCTCAAAGTCTCGTAGCAACGAGGGAATGTCTAGACCCCGAAGCTGGTCTAGAGTTTCTGCATAATAGCGATCCAGGAGGTAACTGACTTGACGCTTGATTTGCGCTCGATTAGCGTCCGGGCGAATCATGCCGAGCCTATCTAGACTCTCGACCAGCGACGCCGCGTTGCGTTCGGAAATGGCCACAAACAGGTGGCGGAGATGTCGTTTGGTCAGGGGATCCAAGTGTCCCACCATGCCGTAATCCAAGAGCACTAAGTTGCCCTTGGGGTCGACCAAAATATTGCCTGGATGCGGATCGGCGTGGAAGATACCGGAGTCCATGACCATATGCAAATACAGCCGGATGGCTCGCTCGGCAATTTGGCTGGGGTTAATCCCGTTTGCCACGAGTTGGTCTCTCTGATTGATCTTAATACCGTCAAAGAATTCCATCGTGACCACGCGGTGGGTACTCAAGTCAGGAAAGGTCACAGGAACCCGGACGTACGGAATATCCCGCAACTCTTCCCGGATGGCTTCGGTATTGGCCACCTCGTGTACATAGTCGAGCTCTTCATGCACACTACGTCGAAACTCGCGCAAGACGGTAAAGAGGTCAAAGGCTTGTCCAAAGTTGGTCAAGCGGGTGGTGAGGCGTACCACGATACTGAGCGCCTTCAAATCCGCCGCCACGATGGATTCAATATGCGGGCGCTGGACTTTTACCGCGACATGTTCGCCGGTATGCAGGATAGCTTCATACACCTGACCCAACGACGCGGCCGCCAAGGGTCGCGGCGAGAACGAGAGAAAGTGCTCCGGGATGGGACCAATTTCCCGCTCCAGGATGGGTCGGACCTCGTCCCATGGAGCAGAGACGACATTATCCTGTAAGGTTTGTAGTTCATCAATGAAAATCTTGGGCAGAAAGTCCACGCGGCTGGAGAGAAATTGGCCGACTTTAATGACGAGACCACCCAGTTCTTCGGCTGTCTTTCGAAACCGAATGGCCAAGGCATGATAGAGTCGTTCCCACTGGGCGTCGGTATCGGGACCGGGTGCCGCGTTGCGTAGCCAAAATGTGGTCCACGCAATATTGAGCAACATGCCGATAAACATCGATACCACCACATAAATCCTCCAAAACACTGGGAACCAGCCCAAATTAAGGCGTTCCTTTCTTGCCCTTGAAACCTGACGCGGAACAACTTCCATAACGTACCTCCAAGGTTAGTCTAACATAAGGCGCTCTAATAGCTGGGTAGGGAATATGGCCAAACTCGATAATGTGGTAACCTTAGATACAAAGGGATCCTAGGCGGAATAGGGCGGTGATGGCGTGCTGCAATTTTTGCATACGATGTCGTGGACTTCGTGGCTTTTATCGATCGTGGATGTCGCCATCGTTGCGTATGGATTCTACCGATTTTTTATTCTGATTCGGGGAACCCGCGCGGTCCAACTTATTAAAGGCATTGTGGTGCTGTTGGTGGCGGTGCCGGTGTCCCAATGGCTGCGACTTTATACCACGCATTTTCTGTTGGTGAAAATTGAGGATATGTTAGTGGTGGCGATTCCTATTGTGTTCCAACCGGAACTGAGGCGAGCACTAGAGCACATTGGGCAGGGGGGCTTCTTTGCGGAGGGATTGCTCGCGACCCATGAAGAAAGCCACTTGACGCGGACCGTCGATGAGATTGCTCGTGCCTGTGACCATCTATCGCGAAGTCGTACCGGAGCGCTTTTGGTGCTTGAGCGCCAGACCGGTCTCAATGAATACGCCGCCACTGGCACCCCGATTGGGGCGGTGGTTTCGAGCCCCCTGTTAGAGAATATCTTTGTGCCCAATACTCCACTGCATGACGGTGCTGTGATTATTCGGGGCGACAAGGTGGTGGCGGCGGCGGCATTTTTACCCCTGACCGATAGCGCGCAACCCGGGAGTGAACTCGGAAGTCGACACCGTGCGGCGATTGGGATCTCAGAACAGTCGGACGCCGTGGCAATAGCGGTATCGGAAGAAACCGGTTGGATTTCTATCGCGACGGAAGGACGGCTTAACCGGCGGTTAGAGGATCGGGCCCTACGCGAGCTATTAACGCGCCTCTTGCGACCTAAATCTGCGCCGGGATTAAAGCTTTGGCATCGGGGTGTTAATTCATAATGGATCGCTTTCTTGAAAATGAGACGATTGTAAAAATCCTCGCCGTGGTGATGGCGATTTTATTATGGTTTATTGTGAGCTCCAGTAATCCAGCTCAAGTGGTGACCCGGCCTTTTGGTCCGATTCAACTGTCGGAAGGATCCTTGCCGCGCAGTAATCTGACCGTCTCTTCGGTGGTACCCGGTACCATTGAAGTCACTATTAAGGGATCGCCGCAAAATGTCGCCAGCGCGAAGATCCGAGACTTCGGCGCCTTCGTGGCCTTAGGATCGATTACCCATGCGGGCACGTATTCGTTACCGATACGCGTGTCGGCGCCCACCGGCACCAGTTTGCAGTCGATCGTACCGAGTCATGTGGTGGTGACCGTAGAAAAACTCGGAACCAAAAAGATGCCGGTGGCGTTACGGATATTAGGGACTCCGTCACCAGGCTATGAGTTGAAAGCCTCGACATCCAGCGTAAAGACAGCAACCCTCAATGGGCCGACCACGGAACTGGATTTGGTACGTCACATCATTGCTGACGTGTCGGTTGGTGGTCGCAGTAGCGGCTTTCAAGAACAGGTGATCTTGTTACCGGTTAATAAGCACGGGCAGGTGGTGCCCCATGTTCAGGTCTCGCCGAATCTAGCAGCGGCCACTGTAAGTATAGCGGCGATCCCGCCTCATAAGACGGTGCCGGTTGTTGTGAAGTACACCGGGGTACCGGCGACGGGTTACACTATTCAAAAAATATCGGTGGCGCCAACATCGGTGGAGATTACCGGGACCACCTCGGCATTGTCAGGGGTGACGGCCATCGATACCCAACCGGTGTCGGTATCCGGCCAAACGAGTAGTATTGCAGAAACCATGACACTGGTGTTTCCTAAGGGTACGTCAGCCCTCACGGTGAATAAAGTAACGGTGACTATCACGATTACACCGAAGGGTTAATACTCTAGATTGCGTATACACTAACGAGGGTGACGGAGGAATTGGCATTATGGCGTTATTTGGCACAGACGGAGCACGAGGCATAGCAAATCAGGAACTGACGGTCGAGTTAGCAATGCGCATAGGGCAGGCCGCAGCGGGGATCCTTGAGCCCGGCTCCGTAGTGGTCATGGGGCGCGACACGCGAATCTCCGGTCCCATGTTGGAGGCGGCCTTGACGGCAGGGCTTACGACGGAGGGGGTCGATGTGGTTATGGTGGGCGTAATTCCGACGCCGGCTCTGGCCTATCTCATCGATAACCTGCAAGCTCGTGCCGGTGTGATGATTTCTGCGTCCCACAATCCGCCCGAGTATAACGGAATAAAGTTACTGGATCGTGGGGGGCGCAAGTGGCCGACCCCACTCGAAGAACGTGTCGAAGAGGGAGTTCGTGATCCCCATCGGCTGCGAGCGGTGGCGCCGGATCAGGTGGGTACCGTAACCCATGCCGAAGCCTTGGCCATTGACCGCTATCAGGAGTATCTCACGGCCATTTTTGAGGGCCGCATGCGGCCGTTCCGGGTGGTGGTCGATGTCGCCCATGGCGCTGCGATAACCACGGCGCCGCCAATCTTAAGAGCATTGGGACTGTCCGTCGTGGTTTTGAATCAGGACCCCGACGGCAGCCAAATCAACCAGCAGTGTGGTGCCACTCATCCAAACGTGGTGCAAGAGGCCGTGTTGGCTTATCAGGCCGATATTGGCCTGTCGTTTGACGGCGATGCGGACCGCCTCATTGCTGTTGATGAGACGGGGCATATTGTGGATGGAGACGAAATTCTTTTCATTCTTGCTAAGGCATTGCAGGCGGATGGAGCGTTGACGGGCGATACCGTGGTGGCTACGGTGATGTCCAACTTGGGGCTTGAAAGAGCCTTGAGTCGTCACGGAATTCGGCTGGAGCGGACTCCGGTAGGCGATCGGTGGGTGGCGGCACGGATGCGTGACGGAGAATTTATGTTGGGTGGAGAGCAGTCGGGTCATATTATCTTACGTCAATGGGCCGAGACCGGGGATGGACTCTTGACGGCACTGGCGGTTCTGGCTGAAATGTCGAGGCAAAACCGTCCACTCTCGGCCCTAGTGGGGGAAGTTGAACGGTACCCGCAGGTGTTGAAGAACGTCAGGTTGCCTCGCCCGATCACGGACTGGCCCCGTGAAGTCCCCGGACTCATTGAAATGGTCGCGGCGGCGCAAGCAGACCTGGGAGAAGAGGGTCGGGTCCTGATTCGGCCTTCCGGCACCGAGCCCTTACTGAGGATTATGCTTGAGGGGAGGGATGCGAGCCAGATTGGCCAATGGGCAGACCGCATGGCTACGGTCGTAAACGAAGCTTTACAGTCGGCAAAAGCCTAAGTTTACAGTGCCAACAGCGCCGGGACCCATGTATATGGGTTGACGAGGTGAGGGATCTCGAACTATTCGGCGGGTGACCTCCGGCTCCCTAGCAGCCGAGAAATCACGGACAAAGGTCGTTTGTAAGGACGACACAAAACCGTGCGGTTAGGGCCGACTCCATTCGAATAATGGAGGCGATGAAGATCATGTGTGGAATCGTGGGGTTCGTCGGCCAAGAGGCGGGCGCGTTACCCTTTATTTTTGATGGATTGAAGCGTTTAGAATACCGTGGCTATGACTCGGCAGGCATTGCGTTGGCCTTGCCGGAGGGAATTGTCCTTCGTAAAAGTAAAGGCAAGATTACCTTACTCCAAGAGGTTCTCGGATCACTGCCACCGGGCCCCTGCGGAATTGGGCATACCCGGTGGGCGACTCATGGACGTCCGACCGACCAAAATGCGCATCCGCATACGGACTGTCACGGTGAGATTGCCACCGTACACAATGGAATTATTGAGAACTTTCAAGAGCTTCGTGACGAGTTAATGGCAGATGGTCACCAGTTTAGCTCTGATACCGATACCGAAGTCATTCCCCACCTCCTTGAGGCCTATGGAGGCAATCAGGACCTGGTGTTGGCGGTGCGGCGTGCTGAAGAACGCTTAAAGGGTGCCTACGCGTTTTTAGCGGTCTCGTCTCACGAGCCCGACAAGGTGGTGGCGGTGCGCCGTACGAGCCCTCTCTTAATTGGACTCGGTCAGGGAGAAAACTACTTGGCGAGCGATTTTAGCGCGTTCTTAGCCGCGACCCGGAGAGCTGTGGTTCTTGAAAATGGAGACCTGGCGGTGGTGACTCCGACCAGCTATACGGTGATGGATAGCGAGGGTCATTCCGTTACGCGGCCAGAAATCGAAGTCGATTGGGACATCGCCCAAGCTGAACGCGGGGGCTATCAGCACTTCATGTTGAAGGAGATCATGGAGCAGCCCGAAGCATGGAGTGACTGCCTCTTGGGCCGCCTTGATGGAGATCGGGTGGTGGTGGAGGAACTCGGTTTGTCCCGTGAGGAGTGGGCCGCTGTCTCGCGCATTCAAATAGTGGCGGCCGGGACAGCTTATCATGCAGGACTTATCGGGAAGGCTCTCATAGAGCGTTTAGCCCGCATCACAGTAACAGTCGATGTGGCCTCGGAGTTTCGTTACCAAGACCCCCTCGTCGAACCCGGCACGTTAGTGATAGCAATTTCGCAGTCCGGTGAAACCGCGGACACATTGGCTTGTGTGCGCATGGCGCGAGAAATGGGTCGTAAGACTTATGCCATCACGAATACGGTGGGGTCGACCTTAGCCCGCGAATCCGATGATGTGGTATATACGCACGCCGGACCGGAAATTGCGGTGGCCTCGACCAAAGCTTACACCACGCAGATTTTGGTTTTGAGTTTAATCGCGTTGGCTCTGGCTGAGATAAGAGGAATGCCCCGACCGGACATCGTGCGCGGCCTCAGGGAAGTACCAGCACTAGGTGCAACCGTTTTAAGTCGGATGGACCCAGTCAAGGCGTTCGCACAAAAGTTGGCCCAAAACCGCGATGTGTTTTATGTGGGGCGCGGCATGGATTGGGCCCTTTGCATGGAGGGACAACTAAAACTCAAAGAGATCTCCTATATTCATGCAGAGGCTTATGCTGCAGGTGAACTCAAACATGGGACCTTGGCCCTGATCGAAGAAGGGACGCCGGTGGTGGCGGTTATTACGGAAACCGCTATTGTCGATAAGACCCTCTCCAACGTCTTGGAGGTTAAGGCCCGTGGTGGGGAGGTGTGGGGTATCGTGGCCGGCCAGTTGCCGAAGAATATCCCCATTGATCATCGGATTGACCTGCCATTGGCACACCCCTTAACCTCTTTGGTCTTGGCGGCGGTTCCTCTCCAATTGTTAGCATATTGGGCGGCTGTATTTCGGGGTGAGGACGTAGATCAACCGCGGAACTTAGCCAAATCCGTTACGGTGGAATAACGGGGCAGATGGGTCTCGCTGTTGATGCTTGGTAATAATGTTCTGCGCTGACGCCGGGGGAAACCCCGGCGTTTAGCGTTGGCTGCAGAGCATCTCCTATCCCATGGTTGAGGACGTTAATAGTCTCCGAACGCCCTCGATAGTTTCGGAAAGTTAGCCCGTAAATAATGAAGTGACTACGTTGCCAAATTGCCGGATGTCGGTTAAGTAATCAAATTCGGGGTGTTGGTGCTGACCCGTGTAATTCAACATCCGAACGGCTACCACATGAATCTCGGGAATGACCAGGCAGGCACACCCCGTGAATCCTAAGACTTGGCATGCCCCCCGCGGCACTCGTTCTCCAATTTCACTCATGGGTGAATTTGTGTCACCCTGCACCCACCAAAAGAAGCCGTGTGTCGGTAAGCCGCGGGGCAAGCTTTCCGGACTCTGCATGGTCGTTAAGTGGCGAAACAGAGACGCCGGCAACAGATGAGGCCCACTCGCTCTCCCGGGATTCAAATGCACATGGCCCCAACGGGTAAATTCTCGGGCAGATGTAAAAAGATTGCTTTGATCGCCCCGCGCACTGTCGTACGGTCCCAACACATCGGTGTCTTCATGCACATTGAATATGAGATTGTCGTCGTTGTGCGTCTTCCAGCCCGTTTGTGAGAATCCGAGCGGGTCAAACGCTTGGCGTTGGAGTATGTCTGCGACGGTGCGGCCGGTGGTGCGCTCAATTAGTTTCACGAGAAGATTCACGCCCGCGTTGTCATATTGCCGGTGCGTACCCTCGGGGAAGCGTGATATAAGTTGCCCGCCCTGCTCCTGCAGACCATGCGTGTGGGTGAGGATGTATCGAATCCGTCGTCACAATCTTTCCCTTCATCAAAGCATAGGCCACCGCAAAGGCGATATGAGTTTTTCTCGCTGATGCGACATTGAATTGAGAGTTCACGTCCACACGTCTCGCGTCAGGTCGGTCGTTGTGGGTGCCCGAGTATCATTCCCACAGCACTTTGCCCTGTTGCATGACGACAGCCGCCGCAGCAGAAGCCGTCAACCCTCGTTGCGTGTCCTGCAGGTGTGAAATCAAGGGACCGAACCCTATCGATGCTTCCCGCAATCCCATCCACTTCCCTGTCAACTTGGCTTTGGTCTGCCAGTGTTTATACCATCATGGTCCGCAGGCGAATACGCCTACGGAATCACTTCATCCGCCGACCGGAGGGGCTTTCATGCCCTCCACGGCGAATACTAGCCGGCCGCTATCAAAGCAAAAGAAGTACTACAAAATGCGCTTGGAATTGCTTCGTAAAAAAGAGGAGGACATACTCGACGATTGCGAAGAGGTCCTTCAGCGATGCGGCGAGGGCAACTGGTCCTTGCCTGCTATGATGCAATTGGTGCTTTGCGGGCGAATCTTGTTGGATCTGCACAATCGCATGCGGCCAGTATCGTTGATAGCGTGATTCGGTAGCGGTTTTCGGACCAGGAAAAGGCGAAAGCTTGCGGAGGATAATGAACCTTGGCGACCAGCCCGCTCCTACGGGCCCTTGCTCAGTGGAAACCTGAAGCCGGGGATCCGCCAGAGTATTTCAATCGGCACGCAACCGCCCACGCGGTAGCGCACCCGTGGCTTGTACGACGTGAGAGTGCCCTGGTGGGCATCAGGTTGGCGGTGTCCGTCGCTGATCAGTTCACTTCTGATCTATCCCACTCATCTGTACTTAATCAAGTGGGGTAAGTGTCAGACATGCGCTGCTCTTGGGGGCGAGTTTGCATTAAGTGATGATGTGGGGAGAGCGTCGACAAGGATTCATCCAGCGGTTATGATGGATGCACCTAAAACTCCATAGGGCAGGTGTCTTTGGTGCGCGTTGAGTTGAGCAAAGCAACCATGGCCGAGAAGCCAATCGTCGACAATCTTTCACAGTTTTATTTGTACGAGTTTAGCCAATATATGCCCTCGATTCGGTTGGAAGAGCCGCGTGGACTGTACGATGGACTGCCCGATTTGGATACGTATTGGGACGATCCGAACCGTGAGCCATTCCTTCTGCGGGTGGATGGGGAATTGGCAGGATTTGCTCTGGTCAAAAAAGGAGTCGCCGGCGACCCCCACCAGATGGGGGAGTTTTTCGTGATTGAGAAGTTTGGAGGGAAAGGAATCGGTACGATGGTCGCCACGCAGATTTTCGATATGTTTCCGGGGAATTGGCTCATCCACGAAATGTGGAACAACTATCGGGCTCAGGCGTTTTGGCGTCGGGTCATCAACGACTACACGGATGGCCATTATGACGAATACTACGACGACCAGCAACGGCCCTTCCAGAAATTCAGCACGTCGGTACGGTAACCGATGCCATCCAGCCACGCGTTATCTCGCTTGATCCGTCATCACACGCACGAACCCGTCATGAATCTCACCGCGATTGGGCCAACGGTCTGGAAGGTCGACCTCGCTTCCGGCCCCTCGGTGGTTAAGATCAGGCGGACCAGTCCGCGTTTGCTCCGCGAGCAAACGGTGTTGCAATCACTCGCACATGTAGGGGTGCCGACCGAAGAATTGTTGGATATTTGGCCGCTCGATGGCGATCATGCCTTGTGCCGTTTCTCCTATGTGGAGGGCGCCCCATGGCCTCTGGATACTGCCATGACCGATGCCCAGCAGGTCGGCCGGCTGATTGGGACCCTGCACTACGGACTGGACACCGTGGCTGACGAGAATGGTGACCCGGGAGGGAATCTCCCCGACACCATTCTCCACTCGATTGTTCCCGGGTTGGTCCAAACGGGGCACCCGACGCTCATGGCACTCACGGAACAATTACTCGACGTCGAGGACGCCTTGTGGGCATTGCAGGAACTTCCGCGGCAACGTATTCATCGCGATGCGCACATCGGTAACATGCTGTTTAGGGGTAGCACCTTTGCGGGCTGGGTCGACTTTGACCGGGTAGAGACCAATTTCCGGATTTTTGATGTCTCCTACTATGCCGCCGGGCTGCTGGCCGCTCAATTCATCAACGTCGCGTGGAGAACCCAGTGGACTTCAGCCGTCGAGACCATGGTGGAGGCTTATGGTGAGGTCATGAATTTAGTCCCCGCGGAAGTTGAAGCGGTGTGGATGGCCATGATAGCCATCGAAGCGTTGTTTGTCGGCATTGTCGCACAGCGGGATCCACAGGCGGCCGACGGGACGGCGGCGATTTGTCGCTGGTTGTTCGAGCAAAGACACCGATGGCGAGTATGAGAGCGTGTGTCTCGTGGAAGTGCCGCTCACTCCAACGGAAAAACCGGGTCGAGCGTTACGTAAGCATTTGGGATGCCATGTGCACCACGGCGGTTGCTGGCGCTTTCGGGTACCCCATCCATACTTTGCGGCGAATTGCGGACCATAGTGCTCCATCGTTGTCATGAGATCGACCAAGACTTGGGCCAGCGCCGGATATTCTAACGGGGTGACCGTTTGCGTGAGGGCATCAAGAACGGTCAACGGCCAGTCCTCGTGCACTTTGGACCACCGCCAATCGGCGCTGGACGGGCGTGTGCTAATCGCCAGGCTTTCACCAACAAAGTGCGGCGACTCTCCACGAACCAATGGGCCGTCCAGAGTTGTCGACGTAATAGGTACTGGGAACACCAAGGGCTGTTCCCGGTGATTCAGGAAGTCCAGGGGCCCAGAATACCACCATGGTGGCCCGCCGCCATCAACTGAGTCCCAGCATGGTGCGGCGGTGGAGCCAAGGTGTGCGACAAGACACCGAGAAAAGGGCCAGGGGGTTATCTCTGGCGGAATAAAATGCCAACTGAAACCTTGGGGGATTGATCCCGACGCCCATGTTGGGGCGATAAGCTAGCCTACGAAACTTCGGGGGTGCATAATGTGGCTATCATTTGCCTAGAGGGGCCAAGCGCTGTGGGTAAGAGTTCGACCGCCAGAAGGCTTGCCGAAAAGCAGGGGGCCTTTGTCGTTGCGGAGACAGGTTCCCTATTTCCTCGGCCTGAAGGAGCGGAGCCCGGATCGGTGGCTGAGCAGCGTTGGTTTTGGTCGTGTAACGTGAAACGTTGGCAAATCGCGACGGAACAGGAACGGCACTATCCGCTGGTAGTGTTGGACGGTGACCCATTAAAACTCTGGTACGACTGGATATATGGGATTGATCCAGCGACTTGGCGTGAGGCCGTGATGTTCTATCGGCATCAGATCCAGGCGCATGCAATCGGGTTTCCCGACACCTACTATGTGCTCATCGCCAAGACGGAAGACTTGCGGACCCAGAAGGCCCAGGATTCCATTCGACGCCGGCGGAACTTCGAGAAGCATTTGGCGTTGATTGAACCTCAAAAGCGTCTCTTCTGTGCACTCAATACGGCATTTCCCAGGAGCGTCACATTTATCCAGGCGACTTCGCTGGAGGAAACGCTGGGTACTATCCTAGAGGCGTCTAAGACACGAAATGACGATGACCGGTATTCTCTATCCCGATGGAACTTTCTGGTTCGGTGGATGGAACAGAACCCCGTTTCGTGATGCAGGAACCAACCTTGAGGATGGTATCATGGGGATGGTGAAGTTCAATGAATGGTGCGACGAAGATGGTGTTCCGGGGCCTAATGGCGGGAATACTTGTGGCGACAGGCGGGTGTGGTTTCGGTGCCACCGCCTTGGTAAAGATTCCGGTAAGTGGCAAACCTCACAACGGCATGGTGGCGAGCTATCGTTTGCTACATCCATCGAATCTGCCATCGGGTGTGAGATTGTATCAAATCTATTACTGGAGTCGCGGCGTCAAGGTCGAGGCGTTCTTGACCGAGCCCACCCAACCCGGTCGGTATCCCCTCGTGGTAAACCTACATGGAGGAGCCGCGTGGCCTCTTGACGACACCCACTACCCGTTAGGTTATGCGCTCGGAGCTATGGTGGCGTTGGCAAGTCGTACGGCTGTCATGCTCTATCCCGAATACCAAGGATATCTGAATAGTGCCGGAACAATCCGAGGATTTAAGACGAATGTTACCAACACCCTCGACGCGATTACGGTTGCCCACACCTTCGGGGAGATACGCCACAACGATACGTACCTGTGGGGATACTCGATGGGCGGCGGGGTCGCCCTGATGACGGCCGAACGGGACCACCATGTTAAAGCCGTGGTGGCGGTGAGTCCCTTTGTGGGGCTGACTGATGTGGCGTCGTGGGCTCGGGCGCACCCCACGTTAGCCCGGCAGGAAGATGTTTACGGGCAAATGCCGCTGATTCTCGTCGCATATGGCAATGCCATCCATTCTCTGGCCTATCAGGAACGCTCACCTCATCCTTCCCAAATCGCGGCGCCGGTACTACTGCTACAAGGCACCGCTGATCCTCATGTCGTGTGGCAGACCGTCGTGCTTTTTTATCACCAGATGGAAGCGGCCCATCGGAACGTTAAACTCGTGCTGTATCCCGGGGGCGATCATGGCCTACATGGGCGATACAGTGCCCAGTCGAACGCCCAAATCCTTCGGTGGTTCGCGCGGTATGGTCTTCGGTTGAATTAACGCGTCTGAGACTTGCAAGGGCGGTGTCTACTTGGGCGTTAGGTCCTCCTTCGAATCGTTAAGGATATCCCGGAAAACCCACCCCGTGAAGATAGACGTTCTGGAAGCCCGTGGTAGTCTAAACTGGGTGATATGAATGGGATCGACCGTATAATAGTTATCGCTGAAATGATCGTGAGTCTGACGGCTGCGACATGCGGCTCCTTGGCGGTCGATGGCCCAGGGGCTCAATCCGTACCGAGCGGAGAGTCGAGCCGCCCCGGTCAATGTGTCCCCCTCGCACAGCTTTAACTATGAGCTTTTACCATAAGCGGAACACCTAGCGCATGGTAAGGGGAAGGTCGACGATTTCCACACCCCAATCTGGTGTGGTCTGAATACAAGACTGACATAGCACAGGGAGGTATGCATCGCGATGCAGATGATTATCATTTCGGGGCCGCCGGGTTCCGGTAAGACGGCGCTGCGGGAACGTGTTGCCCGCCACTATGCCTTGCCGGTATTAGGTAAGGACGATTTCAAAGAGGTATTATTCGATGGCCTCGGATGGTCTGACCGAGCATGGTCCAAAAAGGTAGGGGCCGTGAGTTATGACCTCCTCCGATTGATGATTCGGGAATTGTGCAAGACCGGACGACCATTTATTGTGGAAAGTAATTTTACGGCTCGATTCGCGGCGTCGATGGCCGAAATCGCGGACCAGTATTCCTATCAACCCTTGGTCGTACACTGTGTGGCCGAGGGACCCGTCTTATTCGCGCGGTTTCGCGAACGGGCCCAGGCCGGTGCCCGGCATCCTGGCCATCAAGATCATGAAAACCTGCCGGAGTTCGAAGCCATGTTGAATGCGGGAGCCGTTGACCCGCCGCTCCTCGGGGCGCCGTGCCTGACCGTTGATACGACCGACTTTGCCCGGGTCTCCGACACCGCCATTTTTGCTTTTCTCGACGAATATCTGGTCCCTCAAGCGGAATAGTTTAGGCGTCGTACAGCTCGCGGATGGTGGCGCCGTCCCGGGGAACATCAACAGACGACCCATATCGCGGACTGAGGCTTAAGAAACGTTAGTCCTAAGCCCCAGGGACTCGTCCTGATCCGTTTTGCGTTGGTACGACAAGCCCACTGCAGCACCAACGCCGGCGACGGCCAGGCTCACATACCGGTAGAGGACGCCAACAAAAAAGACATGATTGATGTACCACCCGGCGCTCGACGATTTACTGCTGATTAGCTGCAATACCGTAAATGAATTCACGTAATCGACGAGTCCGGCCAAGGCAATGACGATATAGGTCCAAATCGGCCACTCTGCAAATATCGCCATCACAAAGAGCCACAATGTGTATTGCGGTGAATAGACCTTATTGACAAAGAGGAACACGGTAAAGGTCAGTGCGGTTGCGTCAATGACGCGGCCGCCCTTATAGACCCGCCACATAAAGTACAACACGGCAAGTACCACGACACCCAAAGAAAAGAAATTGGCGGTTGCAGTCGAGATGCCGTGGATCCACTCGTTGGCATAGATGTCAGCACCCAACCCTCGGCCCGCATTATACGTGAAGAAGTATGACCAGTTTTTGAGATTACCGATGGCGAAGGGCACATTGATGGCAAGCGACGTGATGATAAACGCGGCAACCATGCGCAATAACGTACGGGTTTGGCGTTTGCGCAACAATTCGGCCATGATGAACGGCAAAAAGAAAATCGGGAATAATTTAGCAAAGACGCCAAAACTGAACGCGATTGCACTCGGAATATAGGATTCCCGCCGGTACCAATACCATGCCAACACCATAAATCCGATACCTAGCATGTCCCAGTTTAAAAGGCCATAGACCATTAATAACGGAAACACGGCGAAATAAATGGCGTGCTTAGGGACCATCCGCTCCATGAAAAAATACACCATGAGGGCAATGAGCTCGAAAATAGCAAACGTGATAAAAAAGTATGAACTGATTCCGTGCCCAATGGATGTGATCCACATAAAGAGTCCCGTGATCACGGGATACTCAATGCGGTTCTGGATGTATGGGACCAGATGAAGAAAGAGAAACCGGGTCTGATACAGTTTTACTACATCAGAATAGGCTAGATTTTGATACGACCATACGTTGTATCGGCTGGTCACAAGCTGCCCATGCCGTATCATACTAGAGGGTGGCATGAGGCGTATGTACCCCCACACCATCCATACGGTAATCGAAACGATCGCTAAAGCCCGCTTCCACCAAGGCTGAGAGATATTATTTTGCATTCACACGGACTCCTTATCAGTTATTAGATAATGACCGATGTCACAGCGTACCCACGTGCCACATAACGATAACGTAGCATGGAATGGACCGGTTACGCTAGCGTCGCTCATTCAACGCATGGCATCGGACACCATGATTCGCCATGTATAAAGACCGAGTTCGGGACGCGATCCTTGGGATCACGATGTTTTTGGCCAAGAGCCTGAACATGTCAGCGATTATTCGCTCCCCGAAATTGCCAGCGGCGATGCCGATTTTTATCCTGGGTTTCTGGGTATAGGATTATATGGAGGACTAGCCTGTAGTTGGCAAGCATCCCATAGCATGCAGTACGCGGGTGCTTTGTGGTGAATCAAGACCAACTAAACGTCATCTGGCTCCCATGGTGACGGCGGTCTTGGATACCTCGCTGCATGTTAGCTAGATGAGTGCGTCCTGACAACCAGTATAGAGGGAGCCGTCGTAACCACGAGCGAATTTCATCTGATTAATCAATGGGCAAAAATTCCAATCGCCTACTGAACGGCGGCAAGGTCCGGGAGGTAGCGATTCAGGATCACCTGGTTCTCCAACAATTGCCATAGTCGGTCAGCATGGTTTAAGTGTGGTGAGTGCGGTGGCAGACTATGGTTACGAACTGACTAATCCCCCGTGTATTTCATATTATCAGCGGCGGAGGTCATTGGCCCATAATTTCTCTCGTCGGGAATGACTGCAAAGAGCAGGCATAACCTCTCTGGTCAGTAGATTTCTGCAGGTTGACGCATACCGCCATGCTAGGATCGACAATCCTCCGGTCCGATGGGATAGGATGGGTCTAGAGATGTCAGCCATCGGATCGCCCGGCAAGGGCACCATCTTACGACAGGGACGGCGATTCCCCGAACGAAGCGTAAGAGGCGGCACTAGATGGCAAACCAGAAACATGATGGAGTCGGATGAAGCGGACACCAAAGATGGTTTTACCAGCGTGGCTTTGAAGATGCCACTCGGCCCTCATGGCCTGGACCATGGCGTCCGCGATGGACAGGCCTAAACCTACATGGTGACTAGACGCGGGCTGGTGTCCGCGATAAAAACGTTCAAAGAGATGCGGCGCGTCATCGGGTGAAATTTCTTGGCCTAGATTTTCGACCTGAATCGTGACGCTCTCGGGGGCAACCATAAGACGCAGCGTGATGGGGGAATCGGGTGTCGCATAGTGGTCGGCATTTTCTAAAAGGATCCGCAAAATAGCTTCAACAAGGAGCGGATCGCATGATATGACCCCATCCGATTCCTCCGTACCAATGTATTCTAGACTGTGGTGCATGCACGCATCGCGAAAATCTGGGAACTTGTCGTGGAGCCATTGCGCCATAAAGACGGGCCTTAGGCTACACTGGTCGAACATCGTGGCTCGCGATAGCTCGAAAAGTCGATCAATTAAGGAAGTCATAGCATGACTCTCACGCACGATGGCGGCAATGGCCTGCTTGCGGTCGGCGGGAGACGCCCAGTGGGAGAGGCTTGTCGCATAGCCCGTTAGTACCTGAATCGGGGTACGCAAGGCGTGTGCTGCGTTACTCAAGAATTCTCGCTCACGCTCTTGTGCGGAGAAAATTTGCGCGAGCATGCGATTAAACGAATCGACTAAAGAGCGAATTTCCCCGAATTGGGTTGAAACCTGCAGGAGGTTCTTTGATCCAGGCTGTATTTGGGTGATACGTTGAGCTTCGTTCTCTAACTCTTTTAAGGGATCGGTTAATTGCTTCACGATAATAATGACGGCCAATACGCCGCTTAAGATGAGCATGGCGCCGCCAGCAAGCAATGCGGACCGTAAGATCCCCAGCAAGGCAGCGGTGCGATACAACGGATCGACCACCACTAATTCGTCCACCTGGTGTGCCAAGGGTACAGCAATTTTGGTAAACACAAAGGGGACCGAATGAGCCGGCGAGCCATTTAACCATCCCGTTCCGATGACCTGATTCCACCCTTGGCGCGGGGCGACAGGCGGTAAAGTACCGCTTGATGCAATGGGTGTTCCGGCCTCTGTCGTCAACAGTGCATAACGTTGCCCGGCGGCCATATCACCCAAATCTTCAACCGGTGTCCGTCCCGGGTGGGTTTTAGCTTCTGCGGCCAGCCGACCCTGCATAGCCGTGGCAATGGTGACCGCTTCATGTTGACCTTGGCGAATCAATGTGGCTCGAGCGAGTTGATAGACAAATATCCCGGCCCCAATGCTAGCCACAACCAGGACAATGCCCATGGCCCAGGTGATGGCGGTAGAAATGCGGTGTCTATAGTTCATGACGAAGGTTCTCGCTGCATGATATACCCTAATCCCCTTACGGTAGTAATATTGACAGAGCCCGTGAGATGTTCACGCAATCGACGGACGGTCACATCCACCACGTTGGATTCTCCGAAGAAGTCATACCCCCATGCCCGTTCTAACAAAGTGTCGCGGCTCAAAATTTGCCCGGGGTGCTCCATAAAGACTTTGAGCAAATCGAACTCGCGACGACTGACCCGTAATTGCTGTCCGCGGCACCACACCAGACGCTGGTTGAGAAACATTCGCAAGTCTTCCCACTCTAAGACGTCGTCTTCCGTGTGTGGAAACCGCCGGCGGTGTACGGCAAGGATGCGCGCGATGAGTTCATCGATCGCAAAGGGTTTAACCAAGTAGTCATCCGCGCCGTCGTTCAAGGCACGCACCCGGTCTTGAATGTCACTACGGGCCGTGACCATGATGATCGAGACGCGGGTAAACTGTCTGAGCATCTGGCACACCGTGATGCCGTCTTGGTCCGGAAGCATAATATCGAGCAAAATGGCGTCATAATTGCCATGGCGGGCCATCATGGTACCTTGATCCCCTGAACTCGCGTGATGGGCTGTCCATCCGCGACGATGAAACTCCTTATCCATCCATTGCCAGACGTCCTGATGATCCTCGATCACTAAGATGCGCACGCGTGAGGCACCTCCCTCAGGAGTCCTTGACGGACACCACTTGGCCCGACTTGCGATTGATGGTTACAATGAAGATAGTACCGGTTTGAACCAAAACGTTAAACATCACATCGTGACCGTGCGTACCGAAGGATACTACATGGCCCCCGCCCACGCCACTCAGAGCCCGGCTTTTGGCAGTGCTCACAGAAATTTGGGACGACACTTGATTTGGTTGATAGGTTCGCGTGATCGAATAGCGCGTGCCATTCAGTCCGATGAATGCTACCCAGACCGCGCCCATTGCCGTACGCAAGGTCACCGTATATCCCGAAATTTTATGCTGAATAGTGGGCTCCACGATGAGGACCTGGCTCTGCGGAAATGCGTGAAGGATTCCTACCTCTAAGGTGATGGGATCCATCGGCGATAGAGCCACGGGACGAGGAAGACTCCTGGTCACAAAGAGGCTGGGGAGCATCACCATGACCCCCAACCCCAAGAGAAGCGCCCATCTTTTGCTTAAGATCAACACCTTGGACCACAGGTCTTCCTGAGATGAATCCATGCGATCTTGATGGAAGCCTCGCTCTAGGCGAGGCTTGCTCTGCAGAAGCTTCATGGCAGCCCTAGGAATTGAGTGACTGCGAGAGCAGCTGGCCGGTCGGGCTCAACACATCTTTTACCTTGATGGTACCTTTGGTATTGAGGCGGATCTTGATATTCATCTCAATATTTCCGCTACTTTTGGTCATAAACTTGACCCATTTCAAGGTACCCCCTCCGACTTGTGCGATGGCTTGGGAGACATCTCCTTGATACGCTGCAGGCGCGGCACTGAGCTTTTGGTTAAACACCAGTCCGCCGGTCGGAACTGGAGCCGGTGTTGGGGACGGGGAGGGTTTATCCGGGGCATCTTGGGAATCTTGACTCGCCCCATTCGAACTAGTGGAATGGGAAGCTTGGGACTCTTGGCTGATCTTTTTGAGCAGGACCGTACCAGCGCTTTGAGACACCTTCACGTCGTAGACCACTCCGTTAAACAAGACATGGATATCATACACGCGGGTACCCTGATAACTGTCGTTTGAGGTGTGTTGTACTATCCCACCACCCACCGCTTGGATTGCTAGGGAGCCGGCGACAGCTATGGAAATCTGCTGGGGTGCGGGTGAAGTGCTTGCTTGCACCGTGGACGTGGGCGGGTTGGAAGAGGTGCCCGGAGTACTCAGGGACTGCGATGTGGAGTCAGAACTTGGCTGGGAGGCCCCTGACGTATCAGAAGAACTCGGCTTGGGGGGATTCGAAGTCGCGGTGGACTGTGCCGGGGGTTGCTCTTGGGCCAAACGCGCCAAGACTACGCTCCCGGTGGTCACCACTATTTTGACATCCCAAGTTTTAGCACGGAACACTAAGTGGATGTCATATACCTTGGCCCCTTGGTAGGTATCGATGGAGGTTTTCACCACGCTTCCGCCCCCGATCTTGGCCAGTGCAATGGCATCGGCGGCTTGGGGCGTAATATTGAGTGCTTGCGCAAATGCTAGTGATTTGCCCGATACTCCCCGGGATGCCGATCCAGTATAATGGGCCACTAGGACAGGGGTGCCGGCCATGAGGGTTGCCGATATCGCCGTTATCGTCATCAAATGCTTCACAGAATACGCCTCCTTTTGAGGTGGTTCATCTGTTACCATAAATCGCAAAGATGACCGCTTTATGACAAGGGTTCGACTACGTTTGAGTTTCACGCGATGCCACTGGGGTAATTTGGACAGAGTTAGACAAATATCGCGGAATGGGTACCCGAGACGAATAGAAGACTTTGGCGCCTACGGACTTAGTTTCGATGTTCATCGGTCTCGAACCTTGTTAGAGATGCGTATCGGTCAGCTTCGCAAACCCCACGATGATTACGACGAGCGTGCTCCAGTACCAGAATTGCAGTGCGGTTAACTTGTGGTCCAGGGCATGAACTTCTAGGCGCACGACGCCAATTTCCTGGCGAATTTCTTGGCGTAACCCACCCATGATCTCGAGACATACTCTGCTAATCTCGTGCCGAAGTTCTTCTCGCACCGCGATGATGTCTTGGCCGAGCTCCCGTCGTATCCCACTAATTTCCTGCCGAAGCGCCTCTGTGGAGCGCTCTTGTTCGCGGCCGACGTCCAGCGTTTGAGGGAAAAGACGACGCCTAACCCAGTAGACTCCACCCATTCGTTGGTCTTAAGGGGGGACTGTCTTTTTACAGTACTTGATTCCATGGGGCTGATTCACAGGTCGCCGGGCACCTAGAGACCCCGAACTGAGCTTGCCGTTCCTATACGACCGGGATCCGTGTGGACCCTGGTATCTGGTGTGCAAACCCCGAGTGCTAGGTCGTTTCAGCACCTTATTTGGTTCTTGGACTGATGGGTGGCGTCGTCGCGGATCGCCTTGACAAACGACGGATTATAATGGCAACTGGTGTAGTCCTGGCCGTCCTGATCGGGGTTCTGCCGTTTACTCGTCTTGAAGGGAGGGATCCCATGCTTGGAATCGTAAAAAGCGCCAGGGTTACGCGCGAAGGTACCATGATTGCTACCGTGGCGCACTCGGGAATCTAACCCGGTGATTCCATGCGTGATATAGTCGTATAATGATAGCAGCGACAATAGTGGATGCGATTGCTGGAATAATTACCGATTTACGAGGCCTATTGATCACAGCTCAATCGAATGCCGCAGTGATTCGAGAAGCGGACCGTTTAGAAATCTTGGTCCCGGAGTCTAGTGATAAGCTGACCGATTCTGCGGAATATCAGCTGGTTGCCGGTGGCCACGTGATTGCGAAACGTTGATGAGAAGAAATCCTCGGGGACAAAAAGATACGGCGCTCCGTGATGATGGATGCAAACCCGCTAGATGTCACTCCGTGGTCTAACATGGCATGACCCTCAGCGATGATCGTCATTGATTGATGGAAGTTTAAAGGGGGTAATGTGATTGGCTACACAAGAGTGGCCCCCTATTATTCAAGGGGGAATGGGCGTCGGGGTCTCCAATTGGCGGCTCGCGCGGTCTGTATCGCAAGCGGGACAATTAGGGGTCGTGTCCGGTACGGGGATTGATACGGTGCTCTTAAGACGGCTCCAAGACGGCGATCTGGGGGGGCACATGCGTCGCGCGTTAAGCGCATCACCATGGCCGAAGATGGCGCAGGCGGTGGTGAGTCGATTTTACCTCTTCAAGGGACGTGTGCCCGGTACCGCGTACGCCCGACTACCCTTGTGGACATTGGATCCCCATAAGCTTCGGACGATGCTTGCTATGCTCGGGGGATTTGTGGAAGTCTGGTTAGCGAAAGAACGCCATTCTGGGAAAGTGGGCCTCAATCTTCTTACCAAAGTGGCGTTGCCGAACCTTCCGATTATTTATGGGGCGATGCATGCAGGCGTAGACGTGGTGTTGATGGGAGCTGGAATCCCCCGAGAAATACCTGGTGCGTTGGATGACTTGGCCCGGCATCAAGCGACGCAAGTACGCGGAGAGGTGGTTGGCCAGGACGCCCACGATCCCACTTGGATCCGATTTGATCCCGCGTCGTGGCTAGAAGAACCCGCAACAGTCTTACCGCGACCCGCGTTCTTTCCTATTATCGCGGCCAATAGTTTGGCTCTGCTCATGGCTAAAAAAGCTTCCGGGGATATCCAAGGGTTTGTGGTGGAAGGGCCGAGTGCGGGCGGACACAACGCACCCCCTCGAGGAGCTAAGCATTTCGACACGTTTGGGCAACCCGTATACTCCGAACGCGACCAGGTCGATTACGGGGCGTTGAAACAGCTCGGGTACCCCTTTTGGTTGGCGGGAGGACTAGGTCGAGACAACGGATTGCGTGATGCTTGGCGTCACGGAGCAACCGGCATTCAAGTGGGAACTCTATTTGCCTATTGTCGCGAATCTGGTTTGACGGACACGGTTAAAACCCGTGTCATACAATCTCTTGCACGGGGGACTGTTGATGTATTTACCGATCCCCTCGCGTCCCCGACTGGATTCCCTTTCAAGGTCGCGCAAGTACCGGGAACACTTTCCGATTCCCGAATATACGCGGATCGTTCCCGGGTATGTGATGTCGGGTATTTACGAGAGATGTATGTGGATCCGCGAGGCATGATTGGGTATCGCTGTGCATCCGAACCGGTGGCAGACTATGTACGAAAAGGTGGAGCGGTTTCCGACACGATGAATCGCAAGTGTCTCTGTAATGGTTTGATGGCGGCCGTTGGGTATGGCCAAGTTCAGCCGTCAGGACCAGAAAAACCCATCGTAACGACAGGCGATGGATTGTCCGCGGTAGGCGATCTAGCCGGACCGAGTGGAACCAGTTATAGTGCTCATGATGTAATTCGCTACCTGCTTGATGGGACTGCGTTCGGGGCTGAAGGTCGATGACAGGACGAAATAAGAAGCCTAATAACCTAAATTTCTTGAAAGATACTTTGGATCGTCTGTCCCAACAATCAGGGAATCCAAGCGATTTTCCTGCAAGTTCACCCTAACGCTGCGCTTTAATCCGGCTTGCGAACGGTGCAAAATACCTTGGCGATCCCCGTCGGGGACGTCCGGTACGGCACGGCTCACGTTTAAGCAACGAACCGGATGGCTCACGGGACTCGTCGCCTTAGGAGCAACTATGACATCGGTTACCGCATTTACAACAACCCAGCCGTTTTGGAACGGGTTGATGACCGGGGTGTGGGTGTCGGCTACCCTGATTGTTGTGGCATGGCTAGTGCGAGTGAATCTTTTATATCGGCAAGACCAAAATAAGGACTAATTGATATGCCCCTCGGAGCAATCGGTTGCATGGGTAGCTGAAGGCTTTTTTACATACCTCGCAGAGTCTACGGTTGTCGACGTTATCACTGGAATCGCAAGGACCAGTCCAAGTAGTCTCCAGCGGAGAGGCACGTTTCACTAACCGCGGGCAGGGGGAGCAATTATGCCGTTGATCTTGGGACGCGTTTTGGCACATATTTCTTCCCGAAAACCCTTCGACGCGCGTGAGGGAGCCTCATGTGCCAAAAACCCTCGTTTGTGTGCTGGTGAACAATCCGACAGATGGCCTCATCCGGCGTTGAACAGGGTCTTCCGTGGATGGTGGGCCAGCCAGAGTCCTACCATCGCCGCGAGAAGTGTCGTCATGCCATAGGCCCAACTGGTGCGAATCCCCGCTTGTGATACCGCATGCCCGACATGCGCACCGTGGAGCAAGATCGCCCCCACAACGGCGGCGTCAATGGCCGTCCCCAGATTAATTGCCATCCGTTGGAGAGCACCCATGACCCCCTGCGCATCCTTCCCGACGCCCAGTATGGCCGTCAGATTGGCGGGAAAGAAGGCCGCGGCCCCGAGCCCGTACGAGCCGAGGCAGAGGACCAGAAGGATGGCCGAATGATCCTGAGCGGTAATCGCTAGAACGGCAAAGGCCACCGCCATGAGGCTGAGCCCTTCGAGCATCACGCGCGCGGTGCTCTGCCGATTGAGCAAACGGCTCGCGGGGCGCGCGAACACCACGAGCATCAACGGGGCCGACAGGTTCATGAGACCGATTTGCCATGGTGCCCAACGTCCCCACAAGTGCAACATATAAGGAGGCACCATGAAGCCAAGTGCGGTGGCCCCTCCGACAATCACGATCGCCCCCGCAGCCGCCCAAAACTTTCGGGAGGACCACAAATTGCGGGGAATCAAGGGAGCCGGGGATCGCCGTTCCCACCACAGGGTCCCTACCGCCGTGACCATTGCGGTGGCAATCCACAGCGGTCGCAGGGGGCCTTGCACGGTCAGCGCCAGAAGCCCCGTGGAAACGGTGAGCATGAGCAATCCGTTCCCTGTTACACTCATTGGCGGTGCCTCCCCTGTCCGTAGGGGTGGTGGTATATGCCGTGCCAAGAGCACAATTAAGGGGATCGTGACCGGAAGATTAATCCAAAAAAGTCCGCGCCACGAAGTCCACGTGAGTAAGAACCCCCCGAGCGCGGGGCCAATCACCGGGCCGAGCCCTTGGAGCAGAGCGAGCGTGCCCGTCGCTAAATTCCGGTGCGCTGGCATTAGACCCAACGTGGCCAGGGCAATGGCCGTGCCTTGAATCATGGCACTGGCCAGGCCTTGTAGAGCGCGGGCGGCGATGAGCCAGCCGAGCGTGGGAGACGCCCCACACAAGCTAGACGTCAGGGCAAAACCGATCAGACCCCACCAAAAGAGTCTCTGCGGCCCGATCCGGTCAGCGAGTCGGCCCCAAAACAACACGGTGCCGGCTAAGGTCACGGTATAGGCGACGACGGTCCATGCGATGGTGACGGTGGTCGTGTGCCAAGCGGTTTGCAACGTGGGCAAGGCGATATTAATGATACCGGTGTCCAAGGTAGACAAAAAAAGTCCAAGGCCAGCCATCCAGACGATTCGCTGAGATTGTGTAGTCATGCTATGATCGTAGATACTAATTATTTCGAATGCCATCGAAATGACGCGCGGAAGGAGGCTTGCCCCATCGAAACCGACGACCTGATTGTTCACACGGGCGAGTTGCTGGGAGACCGGCGCCGTTTACGGATGCTCATGGCACTGGTGGATGGGCAGTCCTGGCCAGCCAGTGACCTTGCAAGCCACGCTGGGATTCAACCCGCGACGGCGAGCTATCATTTAGAGCGGTTAGTCGCGGGAGGCCTGCTCATGGTGATTCCCCAGGGTCGCCACCGGTACTATCGTCTGGCGTCACCCGCTGTCGCGGAGCTACTCGAACACATTGCGGCCGTCTCGGGTCCAGCCCCGGTACGCTCGTTGCGGGGTTCGCGTCAGCGCGACGCCCTCCGCTATGGACGCACGTGCTATTCTCACCTCGCGGGACGACTGGGCGTGGCCTGGTGCCAATCGTGGGTCGATGGTGGCCAAGTGCACGAAGTCAACCAAGGATTTACCGTGACCGAACGAGGACAGCGCACATTGAGTGTCGTGGGGATTGTCAAGGCCAATTTGAAAGTCATCAAAAATGCCAAATGAAGTCCTCCAATAATGCCATGTTTAAATCGCCAATAATGCCAACACGAAATCGTCATTTTGGCCAACGGAAAGTCACCAGGGGTCCCGAAAGAAAGAGGCCCCCAACGACATCGTCGTCGAGGGCTGTGATGACACCTGGTGTCACTCGGGATTGGAATTCTCGTGGTCCAGGGGCGGGCGTTGTGA
>DAHWKJ010000051.1 GCA_027343695.1 Sulfobacillus sp. | reverse complement strand
TCCGTCGTCGGCGGATTCCAACCAGCGGTAGGGTAGCATGCCGTCAGTACCAGCCACATATTCCAACCTTGGCCGCTCGCGCTGAGAACGGAAGATTGAGCCAAGAAACGAGGAAATCCAACCACATTTTGCACATAGCCGTTTTTTCGGCCATTTCAATCTGAGGTTGGAATGCCCCACTTGTTAGAATTTTTGAAGACGAAACACTCAATCGCACTCCAGTGCCCACGATACACCGGTGTTCGACATAGATGTACGGGGAAGTACACCTCATGACACATGAGCTCCCGCAAAACCGCGTGCCCACGCGACCATAATTCAAGTTGTCAATAACTTTTTTTGTTCCAAGCTCCGGAAGTAAAGTTGCTGACAATCCGCCCAGTGGAACTAAAGTTGTTGACATGACGGCCTGTACTTACGATCCAGAAAGTATGACGACTACGGCGTGGCAGAGCAGGGGAGGCTTAATGCACATACGAGCCGTTTAGCGCATTATTTGCCTCGTTAACTATTGGCCGGAAAATCCACCACATGATGATGGCCGTCATGGAAGTTAGTGGTAATCTGAACGGGGTGATATGAATGAATCGTATGTATATGCTTATCGGTGGAATGACGGTGGAATCCCTCTTGATGGCTGTGGGACACGGCCCTTGGGGACCCATGCCCCCAAGGGCCCAATCCGCACGAAAGCGGCGAGCAGCGCCCATTCGGGTCAACGTGTCCCCTCGCACAATTGGACGGATGCAATTCAGGGAACGTCGGACATCGATAGGTAGTGAGCCCGCCTCATCTCCATCCGTCCTATTGGGATAGCCAATCTTAACCTGAATAGACGTCGAAATATACCCTGTTGGGAGGCACAACCCATGCAAGCAGAGAGCCCCAGGGTCTCACCACCGCGCGCAAAATTACATCAGGGACTCCGTGACGCCCTATTCCCCCTTCTGGTAGCGATGGCGGGCGGTCTGGCCATGACCGTGATTTTTGAGGGCCGGGGCAACGTGGTGTTAGCCTATGCTAGTCATGCGTGGTATCTGGCTGCCGTCGGCGGTTGGGTCTTAATCTTTCGCCTGCGGTTTCCGCTGGGGGAGTTGTCATGGCAGGGCCTGCGCGGCTGGTTTGGCCCCTGGTTCATTGTGGGGGGGTTATATCTGCTCTTGGCGCTCGTGAGCCCGGGACCTCCGTTGCGTCACGCGATTCTCGCGGGACTCATCTTCCAAGGCGTCGTGGTGGGACCGACCGAGGAGGTGTTATTCCGGGGATTAATCCAGACCACCCTGAACCGGGTCATCGGAGGCGCGATCCCGTTCGGGCGTCTACGGTGGGGCACCATCGTCGCGGCATTGACCTTCGGTTTGGCACATCTCGCCAGTCTTCCCCATCAATCCTTGGGTGACACCCTCGCACAAGTTGCGTTCGCCGCGGTGGTGGGTTTGGTTTTGGGCCACTACTACGATCGGACACAGAATCTTTGGGGCGCAGCGATTCTTCATAATATCATCGACCTGACGAGCGTGTTGGTACCGTTGCTAATCGTACACTAGAGAAAGCTAGCGCATCTGGGGCGGTCGGATGATGCACAGACCGCAAGTGTATGCCGAATGGTTCAGAAGGCCGACTCCCACGGGATGGCCGTGTCAAAACTTCTTATGGCGAATAAGCGGGATAGGGGGGCGAGTATGCATTAAGGACTGTCCTTGTCGTAGAGAACGGGGAGATGAGATATGATACGTAATCGCGCGTCGATGGCCTAAAAGAAAGCCGGTCGGCGGTAGCCGACGTGGTGGGTCATCGCTCTAAAGCCCCGAAATTACCATGGACAGGCGTAGAGCTCGCCGCTTAGGATCAAGCTAGGGACGAACCACCAGGCCTCTGGGATGAGATTCCAAGCGGAGTGAAAATCTTGGAATCGGATTATCTCAGAACGTACCAGG
>DAHWKJ010000029.1 GCA_027343695.1 Sulfobacillus sp. | reverse complement strand
CCCCCGTTTCGCTTCGCGCTGAACCCTTGTGGCCACACGGCCAATGGCTCCGGGCCGGCGCGGTGGCATTTTTTGGCCCCGCTTCAACTTCAAGCGACGGCCGGAAGACCGTCGCATAGCCCCGTGCCGCGGGCGATCTTCAGGGTACAGTCGCCGCAAAAATCCGTAAAAAGTGCCTGCCGCCGGCACCTCGCTGGGACTCTCCCATCCGCACAGGCGACACAGCCACACGGATTGGCGGAGCATCGCGACGCCATCCACGAGACTGGAAATTTGGCGCACCGTCATTAACGCCAACGCCCGCAGCAGTTGAAACGGATCCCGGGCCGGCCGGCCTCGATCGACCACATACCGCGATTGGGCCGCCTCGGCCTGCGCATCGAAGGTCGCCGTTAAGCTCCAGCGCGTTTCCTTCTCCCAGGCTTCACGTGCGCCCCACGCGTCGTTCCAAGTTGTCAAGGACAATTTAAAATCCCCAAAAACGGTAACGTAAATTCCCTATAAACGGTAGGTCGATTTCCCCAAGTCTCTAAATCGGCTTCAATTTGCGCCCAGATCTGGGCATCGGTCAGCATGCTACGTAACATGGTCAGGCCCCTCTACGTCGGATTAACTGCAAAATATTGCCAGTCACCGAATTTTTGGGGCCCGGGCCGCATTGTCAAGGAATTACTACGGTTTAAGAAAACTTTTTGTGGGCGATGTCCCCATCGACGACGAGGTCGATATGACGGATGGGGTAGTTGCCATTTATTGGTGTTAGAAAATGCCTAGAGATGGCAGGTGGAAAGTCCCTCCTGGTGCGTTACGTAGCCTTTATGAAAACTCTCATAGGGGACTGTTCGCAAAAATGTTAACCGCTTTGAGCCTCATTCACTGGTTATTTGGGATAATTGTTGATTGAGTTAGAAACATTACTTATCGTGCCATTGTCTTAGGTAAAATCCCTCACCGCGGAGCCAAAACACCTGACATAGCTCCCCCTTGTTATCCTTAAGTAGGCTAAGTAGGCTGTAAGAATCATGTCCCCTATCGATCGCCTCGGTGCTGGTGGCCGGTCTGAGGGAAAACCATTATCATGATGCGAAGAGGGCGTTTCCAACATCATGCCTGCGGCCTGGACCCCTCAAAAAATTGGGACAATAGAAGGCTGAAATGATCATGACACAGCATACCTCTGACATCTTGATAATCGGCGGCGGCGTAATGGGGAACGGCATCGCTTATGAAATGGGTCGGAGTCGCCTAAGCGTGCGTGTGGTGGAACTAAACACCATTGGATCAGGTACATCTTATGGAGCGGCGGGAGTGCTTCCTCCCCAGGTCGAGGCTCATGCCCCGGTCCGTTGTTGGGATTCGCCCAAAGACTTCTTTTAAAAATATCCTCAGTTAAAAATATCCTCAGTGGCAACAAGAGCTTTATGAGGTCACTGGTATGCCAATCGATTTGGATACACGGGGTATTGCTGCCTACGGGGAACCCCCAACATTTACCGGCTCATCGGGGCGCCGCCGCCAAAGTTCCCACCCGACTAGTAGCCAGGCGGCGAGGCCCATGAGGGCTTCCACTTCGTGCCAAGTTGTCCACCGGAATGAGAACACGGGGTTCCATTGCGCGGCCAACAGCGGAGCCACGCCCAGTACACCGAGCCCATCCGCTGCGAGACCTCTTCGGTATGAGTACGCAGCATGCTGTACCGCGAGCCATCCCACGGCCACGACCACTGCGGCAAGCCCCATCAGTCGAACATCTCCTAAGTTAAGCGCCTGGGCCAATAGGGACCAAGCCTCGACTGCTAGCACCGTCGGAACCCACATCCTTAGTGCCGAGCCTAAGGAGTCCCGATTACTGGCCACAAGTAAAATCGTGACGACTGCCATGCCCGCGGCGGCCCCAGTCACCGAGATCGGACTGGCTACCCAGACCGCCGGATGCGTCAGTAAGCCGTCACGCACGATCGGCCACCCCTTGCCCCCCACAATTCCTCCCGTCAGCAATCCATAGGCCAAGCCAAGCCCAAGCGCTGACGAGTGCAATGCATAGCGCCGTTGCAACCAACCTAAAACGCTTAACCCCCAGATGCCCCCCAGTATCCACTCCAAACGCACGACCGAAAGGGTTAACGGGCCAATACCCAACGTTGACGGCATCACTCATCCTCCCGCTTTCTGAATGTGGGAATACATCGCGGAATAGGTTTCAGCACCGAGAACCTGATTCACCACCACGCCCCGGCTGTTCAGGTAGTATGTCGTCGGAAGCACCCTAACGAGGTAGTGGGCTTGAATCGCGCCCGTTGGATCGAGCAGCACGGGATGCGGCAGATGGAAGTGCTGCGCAAACGCCCGGGCCTGCGACAATGTATCGTTGGAGGTGATGTCGATAGTGATCACCCGGTAATGTCCTCGGGCCGCCGCCGCCAACCGCGCCACCGCAGGTGCCTCAATCTTGCAGTACGTGCACCAACTCGCCCAGAAGTTCAGCATAACCGGCCTATGTACCGTCGCCACATTAAACTGGCCTCCTGCCATGGTCGTGGTTCGAATGGTCGGCGCCAACTGGCCGACGACCACCTTGGTGGGGCGCGCCGGCGCGCTGTGAGCCGAGGGACTGGTTTGCGTGCCGTGCACCCCCAGTCGCAGCAACATGAGGAGGAGCACAGCACCCGCACCCCACCATAATCGCCATTTCCATCGCCACATTCTAATCACGCACCTCCTTCGCAATATCCGTCAAATGTATGCGGCATCCTAGTACTGAGAAAAGGCCGCGGAAAGCCGCGCAAAGATGCCGGCATAAATCATCAGACCGAGGCCGATTAAGAGAAGCCCGGAGACGCGCTGAATCCACGGCAACCAGGGTTGGATGCGGGTCATCCAGCCCTGCAGTCGACTGACGAACGCGGCCATGACTAAGAATGGTACCCCCAGCCCCAGGGAATACCATGATAACAGCGTGGCCCCGGCAATCCAGTGAGGATTCTGCGCTGCTAACGTTAAAATCGATGCCAGCACCGGTCCCACACAGGCTGTCCATCCCGCGGAAAATGCAATACCCAATGCAAATGAATGTTTTGGGCTCACACGATGGGCTGGCCGGGCAGACATCGGTCGCGTCCACCGCCAGTCCCGATCCAGCCACCGAATCCGTAAGAGCCCCATCAAATTAGCTCCAAACAGGATAATGATTAGTCCCGATACATGCCGCATCAAGACTTGATGACGCAAGAGCAACATGCCAATTCCCGTGGCGGACAACCCCAAGAGAACAAACACCAGAGAAAACCCGAGAATGAATAGAGCGCCGTGGCCCATGAGCCGCCACGAGAATGAGCGGCGGTTGTGGTTGTCCACCCCGTCCGAGAGCCCGCCTAAATAAGTGAGATACGTCGGAATGAGGGGCAACACACACGGCGACCCGATGGACCCCAGTCCCGCCAAAAAAGCCATACCTGCCGCAATGTTCAGATACCGCCACCTCCCGTTTCGCGTGTTGTTGGCCGGCCGTCACACCCTGTGCGTGCTGTTCCGATCCTTCGTCCAGATCACATAACGTGCTCTCATGCAAAATGACGTGCGATCAATTAGGCCCACTCCCGGAAAGTCCACTCTGGATATCAATGTGGGGCGCCCACACCTAGCGGACCCGACCCGCCCCGGAGAAAGTAGGCCCCGGGGTGCGGGGCTTCCCGGGGTTAGCGTTACGCTGGGACAATCACTTCGGCCGGATATCCGCCTTGCTGCAGGGTCAACAACAACGCCTCGCGGTCGACCTGCTCCTTGTCAACCGTAAGCGTCACGTGGTGCACGGCCGGGTCGGCCTGAATCTCCGAGACCCCCGATTGATTCTGTAAAATCCTCTTCACGGAGGAGGCACATCCCCCTCAGGTCATATCGGGAACGTTTAACGTCCACATTTCACGCATCGCTCATTCCTCCAAGTTTGTTTATAGGGCGGTCTTATGCAACTGTGTAACCGGCATGGCGAACCGCGTCTTTGAGCTGTTCCACGGTCGTAACATCTGGGTCAAACGTAATCGCCGCCTTTTTGTCGGCCAACGTTACCTGTGCGACTTTCACGCCCTCCACGTGCTTTAGGGCTTCGGTGACACTATTTACACAGTGGTCACAGGTCATGTCCTTGACGGAAAACGCTGTGCGTTCCATGTTATCCCTCCCTACACCGCAAATTTGAGGAGCGACAAGTTGATCGCAACTTGTGCAGACCATGTCGGCAATATCCAAGTCCTGTTCGGCTGGCCATTCTTGAGTGCGCGTTGCGACCGACACGCCATGCTATTCTCTTCTAGCGCCGAATGACCTGCCGGACAACGGTAATGAGGTCGTCGATCGGCCCGTCGCCTTCACGTTGCTCGATAGCGCCTCGAACGCAACCATCAATATGGGAACGCAACAGTATCAGGGAGACCTCGTCCATTGCGGCGGTCATGGCGGCTACTTGCTGTAAAATGTCCGGGCAATACCGTCCGTCGTCCACCATGCGCATAATGCCCTTTACTTGCCCCTCGACCCGCTTGAGCCGCGCTATGAGATTCTCTTTATCGCGCTCATACTGGTACAGGATCACCGCCCCCTTACTGGTACCCCCTTAGAGTATGGTATCTTAGCAGATTCTCCGCGTCAATGGGCTATATGACTCATCAAAAGTCGTCGAAATAGAGGGCTAACTAAACCTCAAAAGTCATCGACCAATTGTCCACGGGGTGCACGTCAGTTTCGTCCATATCGACAAGATTAATTGTTTTAGCCCATGAATTTTGCCGATATGATTCCCGCCGATCATGTGGTCCGCTTCGTCAACGACGCGGTGGATCAACTAAGTGACGCCGTCTTTGACAACGGCTATCCCGGTGGGGGCGACCGCCCTTTCATCCTAAGCTGATGCAAGATTCTGGTGTATGCGTATACCCAACGCCTATACTCGCCTCGCCAGATTGCAAAAGTCGTGCGGGAGCAGATTCCCTTCCTCTGGCTCACGGGCCGCCAATCCCCGGATTTCCGGACGATCAACCGCTTTCGGGGCGAACGGATGAAGGTCATCGTGTACGGGGATTCTCACCTTTCTGATTGCGCAAGGCCATGTGACGTGGGACGCCTATTTCGTAGATGGCACCACGATGGAGGCGAATGCCAACCGGTATACCTACGTCTGTAAGAAAAACGTCCAAGGGAATCAGGCCAAGTTAACGGAGGTCACCGCCAGACTAAAAAACGATAGCATGACCAAGTGTTAGGTGTTTGCATACGTGCTCACAAACACACAGAGGACTCGGTACATACTTGTCACAGAGTGAGGGCAAAATGGATCCCGTCGACGCCCTCGTCATGCGGTGGCATAGGTGGAATGGTAGGTATCATTTCCCTGATGCACGGCCGTTCTCGTGGCACGGTGCGGAGGTTTTGATTTGACGGACACTATACTCAAGATTGGTTGATGTCTGTGGGCGGGGTGCCGCCTACCGGTCAGGCGTTAAACCGAAAGCGTGCGGTTTTCTCCATTATTGAGTAATGAGGAAAGGTAGGAGTTAAAAAATATGCGTACATCACTCTACGGCCTTATCGTTGCACTGAGTATTCAAACGGTGGGAATGGGGGCAGATGCCCTCTGGCACACGGTGTGGCACCATGCTATGCGCGGGGAAGGATTCTTGCATCCATGGCCGCATCTGATGATGGTATCTGGGTTTTTTTTAACATGGGTGAGCACATGGCGTCTAATACAGAACAGTCATGGTCAACTCATTGGTCGTTGAAACTCTCCTGTGCAACGAGAAGTTATTGAGTTCGCCAGCTAGACCCCGCATGTGAGGCCAAAGAATGGGGATTTTGGCGCAAGCTGGTGCATTAGCCCGCCTCCTCCCGCTGATAGTTCTGTCGGCTCCTCGATATAGCTGAACGACCCGAGTCGCACAGCCCCTCTGTGGGTACAAAATACAAATTCGTCCACAGTCATGGCCATTGGCGTCGTGTCGACCCCAAGACAATTTTTGTCGATATTCGGGCACAACCCGACAGGGTATTGACCGTCACACGTGACATGATGATGACTTTGCACGATGCGCGCCGTGTGACTTCGTCCCTAAACGGCACCACAAGCCCATATATTGAACAAAGTAATCTCGCGGCGATTAAACTTGTGGGGTCTGCCCTCGTTGAGAGGACAGTCCCCAGCTTTCATCCCCATAGTTAAACCAAGGGGTTTTTCACCGCTCTTTTATAACTATTTGAGATGCATCTGGTGCATGAGAGATGATAGGCCAATAAGGCCCTCATGGTACCATAGAATTTTGCCTTGGGCGGACAAGAGAACTTGCGTAGGAATTCCACTTACTCCAAACATATTGGAGACGCGACCTTGGTCAAGCCCTACGGGGAAGGCTAAGTGGTTGCGTTGGGAATATTGGATGACGTGGCTTGTAGACGATTCTGCCTGACGCATGTCAATTCCAACCACTTTTGGCCACTGGGAGTGTTTTTTGGCCATCGCGGAATAGCTATTGAGTGTGGGCATCTCTTCCTGACAGTCGGGACACCACGTGGCAAAGAACTCTAGCAGGACGGCATGGGGATGCTGCTGCCCTATCTTTAATGTGTGTATTTTTCCGCCTGGCATGATGGTGGGGAGAGAGAAGGAGTGGGCATGGGCACGCGAAGGGCCCAAGGCTCCGGCTTGGTATACAATTTGCCGGGCTGGCGGTATGGTTATATGAGGATGTCCAGGAATTTTGGGCACAAGGTGAAGGAGCAGATGACGTACTTGCAATCCGATGGCCTCATGGTTGGCAGATGCGGAGTTTAAATACATCCATCGTTCGTGCCCATGCGGGCCAATGACATAGACGGCAGGGATATGAGAAACGGTTCCCCCTTTTAAGACGTTTGAAGCAACATAATAATGAGCCCAAATTTTCTTTAGATTGGCACTTGGGCCCGTTAAAAATTGCCAAGCGCGCAGCATCTGATGAGCCTTGGACCATTGGTAGACAGCATGGACTGAGGTGTGTACGGGGTTGGCATTAACCGCCACAAATGCCACGTGTTTCTTTTGTTTTCCTAAATCGTATTGGATATTGCGAAAGACTACGGCGGTAAGGGGGCAAATGGTGGTGCAACGGCTATCAATGAAACTTAAGACCACGACCTTGCCGCGAAACGATTGAAGACTTTCTGTTTGTCCAAATTGGTTGGTTAACGTAAAATTGGGTGCGGTTTTACCGGTAAGCGTCGTGCCAGGATCGACCGAGGCTACGGCGGACGTGTTGGAGGCGGGTGTAGCCAAGGCAGTCGGCTTAGAGTGGAAACGGGTGGCCATTTGCTGCACGCCCCATGCTGCTCCAATAATAGACACAATAAGGAAACCTGCAATAACCCATTGCAAAAGAGTCGGTTTACGCATTTGTTTTTGGCACTCCTTCTATACTACTGCACTTGTTAGCCAGTTAAGGTCTGGAGTCCCGGGCCTAGTACCCAATACCATACGAGATAGCCGCTCGACAGGACTAAAATTCCGGCGCTCAATTTTCGTACTGCAGGCATAATTTCATGGATTAAAGACTCCACTAATTTATTCATCGTCGTCGCTAAAACGGAAAGGGTACCGACCACTACAATCATTCCAAGGGAAAACCATGCAAAATTACTCCACGCAAACCGTCCTTGCGTGATGCCTTGGGCCATGACTGCGAGAAACACGGGGAGACTACAACTCAAGGAAGCGAGACCGTAGCTGATACCGTAGGCGAGAAAAGACAACGGCGATCCCCGTTGAAATATCTTTTCTAAGTTCTGCGTAGCCTGGCCTAAAAGACCGAGGCTTGGGATATAGCCAGCCCACATGTACCATGCTAGAGCAATTAACATAATAGCCAAGGCGAGAGAAACAATGGGTGCCATGAAAAAGACGGCGTGTCCAAATACGTTGAGAGCGATCCCTGCTAAGCCAAATAATATAACAAATCCGATGCTAATTAGCAGCCCCGCGCGTAGCCCCGTTATCCATCCATGACGCCGGGATCCCGATGTTTGACCTGATAAAAGATAGACCAAATATGACGGGAGTAATGCGACACCGCAGGGGTTAAATGCGGCCACGAGCCCGGCACTAAATGCAATTAGTCCTGTAAAAACCACAGCACTCACCTCCCACATAGGGATAATGTTTCTAGGTCTGTACGAAACGCTACCAGCCCGTTTGTTGTCAAAATCAATGTACTTTGAACGCCGTCTTAAAAAGACTTTACCAATCATATCACGCATACCACATTCAGAGCGAGACGGACCGTTCTGGGAACAAAAGGTGTCCCGTGACCATTGCGCGGGGATGGCAAGATTGTAATAGTCGTATTAGTCGCTGAAAAGGCAATACGGACTCGGCTGCTCGCGGGACCCCGGGGGAGATAGAGTGAATCGGGCACCGGAGTGCAAATTTGGGCCCAAAGCATTCGGCTAGGGAAGCACAAATTGCGACAAAATATGCGGAGAACGTGGACGATTGAGGCAATGATCAAGGGTTCGATAGCAGCGCACCGGTGCGTTCTAAAGCAAGTTGGTTTCAAGTAACATCGTGGCAAGCCAAGCCTCGTTGACAGTGCTGGGAGTCTCTCCTATGATGCAACTATACCCACCGGGGGTGGGGGAGGGGTGCGAGATGGAAGAACAGTTAAAAAAAGATGCTGCATTGCGGTTGAAAGTGGCCGTAGGTCACTTGGAAAGTATTCGACGCATGGTCGATGACGATGTCTATTGCGTCAACATTATGAAACAGGTGTCGGCCGTGCAAGCAAGTTTGGAACGGGTCCAGAGGGTTCTCCTACGAAATCATTTGATGACCTGTGTGTCCGACGCCGTTCGGGATGGCATGGGCACTCCTATTATCGACGAATTGATCGAGGCGATGAAATATATGCCGTTTTCGGCGGGGGAGGCGTTAGAAAGCGACTATGCTTTGTCACCCCTGGTCACTCACCCACTATGCCATTGCCACGGGGCACCTGAGACGACGACGGCCGAGAATCCTGTAATGAAGTGTCCGGGGCGTATTTAGGTTTGAGTAAAGAATGGCCCCTCTGATAGGGTTGGAGTAGCGAACAACAACCAAATTCAGGGGGGCACAGTTAAATGGCTAAGCACAGTGTAGAGCAGAGCGACGGAGGAACGCAAGGACTGGGGGTGGGCGGCATCGACGTGGCGAAGGACTGGCATTATGTGCAATGGCTGGACACGAACGGGCGGCCTGTCGGTAAAGCCTTTCGGTTCGCCAATACCCGTGCGGGATTTGAGGCGATGTGGGAGCGGCGGCCGTCCGAGGTGGTCCGCGTTGGCATGGAGTCCACCGGTCACTATTGGCTCGGGTTGGCCCATTGGCTCCGCGCGCAAGGCGCGGAGGTGGTGCTGGTGCAGCCGGCTCACGTCCATCGACTCAAGGAATTGGATGACAATACCCCGACCAAGACCGACGCCAAGGATGCCCGGGTCATCGCCCGACTCGTCTATGATGGCCGGTGGTTCCGGTGGGAGCCACGCGGCGGCGCGCTGGCCCAGCTGGCCACGTTGGCGGTGACGCGTCGGCAGCACCACCAGGATGTCATGCGATGGCGAGCGCGCATTGCCGGCTGGCTCCATCAATCCTTTCCTGAATTCTTCACGGTCTTCAAGGCGTGGGATGGGAAAGCGGCGCTGACGACGCTGGATACGCTACCGACGCCGGACTTGGTGTTAGCGCAGTCCGTGGATGCGATTGCGGACCAGTTTAAGGCCGCCACCAAAAATCGCGTCGGCGCCAAACGCGCCCACGCCTTGCACCAGGCTGCCGTGGACTCCATTGGGATTCCCGTAGGCCGGGCGACTGCGCGTCTCCAACTCGCCTCCTATCTTCGGAGTTGGCGCGCGGCGCTCGCCGCGCAAACGGCCATTGAAGCCGAGCAAGCCGCCATTTTAGAGGACTTGGCTCCTGCTCAGCCGTTATTCAGCATTCCGGGATTCGGGCCCCAGGTCATTGCCACTGTGTTGGGCGAGTTGGGGGACTTGTCCCGATTCTCAGATGCTCGCCAAGCGCAGAAAATGGCGGGACTCAATCTCACCCAAACCAGCTCGGGACACCACCAAGGCCAAACGCATATCGCCAAACGGGGACGTCCCGCCGCGCGTGCCGTGCTGTATCAGGCCGCGTGCGTCGCGGTGGCCAAGGATCCCCAGTGGAAGGCATGGTATCAGTCGCTCACCCGACGGGCGGCGCATCCGCTCGCCCCGAAAGCCGCCATGGTGGCGGTCGCGACGAAGCTCCTCCGGGTGGCCTGGGCGTGCATGAAGCACGGACAGGCGTATGATGCGGCGCGGCTGTTCCCCATGGGGGAGGTGTCGACCGCCGCGTAAAGATGGATAGGCTTCGGTTCTGTCTCGAGCGTGGGAAGTCGTATCCCTCCTGTTGGGCTTTCACTCGGTGAAATGACCCCGTATACGAGTCCGGCTCCCACGTCTTACTACCGCACGTCAAGCTGAACGAAGGATTGGTCGGGCATAGACCCTGTGAGACATGGTAGGGTTCGCTAACGTGGTTACGGTAATGAAAGACCGTTCGAGAGGGAACCGAAGCGAAATACCTTGAAAAATTGTGAAAGGGTTAGGAAACAGGACAAAACATTGAGGTAGGAGGGGAAACTATGTCCACTACAAAATCAACCAGTTTTCGCATCGGTCAGCAGGCTATCGATCGGCTGAATTACTTATGCATTTTGTACCGCAAAAGTGCGGCGACCCTGATCTCCGAAATGATAGCGGAACGCGTCGACACAATCCACCAGCTGGCCGAACAGGCCAACCCGAGTTTGAAAAACGCCCCGCAATATTTGATGAATGGCGGAACCGTGATCAGCGTAGAGGAACAGCAGGCCATGCAGAAAATTCGCGAAACGCTGACACAACTGGGGCGCTAAAGGAGGATAAAAGAACATGGCTATTGTCCGTCTGGCTTGTCCAAAAGCCCTCCTGAAAGGGATTTTACGATAGCACAATCGCATGCCAATTAAATAGCTCTATTAAATAGCACAATATATTAGCGTAATCATTGTAGCGATGTTAATCAGTACGATTAATCAGCACTGCTTATGACTGTGCTGTTACCCACCCCCGCATCCCCCACGAGGAAGGGGGTTTCGGCCCCTACGGTCCCGAAACCCCCTTCCTCGACCACAAATTTCTCTCAGCAAGCTGAGGAAGTTTGTTTGAGGGGAACGGGGGTGGGTAAATTGAAAGAGTGAAAGAAGAAAAGAGTAAGAAGTAAAGATAGAAGATTGAAAAGATGAAAAGACAAAAGATGAAAAGACAAAAGATGAAAAAATTCTTGACGGCGAAGCGTCGGTGTAACAGGCCAATGGCTATGATGGGGTTAGTGATGTCGTCGTGAGCCGTCAAGAATTTTTTAGAAAAATTTGCGAGTATCGGCATCACTGCGGTGAACCGGAGAAATCGCGTCCACAGAAAGGGCCTTGTTTGCGGATTTTAGTCCGGTCGATAGGGAATCATCCACGGAAGGCTGTGAATGGGCTGAAGCGAGCGTTTTTCTTAAAAAAGGTTGTCCGGGGCCTCGCTTAAACCGCTGCGCTTTTTAAGGTTGGCGTTTTCTTGCCGGGTTGGTGCATTGCCGCCGCTACCCTTGTGGCTGGTGCTGTAGTCTCCGTGCCCGAAGCGAGGAAAGCACGCACACGTGATGGGATTTCTCGCT
>DAHWKJ010000021.1 GCA_027343695.1 Sulfobacillus sp. | reverse complement strand
CGAAATTACATGCAACGACCGTCATAACCGGTACTGGCGGAAAGGAGAACGGATTGTGAGGCGTTGGGGGCTTGTGGTGGCTGCCGGGGAAAGCCACCGTATGGCGCACTTGGGGTCCAAATTATGGCTCAACATAGCGGGACACCCGGTTTTACGTTGGAGTCTCGCTCATTTTATCGGAGGAGCTGAGTGGGATGGAGGGGTCATTGTCTGCCGGGCTGATGATAAGGTTCGAGTGGTCGATTTACTATTGAATTTAGGATATCGGAATTGGGGTGTCACCGATGGAGGTGCCTGGCGGCACGCATCGGTGCAAAACGGATTGGGTTGGCTTGCCGATCATGGTATGCACAAGCAAGACGCGGTATTGGTGCATGATGCTGCCCGATTGTTGGTTGATGGCGAATTAATTGGTCGAGTGTTGGACGGCGTTGCCCGTTATGGTGCCGCGATTCCGGTAGTACCGATTGTGGACACGGTTAAACGCATCAGGGAGGGTAGTACCTTTTTGGAAATAACAGAGGATCGCGCTCGATTGGCACTGGCTCAGACACCGCAAGGTTTTCTAAGCGACGTAATCGCTAACGCGTACCAAGATTGGACCTTAGGTATTCCCACCGATGATGCGCAGGTGGTCGAACAGTATGGACACCAGGTTGCCTGGGTAGTCGGCGATGTTGACAATCGCAAACTCACTACACCGGAGGATGTGGCCTGGTTTGAATGGAAGGTGCGGAAACGCTATCCCGGGATGGGCTGAACTCGTGGATTATAAGACGAGATCCTGAGTGATCCCCAGTTTTTACCATATTTGATGGTTTTGAAGCTGCTGTCTCCGCGCTTTGGGCGTCTCGGATTCCGCCACGACCGTGGCGGCTGACGTTATTCTGCGGCCAAACGGGAAATCGTGGCCAAACGAGGGGGGCGGGAACTGGCGACAGGGAATATTCGCGTGCCCCTTGCGTTGTCATCTCTGGGCACACCGTGATCCGAGCAGGCTACCGCCTGCCGCCCGCTTTCTCTTGATGGGCGACGGGCCATCCGCGATATCGTGAGGGTCTAAACCCGGATCAGGTCGGAGCCGGAGCTGTGCCCACCGACGGAATTTGGGTGCGGAACTCTGTCTGTCGTCGGAGGATCATGCGCCACGACAGGCCGCCACGGGTCAATCCCCATAGGCCCAGCCGCCATAACGCATGCGTGCGGGTCTTCACGGTATTGGCGCGCCACTCGGGCGCCAGACCCCGGGCTTCCCTATCCCAACCCGCAACGTTCAGCCAATAGTAGGCCCAGGCGAACACCAACCACAGTCGGTCCCATCGTTCGGCGGTCCCCAACTTGACGCAATCCCGAGGGAATCCCTCTCCGGGGTCGTTCATCTCATCTTTATACGACTCTTCGCAGGTGAAGCGTTGGCCATAGCCTGCCACGATCGCCCCCGTGGGCCGCTCTGCCAGACCGGCAGACACCTGAGAGATCCCCAGTTTTTACCATTGGAGAAGCTGGAAAGTCCGTGGTTCCTCAATTTTTGCCTTTCATTTCTCGCCGAGGTCGCGGCGAAACGCCGCGGAGCCATAAATGATACAGGTCTCGTACCTATCTGAGCAGACTCGTCTGAATGGAGGGCATGCTCACGCCCACCCGGTCTTGTGGTGTCTTTTCGAACCCGGGTGGGCTCGGTGCGATGGGCCGAGCCGACGACTTTACGTCGGCACCGCGGTGTCTCCGATCGGAGGAATTTGCTCGCGAAACCCGTCTTGTTGGCGGATAATGTCCCGCCATGTCAGGTCATGATGCTCCAACGCCCAATGAGCCAAACGCCACAACGCGTGCGTGCGTTTCTTTTCAGTGTTAGCGCGCCAATGGCGCGCTTCCCCTTCGACTTCTACACGCCATCCCGCGATATTCAGCCAATAATACGCCCACGCAAAGACCAGCCATAAACGATCCCAACGGTCGGATGTCCCTAACTTGACGCAATCCATGTGAAATCCGGCAAATGCGTCATTTTTTTGATCTTTATAGGACTCTTCACACGTAAATCGTTGTCCATACGTGGCCACAATCCGTCCCCACGAACGGTCGGCTAATCCCGCAGAGACTACCAAAAACCAGGGATCTTGATGCCGAGAATCGGCGTACACGACGAGTCGTCCCGCGTAGGCCCCTCCTTCCGCGCTTTTACCATAACGCATGCGAGTGTCTAACGTGACGGGACGCGTTTGTCCGAGCAATAGTAACGGAAGCCAGCGATTCGCTATTTCCACTAGGATATTGCCCTTGCTGCGGATGACCCAATCCCAGCCCAAAGCATCGAGGACACGAAAGAAATTGACCGTCGCAAAGCCACGATCCGCTAACAAGATCACATGGCATGAGGATGGCATCAGCCGCGCCACGCGCGTACATAAGGCCTGTTCATACTCCCGCATGTGGTGCTTCAGTTGATCCTTGGGGACAGTAACCCAAGCAATCGGCAACGCGCGCCCATGGGCGCGCACATTGCAACTCAGGGTTTGAAAGCGCCCATCTTTGGTTTTCGGATCGGTCCAATCCAGCGTCAAATGCACTTCTTTCGCCGTCCCGATGACGGTCGAGATGAGGTCGCCACAGGCGACCTCTAAGTCGATCCGGGTATTGCCCAAGAACCGATCCACCCGTTTAATCGCATGTTTTGCGGAGGTGGTATGGGCCATGGCCAAACTATGCCCCATCGCGGCAATGCCTAACAACGGCTGTCGGATCAACGCCCACACCAATGCCGCCAACGTGGTCCGTTGAGATTTCCGTAGCTTTCCGTGCGTTGCAAAGTAGGATGTGATAGACTGCAAATTAAACATGGTGGTCCTCCTCGAAGTGGTTTGTATGCACTTACTTCTTCGACAGAGTGGCCACTATTTCCTTTGCGAGATAATTCTGACTATTTTAGAACTAAAACTGGGGATGACTCAGCTGACAAGCACTACCAATTTTATCGGTGCGGTGCCCCATTTCCTGAGCGGTGCCTCCTGACTTACACGGGCTCGTACGCCCCAAAGGTTGATCCGAGCTTCAGCGGGGGCCCCGCAAGGGGACCCTAATCTTTACCCATGGTCAGGAATATCCTGCCATTTTGGGTGTGAGGTAGTCGGAGAAGGGCGAGTGAGGATCTGTGAAGCAACGTG
>DAHWKJ010000011.1 GCA_027343695.1 Sulfobacillus sp. | reverse complement strand
CATGCCCGGTTACTCACGTGTTCCTCACCCGTCCGCCGCTGTCCCGCTGACGCGGGACCGCTCGACTTGCATGTATTAAGCACGCCGCCAGCGTTCGTCCTGAGCCAGGATCAAACTCTCCATGACTCTGCTGACTTCTTTTATGGTCTTACGTTTTGCGTGACTGACGATATAGTTTTCAAGGACCGGGTCGCAAGAAGATATTATATCACGTGACCATCATTCGGTCAAACACGACATCTGTCTCACGGATGCTGCCGTCTTGCGAGCAACTCTATGATAATACCATGATCAAAATCACTTTGCAAGATGGAATATGCTCAACGATACGCCGCGAAACCCTCATCCTGTTTACGGCCCCCTATGGATGAAACGATTGAATTTTATCGCGACGCCTCCTGTGCATTATTATTGTGGAAAAAATTGATACGATTATCGACCGTCTATACGACCCACACTATGACCGACGGGATAAGTTCAGCCCTGGGACAAGAAAATCAGCATCACGATCTCGGTGGGTACCAGCTTGAACTATTGGAATCCACGACCTAGTCAACGCATCCCCGTTGTGTTAATTTAATTGGTAAAGTCTTATCGCGTGAGGAGTCCTTCCGATGGTGGTTCGTCAGCTTCCGTAAAGTGTCCTACGGGGCCCGTGTGCCCAGAACACCTTCTAACCACGGCTGACTACCCTATTTGAGGAGGATATTTTTATGTCTTGGATTTCCGTACAAAATGTCTCGCTGGCTGTCGGCGACAGATCCTTGTTCTCCAATGCAACCTTCACCATCAATCCCGGTGACCGAATTGGCATCGTCGGCCCTAACGGTATGGGGAAAACCTCCTTATTGCGTCTAGTATCCGGCGACATCGACCCTGAGGCGGGCCATCTAGAACGGATAGGATCCCATACCATTACCCATTTAGAACAGTGGCGGTCGACTCAGTATCCCACCCTATGGGACGCCGCCTACCATGCCAATCCCACCTTGATTCGAATGGCGGAAGAACTCGCGCATCTCGAGGCTCAAATGGGTCAACCCGATGCCGATGCGGATCAGTTGTCGCTATGGGCAGAAAAATGGGGGGAACTTTCCGAAGAATTTACCCATCGTGGCGGCTATGAATGGGACACCATCGTAAAAACTGGTCTGGCTGGCATTGGATTCCCCACCGATCGGTGGGAGGACGCACCCCAAACCCTCTCGGGTGGCGAAGCGCATCGATTAAGGCTGCTACAAGTGATCTTATCGGGTGCCGATATCTGGCTCTTAGACGAACCCACCAACCACTTAGACATTGTGACTATTGATTGGGTGGAAAACCAACTCCGTCGTTTTTCCGGCGCGGCCCTCATCGTGTCCCATGATCGGACGTTTTTAGAACACGTCGCGACCCGCACCATGAGTTGGGAAGACGGATTCTTTTGGGTGACCAATGGATCCTACGCCCAATACCAGCACCTACGCCGCGAGCGCTTAGATCAAGAAGCCACGAAATACACCCGCTATCTCGAAGAACAGACGCGATTACAGGAATACATCAACAAATGGCGGGCGGGCACGCGGGCCAAGCAAGCCCAAAGTCGCGTCAAATCGCTGGACCGCTTGAATAAGTCGATGGCAAACCAAGCCGCCCCACACAAAACCGGAACCCTTGCCCTCATGCATCAGGGGACGAGTCGCGGTGGCTCTCTTCCCGCATTGGTCCTAAACCAGTTGACGCTGTCCCAAGGCGATCGCACCTGGGAACCGTTGTCACTGCGGATTCCGGTCGGCGCCCGAATTGCGCTTATAGGCCCTAACGGCGCTGGCAAGACCACCTTGCTCGATGCCTTGGTGCGCCCGAATCCAACGGTTCGTTGGCGTGAGGACATTACCGTACGGTATCTGCCACAAACCGCGGTCAATGAACTTCCGGACCACGTCACGGGACTCCAATATGCCTACGATATGGGATTGGAACGGGAAGAAATCTATTACGTGGGGGCACGGTTTGGCCTCGCCGTTCCACTGTGGGAGACGCTCATCCAGGGATGGTCTGGAGGCGAGCGCACACGCCTTAAGCTCATTGAAACGCTGATGGCACCGTCTCAGTGCCTGTTGCTCGATGAACCGACCAATCACTTGGATATCAGCATGCGCGAGGCTTTAGAAGAGCTTTTGATTAACTATCCCGGTACCCTATTTATCGCTTCTCATGACCGTACCTTGTTAGCCAAAGTCTCTACCCACACCCTGTGGGCCGTTGGGGATGCGTACGTACTCGAATCGATGCCCTATCAGGAGGGCCGAAGTACCCCGATCCAACGCTAAACCCGTCAAGGCAATCAAAAAAGGACTCCGATGCGTCATTCGAAGTCCTTTTTTAATCGAACCTAGTAGCGCTCGGCCACGGCTTTCATCTGCATAAACAGTAAGAGGTAGTCGGGACTGCCGGTCTTGGAATCGGTACCCGACATATTAAACCCTCCAAAAGGATGCGACCCTACTACAGCTCCGGTACACTTGCGATTGATGTAGAGATTACCCACCTCAAACTCGTTAATAGCCCGTTCGATTCGATCCCGACGCCGCGAATAGAGGGCGCCAGTCAGACCATATTCGGTGTCGTTAACAATCTCAAGGCCCTGTTCGAAGTTTTGAGCGCGAACAAAAGAAAGTACCGGACCAAAGATCTCTTCCTGCTCTAGCTTACTGCCGGGCTCCACCTCAGAAAAAATGGTGGGTTGAATGAAATGGCCATGGGCAGGGCCCTTATCGCCCCCGGCCACTAATTTGGCGTTTTGCTTGCCCCACTCCACATAGCCCATGATTTTCTGGAAGGCTTTCTCATCAATGACCGGGCCGACATTGGTACTTGGTACCGCGGGGTCGCCCACCGTAAGCTTTTTCGTCCGCTCCACCGCAAGTTTGAGAACTCGGTCATACACACTATCTACAATCACAGCCCGGGAGCAGGCCGAGCATTTTTGACCTTGAAACCCAAACGCCGATGCCACAATACCTTCGGCCGCCGCTTCCAGGTCCGCGGTTTCATCCACTAAAATGGCATCTTTACCACCCATTTCGGCCACGACCCGCTTCACCCACTTCTGACCGGGTGCAACCCCAGCCGCCAATTGGTTGATGCGTAACCCCACTTCCCGCGATCCGGTAAAACTTACAAAACGGGTCAAGGGATGCGTCACCAAATGGTCCCCAATCACGCCACCATCGCCCGGAACAAAGTTGAGGACTCCTGGCGCAAGCCCTGCTTCCTCCATAATTTCCGCAAACTTGGCGCCAATCACGGGCGTAGGAGACGCAGGCTTCAGAACAATCGCGTTGCCTGCCACAATCGCTCCCGAGGACATCCCCGCCAAAATAGCCAGCGGGAAGTTCCACGGGGGAATGATGGCACCCACCCCCAACGGCACGTAAAACGCCGTGTCTTCCTCACCGGGCAAAGGCGTTAATTCAAGCCCTTGACCAATCCGTTCCATCTGCCGTGCATAATACTCAAGGAAGTCGATCGCTTCGGCCACATCAGCGTCCGCCTCTACCCAGGTCTTGCCGGCCTCATAAACCTCCCATGCCGACAATTCATATTTCTGACGCCGCATAATCGCAGCGGCCTTATATAGATATCGGGCTCTTTGAGAGCCTGATATCTTCTTCCATTCAGCGAACGCTGTCCACCCTGCGGCAATCGCTTTGTCAATCAAAGCCTTATCCGCTTTCGATACTTTGCCAATAATTTCTTTGGGGTTTGCCGGATTTGTGGAAATGATCTTATCGGGGGTATCAATCCGCTCGCCGCCGATAATAAGCGGGTAAGATTGCCCCAACATCTCTTTCACTTTTTTCAAGGCCTCTTCCATAGCCTTTTTGTGGTGCGGCACGTCAAAATTTGTTAAGGGTTCACTGCGATAGGCCTCAATAGACATTGATATGTACGCCTCCTAAACGGTCCGAGTGTCAGATGTAGCGTCTCCTGACCTCATAGTTTCATGCCCGCGATTTTTCGGTCATCCGCACTCGCGAGTAATTGTTCAAAGATTTTAGGTGCAAAGCGATCGATCCGTTTCGCACGACCGCCCACCACAAACGCATGCTCCGTCGATCCGGTTACGGCATAGCCTCGCTCAATCCTTGGAATCGCAATGCCATAAGCAAATGTACACCGTGTTGGGGACACCTGGGTCAGTGTCGCAAACACGTCCACGGCATCCCCTAATTCTAACGCATGCGCAAAGTGTGCGTGCGCATCCTTGACTAGAAGTTCCACTCCGAGGGGCCGCAGCACCTGATAATAATCCAGTTCATGGTGGCGCAGCCACGCAATCCGAGCTTCGCTAAACCAATCAAAGATATGGGCATGATAGATAATGCCTGCAGCGTCGACCTCTGACCACCGAACCGAGGCTTGCCAAGTCGCCATATTTTTCCCCTCCCCCAAAAATCATAACAAAAAAACCGTCGCAAGCGACGGTAACATGGTAGCCCCAAGCGGATTCGAACCGCTGTTTCCGGAATGAGGGTCCGGCGTCCTAGGCCTCTAGACTATGGGGCCAAATTATTATTTGGCTGGGGGACCAGGATTCGAACCTGGGCGAGATGATCCAGAGTCATCTATGCTACCGCTACATCATCCCCCAATCGCAGCAAAACCCATTATAACGGGCGTCATCGTCTTATGCAAGATGTGGGGTTGGCCGATATTTTCCAAGTGCATGACTCGACCCTAATTTAAAGAAAAACTTGAGCAGGATATGAGAAGAACATACACTATGATCGAGAAGAAGGGAGCTACTGATATGTCGAAAGCAAATCGCCCATGGTATGGCCACGATTATGGCCTCTCGTTTCGGATGTTCCTCACCATGCTATTGTTAGCTATCCTGTATTTAGGATTTGTTGCGGTGCTGGTGGCATTGCACGTGGGTATTCCGCTTTTAGTGGTGATTATCGGCGCGTTGCTATTAAGCCAGTACTTTTTTTCGGATCAACTGGTGCTGTTGTCGACCGGCGCCCGCCAAGTCACTCCGCAACAGGCGCCCGAACTGCATAAGACCATCGAGCGTATCGCACAACTGGCGGACATGCCAAAGCCTCGGGTGGCCGTAATGCCCACCACGATGCCCAACGCGTTTGCCACTGGACGCGGTCCAAAAACTGCGGTGCTGACGGTTACCCAAGGACTTTTGGATCGTCTGACCGGACCCGAGTTAGAGGCCGTTTTAGCGCATGAAATGACACACATTAAAAATCGGGACGTTGCAGTCATTACCATCGCGAGCTTTTTTGCGATGATTGCCTCTTTCATCGTCCAGCAATTCTTCTTTTTCGGGTTCGCGTTGGAAGGCGAAGAAGGCGGGCGCGGTCGTGGCAACGGCGGTCAGGCCATCATGATTATCTGGCTTGCCTCCATCATCGTCTGGGCGGTGAGTTTTGTGCTGATTCGCACCCTCTCGCGCTACCGCGAATTTGCGGCAGACCGGGGTTCAGCCATCATCACTGGCCATCCCGGGTACCTGGCCAGTGCCTTAGAAAAGATTAACACCAGCATGAACCGATCGTCACGCCGAGACCTCCGCAAGGCGGAGAATTTCAACGCGTTCTTTATCTTCCCGGCCGTTCGTAAGAATAGCATCATGGAGATAT
>DAHWKJ010000008.1 GCA_027343695.1 Sulfobacillus sp. | reverse complement strand
CACACAAAGGGTTGATATTCTTGACCATACACGCCACGAGCAGTAAAAGCTGCTCGCCCCGTCACACCGAGATAGTGGGGGAGAGCCACGGGAAACAGTGTGGCAGCGAGGATACCGGATAACAAGAGACCCACAAAAATGGTCGCGCCCGCAATGGTCCCGTTTCCGATGAAACGGCCCCAGAGATACCCCGACCATCCGGCCCGCACTAAGAAGCTGGTATCGGCACCGGATTCACGGTCGAGGGCTAGAGAATCACCGTTGGGTAACACGGCAAGGATCGGAATCACGAGGAAAAATAGGGTGCTGGGACTGTAGCCTAATCCCGACAACATGGCTTGATAGGCGTTGAAGTATGCATGTGGATAACCACCAAGCAATGCCACCGAGCTATACTGAGCAAAGGATAGACCCATGATGCCGACGGTGAGCAAGAGAGCGATCCAAACGCCGAACCCATGAAGCGCTCGGATCCAGTCCAACCGCACGATGCGACCGATCATAAGCCTGTCCCGCCACTCCCAACACAATTAGACGGCGTCGTCGCGCAACAGCTCCTGACTATGGATTCCAACTCCCTTGCACATTGGTGTATGTCCCGTAGTAACCGGGAGGCTTGGCCGTCAACTTCACCGGATAGCCGTTTTTGAGGTTCGTCGACGAGCCTCTAACGGCCACGGTTTCCGGGGTTCACCGCATACCAAGGTGTCAACTGTGACCCATCCTCATAGGCAACCGCATAATAAATGGTGCCACCGCCAGATGCATACGTTGCGTTTACGTAAGCCGTGGGGGCATGCTCCATCGTACGAGTTTGGCTACTGTCTACACTCCCACCAAAATTGGGTACCTTCATATCATACGCATACCAACTAGAAGCCATCGTTCTTCCCATTGTTGCGACACACCGGCGGTAACAGCCGCTGTCCAAGCCCAACGGTTTGTACGCGTCATGCACTCACGCTCTTTTCAGTTGATATTACGATCACTTCGACACCAGAGCGTCATATCCTGCTTTGGGATCCTTGTCTTTAGTTCGGAGCCCTATCATGAAACGGTGACTCGTATCTGACCATGTGGCAGTAACGGTCCGCGCCGACGAACACATCATGAAAGTTTAACCCGGATGAGATCCATGGTGAATGCGATGACTTAGCAGAGGAACTTTTGGCAACGTGGCGCCGCAAACGCGGGAAAGTTCAGACCGAAACATGAGAGAATCCCTTTGTCCCTCTTCTTCCCCGCGAATTCTAAGGATTCGGGAGGCAAGATGCTACAGTGAAAGTTAACGCCTTTTGGACCCTTATTAGGCATCACCCACAAATTCGCCGACTTTGTCCCTTGTTCTCCATTGGAGTTATTATAGACGACCATCCAGTTACTCAGAGTGGTCGTGTGAAAGTTTGGCAGATAGGCCTACCATGGGTTTAACACGCATCGACATACGGGTGTCTGATGAGGTGCGCCAACGTATTCGCGCACTCGTCCACGCCTGGCCGGGTAATCCTACGGAGTCCTATGTGGTCCGCTACCTGTTGGAGGAAGGCTTGAATGAAGTCGAACGGCAGAGCCATGCACCGGAACAACCGCCCAAAGGGGGCCGTTAATGCACCTATGTCTTACGGCAACGGGACCGGCCCGGTGGGGCTGTCGTAGGGTGCATTTTTCTATGATTTTCTGAGTTTTCCCAATGTATAATAATGTGGGGATACATTCTTTAGTGGGGGTGCCGTAGATGCCGCGCTATGTTTTTTATGTACTATATGGTTTAGGTGCGTTATTCTTTTCCTCCTCATGGTGAGCTCTACGATGGGAGCCAACTATCTCGTAGTCCGTTGGATTCTACGGCTTTTTCGACGGGCCCTCCAGCGATGAGACTCACAACCCCTAATCCCACCGCGGCGAGTTGTAACACCCATGGAATTTGATGTGCTGCGATCGGAAGGGATCGAACAGACCCACACTCGGGTGCTCCATGGGGTTGGCAATAGGCAGCACCTGGACGGCGAATTAAGCCGCAAAAAGTCTGTGCTCTTTCATTCCCATGTATAATGGAAGGCGACAGCACTCTGCTCTGTCACGATATCGACTAATGGAGGTGACCGAAATGTCCCAAGAAACCTGCCCCGTCGAGTCGGCACTCCGAGTAATCGGGGGCAAATGGACGCTCTTGATTCTTCGAGACCTGATGACGGGTCCTAAGCGCTTTGGCGAATTGCGTAAGTCGCTGGGCGGCGTCAGCCCAAAAACCCTGTCACTACGACTGCGTGAGCTGGAACAAGATGCCATCATTACACGCACGGTATTCCCAGAAGTACCGCTACGGGTCGAATACGGTTTAACCGAAGCCGGTGCCACGCTCTCCAATGTCATTGATGTCATTCGAGACTGGGGAACTCAGTGGGATCTCAAAACCCTTACGCCCCGGCGCATGACCTCACACTGAAAAATTCGCCATTAATCGACAAATAACAACAAATCGTTGACTATAAATTGGAAGTTCTGGTACAATCCTGGTATTCAAATGTCGAAGAAGTGAGGTGATTCAGGTGAAGTCAACAGGAATTGTGCGAAGAGTGGACGAGCTGGGTCGGGTAGTGCTTCCTATCGAACTCCGTCGCACCCTCAGCATCAGTGATAAGGATTCGTTAGAGATTTACGTCGACGAGGAGAAAATCATCTTGCGGAAGTACGAGCCAGCGTGTATTTTCTGTGGTAACGCAGAAAATATTGAGTCTTACCGTGGGAAAAACGTCTGCCACGAATGTGTCGTCAACCTCAACATCGAGGCAGTTTAGTCTTCTTTTGTTACCACGTATTGGTACAACTCGCGCTTGGACACCGAAAACTCAGAGGCGATGCGTCGGATCGCCTCTTTTTGATGCATCCCATGCGCCACTAATTCTCTCACCTGTCGATCGAGGTCTTCCCAGTTCACCGGTTCGGGATCGGACTTTGTCTCGGGCTTACCAATGACCAATACAATTTCCCCGCGCCATTCCCGAGGCGCCTCCGTGATTTGGGAAAGGGTGGTACGCATAAATTCTTCGTATCGCTTGGTCATTTCCCGCGCCACAAATATGGGACGTTCCGATGTCGCCTGAGCCTTTAGGGCTTCTAACGTGCGTTGCATGTGATGGGGTGCTTCATATAAAATCCCCGTATAGGGACTCTCGATAATTTCACGAAGGCGCCCCGCCCTGGACGCCCCGGCTCTCGGGATAAATCCCCAGAAAATGAACGGCGCCTCAAACCCTGACGCGGCATATGCCGTAATGGCAGCCGATGGTCCCGGAATCACCGTCACTTTTCCGTTCTCCTGCCAAATCGCGTCGATTAACTCTTGACCCGGATCCGATAACGTCGGCATCCCTCGATCACTCACCAAGGCGAGAGCCGCTCCCTCCCGAAGACGCCGTAACACTTGGGGTATCCGCATCTGTGTATTGTGTGCATGAAACGACAGCATCGGGGTGTCGATATGATAATGATGACATAAAAGACCCGTCACTCGGGTATCTTCGCAGAGGATTCCATCCGCTTCGCGCAACACCGCCTCAGCGCGGGGTGACCAATCCGACAAGTTTCCAATCGGGGTACCGACCACATATAAAACGCCAGGCTCAACCCACCGAGGGGGAGACAGTTCTGCCATCTCGATTCAAGGCCTCCTTGTCTCTATGACTCCGCCGTTTCATGCGTCGCTCGGCTATGAGTGCCTCTGCATGCGTGAGCGGATCAGACACCCACCACAATTCTAAGGGCCCACGGCCACGGGTATAGCGTGCCCCGATTCCCCTTTGATGTTGAGCCAGACGCCGCGACACATCGGTGCTGATTCCTGTATAGAAGCTCGAATCCCCACAGCGGATCACATAAACATGCCAAGTGTCAACGCTCATGACAACCGCCACCATTGCCGAATGCGTTCTCGCCATACCTCTTGATTCGCATTAGTGGCCAGCGCCTGGTGGGCCTGCAGCAGATTTTCCCATAACACCAGCCATGTTGTCTGGTGGGTGCGACGAAATGCCTCTTCTACATACCACACGGCGTCAACAATATGCTCCGGCAACAAGGGGCGCGCGAGCATCCAATCGGGGCCTAATTCGCGTCGAGATCGGTCCGTTTCGGGTAGGTGTATCTTTTGACACCGACTTCGGATGGTCGCTAAGACGCGGTCCGGATACTCTGTCGTCAACACGAAGTGCACGAAGGGTGCTGGCTCTTCCAAAACTTTCAGCAACAGATTGGCGGCATCAACGCCCAGCTTGTCTGCCTCTTGGATCCAAACCACGCGTGTCGATGCCCACAACGGCCGGTAACCCAAAGATTGCAGTACAGACCGCACATCATCAATTTTTATCGTGTGGGGTGACGGTGACAGGATTGCGAGATCCGGGTGATCCTCCAAAGGTTTTTGACACGATCGACATAAGCAGTTCGACTCCCCTCTCGCCTCACAGAGAAGGATTTGGCACCACGCGATGGCAGGCTCGCCTTGGGGAGTCGGTCCGACCACCAAGAGACTTTGTGGCAGGTTCCCGCCAGAGTAGGCCAGGCTCAGGTTGGGCCATGGGTCGATGCGGGAATTAGAACTTTTCATAACGATCTACGTCAACCACAAACACTGTGGCTCCGCCCACCGTCACCTCTACCGGAAACGGAACGTAGGGCTCGCCGCTATGGCTCGGCGTCTGCGGCGCCAGCGTTTCATGTCGTACCGAACAAGTCCGCCGTAAGACCGAGACTACCTGTTCCACATCTGGCTCTTGAACCCCCGCTAAAATGGTGGTGTTGCCTTCCCGTAAAAAACCTCCGGTACTGGCTAATTTCGTCGCCCGGAAACCCCGTCGGTTCAATTCGGTTACCGCCTGTGCCGCATCTTTGTCTTGTAATATCGCAATCACTAATTTCACACCGGTTACCCCCCTTGAAGACGTCTAATCCATGGTTGCATTATTTCGCGAATCGTATGCTGCACCACCAGAGGTGCCTGATTGGCCTCAATCACCTGCCATCGAGAGGGTTCGCGGGCGGCCATATCGCGGTAACCCTCTCGAACCCTTGAAAAATATGCGTCATCCCGTAATTCAATTTGGTCCGGCATCGACGCTCTTACAAAACTTTCCCCCTCCAACCAAAAGGTAATATCCGGGCGGATGCCGTTAGTTGCAATGTCATTAATGGCATCGACGACATCTAGAGCTACACCGCTGCCGTATCCTTGGTAGGCCACAGAAGAGTCGATAAAGCGGTCGAGGATCACCACGACTCCGCGCTGCAGATCCGGGACCACTCGGGTCGCCACCAACTCAGCACGGGCGGCGGCAAATAACAGCAGCTCGGCGCGAGGACTCTTGATCTCCACGTCATGAAGTAGTGTGCGTCGTAGTACCTCACCTAAATCCGTATGGCCCGGCTCGCGAAATACGACGGTTTCCACATTCCGCGCCTTAAGCCACTCTGCAAGGAACCCAATTTGCGTCGACTTACCGACTCGTTCGAGCCCCTCGAATGACACCAAAACCCCAGGGTACCGTTCTAGGTGACTACCCATATACTTCCTCCTTGGCCATCAGGATCCGGATAGATGCCTTCGACCGAGCCTGGATTTATGTCTTGCCACACCGCTAGCCATTCGAGTACATCCCGACTCATCACCTCTCCAGGCTGGACCACCGGAATCCCTGGCGGATAGGGGACCAATGGTTCCCGAGCTATGCGCCCCTCGGCCTCCCTCATGCTAACACGCTCGGCAGATCGTAAAATGGCCGCTCGAGGACTCAACCGTTGTACTGATCTTGGTAATGGGTGCCCCTGCCATAATGCGAGATCCTTTACCGGAAGGGTGCTTAACATAGATTTTACCATGGCGAGTGGGCGTTCGGGAGATAAAATCAGGGTCACTCCATCCGGGTCAACTTTTTCGGGCCAGCCCCAGGATAGGATTTTGGGAACCAGGTCCTGGGCCTGTCCGACCACGGTCAATTTCGCAGGATCCACCTCGACACCCGCGGCTCCTCGGAGATGGGGTTGGAGCAGATTAAGATAGGAAAATTCTTGCCACAGAACCTGGACCGCTTCACCGAGTTCTCTCCATCGCGTCATCCACAGTGAATCGTGACGCAAGGCTTGATAGGCATCTAACGAGGCCAGCAGCAGATACGAAGGACTGGAGGTTCCCAGTAATCGCCACCAAACGTCGACAGCCGCTGCTGGAATCAAATCACTGTGCAGATGTAAAAGCCCAGTCTGGGTGAGCGTCGGTTCTGTCTTGTGGGTTCCATGCGCGATGAGGTCCGCACCTAGGGCAATCGCGGAGGTAGGATAGCCAGCCCGTCCATACCAGTGGGTTCCGTGGGCTTCATCTACCACCACGGGAATATGACGATGGTGGGCCGCGCTAATCACAGGCGCAATATCCTCCGCAATGCCTTCATACGTTGGGCGGGTCAGAACCACGGCCCCCACCTCCGGTGAGGAATGGATGGCCCGAACCACGTCGTTTGCGATGGCCCCTCGATATTGCTGGCGAGGATACACCCAAATGGGATCGAGTCCCCCAATCACCATGGCTGCTAGGACCGACCGATGGGACGTACGCTCCAACACAATCCTGTTTTTTCCGATAGCCGTCGTGGCCGCCAGAATTCCCGCCATGACCGGTAGCGAGGCTCCTTGTACCGAGTACCACGACTGGGTGACACCGAACGATTCCGCCATCCGTTGCTCCGAGCGATGAATCGGGTCGTCGCGATCGTTGCGCGGCGCCAAGTTTCCGATTTCCGTGAGATCCGCACCCCATCTTAGCCAATCATCGACAAATGGGGGGTGTTCGCCGTGACCCGGAGTATGCCATTGTTGCCGCAAACCGGAACGATGGGCGTTTAAAGCTTCGATTAAGGGTCTTTCGTTCATGTCAGCCTCCGGTCTGGGTTTGCACCTGGGCCGAGATGCCCCAATGACCCCGATGTTGATACACAACGGCAGTTTTAGATGCATAGACTTCACGCCATTGGCTAGAGTCCTCGTTCAGAAACGTAGCCACTGCGGTCTTGGGCTCCCATAGTACATAGCGTACCCGATAACGTCGCCACACCAAATTAGGATTGGTGGTTAATTGCTTGACCGCTAGATAGTCAGGAAGTACCGGGCTTCCCAAGTAAAAATCCGTTCGACCATCCACAAAGACCTTGATTCCCTGTGCGATCAGATATCCACCCCAGTGATACATGGCAAACACTCGCCCCGAGTGGTGTTTGAAATAGCTGACCGCCCTGTGAGGGACGCTATGGGCCACCTGTCCTGGCAATACCACCGGCTGGTGTCCGAGCGTATATCCCAAAACTACCACCATCACGGGAATCCCAATGAGCGTTCGGATCTGGCGAAATTCAAATCGAGGAGTCAACTCCGCCATGAGAATCGGCCACACAATGGCATAGTACGGAAGAAAGCGCACGGACTCCAAGGTCGCGACAAAGGTGCCCCCCAACAATACAAATTCTGGCCACTCCACCTTTCTGGCGGTTAGTTGCGACGCCAACAAAATAACCACCAGCGGCCCCATAATCACCAGTAAGATCCAATGTGAATGAAAATTGGGGGAGTGCCATTCGGCAATCATCGACGAAATCTGGCTCGAAAAAGATACCCGGGCGGCATAGGCCCAGATCCCCCAGCCATGTGGATTAATCCACGAGGCGAGGACGGAAGCCCCCGAGACCAAGCCCCAGGTTCGAAGATTCACCGCCGTCCGCGGAGTCGTGAACCGTCCTTTGGAGACCGGCCACGCAATGTAAATACCTTGCAACCCCAACACCAAAAATCCCAACAAAAAACTTCCATGTAAGTTGGTCCATATCCATAAGAAGCCCGGCATCCACCAGAGCAACCGCGGTCTCTGGCGTGCCGCATCCAAGAGCCACAGTTCTCCCGCGAATAAGGCATAGCTGAACACTTGCGGGCGCACGCGTAAAAAGGCCAACATGGAAAACGCGACCACTACCGTAATGAGAGCAATCTTTGAGGCAGTGACGTGTCGACTCCAAAGGCGTCCAGCCACGAAAAACACGGCCCCGGTGGCCACGCCAGCCGAGAATAACCAATAAGCGAAGGGCCCGAGCCACCGGACTCCGGCTGCCAATAAGACTTCGTATCCCCACTCCTCAGTCACCCAATGATGCCCCGCCAAACTATAAGAAAATGGATCCGTGTAGAGGACGGCGTGGTGAGACAGCATATATTGCCCCGCAGCCCACTGCCAAAACACGTCCCCCGATAAACCGGTATGGATGACCGTGGCCCATATTAACGCCGGCCCCAAGAGACCAATGAGTCCAATAAAGATCCATCGCGGTGCCGATGCGCCCATTTCTTCGTCCCTCCACAGTGTGTCCACTAAATTTTCAATTCGCGCTCGGGACTAAATTCTCCTGTAATGGAATATCTCGTACCAGGAGGGATTGTACATGAAAAGAAGATTACCCATGTCGCGGCGCACCGCAGGTTGGCTCATGGCGTTAATGGCGGCCTTGGTGGTAGTACATTATGCCTACCGCAACGTACCGACTGCCCTGACGCGGGCCGTGACCGGAACCCCTGCCATTCGTGTCGCCCTTAAAGGGGAGATTACGCACATTACGCCTCAAGGTTTAACGGTGACGTTGGAAGATGCCCATGGTGGCCTCACTAAGTTAACGCGCCACGTCGTTTTGACGCAAAGTACGAGAATTGCCACCCCAGGTAAGCCCATAGCCACTGGCGATGCCGGTTACAAGTATTTGCAAAACGGGTTACGAGTGATCGTACAAGGCCAAGGCACCGCCACCAACGACGTCATCGCGCAAGTCGTCAACGTCACGTTTCCGCCCCTAACCGGTAACGTCGCCCAAGTCGATCAGGCGATGCTCACTCTCACGGTTCCCGGTCAGCCAGAACCCGCCAAGATTTTATTGACCTCCCATACCGCCTTCTTCGTGCCCGGAGGTCACTGGCAAAGCCTTAAGATTGGGGCTCCGGTTCGGGTCTGGGTCGTGCCCAACCAGGTCTCGGGTTCCGGGTTAACCGCGATTACGGTTATGGTGATTCATGGAGATAAGGCCCCCTCTAAATAGGACTCGCGATCGGTTGCGGCCTCGTCCCATGAGGAGCAACTTAGAGGAAGGATTTTCGCCTTGGCCGTACGGGTTTCACACTGGGTCAGACGACACGACCCTGTCTGACCCCGAGCCCCATGCTGTTTACGCCGACTCCAGGCTTCATTTGCATAGATTCGGGGCGGGGTCGGCGTAAACCCCTGCAGCTTGGACAATTCGCTTTCGAGCAGAGATTTTGATACCACCAGGTATCCCGGATACGAAAAAATTCTCCCCAGATGGCTAAAAAAGTCTAACCCGGCGCAGGAAAGCTTTGATTTCATGCCGAATTCCTCACTTAATACGATATAGAGCCAAGGAGGGATTTCAATGTCGGCAACCCCCAAAAACTTTGCCCGGGACGTCATGGACCGCTGGGCGCAACTTCGCCCGCATGACACCGCGCTTTACCAAATTGACGCGGATGGACAGGCAACCCGGTGGAGTTTTGCAGATATGCGAAGTGTATCAGACCGTACGGCCGGATGGCTGGCACAACAAGGTATCGGATTCGGGGACCGCGTGTTAGTCGTTCTCGGCAAGGACCCCCTCTTTTGGCCCATCATGGTAGCCTTGAATAAGATTGGTGCAGTCCCCATGCCGGGCACTACGCAACTCACCAGTCAGGACTTATGGTACCGCATCGACACCGCAGCAGCCGAGTGTGTCATTGCCCTCCCTCTCATCGCAGAGCGCATCGCCCAAGGACGGCCAACCCCACTGCGTACCCAAGTGACCATCGGCAACCCGGAGACTACGCCATCCGGCTGGTCCTGTCTCGATCTGCACACCATCAAACAGCAACCAGAATTTCGCGAAATCGTGCCCACCATGACTGATGACCCCTGTCTGATCTATTTTACCAGCGGTACTACCGGCCATCCTAAAATGGTGTTGCACAATCAGTCTTATCCTTTTGCTCACCAGATTACCGCGGAGTACTGGCTCGGGCTCGAACCCCAGGATCTACATTGGAACGTATCGGATACGGGCTGGGCCAAAGCAGCCTGGAGTTCCTTATTCGGCCCTTGGATGGTGGGCGCCGGCATCGTCGTCGATCCCATGACCGGAAAATTTTCGGCCCCGGATCTTCTAAAGCATTTACAGGAACATCCCATCACCAGCCTTTGTGCTCCGCCTACGGTCTACCGCCTCTTAGTCCAAGAAAACCTGAAGATGCTACGCGATGGTCCGCTGCGTTCTCTAGTAGGAGCCGGCGAGCCTTTGAACCCCGAGGTGATCGACGCCGTTCGTGAGATGACCGGACTCACGATTCGAGACGGCTATGGTCAAACCGAAACCGTCATACTGATTGCTAATCCTCCACAGTTCGCGGTGAAACCCGGATCGATGGGTAAGCCGGCACCCGCCTTCGAGATGGCAGTCATTGACCAAGAGGGAAAGCCTCTGGACGCCGACCACGAAGGGGATATCGCGATCAAAGTAGTGCCAAATCGTCCGCCTGGCTTGTTTGTCGAGTACCTGGGCGATCCAAAAGGCACCCTCAGTCGCTTCGTGGGTGACTACTATATTACCGGGGATCGGGCATATCAAGATACCGATGGATACTTTTGGTTTGTGGGCCGGGCGGATGATGTCATTATTAGTGCCGGCTATCGTATTGGACCCTTCGAGGTAGAATCGCTACTGATTGAGCATCCCTTGGTCGTTGAAGCGGCCGTTGTCGCATCACCCGATCCCATTCGGGGTGAAATAGTGAAAGCGTTTGTGGTCCTTAAACCTGGCGTGGTCGGAGACCCAGCGCTTGTCGCGGCATTACAAGCCCATGTCAAAGAAGCCACCGCTCCCTATAAGTACCCACGACGTATCGAATTTGTAACAGAACTGCCCAAGACCATCTCTGGAAAAATTCGTCGAATTGTCCTTAGGCAAAACGAGTGGACTCGCTAGCCTTTCGATTCATTGCGTTTATGAGCTTTCTTTAGTATGGTATAGAGACCAAAATCATGCACATTGGACAGCACCATTAAACGGAGGGGTTGGATTGATAAAGGTATATCCCAAATTTGAGGAAGACCTGTTAATACGGTTGTTCCACAAAGGGGTCAAGGCCCAATGGTCGGCCGAAGACGTATCTTGGGATGATCCCATCTTATTTACCCCTGCCCAATCCCGCGCACTAGCGAGGATGCTTACGCCTGTCTATCTCGGCGAGCAATCAGCAATGCTTGGAGCAAGCGTGGTGTTGCCTCAAATGGCTGCAGCAGGAGAGACTACTGCCCAACTCTATCTGAGTAGCTTCTTGATGGATGAAGCCCGCCATTTTGAAATACTGACCCGCCTCTATCAACGGTTGGGTACCGATCCGTTAACGATTCGCGAAATGCCCGAGATGTTACGGTATCATAACCGTTTACGCAAAGGGGACCGAATTGATTGGGTCTGGGGAATCCTGATTTCCGATATCTTCGCCAAAAACTTCTACCAAATTTATGCTAAATCGCAGCCAGAAGCACTATTTGGCAAACTTTCAGGACGAATTCTTCGGGATGAGTCGCGTCATCAAGCATTTGCGGAGCACTACCTCAAGAACCAACTGCCCACACTGTCCGAAGAACGCCGTGCGGTCTTGATGGACATGAAAGATGACCTCATGTTTATCATGGATGCGATGTATTCGCGATTGGGAGCCGATGCCGCAGAAGTAGGGATGGACGGTCGCCTCTTTTTAGACCATCTCTCTCATGAGATCGAGCAAAAGGCGCGTCGGATCGGGCTTGATCCGGAGAATCACCAACCGCGGTACCCCGATGGCGTGAAGCGGTTTGTGCAGGGGGTAGGCACAGGAATTCGTCAACAAGCGCAAGATCTCGGCACAAAGTTCCAAGGACTTAAAGCCTCGCGAGACTGCGACACCTGTTTCTTATCTCTATTGTGCCAAAGTAAATTGTTCTTACGCGCAAGATGTGTCTAAACGGGGAATGACCCCATCTCCCCCTCCTCCTGTTAAGGCTTTCTTTGCCCAACAGGCATTCACTACCATACTTCCTTGTCCCAAAAAGCGCCGCACGTTTCCCTCCATGAGAACAAGTATGGGTCACGAACGGGTGCTATCCGGCCATCTCCATAGACTGACTGACGCGTGAACGGCTTCTCCGCTGGCCCATCACAGAAGACATTCCATGATGGGCCAGCCAATCAATGGGATAGCCGTTGGGTGGACTCCTAAGCTACTTAACGCCGTAAACCGCCTCGTTCAAAATGTGCCTTAAAGAAGTTCTCGCTACCTCGACTGGCCATGGACGCAGCGGCAGAAATTTCTAAAGCCAGAGCAGCTCCCGCAATGACTTGAGCCAGTTTGCGCGCGCCACCTGGGGTATCGCATCCCATCATCCGCAAATAGGTTTGGGCATGAGGGAGTTGTGAGCCCCCGCCTACCACGCCCACTTCCAATCCCCCAAGTTGGATACTAAAAGATATCCCAGTTGGCAACACCTTGACTGCGCCATGGGCCATGCTACTCGTTCCCACCATACCGAGGTCCTGACCGGTCACGGCAAATATAGCGGCCACCGCAGACGCGGGGGTAAACCCAAACGATTGCATGCCGCTGGCTAAGGAACCGTGAAGACCAGTCCACTCCAGTTCCCCAAGTGCCTCGGCGGAAATATCTAAATGATGTTGAAGAATCTCATGAGAAATGTTGGCATGAGCCAGTACCGTGCGCCCATGCCCCCCATTAAAGTACTCATAGCTAGGCTTCTTATCGCCTCCTAAGTTGGCCTCCAAAAAAATGTTGTCGGGAGATATTCCGGCCGCCGTTTCCATCCGTGCCACAATTTCCCGGTTCAAGGCATAGGCGTTTCTGGTCATCATATTAGGGCCACAGGCGTCGCCCGTATCGAACTGGTATAGAACGTGACACACAGAGCCGACCACCCGAAGATCAATCCCCAGCAGGCGGGCGTGTGTTGACACTTCCGAAGCTGCATGAAGGGTGCCTTTAGTCTTACCAGGATGCTTGGGGTCGTTAATCCAATCCCGGAGGATGCTAAGGTGATTCCGAATCCAGTCTCGCGCTTTTACCGCGGCATCAACGTCCTGAAACACAAACGCACTGTCTCGGGTCATATGGTCTTCTAATATGTACGTGGTCACGCCGCCACTAGCGGCTAAAACATTCATTCCCCGTTGCATCGAGACGGACAAGCCGCCTTCGGTATGACCAATCGGCACGAAAATGTTGTCACGGACCCGTTCTGTTTCCTTTAAGACATGCTGAGAATCACGGGTGTATTTAGCATAGTTTAGGGGTAGCGGCCCCACCACAGCCACTGGTAGAATCATTTGTCCAGTGAGCGATTCCAAAAAGCCTGCCAGTTTCTCCGGCGGGATGCCCCAGTTAAAAATCCGTTCGTCGTCGCCGGTCCATTGAGGAAGCGATCTCAGAGTATCTTGCCGTTCTGTTATAGCCTGACCATGATTGCGATGAGACCATCGTACGCGTCGCATTCAGCGCCTCCTATGTGATAAAAGGCCCCAATTATTGGGGCCAAAAAAGAGTGTCGGCACGGCCTGCGTCTCCCGGATCCCTACGGACCCAGTAACAGCAGCGTACGGGAGGGGGACGACCGTGTTCGGGATGGGAACGGGTCAACACTCCCGGCGCAACGCACCGACAAAAGTGGGGGGTAAAAGCCCGGACAAGGGGCCTTCACAACTTCAGAGGACGACCGATTTTGACCGATTAGTACGGACTCGCTCCATCCCTTACGGGACGCCCACGGTCCGCCTATCCACCCGATGGTCTCTCGGGGGTCTTCGCCC
>DAHWKJ010000007.1 GCA_027343695.1 Sulfobacillus sp. | reverse complement strand
GGGCGAAGACCCCCGAGAGACCATCGGGTGGATAGGCGGACCGTGGGCGTCCCGTAAGGGATGGAGCGAGTCCGTACTAATCGGTCAAAATCGGTCGTCCTCTGAAGTTGTGAAGGCCCCTTGTCCGGGCTTTTACCCCCCCACTTTTGTCGGTGCGTTGCGCCGGGAGTGTTGACCCGTTCCCATCCCGAACACGGTCGTCCCCCTCCTGTACGCTGCTGTTACTGGGTCCGTAGGGATCCGGGAGACGCAGGCCGTGCCGACACTCTTTTGTACCACCCCCCTCCGTCGGAGGGGGGTGCTTTTTCGATCACCCTCTTCATTATGGAGAAATTCGCATAGCCTTTGATCTAGTGAGATACAATGATGCCACTAAGGATTAATGAGGGTCAGGACTGCTCTTTAGAAAAGTTTCTAGATTTGTGCCATGGCCACCTTGCGGATTGTATAGTACAATAAAAACAAAAACAGTCAAAGTCAGGAGAGAGAGTGAGCTGTGGCACGGATTATTGATGAGATTGAAACCTACATCCGAAGATTGTTAGATCAATCGGGCAATGGCACGATTGATCTCCAAAGAGCTGAAGTGGCGGATCGCTTTGATTGCGTTCCGTCTCAGGTCACTTATGTGCTGATGACGCGATTTACCCCCGACCGTGGATACTTGGTCGAAGGGCGCCGTGGCGGTGGCGGTGGTATCCGAATCCATCAACTGAACGCAGTGCCAGTGGAGCTCCTAGCGGCTATTACCGGGTTGGATCAGATTGATCAAGTCCGATCTCAGGATATCGTGATGAGGCTCTTTCAGGCCCAGTTAATTACTGCCCGCGAGGCCTCGTTGATGAATGCTGCACTAGACCGCGACACTCTGAAGCTCGAATTACCGTACCGAGACGTGGTGCGGGCACGACTATTAAAGGCGATGGTAACGGCCATATTGAAACCCAAAGGAGCCTATTAATATGTCTGAAGAAAGCGGTGAGAGTAACAAGAGTCCGTTGTGCCAACGCTGTAATCAGAGGCCGGCATCGGTCCATTTTAGTAAGGTGATGAATGGGGAGAAAACCGATCGCTATCTCTGTGAGGCATGTGCGGCGGAGGAGGGTGCCTACCATTTTATGTTGGGCCCTCAATTTACCGTACAACATGTTTTGGGAGGCTTAATTGGTCAAGTCTCCATGGATCCCGCACGTACGGAAACTTCCACCAAGAGGTGTCCCTACTGCGGATATACTTACCAAAGATTTGGAGAAACGGGACGCCTGGGTTGCGATCGGTGTTATCAAACCTTTGCAGCCGAGTTAGAACCTTTGGTGAGACGGCTGCATGGGAGTGTAGAGCACCATGGTAAAGTGCCGACGCGGGGAGGCCGTCAACTCATTCAACAGCAGACCTTGTTGACCCTGAAAGGGCACATGAAGCAGGCCATTGAACAAGAAGATTTCGAACGGGCTGCAGAAATTCGCGACGAAATCCGGCGCGTTGAGATGAGTCTGAAAGCGCATAAGGAGGACGCGGATGAGCATCAATTATAGTCAATGGATGGATGGTGCCGGCCCGGATGCGGATATCGTCTTGTCGTGTCGGGTGCGCTTAGCCCGTAACTTGTTAGCGACTCCATTTCCGCACCGGATGGACGACAGCCAGGCTCAGACGATGTTGGCGCGCGTTGAAGAAGCGGTCCATCGAATCGAGGCAGGATGGCATCTGAAATTCTTGCGGTTGGCAAATCTGACCCCGATCGAACGTCAAGTTCTCGTGGAAAAACATCTGGTAAGCCCGATGTTAGTTCAAGAACCAGTGCGCTATGAAGCGGTTGCGATTGATGATCGTGAGAGCGTGAGCATCATGGTGAATGAGGAGGATCATTTACGGATTCAGGTGGTGTTACCTGGGTTACAATTGGCCGAATGTTGGGATGTGGCGAACCACATGGACGATGCGCTCGAGCAGCATGTCGACTACGCGTTTGATCCCCATTCGGGATACATTGCGGCCTGCCCTACCAACATAGGTACCGCCATGCGAGCTTCGGTGATGATGCACCTACCGGCCTTGGTGTTCACCCACCAAGCATCTCAAGTGTTTACGACCCTGGCGCAACTGGGAATGGTGGTGCGAGGGCTCTACGGGGAAGGCTCTGAAGCTCTCGGCAATATATTCCAAGTGTCGAATCAAGTATCTTTGGGGCTCAGTGAAGAGGAGTTTATTCATAATTTAACCATCGTGACTCAACAAATTGTGGGACGCGAACGCCATGCGAGGCAGCATTTATTACAAAATGCAGGGATCGCCATGGCAGATCGCGTGGGGCGTGCTTGGGGGATTCTCACCCACGCTCGCATTATATCGTCCGAAGAAGCGTTGCGGCTTCTCTCAGAGGTCAAAATCGGGGCGGACATGGGCCTGATTGAAGCGCCTCACTCGGCCACCTACGCACAACTAACGGTGGCGACTCGACCGGGATTCCTTCAAATGGCGGCTGGCAGGGAATTGAATGCGGCAGAACGGGATCAACTGCGAGCCGATAACTTGCGCCGCTTGTTAGGGGAACAATAAAGGGAATGATGACACACGCGAGATTCCGAGTCAGAGTCGGATCGCGTGACGTGAAGGGGATGAGAACATGTTTGGACAATTTACTGAAAAGGCGCGGCGTGTGGTCATTCATGCGCAGGACGAAGCACGACGTATGGGACACAATTTTGTTGGCACCGAGCACTTGTTACTGGGTCTAATCCGGGAAAGCAATTCGTTACCCGCCAAAGTTCTACAATCGATCGGGCTCGATCTCGACACCGTCCGCGCCGAGGTACTGAAGGCGACCGGCAGAGGCCCCGCGATAGGGCCCAACGATGAGGTCACCTTCACGCCTCGTGCCAAAAAAGTCGTCTTGGAATTGGCAGGCCAAGAAGCACGGACCCTAAACCAGAACTATATTGGTCCCGAACATCTCCTGTTGGGACTTATTCGTGAAGGGGAAGGCGTGGCAGCCCAAGTGCTCCTGGCAGCAGGGGCTGATCTCAGTAAAGTGAGACATCAGTTGGTCCACACCAATGGCAGTCAAAGCGGGGCTCAAGGCACCAGCGCGGAGTCACCAAGTCAAGTCAACACCCCCACTTTGGACCTCTATGGTCGCGATCTTACTCAGATGGCCCGAGACAATAAACTCGATCCGGTGATTGGTCGCGACAAAGAGGCGGAGAGAGTGATCCAAATCCTTAGTCGGAGGACCAAGAATAACCCTGTATTGATTGGGGAACCGGGTGTCGGCAAGACGGCAGTGGTCGAAGGACTGGCCGAACGGATTGTAGACAATAAAGTGCCAGAGACCTTGAAAGATCGGCGTGTGGTAGCTTTGGATCTTGGAGCAATGCTGGCGGGCTCGAAATACCGAGGGGAATTTGAGGACCGATTGAAGCGCGCCATGAACGAAATCCGTGAGGCGAAAAATGTCATTTTGTTTATCGACGAGATGCATACCATCGTGGGAGCTGGCGCGGCGGAAGGCGCTATTGACGCCGCAAACATTCTTAAGCCGGCTTTGGCTCGTGGTGAGTTACAGGCCATCGGAGCTACGACATTAGACGAGTACCGCAAGTACATTGAGCGGGACCCAGCACTAGAGCGTCGTTTCCAACCCATCATGGTCGAAGAACCATCAGCCGACGAGGCGATTCAAATTCTTCACGGCCTTCGGGACCGCTATGAAGCACACCATCGTGTGAACATTACCAACCAGGCCATCGAAGCAGCGGTGCGGCTGTCCGACCGGTACGTGCCGGATCGCTTTCTGCCTGATAAGGCAATCGACTTAATTGACGAAGCGGCGTCAAGGGTTCGGTTAAAGAGCTATGTGGCTCCCCCGGATCTTAAAGATCTCGCGGGAAAGCTTGAGGAACTACGTAAGGAAAAAGAAGCCGCAGTGCAGTCCCAGGAATTTGAGAAAGCGGCTCAAATGCGCGATGAAGAGCAAAAACTGCGGGAAGAATTAGACCATCAGACGCAGGAGTGGCATGCGCGTCAAGGCAAAGAAGCCATCAATGTGATGCCCGAGGATATCGCGCACATTGTGTCCTCGTGGACCGGGATTCCCACTGAGAAATTGGCAGCTGAGGAATCTGAACGGCTTTTAAAGCTCGAAGATGAACTACATCAACGCGTGGTAGGTCAGCACGAGGCCGTGCAAGCCGTGAGCCGTGCTATTCGGCGGGCCCGGGCTGGACTCAAAAATCCACGGCGTCCCATCGGGTCGTTCCTGTTTTTAGGCCCCACCGGGGTTGGAAAATCCGAACTGGCAAAGGCCTTGGCCGGCTCCTTGTTTGGCGACGAAGATGCGATGGTGACCATCGACATGTCGGAATATATGGAACGCCATGCGGTGTCTCGCCTGGTGGGAGCACCCCCGGGGTATGTGGGTTACGAGGAAGGCGGCCAATTGACAGAAGCTGTGCGACGCCACCCTTATTCCGTGGTGTTGTTGGATGAGATTGAAAAGGCACATCCGGAGGTTTTTAATATTTTATTGCAAGTGTTGGAGGAAGGCAGGCTTACCGAGTCGAAAGGTAGAACGGTCGATTTCCGTAATACGGTGATTATCATGACCTCTAACGTAGGGGCTGACGTGATTAAACGTCAGGCGACCATTGGATTTCGACGCGACAGTGAAGATGGGCAGTATCGCGAGATGAAAAACCGTCTGATGGATGAGGTGAAACGGACCTTTCGCCCGGAGTTCTTGAACCGGGTTGACGATATCATCGTGTTTCACGAACTGTCTCAGGACCACTTGGCCCATATTGTCGGGATTATGCTCCAAGAGGTCGAGGATCGCATTGGCCGAAACGGATATCACTTGGAGGTTACAGAAGGGGCCAAGGAGCTTATCGCACGAGAGGGTTATGATCCGGTATTCGGGGCTAGACCACTACGACGCGCCATTCAGCGATTGGTCGAAGACCAGTTGGCGGAAGAAATCCTGGCCGGTCGATTTCCGGAAGGGGCGAAGGTTCTCGTCGATAGCGTGGATGGCCATATGACGTTTGCTCGGGTGGATGACCCAACAATCGCACAGGAAGGGTGAGTGCAATCCGCGATCATAAGCGCTATGTATGTCAGGTTTGTGCCACCGCTAGTGCCCGTTGGCTCGGACGTTGTCCGGGCTGCGGCGGGTACAGTACGATGCAGGAGGAAATTATTACTAAAGGCACCGGATCCTCTGCGACGTCGGCTAAAGAGAATCAACCGACACCGTTGAACCGAATTGAGACTGAGACGGTATCTCGCTTCGACTCGGGTCTCCCTGAAGTGGACCGCGTGCTTGGTGGCGGGATCGTACCAGGCAGTTTCGTGCTGTTGGGTGGCGATCCGGGCATTGGGAAATCAACCCTCCTGTTACAAATTGCGGCCTTTGCTAGTCTCCAGGGACCTGTATTGTACGTCACCGCAGAGGAGTCACAAGCCCAGACACGCTTGCGAGCTGCTCGATTGCAGACGGTCGGAGATAACCTATTTGTCCTGGCTGAAGGCGATATCCATCAGATTGTGGCGGCTCTCACCTCACGCGTGTGGCGTTTGGCGGTGGTCGACTCACTGCAGACGGTCTACAATCCAGAATTGGAATCGGCTCCGGGGAGTGTGGGACAAGTGAGAGACGTAGCCGCGCGCTTGATGCGTGTGGCTAAGGGACAACCCGATCAATCGTGTCCGATCTTTCTGGTAGGACACGTCACGAAGGAAGGGTCATTGCGGCCCGTAGCTTGAGGTAACTCTAGCTAAAGAACTGGGCTATATGCATGAATGGTTGAATGCACGAGGCGCGAGAGCCCCTCTTGGCAACCGAATGTGCAGGAAACGAGGCGGTCGGCTTTGGATCCTCAGAGACAACACGCCCAGCTCCTGACAGTATGGGCACAAGGCAATAAGGCATTTCGACGCTGGCAACACTACGAGCCCCAAGGGTCTGCCCCGTGGGCGCAATTTGAACCATGGTGGAATTTGGCTCGAAAGCTGGAAGAACGGGGACTGGTTGCGCGGGTTTTCCCCGCGCCTCAGCCGGTGGTTCTGGTTTCGGGCCTCGGACGTCATCAAGACGCGTGGTGTGCTGTGGTGGCCGACGCCAACCCGTGGCGGGACATTTTTAGACATATTGTGGTCATTCACCCAGGGCCTGAAGCCTTAGCTTGGGATTCCGAGCGTTTCTCGGTTTCCATGGCCTGTGCGGCCCGTTTGGGGCGCACACACTGGGAGGTTCTAGCGCATGAAGAGGAGTCGCCAGCAGGAACGGTGCACCGAAAATGGGAGCCCATTGGGGTGGCCATCGATATCCTCAGTCTGTTGAGTGCTAAACCCCGCTTGCTGCGACCCCGGGGCTTAGAAGACCTTGAGGCCTTGGCGCAACTCTTTAGGCATCGGGGACATGCACAGAACGTGGTGCTGCAACAACCGACACGGTATCCTTGGGTGAAAGCTTTAACCACACGGGATGGACAGCGATACGAATGGCCGGTAGCTCATGGTCAGGATGAAGACATTGTCCACTAAGCGCTAGCAGGTCCACGGGTAGTAGAACACCTCGTGGATGTGGTTTTAATGTTTGAAGGAGACCGTCAACACCCGTTTCGAACCTTGCGCGGGATAAAGAACCGTTTTGGTGCCACGAACGAATTGGGTCTATTCGCGATGGAAGGGGAAGGTTTGGTTGCAGTGGAAGATCCTTCCCGGAGTCTTTTGGCGGAACGTCCACTGGATGCTTCGGGCTCAGCCGTGGTCGCGTCTATCGAGGGAACCCGCCCGATTTTAGTGGAGGTTCAGGCGTTGCTGGTGCGTTCGTATGCAAACCCACGCCGGGTCGTATCGGGGCTCGATCCCCATCGCGTAGCGATCGTGTTGGCGGTTATTGAACGGCATCTGGGAATCCGAGTTTCAGAAATGGACGCGTATTTTAAGCTGACCGGTGGCGTATCTTTAGACGATCCGGGATTAGACTTGGGTATCTTATGCGCCGCCTTATCTAGTATTGGTGGCATCCCGGTGCCTCCTGAATGGGTGGTGGCGGGCGAAGTGGGACTAACCGGAGAACTAAGACGCGTCACGCGAATTGGGGACCGACTCAAAGAAGCGCACAATTTAGGCTTCAAGCGCGGCATGGTACCAGGCAGCGGCAGGGAAATCTATCCTGGAGTCGCCGTCGTGGGGGTTAGTCGAGTAATCGAAGCGGCAGAGCGACTCGGATTGGTTAGCGAAGGAGCCCCCTAAGGGGGCTCCTCCCTCGCCGTCAGCACATCGGGATGGAGGGTAGAAGAATGGATCAAATCTTAGGGGTCTTAGCAAAGATTTCACCGGGGACAGCATTGCGGGAGGCCATTGATAACATTATCAAAGCCCGGACCGGTGCGCTCATTGTGGTTGGCGGAGAACCTGACATTGATGAGGATTTCGAAGGAGGATTTACCCTGGATGTGCCCTTTCATCATGCCCTGGTTTATGAATTGGCAAAGATGGACGGGGCGATTGTGTTAGATCGAGACATCACCCGGATTCGACGTGCCAATGTTGAGTTGCTACCCAAGATCAGCGCGATCTCAACGGAAACCGGAATGCGGCATCGCGCTGCAGAGCGTATCGCGCGCACTCGAGATGCCATTGTTATCGCGGTCTCGCAACGGCGCAGTGTGGTGAGCATTTATTGGGGACAGGTCCGGTACGTCCTGCACGATTTAAGCTTTATTCTGACCAAAGCCACTGGGGCACTCACGTCGCTGTCCCGCTATGATCGGCTCTACCGTAGTGCGGTGCGCCGATTGTCTGAAAATGAAGTGCGGGGAGAGTCACTCTGGAGCGATGTGGTAGAGGTTTTACGTCGGGTCCTCATTGCCATCCAAATTCGGAATGAAATCCATCGGTATGTCGTGGAAATGGGACGCGATGGACGGTTGGTGGATTTGCAGTTGGAAGAGTACCCAGACCTCCATCGAGAATGGGAGTGGATTTTTTCCGACTATCGCGCTCAGCCGAGCATCGCCATATTAGATCCCGTGGAAATAGACGGGGCCGCCCAATGGGGATCGGAGCAATGGGCTCGAACTCTCGGCTACCGGCGTCCGCCGGAGACCTTGGAGGCGCGAGGGTTTCGTCTTTTACATACGGTGCCGCGACTCCCCGAAGCAGTGATTGCAGACGTGATTGAGACCTTCGGCACTTTGAAAAGGCTCCGGGAAGCTTCTTTACAGGACTTGGATCAGTTGCCGGATGTAGGGCCCCAACGAGCACGGGCTATTTGTCAGTTGTTCGTAGAGTCTTTTTAATCCCAATCAGCCCAGGTAGAAACGACCCAAGGTGCTAGCCTCGTTGTATTTCTTCACGAGTACGTCATATAGGCTGATGTCCAGCACGTTGGCTAGAGCGGTGAGGTAAAATAGTAGCTGGCCGATCTCGTGCTCAATAGTCTGCCGGTCTCGGTGACATAGATCTCCAAAAACGTGCGATAGAGCCTGTTGGTGGATGTCTTCCCACGAGGTGTTTTCCGGGAAGGTCTGACGGGATGCCTCAATCTTAATGCAACCGCAACTGGTTACGGATTTGGCTACGGCACGATGCACCCGACTTTCCGATTCCGATAACTTGCTGAGCACATCGAGCACACTGTGATGCCGGATTAATACGTCGTCAACCAGCGACTGGAATCGATCGACGAGCGCTTCTTTATGGACTGCGCGATTCCCTACCATCGACCTTGGCCCCCTTTGTTATTTTATTGTAGGAGGGGGACAAGATGTGTGTCAAACGAGGACTCCCGACAATTTCTCCTCGTTCTACCCCAAACTCGCCTCGGGTTTTAAAATTCTGTTTGCCGTGCCATCCACCTGGTGGCTGCGACAGATACGAATCGTGTCGGCAAATTCCTGCGTTTTTCGAGTCGAGACGGTGGTATGATATGATCCACTTGGGAGGCGTAAAAATGTGTTAGCACTTTTAATTCCTAAGTATTGTTCGCTACGCCTCCGGGGACACTAAATAATGGGACGTTTGGCAGCACCTCACGTCGCTGACAAAATAGGGGAGGTGTAGGGATGAGCAGAATCATTAGACAGGTTCTTACTGTGGTTGGCGCCTTATTAGGTCTTGGTATTGTATTTCACAACCTCCGCGCATTCGATACGCTACGATATCTTCAGGGCTGGGGAGCCACGCGCAATGAGGTTTTTTTGGCGTTAGGATTAGTCGTTGGGGGTCTCGTGGGATATGTTATCGGACCGTGGCTGGTGGACTGGACGAGTCGGGCGATGCTTTGGGGAGAAGACCGACTGCAGCGTACTCCCACTCAAGACTTGTTGTCTGGGGCTGTCGGTTTAATTTTGGGACTATTGATCGCGTATCTGTTGACGGCAGAACTTACGGCTTTTGGGTTCTACATGGATATCGTACGGATTGCGATTACGTTGGCCGCGGGGTATGTGGGCTTACGCGTGTCGTTGCGGAAAAAAGAAGATATTATGCGGCCCCAAAATTGGCTGCCCCGTAAGCACCGGGCATCGACTAGTGACGCCTCCAAGCCCAAGATTTTGGACACGTCCGTGATCATCGATGGGCGTATCGCAGATATTTGCCAGAGCGGTTTTCTGGAAGGACCCTTGGTCATTCCGGCTTTCGTCTTGGAGGAATTGCGGCACATTGCGGATTCCGCTGACGTTTTAAAACGCAACCGGGGCCGTAGGGGGCTCGATATCTTGAACCACATCCAAAAGGAGCTCAAGACGACGGTTCAAATTTATGAGCGCGAAGTGGACCCCACCTTGGAAGTGGATTCTAAGCTCCTGAAATTGGCCCAGATTATGGATGGCAAAGTGGTCACCAACGATTTTAACTTGAACAAGGTGGCCGAACTTCAGGGAGTGCCTGTGTTGAACATTAACGAACTGGCAAACGCCGTAAAACCGGTGGTACTACCAGGGGAAGAGATGGCCGTCCATGTGATCAAGGATGGCAAGGAGTCTGGCCAAGGGATCGGGTATTTAGATGACGGGACGATGATCGTGGTGGATGGTGGGCGTAAGTTCATCGGACAAACGGTTTCTGTGATTGTCACCTCTGTGTTGCAAACTGCGGCCGGACGCATGATATTTGCGAAGCTCAAGGCCCACCTGGCGGGGATCGAAGTGAGCGAAGCGTAAACTAGTCCATACCGTAACAAAGAGCCCCCGGTGAACCGCCGGGCTCTTTTTGTGTCGTCGTTTCTCTTAGAGAATGCCATTTCCTCAATGGCCGTGGCGGACAGGCTATAAAGGCTCACGCCCTCGACCGCTTTGAGACATGGTTGACCACGTTCTTCGATCCGGGTATCTTCGAAGCAGTGTGGGAGTGGATGGAGGTTTGTGCAATGAAGCGGTGGGGGGTTTTGGTAGCCGCAGGCGAGAGCCGTCGGATGGGAGAACACGGATCAAAGATCTGGATCCGAATCGCAGGACAATCCACGATGGCATGGAGTCTCCTGCATTTTGTGGGTGGCGGTGAGTGGGCTGGGGGGACCGTTGTCTGCCGAGATCGGGATCGAGATGCCATCCAGCAACTATTAGACGATCTCGGATATTTGGGGTGGGATACCGTATCTGGCGGTGCATTTCGCCATGAATCGGTAACACATGGGCTATCTTCTCTTCGAACGCGAGGAATGATGTCCGACGATGTGGTGCTGATCCATGATGCAGCAAGAATTCTCGTTACCGAATCCTTGATCCGATTAGTCTCCGAGGCGGCAGAGCGTTTCGGCGCGGCGATACCCGTGGTTCCCGTGGTGGATACGGTCAAGCAGGTCAACCGCGACGATTGGTGTGTGGAGAGGACACTGGACCGATCCCGACTGGCACTGGCACAAACGCCCCAGGGATTTCGCGCCGAGTGGATAGAGGGTGCCTACCAATCGTGGTCATCCGGGGTGCCGACCGACGATAGTCAAGTGGTAGAAGCTATGGGGAGGTTTGTCAGTTGGGTGCCCGGTGATACCGATAATCGAAAATTGACCACGCCAGAAGACCTGGGGTGGTTCGCATGGAAGGTGGCTGAGCGGCATGGAGTCTAATCGATTAGGACAAGGTATTGATGTGCACCCCTTAGTAAAAGGCCGTCCTTTGGTTCTGGCGGGAGTAGAGATTCCCTATCAATACGGCCTGGATGGAGACACCGATGGAGACGTGTTAACCCATGCCATCATGGATGCGTTGTTAGGAGCGCTGGCGTTAGGGGACTTAGGGACGTATTTCTCAAGCGATCAGCCCGACGTGGTTGGTGCTCGATCGGTCACGTTATTAGGGCAAGTGAACGACATGATAAGATCGCACGGTTACCGGATTGCCAATATCGATACGACGGTCGTGGCCGAGGCGCCAAAGTTGCGACCCTACGTACCGATGATGACCGTGCAATTGGCCGAGGTGTTGGGACTCGAGTCGGCCCAAGTCTCGGTTAAGGCGACCACTACCGACCACTTGGGGGCCATGGGCCGACAGGAAGGGATTATGGCCATTGCCGTGGTGTTATTAATGAAGCAGTCCTCGGGATCTTAAGTAGCTAACGATACCGTGCGTGATCGCCGATGCAAGAGCCGTTTGGTACTGCGGTGTGACCAGCAAGGTTGCATCGCGGGAATGGCTTAAGAATCCGACTTCGACGTTTATCGCAGGCATGGTGACTTGTTGGAGGACGAGTTGGCGTATCGGGCGGGTGAGTCGATCGTATCCTAAGAGGGGAACAAGCGCTTTGGATACTTGAGCCGCTAACTGGGCTGACTGTGGGGATCCGGCATCATAATACACAATCGGGCCACGTGCGGTATGGGAAGGTTCCCAGTTGCTATGGATCGTGACAAACAGCGTAGCGTGGAACTGTTGCGCGAGCCGACTCCGTGCAATTAAGTCCTCGAGTACCGAACGCTGATGGAAAGAGGCCGGGCCTTGGTCTTCTGTCCGCGTGAGGTAGACCACGACGCCTTCGGCCCGTAACAGACCAGCTACGCCATGAGCAATGGCCAGATTAACATGTTTTTCCATTATCCCACTTCCAGATATCGCTCCGGGGTCGCGTCCTCCGTGGCCTGGGTCGAGTACCACGATGGGGTGCGGGACGACATGCACGGCAGTTAGGGAGGGGCTTAGAGGGTGTACCCACCACAATCCCAAGCCTAACATAATGGCTGCCAACGCTTCCACGAATCTTGTGGAGCGGCGAAGATGGTCCAACATGCGGTGACATCCTCTCCCTTCTACGGTAGGGCATGGTAGAAGGTATGTCGGAACCTCCAGGACAAGAACTGAAGGGCTTAGGCGTTAAGGAGTTTGGTGCGCACCTGGTTAAATTCTTGTTCTGCTTCGGCCAAGGCGTCCTCATCATGGCCCATGGATCGCGGACGCGATTCTTGCATCGTCATGATATTGCTGAGGACAATACGTTCAATGCGATCCAGGCACTGCAGGATGACCGTCCGATCCCAATGACCATAAGCTCCTGCCCAAGCCTTATCAAAAAATTCCTGAAGGGTGGTTCCTTCCGCGGCCACTTCATAGTAGATCTCGATGAGTCTATCCTCCATCACTGGACCACCCCTTTCTTGGTTGGGCTTATTTTAGAACGAACTTCTACGGTGCGAAAATTTGCTTGACCCACCCAGGTACCATATCCAATATCGACGGTGCCGGCCACGGATGTGGCCAGATGGGGAAGAGGAGGCCAATCTGGTGGCGCATGAGGACCCGTAGTCGGCCATTGGGAGGCGGGTTGAGGATAGACCACACTCGGCCAGGTCCATTGCTTGGTGGGGCCGTGAAGTTGCCATAATGTCAAATGTCGGCGGCTTGCGATCCATAACCCATGAACGCCTGCGGACACGGCGGACAGAGGATTCTGATCTAAACTGGCAACGCGCCGCATGCCTCCAGTCGCGTTGACGGTGTCGATGTTGCCATTGGCGTCGACAATCCAGACCCCCCACGAAGCTTGGCCCATGGCCACAAAAAAGTCGCCAGAGGACGGCGTCGCGACAGATTGCCATTGTCCAGTAGCTCGAGACAGTTGCCACAACACGGACGAGGTAAGCACCCATATCCAATGTTGGTGGGCACTAAAGGCAACGGCAATGGGAGTTTCGGTTGATGGCAAAGGATATTTCGTCATCGCTTTGTTGGCAACGTCCATAACCCGTAAGGTTTCATTCCCATCAAAAGTGGCATGAGCTGACGCGGTCCAGGATCCTTGGGTAACCGTAGGCCCGGGAATGCCGTAGGCTCCTGGTACAAACCTTCCTGATTTAGTCCACCCCCCGACATAGCCCCAGTGGCGGTACCAGACGGTATCTTGTCCACTGACCACGAGACTAACCTGGGCCCAATACGCAGACTGGTTTTGTGAGAGGTTGGTCGGCTCAGAATTCGCAGGGAATGCGGGAGACACCGCGGGAACCGGGGACCATGCCCGGTTGCCCGTGTTGGGATTAATCCAGCCAATCACATTGGCATCGGCCAAAGGGTTACCCGTACCGTAGTAGATACGTTGATCGGGACCCGCTACCACTGAACTCACGGAAGTCCCCTCATTTAATTGAACTTCGGTTCCCAACGGGACCCTAAACCATCGTAGCGCCGGTACTACTTCGCGAGTCATGTGATAGGCGAACGGCTGTGGAGATTTTACCGGCTTGGCGGCAACCCCACAACCGGACACCAAGAGGGTTAATAAGACGAACCAGCCAACTTTGGATCGCATCGCTATAAGAGCACCACGTGGAGTAGCGTGGGTATGACGGATATCATGAGGATGGCAAGCCCTAATGTGGCGATCACACCCGTTACGATGGAATGAGGGACATCCTGATGGTCTGGTTTCATGAAAATCGCCTCCATTTTGGTTTCCATTGTACCACGGGCTCTTGGCCTGTCGCGACACGATGTTCGGCGTCCACAACAATTGGATCAGAACCGGGCATACTATCCCCAGGGAGGAGGATGCGATGTGTTGCGTCGGATAATCTTGGGGTGGACGGGAGTGCTCGTGATGCTGGCGGTCTGGAGTGGAGGGGTCTTGGCATATACCAGTGTGGTGACTTTGGGCCAGAATTTGGCTCCCGGCCAGCGACAGCAAATGTTGGCTTATTTTGGTGTCATCGGAAAAAATATTCCGGTCATCTATGTGAATAATCGGGAAGAACATCAGTTGCTATCGGGAATCGCCTCTCCGGCCGAAATCGGGACGCGATCGATTTCTTCGGCGTACGTGGTTCCTGAACCCGCCGGATACGGAATTCGCGTGGCGACACATCACATTACATGGGTCACAGGAGCCATGTATGCCAACGCGCTGGTTACGGCTGGGGTAAAGAATGCCAAGGTGGTAGCGGCAGCACCGTTTGGAGTGTCGGGAACGGCCGCGTTGGCAGGCATACTCATCGCATACCAAAGAGCGACCGGGATTCATCTTTCCTCGACGGATACCCGCACCGCGGCCGAGGAGATGGTAACCACCGCTCATCTCGGTAATACGCTACATAATCCCAATCGAGCCGCGCAACTCATGTTGTTGGTGAAACGTGAGGTGTTGAAAAACCACTTGCAAAACCCCACGGTGATTCGCCCGATTGTACTCAATATGGCGAGCCAGTTGCACGTTCACCTCACCGCGGCAGATGTGACCCAAATCACCAACCTAATGGTGCGAATCGGGGGGCTATCGCTCACCTATCAGAGTTTTGACAGACAAGTATCGGGCGTGGAACGTCAGCTGGTGGCAGGGGTCCCGATCTGGAGTCAATTTGTCAATTGGATCCAAGCCCTGTGGCATAAGATTCTTGGTTTAGTGCATGTGTCTTGGATTGACCTAACCCATATTTTTGCATAGAATCCAACCAACGTATGACCTTGATATGATTTCGTAATACAGTGGGGATCGAGAAGGAGAAAGTCGAGACGATGATTATGGTCTACGACTCTCTGACGCGGGCCAAACGGCTCTTGGAGCCGATAAAGCCCCCAGAGGTGTCGATTTATGTGTGTGGGGTAACGCCGTATGCTGAAAGCCATTTAGGGCACGCGCGTCCCGCTATTTTTTGGGACGTGATTAAGCGACATTTGACGCGTCGGGGTTATTTGGTGCGTCATGTGCAAAATTTTACCGATATCGACGATAAACTGGTCAATCGGGCGCGGACCATCGGTACCTCGGTGTCTTCGTTGGCGTCCCAGCACATGGAGCAATATGTGCATATGATGAACCAGTTAGGAGTCATCCCACCCGATTACGCCCCGCGTGTGACAGAAAATTTGTCGTCAATCATTGCATTTATTGAGGGCTTAATTGCTCGGAACAAAGCGTATGCGACTGCACTCGGCAATGTCTATTTTCGCGTGGATCAATTCCCGGAATATGGCAGGCTCTCGGGCAGGATTGCAGAACCACAACGGGTGGGAGTGCGTGTGGAGGTTGCTGACGACAAGCAGGACGCCAGGGACTTTGCCTTATGGAAATCGTCGCCGGCGGAAGAGGAGTCTTTTCCTAGCCCGTGGGGTACGGGGCGTCCTGGGTGGCACATTGAATGCTCTGCCATGTCAAGCCTCTATTTGGGGCAACAATTCGATCTGCATGGGGGCGGGATCGACTTGATATTTCCCCATCATGAAAACGAATTGGCTCAATCCGAGTCCTATTTTGGTATCACGCCTGCGGCATGCTGGGTACATAATGGCATGATAACCCAAGGCGATGTGAAAATGTCTAAATCCTTAGGTAATGGCACGAGCTTAGCAGAATTACTGAGCCGCTATCCGGCCATGGCACTTCGAAGTTATCTACTGAGTGTTCATTATCGAAGTCCCCTCGAGTTCTCCGAAGAGTCCTTGACGGATTGGACGCGCGGTATGGAGCGGGTATGGCAGCTTTGGAATCGAGTCCGCCATGTCGCGTCGCCGTCGGGGAAACTTGGAGCTCCGTGGGAGGAGCGGCTAATTTCTTTTGAAGAGCGGTTTCTTGCGTGTTTGGACGATGATTTCAATACTGCACGGGCACTTGCCGAGGTGTTCGACCTCGTGCACGAGGTGCACCGTGGGGTTGCCGCAGGGGAGCCAGCAACTGCTCTCGGGTGGGCCCGGATTAATCTTCAAAAAGCGGACCAGATTTTGGGTTTATTACCCGTGGCGGCTAGCAACCCAGTGGGTTTGGACCCCGTAATCCAACACTTATTGGCGTGGCGGCAGCAAGCCCGCCAGAATAGGGACTTCGGGCTTGGGGATGAGATTCGCAGCATCTTAGAAAAGAGCGGTTGGATTGTAGAAGATCGACCCGATGGGTCGAGTGCAGTCACGCGTGGATCGGGGGGGCAGCATGAATAAAGATCGTCAAGGGGGACCGCGAGGCCGCCACAACACATCGCGGCGACCGGGAGGCTGGCGAGGCGGTTCTGCGTCAAGGAATGCTCCCGCGGCTTTTGGTGCGCAAGACGACGATCGGGATGACGCCCTTAATTTATCGAGTGACGTTTTAGTGGGGCGTCATCCGGTTCGAGAGGCCTTACGTGCGGAGCGTCCGATTAGTCGGATTTGGGTACAAGAAGGGGCGGCCGAAGGCAGCCTCGGTGAGATCACGCGATTAGCCCGGACTCGTGGGGTTCCGGTTCATAGTTTACCGCGAATGCGTCTCGATGAGGTCGCGGGTCGCTTGCCGCACCAAGGGATCGTGGCGTTCGTCGCAGTAAAGCCTTTATTGGCGCTTGAAGACGTGGAAGACTTGGTCAAAGCGTCGGCAGAACCACTGGTGTTAATTCTAGATGGGATTCAAGACCCGCATAACGTCGGGGCGATCTTAAGAGTGGCCAATGCGGTGGACGCCACGGCTGTGATTATTCCGGCACGGGGAGCGGCTGGGCTCACGCCAACCGTGGCTAAGGCTTCTGCTGGGGCGGTGGAATATGTGGCCGTGGCGTCTGTCACCAATATTGCCCAGGCTGTGGCGCGATTGAAGGAACTTGGCCTATTCATTTACGCCGCAGATCCTGAAGCCCCGGTTTTATACCATCAAGTCAACTGGCATGGTGCCATGGGGCTTGTAATTGGATCAGAAGGATCCGGAGTGCGCCCCTTGGTTCGGGAGCGGTGTGATGGATTGGTGCGGTTGCCCATGCTGGGTCAAGTCGCCTCCCTCAATGCAGCCACGGCGACTGCCGTTTTGGCATTCGAAGTAATCCGGCAGCGCCAAAAACCCTAAAATCCCTGACAAACATAATATTTTTCGCTTTTTTCGACGTCATGGGGATTGACGCCGAAAAACTAGCCTGGCTATAATGAGCCATGATTATGTAACGTTGCATGGGTATTGGTACGTCTAAAGAGTTAGAATTTTTGAATACATTGATGTTGGGATTTCATTCAAAGGAGGGCGATGCGGGTGCACATAGGTCCCTCTTACGAGACGGTTCGTCAGTATGATGAAATGGCGGATGAAGATATCGTAGTCGATGCTCGCGATGGACGGAATGATGCGCTGGAGTATCTCATCCACAAATATCGTAATTTCGTTCGGGCTAAAGCGCGCTCGTACTTCCTAATTGGAGCCGACCGAGAAGACATTATTCAAGAGGGTATGATTGGCTTATATAAAGCGATTCGAGATTTTCGGAGCGATAAATTGGCATCATTTCGTGCGTTTGCGGAGCTGTGCATCACCCGACAAATTATCACGGCCATTAAGACTGCAACGCGCCAGAAGCATATCCCCCTGAACTCATATATTTCGTTAAACAAGCCGATTTACGAAGAAGATTCAGATCGCACATTAATGGACGTAATTTCCACAGTACGAGTGTCCGATCCGGAAGAGATGATTATTAATCGCGAAGAATTTGGTGATATCGAAGAAAAAATGGGGGAAATTCTGAGCGATTTAGAATGGAAAGTATTGATGGCATATTTAGATGGCCGATCATATCAGGAAATTGCCATTGACCTGCGACGTCATGTTAAGTCGATTGACAATGCCTTACAGCGTGTGAAACGGAAACTTGAACGCTACTTGGAAGGCCGGATGATGATGGCACTCCCCCCAGGAGCCGAATAGCCGAGCCTCGAAAGGCTCGGCTATTCGCATCCCATGATTGATGCCCCACGCGGCTTTAAGATAGGATCTCTGATAGTGCAGGGATTTCTCCCGTGCTAGGCTTTGGGTTTTTACGATTCCTCCGTCTGGACCGAATGGAGTCACTCTAGTGGTCAGTGTGGCCATCTGCTCAAAAATCACACGGAATTGGCCGCCGGCCTTATGGACTGGGGATCCCGTGCCCGCTTGATGGGAACGCCAGTAGCCGTCCCACATCTGCGTAGGTGCTAGGCGCGGGTCTCGGTCGGCGGTTTTTTAAAGGCGATGCGTAGGTTACGCTAGTCTCAGATGCTGGATAACGGTCCGCAACCCCGTGATGAGTCAAAGGTTAAGAGTATCTGGATTATGGGACAGCTCATTTAGACGAGTGATATCGACTCATGCCGGGATCTTGTGTTTGGTGTGGCGCGTTTGTTTCAAGGTCTTCCATAGCCCTTGCCACGCGGCGATTTCGGACATCGAGAGCTCTCTTCGATCATAGAGGGCCCGTTCGGCAAGCCGCACGATGTCAAACAGTAGCTTGGGATTAGAGTCGTAGTGGGTTGCCCAAATCGCGGCGAATTGTCGAGGCGTCTGCATTCTTTTCCGAGAAATTCGCTGATGGATAGAGAGCCATCGTTGCATCGATGCCCAGGTTTTTAGTGAGCCGGATAGCCTACGGTATCTCTGGACCCCGAGACTCGCGACACACAGAACGATCAGAGCAATGACCCCCCATGCAATACGCCACCGCGTGAAAATGCGAACCGTAGGATGCTTGTGGGTCTGAGTCGTGGTGCCGGTACGACCAGGACCCTTTAAATGCACTTGAGGTTTGGTAGTCGTCGGTACTTTCGGATTCTTCGGCAACGCAACCTGTTCTTGCGGTTGGGTTGCCGTACTCCCAGGAACTGAGGCTAGGGACGGGATGCTCCAACCGGGTGTGGGATCAATAGGAATCCATCCATATGGATACACATAGACCTCGGCCCATGAATGGGCGTCGACCGCACGAATTACGTAAGCGTTTTTCGCGACGCTAAAAGTGCCCGGACCATAGCCGACGACCCAGCGCGCGGGGATGCCCAAGGTGCGGAGCATCATGATGAAGCTCGTGGAAAATTGATCGCAATATCCTTGCCGGTTCTTGAAGAGGAAATGGTTCACCACGTTGGTGCGTGTCGGGGTCACTTTGTACGAGTACCGATAATGTTGGTCCAAGTATGTTTTGATGGCCTCGACCGCCTGCCATGGGGTGGCGGTGTGTTGGGTAATTTTGACCGCCAACGCTTTAACCTTAGGCGATAGGTTGTTGGGAATTTGAAGGTCTTGCTGCATAGCCGCCACGGTGGGGTATGGCGTTCCAGCAATTTTGTTGAAATTGAAGGAGGGCACCACAGCGGTGACCGAATACGATGTCACGTTGGATCCCACAAACTTTTCGTGAGAGGGATATACCGTAATAGCACTCGAGGCCTTAATGGTGGTAGGAACTCCTGCATAAAATAATGTATTGAGGGGTGATCCAGAACTCTTGATCTCGAATGTTTGGAGTGTGGTGGCTACGGTGTGCGAAAATGGCATCGGAAAGAGTGGAACATTATAGTTTGGATGCACCGTGAATGGGGCCACGCTGGCGGGATTGGTCCAGACTTTCCCATTAAATTGGGTGTAGATTTCGGCTTGCCAGTAATGGGGCGAGGGGGAATGGATTACCATAACCGGACGGTAGTTTGGGACGAGAGAATGTCCAATGTGGTTGACCCCGGTAGCAAAACCAGTCTGGGCAGTGCCTGAAGAAAATCCGCCTAGTCCGTTGGACTGGCTGAGCCCGATGGATAGGTAGCCGTGACCTGGGTGCGGGGCCGTGGACCAGCCCACCGCCAAGGGCAAGCTCACGGCGATGGCGGCGAGTAGATACCACATTCGATGGGGATGAAATGTGATGTCGCCGTGGTTGGGATGAAACGCTTGAAACCACACTAAAAGCATTAAGCCCACAGCCAAGTACACAAAGAGGGGAGTTTCGGCACGAAGTCCCCACAATACGTGGTTTAAGGCAAGTGCGGTGATACCGACGGCGAAGAGTGCTAAGGTCCGGGTCTTGGTCGTGGTTTGCCGATACACCATCCATCCGAGTGCTGCGCCCATAAGGATTAGGGGGGTGGCTAAATGGGCGCTAATCTGGTTCCATTCGGACGGTGCGATATGGTGCAAGGCCACAAGGGATCGCACGATATTGTGAAAAAATTGGCGTGGTCCGGGTAGGGTAGACCACTGCACATAAAGTTCGGCGACCAAAGTCACGATCCAGATCAGCCATCTTAAGGGCCACGCACTCCAAAGATCCCCCAGGGACAAGAAAAATGGGGTCAGACCCAAAAAATCAGGGACGAGATACCCGCCAGCGTGGGCATAGGGCCAAAATAACGCACTCATCCAGATTCCTGCCAAGATGATACGAAACCGACTCCCTGTCATGTCGTGTCCCCCTAAATGGTCTGTCGGGCGAGATAGTCTGGTAGTTGACTCAGCGCTGCCAGCCGCTTGGTGGCGTCGGATGCGCTGCCAATCGTAATGATCCCAACAGCCGGGAACCCCCGAAAGTCCTCGGGACTGCGGGCCGTAATCCAAAATGCCGGAATTTCTCGCACGACCGGTGGGATCCTGGTGGTGACCTGATTCCTCTGTGGCATCGAGGCGAGGTAGTCGAGGAGCTTTACCAAATGATCGTGGCCTAAACCCGGGACGATATGGTCCTCTGGGCTATCCAACGCAAAGAACCCAATGGCTTGGCCGCGATAGTGCGCGTACTCAATGAGTGACGCGGCCGAATTAATGGCGAGTTCCCAATGGATGGCGTCGAAGGATCCGGCATAATCCAGGCTAATATGCAGTTGCGGTTGAGTAAAGGGTTCAAACTGCTTTACCTTAAAGGCGCCGGTCCGGGCTGACGTGCGCCAATGGATCTGAGACAGTCGATCGCCGGGCACATAGTCGCGGATCCCACGCAGATTACTGGATTCTTCAATGGTGCCTCGATGGCGCTCGGCTTCTCCCTGCCAGTTGTAATGATTCAGTCCCAAAGTGTGGAGCTTGACCGATTGAGGCCACACGGTGATGGTAGCCGGCGCATCAAACTGAATTTCCCGCGAGAGCAATCCGAAAAGGTCGCCCGTGCGTACCTGAAGCGTATGAAGTCGGTAAATTCCGCGGGGAGTGGCTTGGATCCGATACTCTAGGGTCAATCGTTTGTAGAGCCACGGGGAGACCGTGAAGGTCGACGAGGCGTGGGGAGCAAGCTCCGGTGGGAGGACGTCCTCTACGGAAAGCCAACCCCAGGGCCACCACCGAGGATATTCCAAGCGAATCCGCACGGTAACCGTATCCCCACTACGAAAGGGTCCCGAATCGAGTAACCGAGTGGCCCGTACTTTTCCTAAGGGGGCGATTAACCCGATAAGGACAATGGCCGCAATCACCAGGGTAAAGCCCAATAGGTGCCATGCCAAAAGTCCGCCTTGGACATATGCGTAGGTCCAGATGACTATTCCGATGATCATTGCCCAGAGCATGCGTGGTCGTACTAAGCACTTCACCGTGAGCGCCCGTCGCTATCTCCTAGAGGAAGATGAAGCAGAATATCCTCGATGACTTCTTGGACCAGGGCTCGCGTGTCATGGCGCGATCCGCCCCGAGGAATCAGGCGATGACTCAATACCAGCGGAGCTAGTAGTCGGACGTCTTCTGGAACCACGAAGGTCCGTCCGTGCAAAACCGCCCAAGCTTGGGCACTGCGTTGGAGGGCGATGGTGGCCCGAGGACTCATACCCAAATAAATGCGGTTGTGTTCCCGGGTGCGTTGGGCCAACTGGGCGATATAACGTCGGATCGACGCTGAGACATGAATCTTGGGCACCTGGTCAATCAAAGCCAACAGGTCGGCGAGCCCTACCACGGGTTTAAGGCTGCCTAAGGGGTGGGACGCTTCTAGACGCTGGAGCATTTCGGCTTCCTCGTCTGGCGTTGGATACCCGAGTTGGATGCGAAATAGAAACCGGTCCAATTGGCTTTCAGGGAGGGGAAACGTTCCTTCATATTCGATCGGATTTTCCGTAGCGACCACGACAAAGGGGCGCGCCAAGCCTTGGCGCTGTCCGTCCACTGTTACCTGAGCTTCTTCCATCACTTCTAGGAGCGCACTTTGGGTGCGGGGTGACGTGCGGTTAATTTCGTCCGCGAGAATCAGGTGGGCAAAAATAGGACCCGGTTGAAACACAAATTGAGCTTGAGCCGGGTTATAAATACTGACACCCGTAATATCGGTGGGGAGCAAATCGGGCGTAAATTGAATCCGACTATAGGATAAGTCGAGACTGGCAGCGAGGGCTTTGGCTAGGGTGGTCTTACCGACTCCGGGTACGTCATCGAGCAATACATGGCCTTCGGCTAACATGGCAGTTAATAGGAGTTTAATGACCTGACGTTTTCCAACGATGACTTTTTCGATGTTTTCCATGACCAATGATAATGTGGGTTGAATGGTGTCAAAACTATCGTTCGTATTGCGCGACAATTCCGATTCTAGCATGGTCGGGTTTCTCCTCTCGCGGTAGCGCATCCCTGATTACAAACGTTTTCACGGGAGACAAGGTTACAGGCGACCGGATGCCAGCATTTAACTCGCAGAAAAGGCTCAGGAGGCCTTGAATAACGGTGTTGGTTTATGGTAATATACTTCAGCGGTCAGGACAACAGTTTTTACGTCACCTGCTGGCGTAGCTCAATCGGTAGAGCAACTGATTTGTAATCAGTAGGTTGCGGGTTCGAGTCCCATCGCCAGCTCCAAATAATTCTATAGGTATTGGATGGGTGCCCGAGTGGCTAAAGGGGGCGGTCTGTAAAACCGCTGGCTAGCGCCTACGTTGGTTCGAATCCAACCCCATCCACCATCGCGGGGTAGAGCAGCCAGGTAGCTCGTCGGGCTCATAACCCGGAGGTC
>DAHWKJ010000106.1 GCA_027343695.1 Sulfobacillus sp. | reverse complement strand
GATTGATGGATGAGCACCGTAGGATTCGCGAAAGCAGCGCGCAATTTGGGTACTGGTATCAGGTGTGGCGATTGCGTGGCGGAGATTTTTTGCATCATTGGACGCATCCGGCGAGCCTGTGGCGCTCCCACCTGTTGATTCACATGCAGACAGAAAAGATACGCGTGCTGCCACTACTTAGAAGCCGTCCCGAAAAACCCGTAGCCTATTCGTCACCGGCGAAGGACCTACACTAATGACGACCAAGACGCTCCGAATGGATGTTGATGAGGATTGGGCCAGCCTGGAGCGCCTGTACCGAACCTTTCCTTCGACCCGAGAGCAGCGAGCTTTATGGCGCACAACTTGTGAGGAGATTGACGCTCGGCTCCGTCGTCGCGGCCATATGGGTTTGCCTGCATTGATGCCAGGATTGGTGCACGCCCGATTGGCGACTGCTCTTTTGGCATCGGGTTATCGGGCTAAGACCGAATTGGCCCGACGCTCTTTTTTGTGCTTGGGATGCCATGCTGGGCTCGAGGTGCGCATCTTGCGCGACTTCGGAGCAGGCCGCGTCCACGGCATTGAAACGCATCCCGATGTGGTGCGAGTCTCCAGGATGGTGGGACTGGTGCGGTCAGATGAGGTCACGGTTGAAGATTTTTGGCGTTACTTGGATTTTAGTACTGAAATCGTGGACGCTGTGCTCGTACTCATGCCGTACAGGATCTCGGTTGGTACCCTATGGCAAGCAGTACAGTCTAAGCTTGTAGTCGGAGGACACTTGGTGATAGTAGCTCAATCTTCGGATGTTTTGGATGTACCCGCGGGTATCTCACATGGCATAGCGATGGAAGGCACGATGAGATGGTATCGCATGATAAAGGCTTAACGAATTGATCGCAAAAAGGGCAGGGCGCGAATAAGCTGTGGCTAACTTTATCCGAGATCTCACTGGTAATCACTAGATAGCGGAGGCCATTAAGGCCTCCGCTCTTCAGTATCGCTTTCGTGTTCACACACCCACGTAGTTCTCGGGGGACCGAGGGTCGTCTTGGTTTCCCCCTAATGGGCATGGCCATCGCTAAAAATTGTTGGTGATAAGCTCCACGATGGGAGGAACCGAAAAGCTTCCCGGTTCGTTACCATAGTTGGACAACGTTCCCCACAGGGACAGCAGATCCGGAGCATTGTGGGATGACCCCGTCTGGTAGTTCAGATACACATGGTTAGTGCCTAAGTGACCGTAGGTTAGGGTAGAAGGCGTTGTACGACCGCTATGGCCCACACTAAATCCCACCGACTGATTTTGTGACGACACGGTGGGATAGGCGTTCTTACCCAATAAGGTCGGCAAGCCTAAGATGGGTTGTCCTTGGGCTGTTTCCAACTGGATCTGAATCGAATACGTCTGGTTAGCTTGGATACCGGTCACCAATTGGGCTTGTCCTTGATTGGTGACCGGTGCCGACACGGGGGTCGGTGTGAGACCCGCTCCCTGAACCTTGGTGACTGTGACGGTCGCGGCAGGTAGGGGGAACACCGGGAGCGTCAAAGGATAGGCAGGGCTAACGGTGACGGGCATCCCGGCAATCTCGCCATTAAAGGTATAGGGGATGCTTTGGCCTTGGGCGTAAAAACTAGCGGTTGGCTGGGGTACGGCCGAAAATGGGATATTAATCGGAAACGAGGAATCTAGCCCTAGATCGATCTGATCCGCCATGGTGCCCGGTACGATGTTGCCAGCAGCGTCGACGGGTTCCACCAACAAATGAGCGGGAACTGACGTGAGTGGGTTGATCGAGGTAACGGCTTCTTGGTTGCTGGTAAATACACGCCAGCCGACTTGGCTCGTGGTGTTCGGCCTAATGGTCAAGAAAAGCCGATTGGATCCGAAGCGGAGTTCGGCAGGTCCCGGCGTGCCGGTGGCCTTGACCGTGAGGGTCCCAATGCCGTGGGAGAACGAGACCGTCAAAGGACCCGCCGCATAGGTGCCCTGGGACTGTTTAAACGTCAGATTTTGTGTCGGACTCGATATGGTCAGCGTTCCGGTGTAGGCCGTATCCACCGCACCGTTGATATTGAGGGCGTCAATGGCCAGCGTCTTGGTGCCGTTCGCGGCGATATCCGGGAACGCCGAAAGTGTGGTAAAGGATGCGGGTGGGCTACTCGCTTGGGTGAGGGGAGACCCTATTGGTGCGGGCAGGGCGCTGACGTGATAGACATTTTGCCATTGAAAGCCACTTTGCTGAAACATCGTCTCCGACGGTACCCAGTGAAGCGTCCCGTTTTGGTAGAAATATACTTTGGCACTGCCATTCGGTTGCAACAAGTTGACGGGGCCTCCTACCGATGCGGGAAGACTCTTGACCGTTTGTAAATCGCTCCAGGTGTACCCGAGATCGAATAGCATCTTCGGGGAAGCAATGGCGTGTAAAGAGCTATTCCGTTCCACATAGACGGTGGGCGCTGAAGATAGTTTGTAAAGCGGTCCCGGCAACGAGGCCCCCAGGGCTTCGGCGGGCAACAACGGGACACTGGCTCCAGCCAAGAGGCAACCGGCAAGGAAGGTTAGAAAAGGTTTCTTGGGCCACATAAAGATCACCATCCCTTTCGTTATCGTATGGACTCTCATGAGTGTTCTGTTGACTTGTGGTATGGTCTAACCCATGGCGCACTATTGATGGGTTTAGGCTACTGGGAGACCTGCGGTCGGCCAACGGGACCGATCATTGACGGGCATGAGTGGCTTTTATCGCCCCAAAGTCAGGCGTTCGGCTGGAGATGTAAAGTTCGGTAGTCATGGTACATTCTACATACTGCCACATTTTTCCCGACGATGTCTACGACGACGCGACAGGATTCCCGGGCGTATTTGCAGGATATTCTGGGGAAATGTCGAATCAACGGGGTGTCGCACACCATGGACCGTCACCATATATGGCATAGGATGAGGCAATGTTGGATGAACGACACGAGCGACCAAATATTACAGCGAGTGCGAATCGTATCAAGCCTTGGAGTTCTGCTCGACGGATACAATTTAACGATTATTGCTGTGGCACTGATTCCGCTGGCTGCCGTTTTTCATCTGCATGCCGCAGCGCTAGGCCTCTTGGCATCGGCCATGTTGTTGGGTTCTGTGGTGGGTGGCGTAAGTGCTGGCGTATTAGCGGATCGATGGGGACGACGTACTCTCCTTCTGGCCGATCTGGTGATTTTTCTGGTCTTTTCCTTAATCTCGGCCTTAGTCGATCAGTATCTGTGGCTAGTGGTCTGCCGGTTTGTGGTGGGCATTGCGGTGGGGGCCGATTATGCGATTTCACCCACTTATCTGGCGGAATTCTCTCCAACTAAGACACGTGGTTTCAATATGGGGTCTATGTGGGTCGCGTGGTCAGTGGGTGCCGTCTTAAGTTTTGGAGTGGGGGCGGTTGTGGTCCAAGGGTTTCCGCCCAATTTAAGCTGGAGGTTACTGTTTGCCCTGGGCCTGGTTCCAGCAGGCATTGGGCTCCTCATGCGGGCACGCCTGCCTGAATCTCCACGATGGCTCAATCGCGCCACCAGAACGCAAAGGCCGCCTAGATCGTGGCAATGGAGACCCGGGCTCGGTCGGGCCTGGGCACTCGTGTTGGGACCTTGGTTCTTGTTCGATTTCTCCTCTTATGGACTCGGGTTGTTGCTGCCTTTGCTTTTAACATCCCATGGCTATGCGTCCCATGCTACGGCAATTGGGAGTACGGGACTGGCGGCGTTAGTGGGCGGGTTGGGTTCCTTATGGGCGGCCTTTCGGATCGACCGCCGCGGTCGCATGTTTTGGCAAATGCGAGGATTTATGCTAGCAACCGGGGGTCTTTGGGCGTTGGCCGGATTTTTGCAATGGCGTGCGCATGCCATCATGGTGGTGGTCGGTGGTCTTATGGTGGTGAATTTCTTTATGGGCATGGGGCCCGGCTTGACGGCAGGGATGTTACCCGCCGAAATTTTTCCGACATCCATGCGGGCGATGGCCCAAGGATTGGCAACCGCATTTAGCCGAATTGGGGCCGTGGTGGGAGTCTTCGTGTTGGGGTTTTTTGAGACGCATGGGGGATTCGCGAGCGTGCTTATGGTTACCGGCGTGGCATCGTTGCTGGGTGGGTTGATGACCTGGGCGTTTCGCATTGAGCCCAATCAAGCGCCATTATCGGATTCTGCCGTGGGTGATCTGACGCGGTAAGTTGCGCAGATGTTTTCCTGTACGGTCCCATTCATCGCAACGACACGGTAGAACATGCAGGGGGCTTTCCGCGTTTCCAAAGCGTTGCGGAGCCTGCGAGCATGCTCAGCGTCGCCACCCCAATCAAGAGCGATCGGACCCCAAAGAGTCCGGCTAAGGTCGCACCGACGAGGGCTCCCAAGACCTGACCAAGTTCTGGAATTAGGGCGGCTCCGGCAATGCCGCGGGCCAGGTGCTCATACGGCAAATTGGCCTGGAGCCAACTAAAGATGCTGATGATCGTGAGAGTGCCTCCAAAACTTCCGAAGAGCTCGTATATCATGCAACAGAAGACTCCCCATCCAAGCTCCGAAGCAAATGGGAGAGCTATCATGGAGAGGCTCAGTAGCACGAGTCCGATCCGCGTCACTGTGCGCCAACCGTGCCGCGCGGCGAATGGTCCCACCAACAGCCCCGCTCCGACTCCCCCGAGGGCTCCTGCGGCCGTGATAAGGCTTACGAGGTAGGGGGCCAGTCCCAGATTATGCACCATATAGAAGGTCAATTCCGCCAGCACTGCGCCGTTGAGTAGGGTCACCACAAATAATAGAGCCAGTAGGGGCCGTGCTTCATTCCCGAATGCCGTGAGAAAGGGGAGGAGCAAAGCTTTGCGGGACGGCCTCGGCGCCGAGGCCGTCCGGGCCTCGACTTCGGGGAACCGATGGGTGTGGCCTAAATAGCCATACAGGAAGGCCGCGACAAGGCTACAAGCCGCATCGATCAAGATTCCGAAAGGAAGGCTGGCGAACCGCAAAAATATGGACAAGATTCCCGGTGCAGCCACCTGCACCGTGCTATCTAGACTTCCAGCGAGGCCGTTGGCTCCTGTTAATTGGGATTCGGGCACCAAAAGGCGCGGTAGGGACGTGGCAAACCCACCCCGAATGCCAGAAATTGCGGCGATAGCGGCAGAAATGGCTAACAGTCCTGGGTAGGCCAGAAAATGCGTCAAGAACAGTAGAGGAATGAGTAGTAAGATGATCGCTCGAGTCAGGCTCAACGTGGCGATGAGAAGCAGTCGAGGTTGGCTACCATCCGCAGCCAAAGCACCAACCAGACGTCCTACCAGGGTGGCTGCGGGTCCCGTGGCCACTAAGAGGCCCATGGCGAATGGCTTGGCATGGAGCGTGGTGGCGGCAATTAAAGGTACTACAATATCGATCACCATGGCGCCCAATTGGGAGGTGCTTTTAGCACTCGCAAAGACCAGGAAGCCCCTGTCGCGTACCTTTGAATTAGATGTCGGACTTGTCATGAGAAGCCTCCCGGGGCGGATCGAACATCGGTGTGTAGTCAATGGCGACCATGACGGCATCGGTCCCTTCGCGTAGGTCTGGCCGACTCGCGGTAAGACTCCGGAGTAGCTGTCGGATGGTCCATCGAAGATGGGACAACTCTTCGGCGGTCACCACCACCACCACCTCATCGCGACCTGCGGCAGCTTGCCACTCCTCGGGGTAATTGTGTTCGCGACTTAGGTAACGATGAACGTCTTGTTGCCTTTGAGTCTGAAGTAGTTCCCAAACCGACAGCGACGCACCCTCTTCGGGTGTCGTCGTATGAGCCAACTCAAGGAAACTCAGATTGCGTGGCGTGGCGCGCCATAAATGGCGACGCTCATTGGGGTGCTCTACCAAGTTACGCTCCACCAGGCCCACTTTGGCTAACTCTCGGAGATGAAAGCTACAGGCCGATGGAGAGAGCCCGGTAAGTGGGGCACAGTCGGTGGCCGTGGCCGGGCCATGGCTAATCAAGTGTCGCAATATTGTCGAGCGTGCGGGATGGGCCAGCGCTCTCAATACGCTATCATCAGGCATGCCTCCTGCACGCACCATTCCCGTGGCAGGCACTTTGGTTGGTTTGCTCGAATCCGATGTGGGATCACTCATAGCGGGCCACCTTCCTAAAATGAAGTATATATTTCGAAACTACCACTTCATTACGAGGTTGTCAAGCGGCGCCCTCTTATCACAATTGGCGCGATGGTCGTTCCCGCTCGGAGGAGGGAAACTGCATCAAGAGACCAGGAAGGGATATTGTTTTTACCTAATGCCTGATCTTGCCTTTCGAGGCCGGTACGCTCTGCGATCGAACGCGAGCACATTGCCCCTTGGTTCAAACCACATGTTCGAAAATATCTGGTGAATGTTGACAGAAAAAGATCGGTGGCTCACGATGATATCGTTGCAATGTCATCGTGGATAAGCGGATCCTCGATGGGCCCGGCTCAAGTACTTCCTTTGTGATATCTGTCCGCTTTTGTTATGACCCCGGGTGGCAGCGCGACTCTTAGTGGTTGCGATTCCGATCTAAGCGGTACCATCAAGAATGTGGGGGCTGCTGTGTCCTTTGGGCTCGCTCCTACATCGAGGAATTTTAGAATGAGATGAGGAATGGAAGGCGGCGATGATCGGTTACTTACTGGGTCAGTCGGCCAAGCCTTTAGTCAATACGAATATCTTGTGTGGACCTCGATGAGCTAAATGGAATTTCTTCGTATCGATGCGTTAAATCGGGCACGGAGATCGCCTAATCGGAAGATTGAGGTCCACACCTCACCCGATGAGCCTTCGAGATAACCACAAAATATCATGAGAAAAGGAACGGGGACAATCTGTGGATAGCGACGCGATTGAGTGCGTAGGAGTGGCACGGAAATTTGGAGTGCGGAATGCGGTGTCCGACCTCAATCTCGCCGTACCGCGCGGTAGTGTATTTGGGTTCTTGGGACCCAATGGAGCGGGTAAAACCACCACCGTGCGCATGTTGGTAGGCATGCTACGACCTTCGGCGGGTACCATCCGGGTGTTGGGCCATGATCCCCGCGCCGAGGGGGACTGGATTCGCGCCCACGCGGGCGTGATGCTCGACAATGTTGGTCTTTATGATAGACTTTCCGCGGAGCAAAATCTCGAGTTCGCGGCTCGGGTGGCGCGACTCAGTCCCGCCGAAGGCCGACGTCGCCTTGAGGCCCAGCTAAGGCGTGTGGATCTTTGGGATCGACGCCGCGATCGGGTTTCGGGATTTAGTAAAGGGATGCGGCAAAAACTAGGGTTAGCCCGGGCACTCATTGCGGAACCGGAACTGCTTATCTTGGATGAGCCCACCGCGGGCCTTGACCCCTCCAATATTGTGATGGTGCGTGAGCTTCTCGTCTCATTGGCCGAGGAGTCGGGACGCACCATTTTTCTCTGCACGCACCTGTTGGCGGAAGCGCAGCGAATCTGCGATCAGGTAGCCATCATACAACAGGGTAAAATTTTGGCGACTGGGGACCCCCACCGGTTGGGAGGCCAGGGCCTACCCACCGTGCGCTTAACCCTGACCGGTGTTGGGGCCGAGACCATAAATCAGCTGGTGCTGCCGGAGCCGGTTCGTTTAGAATCCCTAGGAGGTCGCGAATGGCGGGCCGTCGTGGCGGCCGAGGAGGATGTTGAAACGATCGTGCGAGCGTTGGTCGCAGCGGGTGTGGGAGTCCGTGCGGTCATACCCGAACAGGTGTCGTTGGAAGAGGAATACTTGCGCTTGGTAGGAGGCGACAGTCATGTCTGAAGTGTGGACCATGATGCGAAAAGAGTTTGCCGAATTACGCGGCAACCGCAGATTCCTTTTGGTGTTCCTAATTGCGGTCCTGGCGATGGGGTTCATTCCGTCCTTGACCTACGCGCACCATCATGCTCGGTTAGGGGCCATCGGGGTGATTTTTCTGGCGCTCTACGTCCCTTTTGCCGCCGTCATTGTGGTCGCTAATACTGCGCCAGATTTGGTGCTGCATGAACGGGTTGGGCACACCCTCGACTATTTGTTGACCACCCGGCTCTCGGATCGGGCGATTTTTGGGGCCAAGGTCGTGACCGCCTTTTTGGTCGGCTATGTAGCAGCCATGTTGGCCGTGGGAGTACAACTATTGGCGGTGGCAGCTTTGAGCCATAACGGTCTTCATTGGCTGTACCTCGCCGTGCCTTCCGCTCGTATTATTGTGTTTGGAGTGACCGCCGGCGCGAGTCTTTATGTGGCTGTAATTGGAACTTTCGTGGCGTTGCGAGTGGGAGAGCAACGGGCGGCGTACATGGTGACCATTCTCTCGGTGGGTCTACTCGCCGTGCCATTCATTGTGGGGTGGATTCACCTTTCGCTTACGACCCAAGGCATAGGTCGGGATGCCGAGTGGTTGGCCTTCATTGCAGTGGCTCTCAATGTGATTGGATTGCGGCTGTTTCGGCGGGATATGTTGGTATTGTACTTGCAAGAATAGGATCAGATTTCGAAGTAACGGGGTATCGAGACAGGCTAATGGGGGGCGGCTTCGCGCAGCGAAGACATGGGGCCATTGGCGCTCGTGATTGGACGGGGGGTATTTTTATGGAAATGCGGTGGAGACCACTTACCGATTATTATGCCGAACAACTGAAGAATTTGGACGAGGGCTTGGTGGCGTCTATTGCCACCAGGTAGCGGCTGTCAGAGAGAAGGCCCGGCTTTCCCAAAGCCGAATATCTAGAGGCGTGGTCGCAGCACTATGATGTTCCGGAGTCGGTCTTATATCAGACATTCGCCGTTCTTTTCCACTGGGATACCCTCCACAAGCGGGTTCGACCCGAGCGATTCGAACGTTTGGTCCCGGTGATGGCTGTTGAACAGCAAGAAGATTTGCTCGTTATGGTTCCCTATTTGCGGCAGTACAACAATTGCAGTGTGGTGTCGGTACAATTGGAAAGCCCTCGGGTGGGATACGGTGGTTCTGTCACGATAGATCTCGACATCGTGGGATTTCAATGCCAACACTCCGGTGGTTATGGTAGCGAAGGTTATCTTGCGCATGACTTTACCGTGACCCCGATTATTGCTGATGACCAGATCGCTACACTGGACATGACGGTGCGCGTGGAGTCCGGTCCAATTAGACCGAGGGTGCCCGAATCCGAACCGATTCCACCGACCACAATTCGATTGCGGAAGAAATAAGCGAACAGAGACGAGGCATCGCCCGTGGGGGAGGCCTGAGGTCCATGGCTTTCCCCGCCAACCCTCCACTTAAAGTGAGGCATCGAGATCTTGGGTGGTGGAATCGTGCCCTATAGGACATTAGGCGTCCCCCGCAATAAGGACCGCCCCAGGAAACTGGGAAAATACGGTGGATACAGAAAGCTTACCCGCCACCTCGTTTAGGGTCTGGCCGGACAGGACCTCTTTCCAGATACTCGGTGCCCCTTTCGGTAAGACAAGAGAGGTGTCGTGCCAAAGATTCGGGTCGGATTGGGCGTCGGTCAATTGGGCATAGTGTCGGGGAACAACCACCAGGCACCACGCAGTATCCAAATGGC
>DAHWKJ010000105.1 GCA_027343695.1 Sulfobacillus sp. | reverse complement strand
TGTCGGTGCGTTGCGCCGGGAGTGTTGACCCGTTCCCATCCCGAACACGGTCGTCCCCCTCCCGTACGCTGCTGTTACTGGGTCCGTAGGGATCCGGGAGACGCAGGCCGTGCCGACACTCTTTTGTACCACCCCCCTCCGACGGAGGGGGGTGCTTTTTCGTTTTACACGCGTGGATACAGCCAATATTCTTGGCTTTGAACCCGAAAATCATTGCTTTGAGATTGAAACTCTTGCAGTATTTGTGCATATTCTGCCTTATACAGGAGGGCCCGGAGATCCGCGATCCCAGACAGTTTGGCCATGAACGGGTTGATTTCGGTGTCGTCTGGCCACAAGGCAAGCGTGGTTGCGATCAAATCAAGACCGATGCCGACCGATTGCACAAGATGGGGGTCCATCACGTGAATTTGGACACCATGGCAGGTTTCTCCGGAATGTTTGCTCGTCGAGGGTTGAAAGGTTACCGGACGAAATCGCACACCAGGGTGTTCATGACTGTTAAGAACAGCGGCGAGGTGATGCCCATCTACAAATGGAGCTCCGGCAATTTCAAAAGGATAGGCTGTTCCGCGCCCTTCCGAAAGAGTTGTCCCTTCAATAAGACACGTTCCGGGATATAATAAGGCCATGGTGGGGCCGGTGGAATTCGGCGACGGGGGAACCCAGGGCAAATGGGTATCGTGCCATAACATACTACCCGTGAGGCCTTGGCAAGGAATTACATGAAAAAAATCTCTCGACCAATTTTGCTGGTTTCCATACCAGGAGAAGAGCTCACCCAAAGTCAAACCGTGTCGAATGGGGATGGGTAAGGAACCGACGATGGATAGGGCCTCCTTCGCTAAAATATTGCCTTCGACGGTCTGCCCGCCGATGGGGTTTGGCCGATCTAAGAGATATGCGGGAACTCCTGCCTCGTGGGCTGCAGTGAGCACCGATAATATCGTGGCGGTAAACGTATAGTAACGGGAGCCAATATCCTGGAAGTCTAAGACCAAGCCGTCTACGTCGGTAAACATGGAAGCATCGGCGGCATATCGGGGGCCATAAAGTGAGATGACTGGAAGACCGGTGTAGGGGTCGGTGTGGTCAGCGATCGGTTCTCCGGCCGCGACGTCGCCGCGCAGCCCATGTTCGCCACTAAATAGTTTCACGAGGGGGAATCCTGTTCCGGATAAAACGTCCACGACCGGATCGCACTGAGTGGTCGTAGCAGAAGCGTGTGTTGCCAACACCCACCTTTTTCCGGTAAGGTATGGTGTAGAATTTTCCAGAAAGCTTTCGAATCCAAGTTGGATCATGAGGACCTCCTAGGGAATTGTAGTAGGTTGAAGACTCAGGTTATGTTTCGCATTTTAGGGGAGATTCCCCTCTTTTTTCCACGCCGGGCGCAATATTTTCATGTTCCATTCATGAATCCCTGGCACACTGGGAACGATCGGAGAAACGGGGAGGTTTATTATGAAGGCCGCCATTGAACGGGGACCAGCGGGATGGCGGATCGATCCCGGGGTTACCGGAATAGCCATCGATTCACGTGCCGTAGTGCCGGGCAACGTTTTTGTAGCGATCCCGGGAGCATCCCATGATGGGCATCTTTTTGCCGCTCAAGCCGTTAGTCAAGGCGCCGTAGCCATTGTGGGGGAGCGTTTGGATGTTACGGCTAGGGTGCCATATGTGGTAGTGCCTTCAAGCCGAATGGCGGCGGCGGAGTTGGCCGACGAGTTCTATGGCCATCCCTCTCAGGCGATGCGGTGTGTTGCCGTTACGGGGACCAATGGCAAGACCTCTGTGGTGTATTGGTTAACGCACGTATTGCGCTACGCGGGGTTCAAGACCGGGATGGTTTCTAGTGTGGTGAATGATACCGGTCTTCACCAACACCCGGCAACCTTAACGACACCCGAAAGTCCAGACCTACAACAGTACTTGGCGGAGATGCGAGATTACGGTATGACGCATGCGGTGGTTGAGGTATCTTCTCATGGCATCGTGCAACAGCGAGTACGCCATGTATCGTTTGAGATGGCCGTGTTGACGAATATTACCCGCGAGCATTTGGATTTTCATGGCAGTATGGACCGCTATGTGGGCGCTAAGTCTCGGCTGTTTGAAGAGCTTTCTCCCAATTCGCTCGGAATCCTTAATGCAGAAGATCAGTACTATACAACGGTCCGGGAACGGACTTCGGCTCCGGTTATGAGTTATGGAATCGATCAGGGTCAGGTGCGGGCCGTGATTCTGGAGGATGGCCCAAATCATAGCGTAGTCGATATTATCCATCCGGCGTTTCGTGCCACGGCCAGGATTCCTCATCCCGGACGCTACAACGTTTTCAATGTGTTGGCGGTGACCGCCGCCGCCTCATGGTTCGGGGTGCCACCGGACCTCTTGGTGGAGGCGTTGGAGCACCTGCCGCCGGTGCCGGGTCGTTGGCATGTGTTGCACGAGACAGGGCGTCCGATGGTGATTGTTGATTACGCCCATACGCCCGATGGCTTGTTGCAAGTTCTTAAGTCCTTAGGACGCTTGGGTCGGACCGCTGTTTGGCTGGTGCTAGGTGCCCGAGGTGGACGGGATCACGGGAAACGACCTGAGATGGGCAGGATCGCGGCAATGTTGGCCGATCACGTCATCTTAACTACGGATAGTCCTTATGCCGAAGATCCTGCCGAGATTGCAGAGTCACTAGCGAAAGGGATTCGGGAGGTGGATGCCAGTAAACTGTACCGGTTGGAATTAGACCGGACCAAAGCGATTGCTTTGGCTATTGAGTCTGCAGCTCCCGAGGATGTCGTGTTAATTACCGGGAGAGGTCCAGAGACTACCCAGCATATAGGGTCGCAGTCGGTGCGCTTGGTGGATGCCGAAGTGGTTCAGAATGTGTTGAAAACTCGAATCGGCACTCCCGAGGACATGAAATCATGGCGGGATTAGTCACCGTAGTGATACCCGCCTATAATTCGAAGGATCTCATTGGGACGGCTCTGGACTCCGTTTTGCGGCAGACCTATACGCCGGTGGAAACGATTGTCGTGGACGATGGTTCGACCGATGGGACCGGAGATTGGGTTCGCGCTCAGTATCCGGCAATCCGCGTGGTGCGGATCCCCAACCAAGGGCCATCGTCCGCTCGCAATCAAGGAATCCATTTAGCGACTGGGAAGTACGTCGCATTTTTAGATGCAGACGATGAGTGGCACTCGGGAAAGTTAGAGGCCCAAATGTCCGTGATGGAGCGGTATCCTGAGATTGGACTAGTCGCGACCGATTGGATTCGGACGGCGCAATTCGAGAGTGTGCCGAAGGACTTGCCGATATCTTGGATTTCTTATGCAGATATGCTGAAACTGAATCGATTTCAAACCTCGACGGTTTTGATACGGAAGGATCTTGTCGATAGTTTGGAAGGTTTTGATGCCCAAGTAGATGGAGCGGAAGATTGGGATCTATGGCTGAGAGCTTCGGCTAAAACGCGTATTGGTAAGATTGACTACCCGCTTGTGATGTATCGTGATGTGCCTAGTGGGTATAGTAAGGATGTCTGGCGAGTCTATCAGACCATGCAACCGATGTTAGATAAGCATCGAAGAAGTGCCCCGCTGAGCGCACAAGAATTTAAGATCATTGAGGCATGGCACCATCTACGATTTAGTGTAGCCTTTTTTTTGATGCATGATTCAGGACATGCTCGGGCCAGCTTGAGAAAAATCAGTCAGCAAAAATTGTGGATGGCGTCAATACCGGCCACCATACACTATCTCATTCCGTTTTTATGGGCACGCTACCGACGTCGAACGTAGTATTATTTTCTAGTAGACAGCGATGCGGTTCATCCTCTATAATAGCAAAGCTGTCGCAAGTCACCGACACCGAAATGGCCACGGAAGAGCACTACCGTCGGTACCGCGGAGTTGGGATGAGAGACTGCGACCCGGTCCTTGAAAACTATATCGTCAGTCACGCAAAACGTAAGACCAT
>DAHWKJ010000099.1 GCA_027343695.1 Sulfobacillus sp. | reverse complement strand
GGCATTCGAATCGGTCTATGTACACGTGGAGATTCCATGGTTCCACGATAGAAAGATGGACCGAACCGTGAGCACATTAATAATTCCGGGCGACGTCGACGAAGAACTGAATGGTGGGGTCGTGGAAACTCCATTTCGTTGATGTTCACAGAAGGTTCAAGAGCAACTCCCCAATGGTCAAGGCCTTTTGGGGCATCAACCGACCTTAGGCAAGTTCACGCCTTATATCGAACCAGACGAAAACTAGACGTTAGGCGCTTGGAAGGCTGGGACCCATGGATCACTTGGTTCTTCTGCGTAAGAAATTGAAGACCATAGAGGCATCTGGACCGGGACCCACCAACGATCTGTCAGAAAGTCAACCTCCTGCAGGAGAGGCTCTGATTGGCTAGGATATAAGTATATAATGATATAGTGATTGGTGGGATGGACAATGTATGACGACTGGGCGGAGCGGTTTCGGGCTCTCGGTGACACCACGCGTTTGAGGATTTTAAGTCTTTTATCTGTACGCGATGCCTGCGTATGTGAGTTAGTCGAGTTGTTGCCGATAAGTCAGCCTGCTGTTTCACAACACTTGCGGAAACTGAAACAAGCGGGACTGGTGGACGAATATCGCCAAAAATCATGGACATTTTATCGTTTGCGGGCGGACATGCCGCTCCATATTGCCGATTGGGTTCGTGAACTCAAGGCAGACGAGAGCGATGTGCTCTGGCTTCAGACCCATCATGTAGGGGCGCTATGTACGAACCGGGATACGTGAATTCTGGTTGGGAGTGATGCAATTGCGGGGCCGGCGAAACATACAGCCGATAGAAATTTTTGATTTTTGAGGAAGAGGGATTTTTATGGCGGTGGTGTTGGCCTCCGGTTTGTTTGTGGCAGTGCTTCTATTAATCATTACGCAACCGCGTGGACTCTCGATTGGATGGACCGCGGCAGGTGGGGCAGTTATTGCCCTGTTGTTCGGTATTGTATCGTGGGGCAACGTGGAGACCGTGGTGGGCATTGTTTGGGATGCCACGTTGACCTTTGTGGCGGTGATCTTAATTTCTCTCATTCTCGATGCGGTAGGATTTTTTGAGTGGGCCGCGCTCCATATGGTTCGCCTAGCGCACGGACACGGATTAAGACTGTTTATACTGATGGGAATCCTAGGGGCACTAGTTGCCATGTTCTTTGCTAACGATGGAGCCGCGTTGATTTTGACGCCGATTGTGTATGAGCAGGCTAAAGCACTGAAACTAAACGCCAAGGCTACCTTGGCCTTAATTATGGCGAGCGGCTTCATTGCGGATACGACGTCGCTACCTCTGGTGGTTTCTAATTTGGTGAACATTGTTTCCGCAGGGTACTTCCACTTCGGCTTCGCGTCGTATGCTGTTCGGATGGTTCCGGTGGACGTGGTGGCCCTAGGCGCCAGCCTAGGGGTGCTCTACCTTTTTTATCGTCGTGCCTTACCAACCACGGTGTCGATGACGGCACTACCGGCCCCACGGACAGCGATTAAGGATCCCTATGTGTTTCGCATGGCATGGATTGTTTTGGCCTTATTGCTGGTCGGATACTTTGCGAGCCAGCTTATGCATTGGCCGGTTGCCGTATTTGCTGGGAGTGCTGCGGTGGGGCTGCTGCTAATGGCCCATCGGAGTCCGGTAGTACAGGTGCCCAAATTGGTGAAAGAAGCCCCGTGGAAAATTGTTGTGTTTTCGATTGGGATGTATGTGGTGGTGTTTGGATTAAGAAATGTTGGTTTAACTCACTTGTTAGGCTCTTTGTTGTCACGTCTCGCAACACATGGCGCTTTTGTCGGCATCATCGGTACCGGGGTAATCGGGGCCGTGCTGTCGTCGTTTATGAATAATATGCCGACCGTGTTGATTAATGCATTAGCTATTCACGACGCCGTTGCATCCACGACGTTGCACACGGCAATGGCCTACGCCAATGTGGTGGGTTGCGATCTGGGACCGAAGTTTACCCCGATCGGATCGTTGGCAACACTGCTGTGGCTCCACGTGCTGGAACGTCGTGGTGTGAAGATTACCTGGGGGTACTACATGCGGGTCGGGATCACACTGACCATACCCGTATTATTGGTGACGTTAGCGGCTTTATGGGGTTGGTCGGCTTTGATCGTCTAAGCCAGGGGCGGTGATACAGCCATCATGCATGAAGGAGGAATTTATGGTGTCGTCTATTTTGATTATTGGTGGTAGTGATGCCGGAATTAGTGCCGCGCTGCGGGCCAAGGAACTTGACCCAGCGACTGCGGTCACGATGTTAGTGGCCGACGCGTACCCAAACTATAGCATTTGTGGTTTGCCATTTTATCTGAGTGGTGAGGTGGAGGACTGGCATCAATTGGCGCATCGTACGTTAGAGGAGATTCAGGCCGCGGGCATCCGGGTTGCGCTGAATACTCGCGCTGTCGAAATTAGTCCGCAATCCCAAGCGGTGGTCACTCATTCCCATGAAGGGGGTACCAGGACTCAGACGTACGATCGACTCGTGATCGCGACGGGTGCACAACCCGTGCAGCCCTCGATTTTAGGCATCGACCAGCCCGGGGTCTTTTTATTACATAGTATGGATGATAGCTTCAAAGTCTCTGCCTTTTTGCAACTCCACGAGCCACGGCGGGCTCTCATCGTCGGGGCTGGCTATATTGGACTAGAGATGGCCGATGCCCTCACTCATCGTGGTGTTGCGGTGACTGTGGTGGAACAGCAAAGGACTGTATTGCCTACGGTGGATGAAACGATGGGCGAGTCGTTGCGCCGGCATCTGGAGGAACATGGAGTGGATGTACGCACGGGGGTCAAGATCTATCAGATTGAACAAACCGGCAAAGCTTTGCACGTCACGGGGAATCCGGAATTTGATCGCGAGGTCGATCTGGTCTTGGTCGTGGTAGGGGTCGAGCCCGTCACGGATTTGGCGCAGACTGCGGGGATCGAGCTCGGGATGAGGGGGGCTATTCCGGTGGACCGGATGATGGCGACTACAGTTCCTGGAGTGTATGCGGCGGGAGATTGTGTCGAAACTTACCACCGACTCCTCGATCGAGCAACATACCTCCCACTGGGGACCACAGCGCATAAGCAGGGTCGTATTGCTGGAGAAAACGTGTTAGGGGGATCGCGACAATTTGCCGGAACGCTCGGGACTCAGGTAGTAAAAATCTTTGACTGGGCCATTGCGCGAACCGGATTAAGAGACCAGGAAGCTAAAGCGGCTGGTTACGTGCCGAAAACTGTTGATTTTGTGACTTGGGATCATAAAGCATATTACCCAGGAGCGCAGGAGTTGAGGTTTCGGATTACCGGCGATAGCCAGACCGGTCAACTGCTAGGCGCTCAAATTATCGGCCCATGGCAGGCTAGTGTAGCTAAGCGGGTCGATTTGTTTGCGATGGCACTCTACCACCAGATGATGGTTCGCGATCTCTTAGAGGTGGATCTTAGTTACACGCCGCCCTTGGGGAGCCCCTGGGACGCGGTGCAAATGGCCGCCGATTATTGGCTACGTACTGACACTCACTAACTCTTGCGGATATTTCAAAACCTCCGTGCGAGTAAACATCCCGGCATCCGCCCACACTAGTACGAGAAAGTGGGTGACCAAAATGCGCCGCCAGGTGAGATGGGGCCTCGTCGGAGTAGGGGTTATAGCGGCCTTGTCATACGGAGTGGCATCGATGCCCAAGCATCCATCGGCGAACGCTAGTTCGCCGCCCAGCCGTAGTGGTCTCCCGGCATGGCCATGGGCTCCGCGCGGAATTACCTGGAGCCCACCTGGATTTGGTGTGGTGCCGTATCCAGTGAAAGTGACTCCCGATCCGAGTCTCCCTGCGGGACAACGAGTTCTGATAAAGCCGGGCGAGCCCGGTACTACGTATCGAGTGGGTTCGGTTAAGACACTGGTGAGCCCACCGGTTAGCGCACATGTACTGGTGGGTACCGCGGTTGTCAATACATTATCGATAGCGGGTCACACTTACCGCTATGACAAGGTAGTCTCGATGCTGACGACGGCGTATAACGGTTCGGCCAGCATGAATGGCCGATGGGGCGCCGTAGCAGCTTGGGATGGCAAACCTTTGCATCCCGGCGACGTCGCCGTGGATCCGAGTGTCATACCTTTTGGTACGTATCTTTACATTGACGGATATGGGCCAGCGCGGGCGGTGGATAGCGGATCCGCCATTATCGGCGATCATGTGGACCTCTTCTTTGATGAGTCGTCCGCCAAGATTGGGGCATGGGGTCTTCAATGGCACAAGGTATATTTTCTTGTGAAAAAACCTGCCAACTATCCTGGGTAGTTTTCTCCAGACCGGGGTTGCGCTATGATAGTCCCAAAATGCGGTAGTAGAGGAGACTCGAATGGGACTTTTAACCGGTGTGCGTGCCGTCGTAGTGGGCATTGCGAATAAACGAAGCATGGCTTGGGGGATTGCCCAAGCTTTTGATCGAGAAGGCGCCGAACTGATTGTTACATACCAAAGTGATCGCCTGAAGGAAAATCTCGACAAGTTAATTCCCGAACTTTCGCATGCGCCGCTAACCATCCCACTCGACGTGACGGTGCCAGGGAACCTTGAGCGTTTCCAGGATCAAATGGAGCACGCGTGGCCCGATGGAGCTCATGTGTTGGTGCACTCGATGGCTCATGCCAAACGCGAAGATTTAGAAGGGCGATTTGTTGATACCTCATGGGACGGGTATATGTTAGCCCAAAATGTGAGCGCCTATTCCTTAACGGCACTATCCCGCGCGATGTTGCCTTCTTTTGAAAAGGCCGGGTCGGGGAGCGTAATCACCTTGACCTACGAAGGTGCAACGCGGGTGATGCCTAATTACAATGTGATGGGTGTCGCTAAGGCGGCATTGGAATCTTCAGTACGATATCTAGCTCTAGACTTAGGTAAGGACCATATACGCGTCAATGCTATTTCGGCAGGAGCTGTGAAAACATTGGCTGCCGCGGGCGTGAAAGGGATTTCCACCGCCTTGCATGCGGTGACCACGAAGGCACCCATACCCGAAAACATCTCGATCGACGACGTTGGCAATGCTGCGGTATTTTTAGCATCGCCGTGGTCGCGTCGCATAACCGGCCAAATCCTTTTTGTTGATAGTGGCATGCATATTATGGGAGCCTAGGAGAGGAGCATAAAATGAAGCGAATTGGGATTATTGGAGCGGGTATTATGGGGAGCGGCATTGCGTACTTAGCGGCACTCCAGGGATTTGAGGTGGTACAATACGATACCCTGGAAGGCGCTGTGACCCGATCTCACGCCAAAGCTCTCCAGCGCATGGACCAAGCCGTCGACGCCGGAAAGATGACTGCACAAGAGCGCGATCTGGTGTACCGTCGATTGACTGAGGCCCATGATTGGAATGCGTTTAAGGACGTCGACGCCATCATCGAGGCGGTGGTGGAAGTTTTGGATGTCAAGATAGCCATATTCCAAAAATTAGACGCCGTCGTTCCGGCCGGCGTGCTCCTCGCGACAAACACCTCATCTTTATCCATCACGGCCATTGCGCAGGCAACACGGCGGCCGCAAGATGTCTTGGGCCTGCATTTTTTTAACCCGGCTCCCGTGATGAAACTTATTGAGATTGTGCGGGGTGAAGAAACATCTGACGTCACGGTCGAGAAAGCTCAAGCCCTTGCCGAAGAGTTAGGTAAAGAGACGATTGTGGTCCAAAAGGATACCCCGGGCTTTGTCGTGAATCGAGTTCTGATGCCTTTATTTATTGAAGCCATGCGGATGTTAGAAGAAGGCGTGGCGACCGCCGAAGATATTGATAAAGGGGTGCGGCTCGGGCTCAATCACCCAATGGGTCCACTAACCTTGGCCGACTTTACTGGGCTTGATGTGGACCTTCACGTAATGGATTACATGTATGATGAGTTTCATGATGATCGGTTTGCGGCACCCCTGGTATTACGCCGATTGGTACGCGCCGGCCATACCGGCAAAAAGAGTGGCCGAGGATTTTATCGCTACCCATCCAACAAATAGTCTGCTTGATTTCCAATGGTCGCCCTGCTATAATTGCTAAGCGACGCGGAAGTAGCTCAGTGGTAGAGCATCGCCTTGCCAAGGCGAGGGTCGCGGGTTCGAATCCCGTCTTCCGCTCCATTATATGGATGACGAAGAATTTATGGCGACGTAGCCAAGTGGTAAGGCAGGGGTCTGCAAAACCCCTATGCCCCGGTTCGAATCCGGGCGTCGCCTCCACTGAGATGGTTTGTACAATATGGGTGGTTAGCTCAGTTGGTTAGAGCGCTCGCTTGACATGCGAGAGGTTCACAGGTTCGAGTCCTGTACCGCCCACCACTTTAAACTTTTACCCGGCAAGCGATTGCGGTTTTTATTGTCCCAGCCCCACAAGCCCCAGATTGGATAACTAGTAACCCCATGCAAAATAAGGCTCCTAGAGCGGGCGCTCCCATCGGTTTCAGTTGACTCGTTACCAAAAAAGTGACTAGAGCCACCCCGATCAACCATAAGTAGGAGAGATTGCCTTGCTCTGATATCGTCAATTGGTTGGCCAACAGAAGTTTTTCATTTTTTTAGCCGGTCGCATTGTGTCCGGACTCGGTGACAGTCTCTTTATGATGGCGACGATGTGGTATGTCCTCGACACCACAAACTCGGCTGTGCTCACCTCTCTGGTCCCACTCGTGCCGACGCTCTCGCTCTTGTTGTTAGGGTTACCGTTGGCCAATCTCGCGGATCGATGGCCCAAACGCTCGGCGTTGATCTGGACAGAAGCAATCCGTGGCATGGCTATTTTGGCTTTCTTTGGCCTCATGGCCAATCACGTAGACAACGTCCTGCTTATTTACTTCTTCAATTTTGTGGTCACAGTCGGCCAACTCGTTTTTAGTCCCGCTCAACAGAGCGTACTTCCCGTCATTGTACGCAATCGGGCGAATGATTTACCGCTAGCCACCGGGATGCTGTCAGCTATCTCGCAGCTTGTCCGACTAGTTGGGTACGGCGTTGGCGGCGCCGTCGTGTCCTTGATAGGGCCAGCCAACGCCATTTTGATTGATGCCATCTCTTTTTTTCTAAGCGCTGCCAGTTTCGTGCTCCTTACAATTCCGTCCGTATCGACGACTACCCCGGCCAAGCCGGGGCTTATAACCTTTTGGCGTGGTAGTCTCGCTGGAGTCAAGTTTATCTGGGGGGTTCCATCATTACGCTTACTCATTCTTATCGGCATGTCCGTCAACTTATTATCGGCGCCGCTACAGTTCTTTACGGCAATTTTTCCCGTCAAGTGTTGCATAGAGGGATGGGTGGCTATGGAGCTTTGGAAGGTGCGGCGGCTGTCGGGGCACTGTTGGGTTCTCTCATTGCCGGTCGATACGCTAAGAGTCTCCGCCTATCGGTATGGATGTCCCTTTCATTCGTCTTGGCATTATATTGATGACGCTTATCCCGGCATTTTGGTTGGCACTTGCGTTTTTTGGGATTGCCATGGGAAGCTCCGCCATGTTTAACGTCCCGTTCGCAACGGCGCTCATGTTGTTGGCACCGGATGACATTCGTGGACGGGTCATGAGGGGTTTTGGAATGTTCTTTAGTGTGTCAGTCCCGGTAGGGCTTGTGTTGGGTGGCTGGTTAACGGGACTCATTGGGCCCCGCGTAATTTTCTTTATTATCGGCGCATTTCTCGTGCTCTCCTCGATGTGGGGAATCGTAGTCAACCGTATTGAAGAGTCCGAGCTTCCATTTGCCAACAGCAATAGAACCATCTCCTTCCCCGAATAGCCCCACGGGTTAAGGGCTATCAATATCCCCGTGACTCTTACCTAATCTTTTATTCGTGGGGCGCGGCGCCAGCACTGCGGTCGGGGCTTCGTGCCGAATAGGTTTAGACAAACTGCATATACTATGGCTGTGGAATATTAATCCAACGGGTGGTGACCGAAAATTTCGGGTTGGCGGGTGATCGGAAAAGTCGAGTGGGCTCCTAGATTCGGGGAAGTCCTAGCGTCCAAGGTCGTCGGACAATGGCAAGAATATATGACCCCTGCAGGTGTCGAGTACCGCCTGGATCAAGATCTCGCGTCGCGCGATGACCAAAGATTAGCGCTGGCTCGGGCGATAGCTTGGTACATACTAAAAACTACTTCGGAGTGGCTCAAAGATCTGGTGCATCACCGCTATCAAGATTTAGACGAAAATGATATTCAACAAGTGACGGACCATGCCCACTCGCGTCTTATGGTGGATGCGGCGCATAATCGAGATCGAGAGGAGTTAGCACTGGCCGCGTTGTTGTCGTTCTTGCGTGACCATGACACGGTGGTCTTAGATGGAGTGCAAAGGTTTTTGCTCCCCGAAATTCGCCACGAATACATCGAAGCGGTGGACCAGGCCATGGACGACTGGTTAATTGAGCGTGAGTATCAGGAGTTTGTCCGTCTACTTAGACATTTTGTGAGTCTTAGCCAACCCAAAATGGAGACCGTCCATGTATTCTGGCGCAGCCAGGAGTTTATTCTAGAAGATGATCATGGGAACCTCGTTGGAGAAGATGTGGTGAGGGATCTGAGCGGAGGGCTCTCCGAGGACGATTCGTCAACACATGATCTATTGGTTAGCGCGCTGATTACTATGGGCCCGCGGCACGTGGTATTTCATCGCAAGACCCCAGCGGACGAGATACTGCGGACCATGCATGCGGTCTTCACGGACCGCGTTACCCAATGCTCAGGGTGCCGTCGCTGTCGCCAATTGACAAGAGCAGGAAACCCGTTATAAGATGCGCTTAGCGAGTTTATATATTGTCGATGACGAGGCCAGGTACGGGTGTCTCCTTTAGAGAGGATCTCCACTGCTGAAACGAGATCTAGGCGCGACACCGCACCAACCACCTTTGAGACGCTTTCGTGCCGGTTATGCCGGGAAAGACAGCGGGTCAGCCCGATAACGCTGAAGCAAGAGCCCGAGTCCCTTGTGGATGCGAGGCATATGGCGGTGGAACCGCGGATTTGATCCGTCCCCAAGTTAGGGGGCGTTTTTTGTTGTTAGGCACCAACCCAAGGGAGGGTCAAAAGATGGCAAGCGAACTAGAGCTAGTAATTGAAGGAGAAGCCCGTTCCGTGGCACCTGGAATTTCAGCGTGGGAGTTGTCGGAGGGAACCGACGGAGTCCTCGCGGCCTGGCTAGATGGACAGGTGCTGGACCTAAAACGACCGATCCTCCATGGTGGAGTCCTAAAGTGGCTAACCTTTGACGATTCCAGCGGCCAACATGTGTTTCGTCATTCAAGCGCCCATTTGTTGGCTCAGGCCGTGAAGAGGCTCTGGCCCGAAGCACAACTAGGAACGGGACCAGCCTTAGAGGATGGATTTTACTACGATATTGCCCTACCCGAACCGCTGCAAGAAGGGGACTTGGACCGTATTGAACGCGAGATGAAGGCTATTGTTGATGAAAACCTGCCCATTGAACGCGTAGAATTGAGTCGCCAAGAAGCATTGGCCCTATTTGAGGAGCGGGCCGAGTCGTTCAAGCGTCAAATTATCGAAGGACTGCCTGACGACATCGTAATTTCCGCGTATCGCCAAGGGGACTTCATCGACCTGTGTTCTGGTCCCCATCTTCCCCAAACGGGTCTCATCCGTGCGATAAAATTGACCAGTGTGTCAGGTGCCTATTGGCGAGGGAACGAGGCCAACCCCATGATGACCCGGATTTACGGGACGTCATTCCCCACGGAGGAGGATCTGGCGACCCATCTGTCCCGGCTCGAAGAGGCCAAGCAGCGCGACCACCGAAAACTGGGACCGAGCCTCGACTTATTCAGCTTTCGGGAGGAAGCTCCAGGATTTGCGTTCTGGCACCCTAAAGGTCACCAACTGTATCGGACCCTCGAGGAATTTTCTCGTCGTCTCCAGCGCGACCGTGGATATCAAGAGGTTGCAACGCCATGGATTTATCGCGTCGGATTGTGGGAACGATCGGGTCATTGGGACCACTATCGTGATGATATGTTCCTCATCGAGCGCGAGGCCGAAGTGCTTGGGGTTAAACCGATGAACTGTCCTGGCCACGCTTTATTGTTTAAAGGGGATACGCGTTCGTATCGGGATCTGCCGATGCGGTTCGCGGAATATTCGCCGCTATCTCGATTTGAACGGTCTGGGACATTGCATGGACTGATGCGCGTGCGTGGTTTTCATCAAGATGATGCCCACTTATTTGTTAGACAGGATCAGATTAGCCAAGAAATGTTTGGGATTTTGGATCTGGTGGACGTGGTCTATCGCGCGTTTGGTTTAGTATACGAAGTCGTGTTTTCGACGCGTCCTGACGATTACATGGGTGATCTAACGGTGTGGAACCAAGCGGAAGCCAACCTCGAACAAATTTTGCAGGATCGCGGTTTAAAGTATCAGATTAACCCGAAAGACGGGGCGTTTTATGGGCCTAAATTGGATATCGCGGCGATCGATTCGCTAGGTCGCCGATGGCAATTGGCGACCATCCAATTAGACTTCCAAACACCCGAGAACTTTGACTTGCATTACGTTGCGGCCGATGGGGAATTTAAGCGGCCCGTGATGATTCACCGAGCTATCATGGGATCGTTAGAGCGGTTTTTGGGGATTCTGGTGGAGCATTATGCCGGTGCTTTTCCGCTCTGGCTGGCCCCCGTCCAGGCTGTAATTATTCCGATTACCGATCAACAGGTGTCCTATGCCGAAGAGATTCAGCGTAAATTGAGTCGTCACGGAATTCGGTCTGAGGTTGATGGGCGGAGTCAGAAGATGGGTTATAAAATTCGCGAAGCCCAGTTAGCGAAGATCCCGCGGATGTTGGTGGTAGGGGGCCGGGACCAAACCAATCATACGGTCTCGGTACGTACCCGAGAAGAGGGAGACATCGGTGCTAAGCCGTGGCCCGATTACTTACATGAGTTGGTGGAAGAAGCCGAGATGCCGCTGGCGTAGTGCTCGCAGACAAAGGTACGTATTGACGTATGGGCCAAGAGTTGGGTACAATATGGCTATAACCACCGAACAAAGCAGAAGCGCTGGCTTCTCACCCTCCGGCTTGGCCAAAAGGGTAATCGATCTGGCTCTTTATTTGGGCGGGGAGTTTATCCTCGCTCTTTTGTTTGGGAAAAAAGGAGGGATTGCGACATTAAAGATCTCCGCATAAACGATGAGATCCGGGCTCGTGAAGTGCGCTTGGTCGGTGACGAAGGAGAACAACTCGGCATTGTGGCCTTGCGTGACGCGTTAGCCATGGCCCAGGAACGCCGAGTAGACTTGGTGGAAGTGTCTCCCACTGCGCGTCCTCCGGTCTGTCGGCTAATGGACTACGGGAAGTTTAAGTACGAACAAGCCAAACGAGATCGAGAATCTCGTAAGAAGCAAAAGGTGGTCAGCGTTAAGGAGCTTAAAATGCGTCCCACCATTGAAGATCATGACTTTGACGTTAAGGTCCGGAGTGCTCAAAAGTTCTTGGCTGAGGGAGATAAGGTGAAATGCACCATGATCTTTCGAGGGCGGGAAATTGTTCACGCGAGCATTGGTCAAGAGACCTTGAAGAAATTGGCAGCAGCGGTAGCTGAGGTGTCGGTCGTTGAACGACCTCCTCGGGTTGAAGGCCGCGCTATGATAATGATCTTGGCACCAAAAAAGGGAGTGTAACATCATGCCAAAAATGAAGACGCATCGCGGAGCTCGGAAACGGATCAAATTGACCAGCTCGGGACTAGGCAAGCGCCATCGCGCCGGAAAAAACCACATGCTGGAGCACAAATCCGCCACACGGCGACGTCGGTTGCGTAATGCGGACGTGTTGTCGAAGGCAGACCAGCATCGAACGAAACGGCTCCTGCCATACGGCTAGGGCATTGATTTAGTACTTGGAGGGATAAGCTCATGGCTCGAGTGAAGAACGGTATGGTCCGCCATCGCCGACACAAAAAGATTCTCAAAATGGCTCGCGGGTATCGCGGAGCCCGGTCTCGGCAATTTCGCCCTGCAAATGAAGCGGTTATGCATAGTTTGTGGTATGCGTACCAACATCGTCGCAAGCGTAAGGGAGACTTTCGGCGATTGTGGATTACTCGTATTAATGCTGCAGCACGATTGAACGGATTGTCCTATAGTCGATTTATGAATGGCTTAAAGCTAGCAGGGATTGGTCTAGATCGGAAGGTTCTCGCGGACCTTGCGGTGCGCGACATGGACAGTTTTAAGGCACTGGTGGCCAAAGCCAAAGAAAATCTGTAGGGGATCTCGGTGATTCTGCATCCATTAGACACTTCAGATAACAAAATGATTCGGACGGTAGCCCACCTGCTTTCTTCGCGGCAATTCCGCGAACGGAGTCGGCAGGCCGTTGTGGAGGGGCGCCGTATTGTGGAAGAGGCCCTCTCCTCAGGGGCCTCTTTTCGCTATGTTGTATATAGTTCGCGATTCATGGCAGACCCTCGTAACAAGAGTGTGATCGCACGTCTGCAAGCCCAATCTGTGCGGATGCTGTACGTGACCGACCGACTTTTGGACAGCGTTTCTGGGGTCGAGACCTCCCAGGGTATTCTGGCGGTGGTAGATTGGTCACTCCCGCACCAAGACTATTTTCCGGAGACGGTGGGTCCGGCACTCTTTGTGGTCGCCGAGTCCGTTCAAGATCCCGGCAACCTTGGCACTTTGATCCGCTCGGCCCAGGCGGCTGGGGCACATGCGCTGGGCGTTACCCGAGGAACGGTCGAAGTGTTTAACCCGAAAACCTTACGGGCTTCTGCCGGAAGTGTATTCCGGTTGCCGATATTTCACCTTCCGGACGATTGGGTGGAGCGGGCGGTAGAGCAGGGGATGACCCTGAGGACCACCGATGTATCGGGTCATCACGCATACGACGCGGTGTCTTGGACCCAATCTGTCATCATCGTGTTGGGCAACGAGGGTAATGGGTTGCGCTGGGCTACGGAGCATGGGGAGGGTGTGAACATTCCGATGGCGCCTACGGCTGACTCGTTGAACGTCGCCGTCGCGGGCTCGATAATTTTATTTCATGCGGTGTCGGAAAGACGGCGAGCAGGAATTTTCCAAGTGCCGTTAGATGTAGTATAATCGGCGATAAGTTAATGAGTGGGTCAAAGTGATGATCTAGGAAAGTACCCATACTATCTCGTGACAGAGAACGGGGCTGCTGAAAACCCGTCGTGGTAGGTGGCGAAGGTTCCCTAGGGAGCGTGATTCTGAATCCTTCACGGCACAAGGACGGAAGGGCGTAGGGATTGCCGGTTGGCGCCGTTATTGCTCTGTAAAGAGGAATGCCATGCGGCATTCGAATGAAGGTGGTACCGCGAGACGTCTCGCCCTTTAGTGGGAGGGCGTTTTTTATTTGTATTGGCGTGTGTGCAGTGATAGGAGGATAGTCAATGGGTGAAGACAACGCGGACGAATTAAGGGAACTAGGCGAGCAATTGCAAGACGCCTCGACCGTTTTGCAGGTCCAGGAAATTCGGAATGCTTGGCTCGGTCGTAAGGGGATTATTACGGCGCGCCTCAAAGGGGTGGCTCTGCTCCCGGTTGAAGAGCGCCGGCAGGCGGGGCAACAGTGGAATAGCGTGCGTCTGGCCATTGAGACCATGATTGACGACGCATTGGCTCGTCTGCAAAACCAAGAGGAAATCCTCCAGTTGGAACAAGAACGGCTAGATATGACGATCCCCGGGATAGAGCCCGCCGTAGCGCTGCTACACCCCTTAACTCGGGTGCGCCGGCTGGTGGAGGATGTTTTTCTCAGAATGGGATTTACATTGAGCTATGGACCCGAAGTGGAAAGCGAATGGTATAACTTTGAAGCTTTAAACATTCCCCCGAATCATCCGGCGCGCGACATGCAAGATTCTTTTTTTGTGGATATCCCGAACCTGGTGCTGAGAACCCACACCTCCCCGGTTCAAATTCGGGGTATGCAAGCGGCGGCCGGTCAACTGCCGGTGAAGATCATTGCACCGGGTCGTGTCTATCGCCGTGATGATGATCCGACTCACACCCCGATGTTCCATCAAATTGAGGGGCTCGTAGTAGACCACAAGATTAGCCTAGCTGATTTACAGGGCACCTTATTGGCCATGACCAAAGACCTACTGGGTAGCGACATCCGTACCCGGTTTCGTCCATCATATTTTCCGTTTACCGAGCCATCGATGGAAGTAGATGTCACCTGTGCCGCTTGTAATGGAACGGGTTGCCGGGTTTGCAAGGGCACTGGTTGGGTCGAAATTCTGGGATCCGGGATGGTCCATCCAGTCGTGCTTCGTAATGGCGGATACGACCCCAAACAGGTTACGGGGTTTGCGTTTGGACTTGGAATAGAGCGGCTTGCTATGCGGATCTTCGAGTTGGACGATTTGCGCCTCTTATATCAGAACGATCTGGAGTTTTTGAGCCGTTTTAGTCGTTACACAGGGAGGCCCGCGCTATGAAACTCAGCCATCGTTGGCTTACTCGCCATCTTCCGGACGTGCCAGAGCCATATGTTATTGAGTCTATTCTGATCCAAATGGGGATTGAAGTTTCAGCCAAAGAATCATGGGGACAGGACTTTGCTGCAGTGGAGCTGGTGCGCGTGGTTGCCCGGGTGGCTCACCCGAATGCGGATCATCTGTCCGTGGTCACGGTCGAAGGTCGAGCTGGCACGATGACCGACGTGGTGACGGGGGCATCTAACGGCATGGTTGGTGAGTATGTCTGGTACGCTCCACCAGGTACGCAATTACCCGATGGAAGAATCTTGGATACTGTGAATATGCGAGGAATTCCCTCACCAGGCATGTTGCTTTCGGCGAGCGAATTAGGCTTTCAAGAGGCAGGTGGGGATCTTTGGGTGTATCGAGGAGACCGTCCCGTAGGCACGACGTTTCTCGAAGCAATCGGCGGTGTCGACACTCTTTACGAATTGGAACTCACGCCCAATCTCGCGGTGTTCGACCAGAGTGTGCTAGGCATTGCGAGAGAGGTTGCGGCCGTCTTGGGCCTGCAGTTTCGAGATCCCAGTAGGGAATTTCGATACGGAACCGACGGAAACTTGGTCGGTATCGTCGACCCAATGGGGTGCCCCGTGTATGGCTTGACCGAGTTGCGTTTGGAGGGTGATGGGACCACACCGCTTTGGATGCAGGTATTGTTGCGAAGCATCGGAATCCGTTTGATTCACCCGGTAGTCGATATTACGAATTTTGTTCTTTGGGATATCGGCCAGCCACTCCATGCGTTCGATGCCGATGCCGTGGTGTTGCCGATTGAGGTACGTCGGGCGACCGATGGAGAAAACATGACTTTGCTCGACGGGAGTTTATGTACACTCACTCCGGAAGATTTGGTGATAGCGGATCAGAAAGGACCCATTGCACTTGCGGGCATCATGGGAGGAGATCGCGCGAGCGTTAGGCCAACCACTCGACACGTGTTTTTAGAGTCAGCCTATTTCAGTGCGGCGGGAATTTTTAAGAGTGCTCGTCGGCATCGAATCGTATCGGATGCTGCCCAACACTATGGTAAGGGCGCGGATCCGAGTATGGTTGTGGTTGCGGCCGACGCCACACTTGGGCTACTGAGGGAGGTCTCGGGACTCGCGACTCGCCTCGAGCGCAGCACTCTTCAGGGAAAGGTGCCGAACCGACGAGAAATTGCGTTCGAGCCCGAACGAATCCGGCAGATTTTGGGCGTTTCGTGGTCTGATCAACAAATTCAGGAAGGACTTGGCCGCTTACGGTTTGAGGTGCGAGACCGTTCTGTGGTAATTCCCTGGGATCGTCACGACGTGATGGCGACCGAAGATTTGAGCGAGGAAGTGGCCCGGCTCCGCGGATTTGACCAAATTGGGGCGACACTCCCGTCTACCCCGACACGACCCGGTTCCCGGGATAGCGAGGTGAGCTTCCACGAAAACCTTCGGGATAAGTGGGCGGCATTAGGGTATTGGGAAGTGGTTACCCGACCTTTTTGGGATCGCTCCCGGGACGTTCTTGGATTAGGCTTTGAGGGGACTCCGGTGGTGGTGACCAATCCCCTACGCGAAGAGGAATCCGAGCTACGCCGGGACTTGCTCCCGAACGTCCTTGAAGTGCTAGCATACAACCGCGGGCGTCGAGAACAGCCGGTGTCTATTTTTGAGTTGGCGCCGGTTTACCATCAGCGCAATGGATTGCCCGTTGAGCCGATGGCTCTGGCGGTCGCCGAGGTTCTGGAGGTGGCCATGCAGTATCCCCCGGCGGCTGATGTTGGCATTTTCCGGTTGAAGGGCGCCTTGGAATGGGTCAATCGGCAGTTGAATTTGGGCTTGCATGAAGATCCCTCGGGTCCCATACCGGGCTTCATGCATCCCGGCCGCTCCGTGGCATTATACAATGCCTCGGACTTACTGGTGGGATATCTTGGGGAAATTCGTCCGCGCTTGGCGAGCCTGAAGTTTCACGCCAAACGTATCGGCGTTATCAGTCTGTCTCCCATTGTGCCCAGTGCACCAGCTAGAGGCGGGGTTATCTTGGCACCGTCGCGTTATCCCGATGTGTCTCGGGACTTGTCTTTGATGGGTCCGAACCTAAGTTATCAGGCGATCATAAAGACGGTCAGCCAGAGTGGGGCTCTCCATCTCCAAAAAATGCGCCTCATTGATGTGTTTGCCGGGGATTTTGGCAAATCGGTGACGATTCGATTGATATTCCAATCCATGACCCGAACGCTGACCGATGTCGAGGTTGACCAAGAAGTGCGCCAAGTAGTGGATGCCTTAAAACAGCAAGGCGTTTCCCTGCGAGGGCAGTAAAAATTTCACCGGGGGGAAAAATCTGCAGGATTTCGACAGGGATGTCGAGAATTAGACTATATAATACGAGGGGGAGGGATTGCGGTGGATGAGCCGGTGCGTACGTCCGTGGTCGTTTATGGGGAAGAGTATCAACTGAAGGGTGATTTGCCCGAAGAAGTTGTCGAGGCGTTGGCGCACCATGTAGATAATCGGATGCGCGTCTTGGCTGCCAAAAACCCTCGAGTGAGCCCCTTGCGACTCGCGGTGGTCACGGCTATGAACCTGACCGAAGAAATTTTTCGTTTGCAAGCTGAACGCGATGAGCTAGTACAAACTATGCAGCAAAAGTGGCGGCGTCGTGACGCTAAATAAGTAATCCCGGCCAGGTGCGGCTAATCGGTCGACTCGGTCTCTTGGGCAACCTCTGCGGGTTTGGTGACGGCAGACTTTCTGTTAGGATATGGATGGAGGCAGTAGGCACGATACGCTTGCTTCCTCATCAAGGGACTTCTTGCGGCAGCAGGCTCTAGGCGCTACCTTAGGATGGTGGCGCCAGTTCTCTGTGTGCGGCGGATGGCCTCCGCTGGCGCTGCTTCGGGGAGTCTTAATCATGGTTAGAAGAGGGAGGGGCAAATCACATGAGTGACGGCTCGCCTAATCTGCTCCTGAATCTTGGGGTAGAAGGGTTGTCCGCCATAGAATGGCCTAGCGTTCTGGCTTCGGCCAGTCGGTTTGCCGATACGTCCATGGGCCGGGATGCGATCCGTCAACTTCCATGGATCGACCATTGGGATACCCTAGTATACGAGCAGAGTCTATTGCGCGAAATGTTGGATTGGAGTGCACAGTATCCGATAAGTTTGGTAGGGGCCGGCCCGATTGGACCCATGGCGTTACGTGCGGTAAAGGGTCAGATGCTATCGCCAGAAGAATTCGTGCGACTGTCGACGACATTGAAGAAGGCACGGGAAGTGGCGCGTGGGATTCCCGCTGAGGGTTGTTTGGGGTGGGCCGAACGAATCGGCAGGTGGGTCATCCCGCTTCCATTGATCACGATGATCGACAATACCTTCACCCCAGATGGCGAAGTCAAAGATGATGCGAGTCCGGCCTTGCGAGTCCTGCGACGGAAGCGAAGGGCAACGCTGAGTGAGATTGACGCCATTCTGCAAGGACTGTTGCGATCAGCCACATGGGCGCCTTATCTGCAAGACTCAGTGGTCACCATGCGGTTCGGTCGACGTGTGGTGCCGATAAAACACGCCTTCCGCAATTCGGTTGCGGGCATTGTGCATGACCAATCTGCGAGTGGGCAAACGGTGTTTGTGGAGCCACTCAGTATCGTGGAACGGCAAAATATGGTGGTGACATTAGAACGGGAAGAACAAGATGAGATCGACCGGATCCTGACTGCGTTGTCCCGCGAGGTGGGGGCCCAGGACGCGGATTTATTGTGGCTCCATGACGAATTGACTCGGTTGGACCGTGTCTTGGCGATTGCGCGCTATGGAGTGGAGACCGGATCGGTCGTGCCCATCGTCCAGGATGCTCAGGTGTTGCGGCTGATCCAGGGACGACATCCGTTACTCGCGAATCCGGTTCCTTTTACGATGGAACTGGGGGATGTCCAAAGGATTCTGATCGTGAGCGGACCCAATACGGGTGGCAAGACCGTGACGCTCAAGACAGTCGGCCTCATGGTGGCCATGGGCATGGCGGGGATGATGATTCCGGCCGCCGACGGGTCGACGATTCCCTATACGACGCGGCTATTTGTCGACATTGGCGATGAACAAAGTCTAGAACAAAACCTTTCCACCTTCTCCAGTCACGTGCGGCGGCTTCTACCGATGCTGGACGCAGCGGATTCCCGCACCCTATGTCTCATCGATGAATTAGGGGCCGGTACCGATCCTGAAGAGGGGGCGGCTCTGGCGGAGGCTATTTTGGAAAGGCTTTCGGCCCGACAGGCACTGGTTGTTGCCACCACCCACTATAGCCGACTCAAACTACTGGGCTTCGAAAAACCCGAAGTCGTGAACGCGCACGTGGCCTTTGATTTGGCCACCCTAGAGCCCACCTACCAACTGGTCGTGGGGCAGCCGGGAAGCTCACAGGCGCTCAATATTGCCCAACGCTTGGGATTGGAAAAAGTGTTGGCCGACCGGGCTCGGTCGCTCATGCGGGTGGAAGGCGTGGCCTTGAACGAGGCGATTGAGGCCGTCAATCGGCTGGAAGGCGAGCTGCGGTCCGCACGCGAAGCGTTGGACCATGAACGGGTCCAATGGGAACAGGATCGTCGACGCTGGCAGCAAGAGGTCGAACGCTTCGAACAGCAGCAGCAGCGCGATCGGACCGGAGCCCGCGAGATGTGGCAACGGGAACTGGGGGTCCTTAAGGCTGAGATGGACCGTTTAATGCAAGAGGTGCGTCGCCAAGAAGGCGTCGAACGGGCTCGTGCCATCGAGGATTTAAGGCAACACTGGCGTCAGCAGGGAGAGTTACCGAAGCCTTTGAAAAGCAGGGGCAGAGCGGTGGCGCCTAAGTCGACCAGGGCCGGGGACTGGGTACGGATCCAAGGTTTCACCGATTTGGGCCAAGTGATGCAGGTCGAAGGCAGCATGGCCCTGATTGCAGTGGGGTCTTTACGCATTCGGCTTCCCCTCGCGGAACTCGAGGCGGCAAGTCCCAAACCCATGGAAAAGCCGCGGCGCATGCGGTCATCTGTTGAATCCCGACGCGAGGGCAGTATCGAGGTCGATGTGCGTGGGTTGAATGCCGAGGATGCATGGGACATTGTGGATCGTTTTATTGACTCCGCGGTTTTAACTGGATGGCCCCAAGTTCGTGTCATCCATGGCAAAGGGACTGGGGTGCTGCGCCGCGTGGTGGGCGAGCGTCTCCGACAGGACCCGCGCGTGGTCAGTCATCGTCTGGGTCAATCAGGCGAAGGGGGAGATGGCGTCACGGTGGTTTGGCTAGAGGAAGAACCCTAAAGGCTTACGGCTTTTCACGGTTTTGTGCTCTATGATATACTCACCGCAGTAGTAAGGGGAGGCCGATGGTGTCGGATATTGCGAAGATTGTCGCCCGACTTATTGAAGGTACGGATGATGTCGTCAGTGCGGAATTATTAGAAAAGAAACTGGTCAAGTCAGCGGCCACGGGAGTGCCCTTAATCGTCAAGTTAGGGGTCGATCCAACGGCTCCCGATATTCACTTAGGACATACCGTGGTGATGGAGAAACTGCGTCAGTTTCAAGAGTTCGGGCATACCGTGGTGTTCTTAATCGGCGATATGACTGGGCGCATTGGCGATCCTACGGATCGGGCGGCTACACGTAAACAACTGGATAAAGAGGCTGTGGAGGAATTTGCGCGCACCTATATAGAGCAGGCCAACAAGGTGTTATTGCCCGATCGACTCCAAGTACGATACAACAGCGAGTGGCTCGAGCCACTACAACTAGTGGATTTAATTGGGTTGATGAGTCACGTGACGTTAGCCCGGATATTGGAACGGGATGATTTTGAAAAACGCCTTCGGGAGCACGTCACCATTCATTTACATGAATTGTTGTATCCCTTGATGCAGGCTTACGATTCGGTGGCATTAAAGGCGGACGTCGAACTTGGTGGAACGGACCAACGGTTCAATATTATGACGGCGCGCCAAATCCAAGAAGCGTACGGCTTAGAGCCCGAAGTGGGGATTTTCCTTCCGCTCTTAGAAGGGATCGACGGAGTTCGTAAGATGAGTAAAAGTATGGGAAACCATGTGGGCATTACGGAACCTCCCGAATCCATCTATGGAAAAGTTATGTCGATCCCCGATGACTTGATTGCTCGGTGGGGACAGTTGCTATTTGGGTGGGACCGGACCGCCATTGGCCGCCGACTACAACAGGAGAATCCTCGCGACATTAAGGCGGAGCTGGCGTATGCCATCGTTGCCCGGTTTTGCGGCATAGAGACCGCCCAGTTGGCACAAGACCAATTTTTACGGGTCTTTAGCGAACGCGGGATACCGGACGAGATGCCTGGGGTTCGATTGCCAGCGGTACCATGGGAGGTGTCGGCAATCGAATTGGTAGCGCACATTCCTGGAGTCCAAAGTCGTCAAGAAGCCCGGAGGTTTTTGCAACAAGGCGCAGTGGTAGTCAATGATGCCCGCGTATCAATGGAACAGCGGTTGACGATTGCTCCCGGAGATTGGATCCGGGTAGGACGTCGCCGGTATTTTCGATTTGAGGAGTGAAGCATCGTGTTGGCACCGGAAGAAGAGCAATTGGGCTGGAAGCACATTGCCAATGGGCAACTGGAAAATGCGGAATCACATTTTCGTCGCGCACTAGAATTGGACCCACTCCGGGCAGATGCCTTGAACGGCCTCGGGACGGTCTATCTAGAGTGGGGAGAATTGGAACAAGCTCAAGAGCTCTTTCAAATGGCTATTGCTCAGGCTGAGATCCAATTACCCAGGAAGAAACGTCACACGGGGTGGGACGACGAAGTAGTTCGTCCGTACTTGCGGGGCCTTAACCAACTGGCCTTGACATTTAGCAAGATGGATTACTGGCCAGGAGTGCAACACGCTCTCGAAGAACTCTTGGCATGGGATGCCGAAGGGATGCAAGGCCGGGCCTTTTCATTGTTAGGAGAAGCCTATCTCCGCACCGGGCATCTGGCGGAGTCTTTACATGCATACCAGGAAGCGCCGCATACGCCGGAGACGGATTATACTTTGGGGTTAATATTCTTTATCAGTGGTCAGGTCAGAGAAGCCTCCCAGGCGTGGGAAAGAGCCTATCAAAAACTCCCAGAAGCTTTGCCTCTCTTATGCCACTATCCAGTGGTCAGAGCGATCGGTGGCGCATCAGATACCAATTTTGGGCGTGCAGCGCGCTATGCCTTCACGTTCACTGACCTTTGGACCGTCGAATCGCGGGTGGCGTTGCGCCACTGTGTCGACGAACCGAAAGGCTAGCGCCATGTTTCACGTTGCTGTGGTTGGTGCAGGTGCGATTGGGAATCCCATCGCGTGGGGCCTATCTTTGCGAAAAGATTTGGCGCCCATCCAGCTGATTGATGGAGATGTTGTGGAACGGAGCAATCTGGCACGCCAGCCCTGGTTTGGGGAGGATGACATCGGATGCAATAAAGCGGTCACGCTCGCCGCGCGCTTAGCTGGTGGTGAGACACCACTCTATGCGTCCCCCGAGATGTTGACGCAGTCTAATCGGGAAATCTTGTTAGCGGATGCTGATATCGTGATGGACGCCACCGATAATTGGGAAGCGCGCCTTGTGATCCAGGAATGGGCAGAGCAGCATCAACGTCCATGGATATTCAATAGCGCGGTGCGGCTTGAAGGGATGAGTACTCGGTTAGACCCAGGTGGGCCCTGTCTACGCTGTTGGTTCGACACCAAGGAAACCCAAGGCCCAGCATGTTTTGAAGCGGGGGTACTCGGTTCGGTGACGTTGGCGGTTGCGGGGCGCGCATTGCTCCTTTTGGACGACTGGATAAGGCAAGGCTCTTCTCCGGACCAGGGCACATTGTGGCTTATCGACCGTAGATTCGGGAGCGACCGCTCCATTCACTCGGGACCATTAAGGTGTGATCATGGTGGACATGGATGATCGGGTAATAGAACAGTATTCCCGTCAAATTTTGCTGGATCAAATCGGTTATGATGGACAAACCAGGATTTTGGCGGCAACCGTGAGAGTGCAAGGTCCGGATGGCCCGCCACGGGATCTTCTGGTACGGTACCTAAGCGCCATGGGGTTTGGGGTCCAAGTCGGTACCAACCTGTCGGGATACTTTGAAATTGCATGCCAAGACGCTATCTGGACCATGGAGATAGGGGGGGGCCGCTCCCAATTTATGGTGGACGCGGGGGCCTTACTCACAGAAATTGCCCTGACGCTGGCCCAGGGAGAATGAGAGGGATAGCAGGATGCATGAGCTTACCGTAGCCATGGTGCAGATGAACAGCGTGGTCGGAGATGTGCCGGGTAACTTAGCGAAAATGGTGCAGGCGATCCATGAGTCGCGAGATCAAGGGGCTCAATTGGTGGTGTTTCCGGAAATGGCATTGGCGGGCTATCCTCCGGAAGATCTCTTGTTTAGACCGTCGTTTTTGGATGCCTTGTCGCGTGCCAACCAGGCCCTCATTGAAGAAACGCGGAATATCATGGCCATTTGGGGATATGCCTATGCAGACGAAGCTCTTTACAACACGGCCGTGATCGCGGCGCACGAGTCTCTAGTCGGGCGTGTGGCGAAACGGCATTTGCCCAACTATGGCGTTTTCGATGAAGCCCGCTATTTTTCTCCGGGTACATCCACCGCGATTGTGGCATGGCATGAGTGGAAACTTGGGGTATCGGTCTGCGAGGATTTGTGGTACCCCGACGGACCTTACCTGGCGCAATCACGGCAAGGCGCTAACCTTTTGGTCAATATTAGTGCATCTCCATTTTCACGGGGCAAGAGTGTGCTGCGAGAACAGATGATGGCGACGCGTGCGGATGATGCCGCGGCGTACCTGATTTGGACTAATCTGGTGGGCGCTCAGGATGAACTGGTGTTTGATGGACAAAGTGCAGTGTGGGGGCCCGATGGCAAACTTTTGGCCCGAGCCGAGGCCTTTGAAGAAACGGTTTTGTGGACGACATTGACGCGCACCCCCTCCCAGCACCGGCGCTGGCTGGATCCCCGGTGGAGGCTCCAGGAGCCTAAAACACTCCTTGAACGTTGGGAAGTGTTGGGAGATCTTGGGAGCGTGCGTCATACGTACCATTCGCGGGTATCCAACCCAGGTTCAGAGATCGAGGCACTCTACCGAGCTTTAGTGCTAGGGGTGCGCGACTACATAGGCAAGAACCGATTTCGAGATGTGGTGATTGGGCTGTCCGGGGGCATCGACTCGGCCCTCACCGCGGTGATTGCCGTGGACGCCTTGGGAGCACAACGAGTACACGGTGTCTTGATGCCCTCTGCGATAACCTCGAGCGCGAGCCGCCAAGATGCGATGGGACTCGCCCTAAACTTAGGAATAGGGATCGACGAAATTCCGATCGCGGATATCTTGGACGTATTTATTAAACAGCTGCTTCCGTCGTTTGAGGGGCGCCCCGAAGATCTCACAGAGGAAAACCTCCAGGCCCGGATTCGGGGTACGTTACTCATGGCATTGTCCAATAAGTTGGGTTGGTTGGTGCTGACGACGGGGAATAAAAGTGAACTCGCGACCGGGTATAGTACTCTGTACGGCGACATGGCAGGAGGGTTCGCGGTCCTTAAAGACGTGCTGAAGACGGATGTCTTTCGATTGTCCGAGTGGGTGAACCGGAAGACGGAACGGATTCCTGTAAACATTCTTGTTAAACCACCGTCGGCCGAACTGCGCCCGGATCAAAAGGATGAAGATAGTCTCCCCCCGTATCACATCTTGGACCAGATTCTTGAAGGATACGTGGAAGATGACTGGACCCGTGATCAACTAATTTTAGCGGGGTTACCGGAGGATGCGGTAGATCTCACGTTAAAATTGGTCAATCAGAATGAATACAAGAGGCGCCAAGCTCCCGTTGGGTTAAAGGTAACCCCGAGGGCCTTTGGTCGGGATCGCCGGATGCCGATAACCGGTAAATTTCTCTAGCGGCAAAGATGCCAATCAAAGTGAGGAGAGAAGATAACCCATGTCAGGACATTCAAAGTGGGCCAACATTAAACGTAAAAAGGCCAAAGTTGATGCGGTGCGAGGCACCGTGTTTTCACAACTCACAAAAGATATTATGGCGGCAGCCAAACGGGGCGGGGGCAATCCCGATCATAACTTTAAACTCCGCATTGCGATCCAAAAGGCCAAAGAGAACAATTTGCCGCAGTCTAATATCGAGCGAGCGATTCGCCGTGCCACGGGTCAAGAGGAAGGGGTTCATTACGAAGAAATTGTCTATGAAGGGTATGGGCCGGGTGGGGTCGCGGTCTACATGCAGATTCTCACCGACAACCGGAATCGGACCGCCGGCGAGGTCCGACACATTTTTTCCCGGCACGGTGGAGCCCTGGGAGAGACCGGATGTGTGGCGTGGATGTTTGAGGGTAAGGGTCGCCTTACGCTCGGGCCGACCGCCCTTACCGAAGAGGATTTGCTAGATATTGCTATTGAGGCGGGGGCCGATGATTTGCGTCAAGATGACGACGAAGTCGTTGTGTTAACCGACCCGGAGATTGTGGATGTTGTACGAGAGGCCTTTGAGCGACATGGTGTGACGGTGAGCGAAGTGGAATTGGTCCGTATTCCGAAGACGTTGACTGCGGTGAGCGAGGAAGATGTGCCGCAGTTAATGACTTTGATCGAGCTGTTAGAAGATCACGACGATGTTGAAAAAGTATTTTTTAACGGAGAGTTTCCAGACGACATGGATTTTGGGTAAAGTCTTTTGGGGATCTCCCCTGTTTGAGGCAAATTGGGGGACCCGAAGGAGAAACCGGTCTATGTGTCGTATATGTCTAAGGGGACACCCTGACGGAATTTGTTCTAATAGGAGAAATGGATGCGCATCTTAGGCATTGATCCGGGTACGGCTATTTGCGGGTGGGGGATTGTGGATCGGAAAGGATCGCAAACTCAAAGCCTCGGATTTGGAGCGATCCGGACAGAGTCCGGATGGACTCCTGAACGTCGGTTGGTTTATATCTATGACGCGTTATCCCTGATTTTAAAGACCCATCAACCGGAGTATGCGGCGGTAGAAAAGCTCTTTTTTGGTCAAAACAGCACCACTGCATTGGCTGTAGGGCAGGCGCGCGGGGTGGTTTTGTTAGGAATTGCGCAGGCCGGGATCCCGATGGTAGAAATGACTCCCAATGAAGTCAAGCAAACCGTTACAGGCTATGGTATGGCGAGTAAATCCCAAATTCAAGGAATGGTGCAAAGGCTTTTGGGTCTTAAGACTAAACCCACTCCCGACGATGCAGCCGATGCGCTAGCCATCGCCCTGACTGGTCTGGAGTACGTCAGATTCCAAGGAGTCATTCATGATCGTTGAATTGCGTGGACGGCTGATCTCGAAGGATGGAGAGACCTGTGTCATCGACGTAGGTGGGGTGGGATACGGAATTGAAATGTCTCATCGTAGCTTGGACCACCTGGGCGAGACGGATCGGATGGTGCATGTGTTTACCCATCTCGTGGTACGCGAAGATGCCTGGCGGCTGATTGGGTTTGCAACTCGTACCGAACGCCAATGTTTTTTAGACATGCTCCAAGTCACCGGGGTCGGGGTCAAAGCGGGTCTGGCGCTTTTAGGGCACCTTGGGGTCGATGGGCTCCATGAAGCGGTGGCTGCCGGCCAATGGAAACAGTTGAAAGAAGCTCCGGGCATCGGAGCCAAGTTGGCGCAACGTATCCAATTAGAGTTGTCGAGCAAATGGCAAACGGCGGGTAAAGATTCCCCGGTAGGAGTGATTGAAAATCCTGCAACCCCTACCACTGATGAGGTTCTGGCGGGACTATTGGGCCTTGGGTACACCTTTGAAGAGGCCCAAGCTGCGTGTAAGCAGTTGCCGGCTGATTTGGTGGACCCTGGTCGTAGGCTACGGGAAGCGTTGAGGCTCTTGGATCGGACCCGAGGAGGAATTCACCATGGAGGATAAACGCATTGTGAGTCCCGAATCCAACTCCCAAGGGGAGTGGGATGGTCATCTGCGACCCCAGTCGCTCACTGATTATATCGGGCAGACCTCGGTGAAAGAACGTTTAGGCATCTTTATTCAAGCAGCATTGGCCCGGCATGATGCCTTAGACCATGTTTTGTTGTATGGACCACCGGGACTCGGCAAGACGACACTGGCTCACATTATTGCGAACGAACTCGGGGTTGGAATCCGATTCACTTCGGGCCCGGCCATCGATCGTCCTGGAGATTTGGCGTCAATCTTAACCAACCTCGAAGATCATGAGGTGCTGTTCATCGATGAGATTCATCGCCTATCGCGTCCCGTCGAAGAAGTGCTGTATCCCGCCATGGAGGATTTCGCTTTGGACCTGGTCCTCGGCAAGGGACCGGGAGCCCGTTCAGTGAGACTGGATTTACCCCATTTCACGCTCGTTGGCGCCACGACGCGGGCGGGTATGTTGACAGCCCCGTTGCGTGATCGATTTGGTGTCATAACCCACTTAGATTTCTATACCGCCGAAGACTTGACACGAATTGTCGAACGCACCGCGTCCGTGCTGGGGCTCGAAGTGATGCCTGACGCGGCGTACGAGGTAGCTAAACGGAGTCGAGGAACCCCTCGCATTGCGAACCGGTTATTGCGGCGACTACGGGATTTTGCCCAAGTTCGGGGTGATGGTGTGGTGTCGTTGCCGGTGGCAGCAGAAGGATTGGCCCTCCTTGAAGTCGATCCCCAGGGGCTAGATGCGGTGGATCGTCGCATCCTCCAAGCGATGGCAGAACGCTACAGCGGGGGGCCCGTAGGTCTTGAGACGTTAGCCGCAGGAGCCGGTGAAGAACCTGGCACCGTTGAGGACGTATACGAGCCATTTTTGCTGCAACAAGGCTATATCCAACGGACCCCACGGGGCCGTGTTCTGGCGAGTCGGGGATACCAGGCGCTGGGTCTGCCGGTGCCTGTCTCACCAGCGACCTGGATGGATCTAAAATCTGAAGAGAACGCTTGACCGTACCCCCATGAGGGAAGCGTGGTCATACGAATAGCTATGAAGGCGAGGTGAACCGTGTGGGTCTAGGCTTCCGTAAACGCCGATCTGTGGAGCCACCGTTGCTTTTGGCACACGCTCAGTCGGGTGACGATGAAGCGCGTAACCAACTCATTGCGGACTATACACCGTTCGTGCTAAAAATCGCCAGTCAAAGTGCAGGCCGTTATTTGCGACCTGGTATCGACGAAGAGATTAGCGTGGCGCTCATGGCGTTTAACGAGGCCATTACGGCGTACGATGAAGGCAAAGGCGCATTTTTAAGTTTCGCCCAAACCGTGATTAAACGCAGACTGGTCGACTATTATCGCCGCGGTCGGCAACGGCAAAATGAGGTGCTGCTGAGCGAGTTGGAGACCCCTTCCGAAGAGGGCGGGACACCAGTGACGGTTCTGGACCACATGGCCGAGTCGATGTGGAATATGGCCCGTGACGAAGAAAACCGACGTCTGGAGATCGCGGAGTATGGAGAACTGTTAAAAAGTTTTGGGATTAGCTTTCACGAATTAGTGTTGGTGGCACCAAAGCACCAGGATGCTCGCCAACGCGCGATTGCGATTGGACGGACCGTGGCTCACCACGCCGAGTATCGTGAACATCTCCTGAAAAAACATGAGTTGCCCTTACAAAAGCTGGTGCAAAGTGGAGATCATAGTCGGAAGACATTAGAGCGGCATCGCAAGTACATTATCGCTGTAGCACTGATATTGATACGGGATTTCCCCTACCTACAGGCTTATTTATTGGATCAGTCAAGAGGAGTAGACACATGAAGGATCGGGCGGTTGTTTTAGAAATTCGCGGTCGGCGTGCGACCGTATTATTGCCCGGTGGGGCATTTAAAACTATCAAAGCCAATCCCTCGACCCTGGCAGTCGGTCAAGAGGTGTGGCTGCCGAGCCCGAGGGTGCGGCGGTGGTGGCAGGCAGGTGCCGTGATGGCAAGTTCATTGGCATTGGTGCTCGTGGGGTTAGCGGACGTCATGGCGCCGGCAGCGCCGTTGGCAGTGGCGGTCGTCAGCGTGGATATCAACCCGAGCATCAATCTCATCGTAGGGGCCCATCAAAAAGTCATTGCGGCAGTGGGTCTCGATAGGGCTGGGCGTCAGATCCTGACCCAATACCACCCTGTGCGGTCATCTGTTGGGTTGGCGGTGGAAGAGGTCACCAAATGGGCGGTTAAAGACGGGTACGTGCGAAAGGGAACCCCTACCTTGTTAATAGGGGGGGCGTTTTCGGGGCCGGTCCCGCCATGGTTCCCACGCTTGGCTAATAACGAAACCAAGATTGTCTCGAAGAATCACTGGCCTTTGGAAGTTGTTCGGGTGACGACACGCAGCGCCCGATTGGTCACCTCAATGGGACATTCGCCCATATCGGTGGGGCGCTATCTTTTGTGGCAGCACGATCGTCATCAGGGTCGGCGATGGACCCAGGCGCTAGCCCAAACCGTACCCTTAACGCAGTTGGTGAGCAACGCGCCGATTGTTCAGAAAGGGTCTCAAACGATTTCCTCGGGTGTCAGCACTACCTCTACACCTGTCATCTTACCCTCTATTCCGAGTGCGAATATTGGGTTGAGTATCCCGCCCATTACGTCTTTACCCGGTGGGAAGTCGGCAAAGGCCGGTCATCCGAAGCACAAACCTCATCATAAATCCCACCATTCCCATGGGCAAACGTCGAAATCTACGCCAAATGGTGCGACGCCGTCGAGTCCTGTCATTTCGGGATCGGTACCCCCGTCGACGATTCCTAGTCTATCATCCCAGGGATCCGGGAAGCCTAGTAGTCTAGAGAGTTCCTTAACTAGTATCACATCCGGACTTCCTGGCCTTTAGGCGGGTGGATAAGCAGGAATTTTCTATGGGGATCCCGAACTAGTCATGACCGGAAACGGGACAACCGGATAAGAATAGGAGTGGATGACCACGCATAAGGGCACCAGCAGTATTTACTGGGTATTTTTTATCGTCATCATTGGAATGACGATTTGGATGTTTATGCAGCAATCACGCCAACAGAAGAAACGGAAGCAATTGCAGTCAGAGATCCAACTAGGCGAGGAAGTCTACACGGTTGGCGGCCTCATTGGTACTGTGGTGTCGCAAACGCCAGATCGTTTGGTTTTGCACTTAGCGGACAACGTCGAGGTGCCTATCCTGCGCTCCGCAATCGGGGGAAAGGTTCAGAATGCGTCCAGTATAAAATAGTTGGTCTACAACCGCGGCGAGATCCCCGAGGGTTTCGTTAGGTTTGTGCTATAATACCGACGGATATCTTGGACAACTTTAGGGGGGCGCGTACAGTGGCGGATACGTCACTCAACCCGTATTTGCGGGCGCAACAAGCTTTTAAAGAGGCGGTCGACACACTGGGGGTCGAGCCGGCAGCATATGAAATTTTGAAGCAACCATTGCGGTCATTTGAGGTGGCCGTGCCGTTTGTGCGAGACGATGGATCGGTGCAGGTGTTCACAGGCTATCGTGTCCAACATAATGACGCTTTAGGACCAACTAAAGGTGGTTTGAGGTTCCATTCGGATGTGAATATGGATGAAGTCAAGGCATTAGCGATGTGGATGAGCGTCAAATGTGCTCTCTTAAACCTTCCCTACGGTGGAGGCAAAGGGGGCATTGCGTGTGATGTAGACCAACTGTCGGAACGGGAAATTGAGCGTTTAAGCCGTGAATATATCCGTGCCGTGAGTCTTGTAATTGGACCCGATAAAGATATTCCAGCACCAGATGTGTCTACCAATCCTCAGATTATGGCTTGGATGGTCGACGAATATTCGCGTATTCGTGGGGAAAACACGTTTGGTTTGATCACCGGTAAACCTTTAGTCATTGGAGGATCGGCGGGCCGGGTGGCAGCGACCGGGCGCGGATTGGTCTTCGCCACGCGGCAATTGGCTACGGAACTCGGCATTGATTTTAGTAAGAGCCGCATTGCCGTGCAAGGCTTTGGTAATGTGGGTTCGGTAGCGGCCGAAATCTCGCACCAACTGGGGGCGACGGTCGTCGCCGTTTCAGATAAAGATGGGGGATTGTATAATCCGGCCGGGATTAACATCCAGGACTTATTGGAGTATAAACGGGTGAATCGCAATCTTCAAGGATATCCACATGCAGAACCGATCGACAACAAGGAGTTGTTGGAACTGCCGGTGGATATTTTATTTCCAGCGGCGTTGGAAAATCAGATTACGTCGGACAATGCGCACAACATTCAAGCTCGCATCGTCGGTGAAGGGGCCAACGGGCCAACCACGCCCGAGGCCGATCGAATCCTCTTTGACAAGGGGGTTATGGTGGTTCCCGATGTCCTGGGCAACTCCGGAGGGGTGACGGTTTCGTACTTTGAATGGGTGCAAAACCAAACCCGTTTTTATTGGAGCGAGGAAGAGATTAATCAACGTCTGGAATCTTACATGTCGCGTGCCATGGCTGATATGCATACCATGCATGAACGCTTTGGGGTGACCTTGCGCAAGTCCGCGTACCTGGTAGCCACCGAGCGTATCGCGCAAGCGATGCGAATCCGAGGTTGGTTGCGCTAAGACGGTGGGATGACGTAAGGAGGATTCTAGGATGGGAGATCCAGATATTCGGCTACTTGGAGCCTACCAGGAATGGCAAAAAGCCGTCTTGCAACCGTTTGTAAACAAGGGCCGACCGTCTCAAGAGTCGTTTGAGACGGTCTCGGATATCCCCGTCGAGGCTCTTTATACGCCACTCGACTGGGATAGTGCGGCATATCTTGAGGAACTCGGGTTCCCGGGGTCCTATCCCTATACTCGAGGAATCTACCCGACCATGTATCGGGGGCGACATTGGACGATGCGGCAGTATGCGGGATTCGGCACGGCCGAAGAGTCTAATCGCCGTTATCGATATTTGCTGGAACAAGGCCAAACTGGATTGTCGGTCGCCTTTGATCTGCCGACCCAGATGGGATACGACTCGGACCAAGAGCCGGCTCGCGGCGAGGTGGGCAAGGTGGGGGTCGCTATTGATAGCCTGTCCGACATGGAAATTCTGCTACAGGGAATTCCTTTAGACCGGGTCTCGGTGTCCATGACCATCAACGCGCCGGCTGCAATTTTACTCTTGATGGTGGCAGCAGTCGCCGAAAAGCAAGGCGTCGATCTGAAGGCCCTGAGCGGGACCATTCAAAACGATATCTTGAAGGAATATTCGGCGCGGGGGACCTATATTTTCCCACCGAAACCCTCCATGCGCCTCATAACGGACACGTTTTCTTGGTGCGCCCAGCATCTTCCGAGCTGGAATACCATTAGCATATCGGGCTATCATATCCGTGAGGCGGGTTCGACGGCGGCTCAAGAGATTGCCTTTACGTTGGCCAACGGCATCGCCTACGTCGACGCCGCCATAGCGGCCGGCCTCGACGTGGATGTCTTTGGACCCCGGCTCTCGTTTTTTTTCAATGCCCATATGGACTTTTTCGAAGAGATCGCTAAGTTTCGGGCAGCGCGACGGCTGTGGGCCGATATTATGCGCAACAAATTTGGGGCACGCGATCCGCGTTCCTGGCAATTACGGTTTCATAGCCAAACTGCTGGATCCACCTTGACGGCGCAACAACCGGACAATAACGTGGCGCGCGTAACGCTTCAGGCTTTGTCCGCGGTGTTAGGGGGAACCCAGTCACTACACACCAATTCGAAGGACGAGGCATTGGCACTCCCTACGGAAGCTTCGGCCCGCGTTGCATTACGGACGCAACAGATCTTAGCGTACGAGTCAGGTGTCACCGCTACGGTTGACCCATTAGGGGGATCCTTTTTTGTCGAGGATTTGACAGACCGCCTAGAGGCGGCTGCACGGAAGTATTTAGACCATATCGCAGGACTGGGTGGAGCCGTAGAAGCCATCGAACAAGGGTACATACAGCGTGAAATTCAAGAAGCTGCCTGGCGTTTTCAGCAAAAAGTAGAGGCAGGGCGTCAAGTGATTGTTGGCATGAATCGGTTTGGCGGGGAAGAACCACCCAATCGAGAAATTCTCCGGGTGGATGAAACGCTGGAGGCCAGGCAAGTAGCCAAGCTGGCTAACGTCCGGGCCACGCGTGACGCTGCACGTGTCGAGGCAGCGTTGGCTTGGTTGGACCGCGTTGTGGTCTCCAATCAAAATTTATTGGATCCTCTCATGGAATGCGTCAGGGCGTATGCAACCTTGGGAGAAATGGTGGGTGTACTGAAAAGCCATTTTGGCAGGTACCACCCCCCAGTCGTCCTGTGAGGAGGAGAGAGGAGACTCATGAAACTCGACCATTTAGGCGTCGCGGTGAGAAGTTTAGATGAGGCGATAGGTGCCTACCAAGCCTTGGGACTCGCAGTCGTCCACCGTGAAGTGGTGGAATCGGACGGAGTCGAAATAGCGTTTTTACCATTCGATGGAGGGCGATTTGAGTTACTGGAACCCACCGGAGAGGCTTCCCCGGTGGCCCGTTTCATTGAGCGTCGCGGGCCTGGATTGCATCATGTAGCGGTGGCTGTTTCAGATATTCGGCAGTCCCTCGGAGACCTAAAAGCTCGTGGGTTGCGCGTAATCGATAATGAACCACGGCCGGGCGCTAATGGCTCAATGGTGGCTTTTGTCCATCCGGCATCCACCGGGGGCGTGTTATTAGAATTGGTGCAACCGGGGGAACATGTCGGTGAGTAATGCGCCATTAGATGAACTCAAGAAACGCCAAGAACATATTGAGGCCATGGGGGGCGTCAAGCGCATCGCTCGCCAGCATCAGTCGGGCAAACTCACGGCCCGTGAGCGTATCCAGGTACTCTTAGATAAGGACACTTTCGAGGAAATCGGTGCGCACGTGAAACATCGGTCGTCATTGTTTGGAATGGATCAGGCAGTGGCTCCTGCAGATGGCGTGGTGACAGGATTTGGCCGTATCCATGATCGGTTAGTCTATGTTTTTTCTCAGGATTTTACGGTCTTGGGAGGGTCGCTCGGGGAGATGCACGCCGCAAAAATTCAGCGCGTACAAGACTTGGCCCTGAAGGCCGGTGCCCCAATCATTGGTCTCAATGATTCTGGTGGGGCCCGGATTCAGGAGGGGGTCGACGCCTTAAATGGATACGGTGAGATTTTCAAGCGCAACACCTGGGCTTCCGGTGTGATTCCTCAAATCACCGTGATTCTGGGTCCTAGCGCGGGCGGCGCGGTCTATTCTCCAGCACTGACCGATTTGATTATTATGGTCAGGAATACGGGACAGATGTTTATCACCGGGCCTCAAGTCATAAAAACTGTGACCGGCGAAACGGTGACGGCCGAGGATCTTGGCGGCGCCGAGGCCCAAGTGCGTCGTTCAGGGGTGGCCCACTTGGCGGCCCGCGATGATCACGAGGCTTTAGATTGGGTTCGGAAATTTTTGAGTTACGTGCCCAATAACAATCGGGAAGATCCGCCAATTCGGGAAGTGGGAGATCCATTAGATCGCGCCGAGATATCCTTGCGGAATCTGGTTCCTCCGGATCCCAATAAGCCGTATAACGTGAAAACCGTAATCACTGCAGTGCTCGATCGGGATAGTTTTTTCGAACTGCAAGAAGGGTACGCAGACAACCTCGTCATTGGTTTGGGTCGAATCGGCGGGCGTGCAGTGGGGATAGTGGCCAATCAGCCGCGCGTTTTGGCCGGGACTCTCGATATTAACGCGTCGACGAAACTTGCACGCTTTGTTCGATTTTGTGATGCGTTCAACGTCCCGCTTCTGACATTGGTCGATACCCCGGGGTATTTACCGGGTACATCGCAAGAGTTTGGCGGAATAATACGCCACGGTGCCAAAGTACTATATGCCTATGCAGAAGCTACAGTGCCCAAGGTTACCGTCATTCTTCGTAAGGCCTATGGTGGAGCGTACTTAGCGATGTGTAGCCGTGGTTTAGGTGCGGATCTCGCGATGGCTTGGCCGACTGCTGAAATTGCGGTGATGGGACCCGATGGAGCCGCCAACATTATCTTTCGCGATGAAATTGCCGAGGCCGAGGACCCGGTGCTGGCTCGAAGAGCCAAATCTCAAGAATATCGGGACCAGTTTGCAAGCCCGTATGTGGCTGCGGCGCATGGATACATCGATTCGGTAATTGACCCGGCCGAGACCAGGGCGCACGTTGCGCGGGCCCTGATGGGACTCTTTAACAAAAAGGAGAGCCGACCGCCCAAGCGGCACGGCAATATTCCGCTATGACTAAGAAACTCACGAACAAAACGGATCAGGAACCGATTGATGGGGAGATCGTGGCACTGATTATGGCCACCCTCCTTACCATGGAGACCAGTGAATCCTGGGGGACTGAAAGTCGTATCAGAATTCGCGAAAGCTGGCCACAGACTACGTTGTGGCGCTGGCTGTAAAAGGATCTAGGGATCCAAAAGAAGGGACGACGTGATGTATGGCAGTGCGTAAATTCCGACTGACAATCAATGGAGTAGTGTACGACGTAGAAGCAGAAGAACTCGATGGGACCACCGCTTCCTCAACGGTAGCTCCGGCACCGAAACCGGTTCAGAAAATGAATCGGGAATCGGAGGTGATTGTGCCATCGGCTCCTACCAGCACATCGCATACCGGTGGCGGGCATGGGATCACGGTCGAAGCGCCGTTACCTGGAGCGGTCTTAGATGTTCGCGCCAGTGTGGGACAAGCGGTTGTTCCAGGGCAAATTATTGTGATTTTGGAAGCTATGAAGATGGAAAACGAGATTACGGCCCCCATTGCGGGACGGATTGAGGCCATCCACGTGCAAAAGGGCGGCACCGTGAGCGCGCAAGACCCTCTGTTCAGTGTTGAACCCTAATCGGGGTGGACTGGTGGTGGTGGCGCCCCACCCGGACGATGAAGTGCTGGGTGCAGGGGGGCTAATCAGCCATTACGTGGAACGTGGTGAGCCGGTCAATGTGATTCTCATTACGAACGGAGACGGATTCGTCCAAGACGCCGAGCGGTATTACCTGGCGCTCGAGGTTAGCGCCCCCGAATACATTAATCTTGGGTACCGTCGAATGCGAGAAACGCTCGACGCTCTGGCGATATTGGGTGTGGGTGCGGAACATGTCCGTTTCTTAGGATTCCCCGATGGCGGATTGGAACGATTGTTGATGGACCATTGGGAGCATGAACCGTTTCAAAGCACCACGTCAGGTGTCACTCACTCACCTTATATCGAGACGACTGGCTACAACCGTCCGTACTTGGGACGTGAACTGCTGGCATTGTTACGAGAGATTTTGTTAGAGCTACGCCCGAGCGTCGTTGTCGCACCAAGCGCGTATGATGAACATCCAGATCATTGGGCGACCGGAGCGTTTGCGCGCTTGGCCGGAACGGAATTGGGATTCGAGGTGCGCCACTTAAGCTATTTGGTCCATTGGCCCGCCTGGCCATTTCCTTTAGCATTTCGACCTCGACAACGCCAGAAAGCCCCCCGGCCTTTGGTGGGGATCCATCCTAACCGATGGCACGAATTGCAGATGGATCCTGATGCCGTAATGCGTAAGAAACGGGCCTTGCTCGCCTACCAAAGTCAAGTCGAGCTGATTAAGCCCTTCATGCTCGCATTTGCACGCGGTTCTGAGGTGTTGTTTGAGGAATCGGTGGACGATATGACGGGCGACGGGATCGAGAGCGACGTTGATGGGATACCTGGCTCGAGGGCGTCCGTCACCAACCCCACGCGCAACATCTTAGCGCAGTGGTTGAGAAAGGATACGCCCATTCGGCACGTGGAATGGGCCATTGCCGGGCAACGGCAAACGGTACGCGTCGACCTGACGTTATCGATAAAGGCCGATGAAGTGTTTCATGTCACGGTGCACATGCCGACGACTGGATCTCTCCGTCATTGGCGCATAGATCGCGATGGGATTGTTCGCGGTGAACATAGCGAGAAAATCGGAGTCAAATTTGGCTCCCGGTCATTATCGGTGTCCTGGCCCTTAAGCGAATACCAGGCGGATCGTGTGGTCTTGCTCGGGGTTCAGATTTCCTCCGCCGTAGGGTTTAAAGGGCGCACACCCTTGCAGTTGTATCGTTTGCCAGAATCCTTGATGTTTGACGAGAGATAGAACCGGATCACAACAAGCGAAAGGGGAGTGACATGATGCGTATATGGCTATCAATCGACATGGAGGGGATCAGCGGGATTGTCGAACGTCGGCAACTGCTACCGGGACAAGATCAGTATGAGCGAGGGCGAGTGGCTCTCATGCAAGACTTGGACGCGGTGCTGACCGAACTCCGAGCAGCGCCTGACTTAGAAGGGGATATTGTGGTTAACGACTCCCATGACGGCATGCTCAATGTTCTGTGGGATCAACTCCCGCCCGGAGTCCGGCTGATCTCGGGTGGTACGAAGGCGCTGTCCATGAATCAGGGTGTGCAAGCGGCGGACTTAGCGTTGTTTGTGGGATACCATGCCATGGCTGGAACGGCGGCAGCCGTGATGGACCATACCTATTCGGGGGAAATTTTCCGGGTGACCTTAAATGGCCGAGAAGTAGGCGAAACCGGCATTAATGCGGCAGTGGCGGGATACTATGGAGTGCCTGTTGGATTAGTGTCCGGGGACGATAAATTGGCCCACGAGGTGAGTGCGTTGCTTCCTTCCGCAGTTTCGGTAACGGTCAAGGAGGGAGTCAGTCGGAATTCCGCGATACTGATGTCTAGGCATGAGACAACTCAACGTTTACGGACCGGAGTGGCTGAAGCGTTGTCCCGAGCCCGAACCGGGTCGCTGACACCCTATCGAATTGAGAGCCCGACCCATTGGACCATGACCTTGATGACGTCCGACATGGCAGACCGCGCGATGTATTGTCCCGGTGTACAAAGGTTAGACGGGCGAACCATAGGGTTTACGACCGACACCGTAATTGAAGGATTCCGGGCCTTTTATACGGTAATGGGTCTTGCGAGTGGTCGGCCTCTCTATTGATCAAGAGATCCAAGTGACCCAACGTCTTCGTATCATCTCTATAAGTAGGGGGGGACTGAGATGAGACGTTGGATCGCCGGGGGGTTAATTGGGATCGGACTATTGCTAGGCACGATGGTTTGGTGGTTACCAACGGTCGTGGGGGCTTATGGAGCCCAGCTAGCGGCCAAAGCTCCACCCGCCGTCAGCGCTGGGACAGCGAGCCAGGTCCGGAACTCGACGGCCGTGGCATGGGAAGTGGCACCGCCATCGAGTCTACCTTCGGACGGTAGGGTGTTGGGCAGTATCGCGATACCCGCGATGCACCTGAAGACAGCTTTTGTTGAGGGTACGAGCTATAGTGACTTGCTGTTGGCGCCCGGACACTTTTCGGGATCGGTGTTACCGGGACAACTCGGTACGAGTGTCATTGCCGCGCATAATGCCACCTATTTTCGTCATCTCAATACACTCCGTGTGGGCAATTTAGTGGTGGTTACCACGGGTCAAGGAACTTTTTGGTTTCAGGTGGTGGGACACGGAGTAGTTTCCGACGTCGCGGGATTGCCCAATGACTATGCCCGCCCGCGCTTGGACTTAGAGGCTTGCTATCCGTTGGACGCTTTGTACTTTACTCCCGATCGCTATGTCGTGTACACGGTATTGGTACGCGATCAACTGCGAACTAGTCCCATTAAAGCGGCCGTGGTGCCTTCCACATCCTATTCTGCAAAAATTCTTCCGGTCATTGCAAAAACCTACCCGCTACCACTGAAAGATAACTCAGTCCCCATGGGCACCATGCATTATATAGCGCCCGACACCGCCCAGGTTTTACAATTTAAGCAATCAGGCAACTCGCTCCAAGTTGAAGCGGAAGCCATTGACTTGTGGGATGCGGCCCGATACACCAGTCAATACCGTGACACCCAATGGTACGCATCCTTGTTCACCCCAGGGGTTTCACCGAAACTCACCAATGCTTTTTTTGGCGCTCACAGTATCGTGTTTGAAGCCCCGTTGAACGTAACCTTGTCATTGAATGGGAGCGGGAACCCTACCTCGTTGTTGCTTCAAGATAATTTAGTGCGCGTCAATGGAGTCGCCTACACGGTGACCATGGTGTGCCATGTGGCCGGTCATGAGGTCTCCGTCACGTCCTTTCAGGTAGCGCCATCGTAAGCGCAAAGCTCTCTAGTGCTCGCCGTCGCTCTCTTCGGGGACTTGCTCGACATATCATTGGGTAACAGAACAAAAAACCCTGTCTGGCCTACGCCGACAGGGTTTGACTTTTTACATCCGGTCAGAATTTCTTAAAAAATTTGGTGGAGGCGAGGGGAGTCGAACCCCTGACCTTCGACTTGCGATGCCGACGCTCTCCCAACTGAGCTACGCCCCCACAACGACTTTTGATTATACGGGCCGCCGGGCATCGTGTCAATGGATGGGCAGATTCGGGGTCGATAGGGCGAACTAGTGCCCGAGGTCGCCGGGGCGGGCGCTTTGCTCAAATAAATTCTTTTTTGTAAAAAGCAGGAGACAAGGACTTGAAGGCGAATGTCTAAGTGGAGTAAAGTGGAGTGAAGTGGAGGTGAGTGGAATGATGATGGGTGAATCTTCCCATTCTCTGGATGATAAAGGACGTATCATCATTCCATCACGTCTGCGCGATGAACTGCGTGACCGATTTATCATGACCAAAGGGTTGGATGGATGCCTGTTCTTTTATCCCATGGATGAATGGCGCACGATGGAGGAACGCTTAAAGGCATTACCGATGACGAATGCGAATGCGCGAGCTTTTGCTCGATTGTTTCTCGCAGGGGCACAAGATGTTGAAGTAGACCGTCAATATCGGATTACCATTCCTCCGAGACTCCGAGAGTATGGAGCGATTCAGAAAGATGTCGTGCTGGTTGGGGTGAGCAACCGGGTGGAGTTATGGGCCGAGGAACGCTGGAATGCCTATCAAGAAACGGCACAAGCGGGCTATGAGGATGTGGCGGAGAAAATGGGAGATTTCGGGTTTTGACAGGGAGTGACAGCGTGGTGACGTTTCGTCATATCAGCGTAATGCCCAATGAGGTGATGACCCACTGGATGACAGACTCCGCAGGGTTGTACATCGACGCGACGTTAGGCGGTGGTGGCCATTCGCATCTCCTGTTGTCCACGTTCCCTTCTGTTCGCCTCATTGCAGTGGATCAGGATCCCATAGCCATAGCGGCGGCTCAAGAGCGATTGGCTCCATTTGGGAATCGCGTGGATTTTCGATGTGGGAACTTCCGCGATTTAATGTCCTTGCTCGCGATCCATGAACGGCATGAGGTAGCTGGGGTACTGTTTGATCTCGGCGTCTCGTCGCCTCAACTCGATGTGGCCGAGCGCGGCTTCGGGTATCAAGATCCCGAGGCGCCGCTAGACATGCGGATGGACCCCAACAACTCCGTCACGGCGTTTAGGTTGGTCAATATGAAGCCCAAAGATGAAATTACGCATGCGCTCTCCGCGTGGGGAGAAGAAAGATGGGCATCACGGATCGCGGAGTTCATTGTGCGTAGTCGCGAAAGAGAACCCATTCGCACCACTGGACAGTTGGTGGAATTGATAAAGGCGGCGATTCCAGCATCTGCCCGGAGAACTGGGGGACATCCGGCCCGGCGCACATTTCAAGCATTAAGAATTTGGGTGAACGACGAATTGGGGTCTCTAAGCTCTGGGCTCGAACAGGCACGATTGGCAGTTCGGCCCGGGGGCCATATTGTGGTTATTTCGTTTCAATCGTTGGAGGACCGAATTGTCAAACATACTTTTCGTGACTGGCAGGAGGCTGGTGACGGGGCAGTCGTGACCCGTCGCCCCTTGATACCGTCTGATGAAGAAATCGTGGACAATCCGCGGTCACGGTCTGCAAAAATGCGTGTGTTCTCACGGACCGGTCGTGAGAACGCGGGAGCTTGGGGTTAAGGAATCGGTGAGGTTGTTGGGTGCCGTTACAGGAGGATTGAGTCGTGGTCAATAAACAAGAGGTTCGCTATAACGTGATGAGTGAGGGCAATCTGGCAAGGACATGGGAAAAAAAGCTTCGGCCCAAACCCACACCTCCGAAGCCACGACGCCGATTTAATAAAGTCGCCAGAGTGGTGTTTTGGGTGTCTACAGTTTGGGGCATGGGGCTTTTGGCCTCTGTCTTAGCGGTACACGTTTTAATCATGGGCTATCAAGTGGACGCGCTTCAGACCCGTTACACTCAACTCCATCGACAAACAGAGGTGCTCGCGTTGTCCGTCACCCAATTGCGTTCGCCCCAGGCATTGGCGGCGGACAGCCAACGCATGCACATTACTCTGAAAAGCCCGATGGTTGTAGCGCCTAAGGTCCATCATTCCGTGGCGGTTTCATCTTCCGGGAAGTGGTACCAAGGTGTGTCACGGTGGATCGCGGGTCTTCGTGGAGCGTTGACGGGACGATGAAGAAAGCGGCTCATGGCATGACTAAGAAGCGGGCTCTGTGGACGCTAGGGTTTACCGCGGCGTTTACGGCGTTGTTGCTGGTGCGTTTGGTGATGATTCAAATTGGCAATGCGGGCTATCTAAAAGCGTATGCCGCAAGCATTCACGTGCATACGCTGACGCTGCCCGCCCCTCGAGGCAAGATCTTGGATCGTAATGGGGCAGTGTTGGCGATGGATGTGCCGCGTTATCAGATTGTGGCGATACCAAAATATTTGACCCCGCAACAGGTACAACCTACCGCAGCCACATTGGCAAAGTATCTCCCGTTTTCGACCACCCAACTGGCCGGGGTATTGGGCAATAAGTCCTGGTATGCGTTGATCGACCGATCAGTCACGCCGGCGTTGGGACATAAGATTCAATCCTTAAATTTGCCCGGCATTGAGGCCATTCCAAGCTCTGGACGAGACTACCCGAACGGGACCTTAGCGTCCCAGGTTTTAGGGATGGTGGGATCACAGGACCAAGGTTTGGCTGGCGTGGAATATGCCTATAATAAAATTTTATCCGGCCACAACGGATCGTGGACGGTTAACACGGATGCGGCGGGGAACCCTTTGCCGCAGTGGCAAAAGTCTTATAAGGCACCGGTTCCGGGCAATAACGTGCAATTGACGATCGATGCTAACATCGAAGCCGTTGCTCAAAAGTGGTTAAAATGGGGGGTGAAGCGGGCCCATGCACTGAATGGCACGGTGATTGTGTTAAATCCTCACACCGGGTCGGTGATTGCTATGGCCAACTGGCCCAATTTTAATCCCAACAACTATTACAATGCCACTGCTTTGGAAATGAACAACTATGCGGTGGAGGATCCCGTCCCACCGGGATCAATTTTCAAACCCGTCACGGCGACCGCGGGTCTCATGTTGGGACTTTTTACACCCAATAGTCTTTTTGATACCCGCGGCTACAAAATTGTTAATGGGGTCCGAATCAACGATTGGAACCCGGTGGGTTGGGGCTGGATTACCCTGACGCGTGGGCTTGAAGTGTCTTCCGATCAGGTCTTCATGGACGTGGCCTTAAAGGTGGGTGCGGCCAACCTGTATCGATTCATTAAGGCGTTCGGCTTGCAACACCCGAGTGGGGTCGGACTGCCTGGCGATTCGACGGGCTTATGGATTCCCCCAAAACAGGTCAATGCGGTGGACTTGGCCACGATGGGCTTCGGTCAGGGCATGGCGGTGACTCCGATGCAAATGATTACGGCGGATTCTGCGATTGCCAATAATGGAGTCATGATGCAACCGCATATCTTAAAGGCCGTGTTGTCACCATCGGGCGCGGTGATCCAACACGTGCAACCTACTGTGGAGTCTCGTCCAGCCAGTGTTCAGGTGGCGCAAGAGATTCAACACATGATGACGTTGGAGGCCACTCAGGGGACTGGGGTTCCAGCACAGGTGCCGGGGTACATTATTGCGGGGAAAACCGGTACCTCCCAGAAGATTATTAATGGGAAGACGTCGGCCGACAAATTTGTCGCATCGTATATGGGCATGGGGCCTATGCCTAATCCGCGCTTCATTATGCTTGTGATGATTAATCAGCCGGTTGGAAAACTGTTCTACGGGGACCAAGTATCTGCACCGGTCTGGAAGCATATCGCCTCGTTTATGTTTAAGTATTGGGGCATCAAACCCTATGCCGGGCCCGATAATGGATCTAAACCCTTTGTCCCGTAGCGTTCTGCGGAATCGTCTCTAGGCATACACATTGTGAGTAACAGCCCGTCCTGTAACGAGGAGGCTTCTCACAATGAATGACCGTCCTACGTTAATTATGAAGCGTAGAAACTTTCTGGTGCTGGCGTTGATAGGCATCTTTGACGGGGTGCTGATGGGACGACTGACGACGATCCAAGCGGTAGACGCTGCTCGACTCAAGATCATTGCGGACTCCGCACACTTTCGCGGGGTGCCGTTGGCCGCCTTCCGGGGAAATATTGTTGACCGTCATGGGCATCTTTTAGCGGGAAGCCATCACGCATACTCGACCTATGCGATCCCCATTCAAACCCGTCGCCATCGCACCACGGAATCTCTCTTATTGGCTACAGTCCTGGGCCTGCCTCAGAACCAGGTCCTGCGCCGGTTGAGTCGGCACCAGGGGTTTGTGTGGCTGAAACGGCGGCTCACCGCAGAGGAACTCGACACCCTCAAAAGTCAATTGCCATCCCTACCGGGGGTGTACCTTGTCACCGAGACCGCTCGTTATTATCCAGAAGGGAATCTGGCGGGACCTGTCTTAGGGTTCACTGGAATCGACAATCAAGGGTTGGCTGGGGTCGAATTGGTGTTTAACAAATACTTGCAAGGGAAACCGGGCAAGATTCAGGAAGAGTACGATGTAACGGGGAGAACGATCCAGTTTGCTGAACAACGCGTGCTTCAACCCATCCAGGGCGATACGCTAGAGTTGACTCTGGATGAAAAAATCCAATGGATGGCGGAACGCGCCTGCGAACAAGCCATGATTTCGACGGGTGCCAAATCGGTGAGTATTACGGTCATGCACCCTCCAACTGGCGGACTCCTGGCTTTAGCGCAGCGGCCGACATTTAACCCGAATCGGTTTCGGGAGGCCGATCCTAAACACTACAGGGTATTAGCGGTATCCGACGCCATCCCACCCGGATCGATTTTTAAGCCAGTGACTTTGTCCTCGGCATTGGAAATGGGCACAACACACCCGGGAGCAGGTTTTTACTGTCCCGGATTCAAGCGGGTACTGGGACGCCGTGTGAATTGTTGGAGGCCCGAGGGACATGGGGCCGAATCCCTGGGGGCCGTGGTCAGGAACTCTTGCAATGTAGGATTTATGGAACTGGGGCTAGGGTTAGGCGTCTCCCGTTTTTATGAGGCGCTTGGGCAGTTTGGACTCATGGAGCCCACCCACCTGGATTTACCGGGCTCGGCCCGGGGGATTTTTCCCAAAGCGTCTTTAGTGACCGCCTTGGATTTGGCGATTATGGCGTTTGGTCAAACCTTGACGGTGTCTCCAATAGGGCTCTTAAACGCCATTGCGGCCATTGCCAACGACGGGGTGCTCCTTAAGCCGCATGTGGCCCGCCAAATTCGGTCTCCAGAAGGAAAGCTATTAAAGGCTTACGACACGGTGGCGGTGCGCCGTGTCATCTCACCCACGGTGGCCCGCCAAGTCCAAGATATGCTGGTGTCTGTCGTTTCGGAGGGAACCGGCAAACTGGGTCAGGTGCCGGGCTTTCGGGTTGCCGGCAAAACCGGGACAGCACAAAAGGTCATCAACGGGCGGACCGAAAAAGGGATCTATATTGCCTCTTTCGTGGGATTTGGCCCGGTTCCGAACCCGCAGGTGGCCATTATGATCAATGTCGATGAGCCCCAAGGGGCGTTCTATGGAGGGCAAGTGGCGGCACCGATTTTCTCTCGGTTGGCTCGGGATATCTTTAGGCATTTGAATCTATCCCCCACCGAACCCATCGTGCCCCCAAAAAATGGAGAACCGGCTATGGTGCCAAATCTGGTAAATTTGGACCCAGTGAGTGCTTTAGATGATGCCGAAGCCTTCGGATTTCCTGTACAATTTGAAGGACACGGCGAGGTTGTCGTGGACCAGTCGATTCAATACGGAGCTTGGCTGCCTGCTGGCACACGTATTAAGCTAAAGTTAGGCGATGCCACGCGGATCTATCTCGAATGGGTCGCGGTACCGAACTTTGTGGGAATGCAACGTCAGTCTGTTCAACAACTAGCATGGGAATTGGGATTGAATGTAAGATGGAGTGCAGGGAGACATCAGGCGGTGCGTGAACAATCGGTACACCCCGGCACAGAGGTTAGGGCAGGGACGACGGTAATGGTGTCTTAACCGTGGCCGTCGCTTAGCAAGGGGAATGCTACCCGTAGTGGGAGGATCGCAGATGGAATTTAATGAGCTCTTAGATTCATTGGAAACGGTGTCTCGGGTTGGCCCCACGAACGTAGAGATTTCCGGTATTGCGTACGATTCTAGGATGGTACAGCCCGGTAACCTCTTTTGCGCCATACCAGGATTTCGCACCGATGGCCACTTATATTGTCGTGAGGCGAAAGAGCGTGGAGCGGTCGCATTTCTCGTGGAACGGGCGGATGCCATTCCTGACGGTCTACCGGGGGCTGTCGTGCCGGATGCACGTAAAGGGATGGCCCGGCTGGCCGATAAGTTCTTTGGACGGCCTTCGGATCGCTTATGGATGGTGGGAGTTACCGGTACCAATGGAAAAACTACGACGACACATTTGATTCGCGCGATTTTGGATGCGTGTGACGTCCCGTGCGGGTTGACCGGTACCCTTCATACCTTAATGGGAGACGAGAAATTTAAGGTGACTCGGACGACGCCCGAGTCGACCGATTTGCAAAGTATACTGCGACACATGGCGGATCGTGGCATGAAAGCGGCCGTGATGGAGGTGTCATCGCATGCTCTCGTGTTGTCCAGGGTAGACACCGTGACCTATGACGTGGCCGTATTTACGAATCTGACGCAAGACCACCTGGATTTTCACCAAGATTTTGAGGCCTATTTTCAGGCTAAGGCTTTGCTGTTCAGACGACTCGGGCCCAATCCTAAATCCGGGCCGAAGGCTGCGGTGCTCAATTTTGACGACCCTTACTCGGAAAGACTCCGAGCCTTATGCCAAGTGCCGGTGTTGACCTACGGACTCGCGGAAGGTGCCGATATTCGAGCTCGCATGGTGCAATTGGGTAGCCGGGGAGTCCAATTTATGGCAGAGTTTCCAAATGGGAAGAGCCATCCGATTGAGTTGGGTATGGCGGGGCGTTTTAACGTATCTAATGCCTTGGCAGCGTTGGCTGTCGGGTACGTATATGGGCTCTCCCCGCGTCGTATGGCCGCGGCGCTGGCTCGCTATCCGGGGGTTCCGGGACGGTTTGAACGGATCGACGAAGGTCAAGCGTTTACGGTAATTGTGGATTATGCGCATACGCCTGATGGACTACAGAACGCTTTACAGACGGCCCGAGAGTTTGCGATTGGGGGAATTGGGGTAGTGTTTGGGCCTGGAGGTGACCGGGACCGCGGGAAGCGCGCCATTATGGGAGAGGTTGCGGGCAAGCTTGCCGATTGGGTGATTCTTACTGCGGATAATCCTCGTTCTGAAGACCCCATGGACATCATTCGACAAACCGTGGTCGGGGTGGAATCGGTTAATGGACAGTATGATATTGAGCTCGATCGCGAACGAGCCATTCGTTTAGCGATGCATCGGGGTCAGCCCGGAGACGTGATCCTTATTGTCGGTAAAGGCCATGAGACATATCAGATCTATCGCGACGCCACTATTCATTTCGACGATCGTGAAGTGGCACGGCAGATCCTAAAGGAGCTACCTAACTCATGATGACCATGCGGTTTCAGGATGTGGTGAGGTGGACTGGAGCAACCTCACAAGGCGTTGATCTAACCAGCCCCGTAACAAGCATTACCATTGACAGTCGGAGCGTCAAGCCCAACAGTTTGTTTGTCGCTTTAGCCGGTACTCGTCAGCACGGACATGACTTCGTGGCGGAAGTATGGCGACGCGGCGGCATTGCTCTTGTAGAAAACTCCTACACGGGCAAAGGGGGTCCCCTGTTACGTAGTCAATCCCCCCTAGACGCCTTGGACCAAATGATGCGGAACGCCATCGACACGCGCGGGATCAAAGTGGTCGGGGTGACGGGGAGTGTTGGAAAGACCAGCGTCAAGGAACTCACCCGTCAAATCTTGGCATCCCAGTTCGTCACCGGATATTCTCATGGCAATTACAATACGGCGATTGGGCTTCCCTTGTCATTCTTCGAAGAACCCGAAGAGATGACTTGGTTCGTCGCGGAAATGGCGATGCGCCAACCCGGAGAAATTTACCGTCTCACCCAAATTGCCCCGCCTCGAGTGGCCGCCATAACCAATATCGGATCGAGTCACCTGGAACAACTCGGATCGATGGAGCGGATCCAAGCGGCGAAGGGAGAAATTTTGGACGGCATGCCACAAGGGGGAGTGGCTGTGCTCAATAGGGATGATCCGTTAGTCCGGGAACTCGGAGAACGAAGTCGGCATCCCGTGCGTTGGTATGGAACGGGTCCGGATGTCGACCTTCGCATTATTGATTCAGTCGTCGGGACAACGGGGACTCTCATTGAGTTTTCGGATGGCACTGGGGCGAAAAGCCTCAATTTTCCGTGGTTAGGGCGCCATCAAGCCTATAATGCGGCTTGCGCCTTATTGATTGGAGAACAGGTCGGGATCCCCGTGGACCAAGGAATCGCTGCGTTGTCCCAGATTGATCCGGTCCGGAGCCGGATTGTCATCCATCGCATGGGCGGGGTGACTTTGATCGAAGATGCCTATAATGCGAGTCCTTCTTCTATGCGGGCAGGTTTAGACGTTTTGAGCTCATTTTCTGGCCGGAAGATAGCCGTGTTGGGAGACATGTTGGAGCTCGGCACGGCGGAACTTTCGCTGCATCAAGAAGTCGGGCTATTGGCTGGGAAAATGGCTGATCTTGTGTTGGGGGTTGGCCCTCGGAGCCGTGCCTTAGTGTCTGCCGCGGGAAGCCATGCTGCGCATAAAAACACCATCCAAGAGGCCTTTGAATGGGTGGCAGAAACGCTCGTTCCCGGGGATGTTGTGCTCCTTAAGGCGTCTAGGGGGATGCATTTTGAGGACTTAATCGCTCAGATCAAGGCATGGGGTGGCCCCCGATGACGTTGATCTTGGTCTCGGTGGTGGCGTTTTTGATTGCGTTTGGGTCGGCTCCTATCGTAATCCCGATCGTACACCGTTTAAAGTTCGGCCAGGTGGTGCGGGACGTGGGTCCCCAGAGTCATTTAAAAAAACAGGGCACTCCCACCATGGGAGGGCTGATTTTCATTATCCCGCTTCCCATCGTCGTCGCGCTGTTTGATGCGCACAGTTTACGCGCCTGGTGCCTGGTGTTCTTGATTTGGGGCTTTGCCATAATTGGGTTTGCCGACGATTTCCTGAAAGTGGCGTTGAAGCGACCCTTGGGTCTCAGAGCTCGAGAAAAACTCATCTTACAACTGGTGTTGGCGGCAGTCTTTACGTGGGTCGTCGGGCACTATCTGCCAGGTGGGACGCGGTACCTGTTGCCTTTTGGGTGGGGGGCTATCGAGGTGGGCTGGTGGTGGTATGGCCCGGTCTCGATTTTAGCTATTTTGGGTAGCGGAAACGCGGTAAACATTACCGATGGACTGGATGGACTGGCGGCAGGAGCTACGGCGATTGCTATGGTCTTTTTCGGATTTTGGGGACTGGCTTATCATCACCAAACGGTAAGCATCGTGGCCTTGGCATTAGCGGCCAGCCTTATTGGATTTTTACGTTATAATATCCATCCGGCACGGATCTTTATGGGTGATACCGGGTCACTCGCGTTAGGTGCCGCGTTAGCCGGACTCGCGATCGTGAGTCAAACGACACTCCTGCTTCCGTTGGTTGGGATCTTATTTGTGGTAGAAACGTTATCCGTCATCATTCAAGTGATTAGCTTTCGGCTCACGGGCAAGCGGGTGTTTCGGATGAGTCCGATTCATCACCATTTTGAATTGGCCGGATGGCCGGAAGAACGCGTGGTCTCTGTGTTTTGGTTTTTTTCGATTTTGGGGGCCTTGCTGGCCTGGTGGTAGCCAGAAGGAGCGGGGGGATTCTAGATGTCAGAACACAAACAACGCATGGACTACGTTTTGTTAGGCGCGGTTCTGCTTTTGTTGGCGATTGGGACCGTGGTGGTATTTTCAGCAAGCGCCGATACGGCGTATCACCAATTTGCATCACCATATTACTATTTGAAGCATCAACTGATGTGGGCGGCCATTGGAATTTTTGTGTTGATTATTGCGTCGCGGATCGATTATTGGCGCTATAAGCGCCTTATCTTGCCCCTCTATGGGATCGCCCTGATATTGCTGGTAGTGGTTTTGGTGCCGCACATTGGGATTCAAATTAATGGAGCCCGACGGTGGTTGGGTGTAGGGTCTCTCCAGATTCAGCCTTCGGAGTTGGCCAAGCTGGCCATGGTGTTCATGTTTGCTTTTCTGTTAAGTCGACATCGAGACCGTCTGGATGACTTCTGGAAAGGGGTAGTGCCGCATGTGTTGTTTGCGGGCATCATCTTTCTTCTAATTTTGGCCGAGCCGGATTTGGGGACCACGGTGGCTGTGGCGGGAACCTTCTTTGTGATGTTGTTTGTGGCGGGTGTGCGAAAGCGGCATCTCTTGGGAATGACGGCGGTGGCCATCCCCATCTTGACTTGGGCCATGTTGGGGCAGGCCTATCGGCGCCAACGGCTCCTGGCGTTTATGGACCCATGGAAACATCCGTTAGGAGTCGGGTTTCACACCATTCAAGGGTTGCTCGCTTTGGGATCAGGTGGAGTGTTGGGTGTGGGATTGGGCTATTCTCGCCAGGCATTGGGATATTTGCCCGAGGCCTATACTGACTTCATTTTTGCTATTCTTGGAGAAGAACTGGGCTTACTGGGGACGGTTACCGTGGTGTTATTATTTTTAATACTGGCCTGGCGAGGCTATCGGATCGCCATGAAAGCACCCGATATGTTTTCAAGCTTATTGGCTACGGGATTGACCACGATGATTGCGATTCAGGCAGCGATTAACATTGGGGTCGTAACGGCGACTCTGCCCGTTACCGGGATCACGCTTCCGTTCTTAAGCTATGGGGGCTCTTCATTGGTGTTGAGCCTCGCGGGTGTGGGCGTGCTTTTGAACATTAGTCGGCACGCTGTGTAAGAAATAGCATACCCTAACAGTACTCTCGCCAACGGGTGCAACCCTAAAAAGATGAAATACTGGGTGAGATCGGTGCCACAATAGTCGATATTTTAGGGAGCGATGTACGTGAAGGTTGTCGTGACCGGGGGAGGCTCCGGGGGGCATATATATCCGGCACTCGCCATCATCGATGCGATGAAGCGACGGGTCACCCCGCTTGAGGTGCTCTACGTTGGAGCGAAACAGGGTCTCGAACAAGATGTCGTGCCGCGTCATCAAGTGAAGCTGGTTACGATTCACTCGAAGGCTCTTTTGGTGTCGGGATACGTGTCTAAAATGTCTGGGGTGTTGGCAGCGATACGCGGACTCTGGGAGGCCATGCGCATTTTACGTCGCTTTCGTCCCGATGTGGTGGTGGGAACCGGCGGCTATGTGTGCGGACCGGTCGGTTTGGCGGCGGTTCTGTTGGGGATCCCCTTGGTCCTCCAAGAGCAAAATGTATGGCCGGGTTATACTAACCGCAAGTTGGCGTCTAGGGCGGATTCCGTTTTGGTCCCGTATGAGGAATCTCGAAACAATTTTCCGCCTCACACAAAAATTCGGGTGGTCAATAATCCGGTATCCATTCGGCTTACGGAATCGCGTGATGTGGCGCGGCAACAACTCGGCGTGGATCCGGGAATCACCATGTTATTGGCCACCGGGGGAAGCCAGGGGGCGGCAGCCCTCAACCACTTTCTTATCTCCTGGCTACCGCGGTTGATAGAACACCCAGAATGGGGACTCTTATGGATGACGGGCAAGCGATATTATCCAATGGTTATGCAGTCGCTGTCCGGATTAGATATCGACCCTAAAAGAATTCAAGTGGTCGAATACTTTTATGAGATTCAAAGATACCTGTTGGCCTCCGACGTGTTCTTGGGGCGAGCGGGAGCTATGAGTTTAGCCGATTGTATTGCCTTTGGGCTGCCGGCTATCTTGGTGCCGTCACCGAATGTCTCCGAGGATCATCAAACGCGCAACGCGGAGGTCTTCATGAGCCGAGGGGCTGGGGACATGGTGCCTGAGAGTCAATTAATGGATCGAGGTGCTGAAACCATCGAGCGAGTTCTCAAGAGCCAAGATTTGCGGCAACGCATGGCTCAAAGCGCACGCGCCCTCTATAATCCCAATGCAGAGTCAGAGATTGTGGAGGAAATCGTAAAAGTGGTTAAAGGACGGGGAGTGTGACAGGAGTGAACGCCTCACCAATTGTCAGCGCACTGCGTACGCTGGAAGTAGGGCCGGTGCGAGAGGAAGAGCCATTACGCAAGCACACCTCGTTCAAAATCGGCGGGCCGGCTCGGGTCTTTGTCGAACCAGAATCTCAAGCGGGTGTCATCGCCATGCTGGAATGGGTCCGCGACCATCAAGTCCCGTATTTTATTATAGGGCAGGGCACCAATGTCTTAATTTCGGACCAAGGTCTGGACGCGGTAGTGATCTCGACTTCGCGAGGATTGAAGACCGTAGAGGTTCAGGGTGATCGTCTGCGAGCAGGGTCGGGTGTGTTGTTAACCAAGTTGGCGCACACGGCCGCCAAGGCGGCCTTAAGCGGGTTGGAGTTTGCGATTTCGATCCCGGGTACGCTAGGAGGGGCCTTGGTGATGAATGCGGGTGCTCACGGTTCATCCATGGTAGCTGTGGTCGAAGGCGTTACCGTGTGGGATCCCATTCATGGAGTGCATGCGATCGAAGCTAGTGAGGCCGAGTTCGCATATCGGCAGAGCCGTTTTCAAAAGACACCGTGGATTGCCCTGGATTCGGTGTTGAAACTTACGCCGGGCGATGCGGATCACATTCGTCAAACTATGGCCCATCACATGGATTACCGTAAGAAGAGCCAGCCCGTCGGGGAAGCCAATGCAGGTAGCATCTTTAAGAACCCGTTGCCGCAATATGCAGGGCAGTTAATCGAACAAATTGGCGCCAAAGGCTGGAGCGTAAATGATGCAGTGGTGTCGGAACGTCATGCAAATTTTATTATCAACCGTGGATCGGCACGAGCGGTCGATGTATTGGCTCTGATGCGCCGCATTCGCGCGGCAGTGTATCAAAAGACAGGCGTGGTGTTACGGCCAGAGGTGCGCTGGATTGGCCCGGGAGAGGGAGGAACCGATACACTATGGGAGAATTTGTGGTACATGGAGGGCATCGGCTTGAAGGAGCCGTGCGAATAAACGGAGCGAAAAATGCTGCCCTACCCATTATGGCGGCGGCCATCATGGCCGAGGATCCGGTTCTCTTGCATGGGATCCCAAGGCTACGGGATGTTGACGTGATGACGCGGGTCCTACAAGCGGTCGGGGCCGAGGTGCATTGGACCGCTGCCCACGATCTCCTGATCGACCCTCGCTCCATTCAACATTATGCGGTGCCGTTAGATCTGATGCAAGAAATGCGCGCCTCATTATTTGTAACCGGCCCCTTGCTGGCACGTCTCGGCCAAGCACAGGTATTTCAGCCAGGCGGGTGTAACATTGGAGATCGGCCCATTGATCTACATGTGCAAGGCCTTCACCAGCTAGGTGCGATTCCCTATGAGGGCGATGGTATCTTGTTGTTACAATGCAGCACCCTCCAAGGGTCCGACATTCATCTTTCGTATCCATCGGTTGGTGCCACCGAAAATATCATGATGGCGGCGTCGCGTGCCACAGGCGAAACACGGATCCGGAATGCGGCCATGGAGCCAGAAATTGTAGATCTGGCCCAATTTCTCGAGACCATGGGTGCTGTAGTCCGGGGGGCAGGAACCTCCGAAATCCGTATTGTGGGACAAAAGGAACTCCGAGGAACGGAATACACGATTATTCCGGATCGGATTGAGGCAGGCACCTTAGCTTTGGCTACCGCCGCGGCAGGGGGTCACGTTTTGCTGCAAAACTGCATACCGGACCATGTACCGGGGCTTTGGGGAAGACTTCGGGAAATTGGGGTGGAGGTTCGTGAAATAGACGCGGAGAATGTAGAGATTATTGCACCTGACCGCTATAAGTCGGCCTCGATCTCGATTCACACCAATCCGTATCCGGGGTTTGCTACCGATCTTCAACCTCAATTTACCGCTTTCTTGCTAAAAGTGCCTGGCGTACACTTGATTTCGGAACGCGTGTTCGAAAATCGTTTGGGACACGCTCGGGAGTTGCGGCGTATGGGGGCGCAGATCGTAGCGGACCAGCGGGTTGCCATGGTGTATGGTGGGCACAGCCTTCACGGAGCCCAAGTTAGAGCTCTTGATTTGAGAGCCGGCGCTGCTTTGGTTATTGCAGCGTTGAGTGCCGAGACGCCGACCATCATTGCGGGTCGAGAAATTATTGAGCGCGGTTATGAGAGCTTGGCGTCGCGTTTGCAGGCAGTGGGAGCAGACGTGACCCTTACCTAATTGGTATACTAGGCGAGAAGCTTCCGCTTTGCCGCGGAGCCGTTGGCACGATGAGGATTCGGGGTTGGTGGGCGAATATGGCCTCGCAGGGATGGAAAATAGGGTTGGGCTCTATAGCCGTGATTCTGGGGCTCTTGGTTAGCCAACAAATTCGGTTAGTGGGGGCGCTGCATCATACCACCCGAGTTCAACAAGGGCGAATCCTTACATTTTTAGTCACGCGCACCTTGCAAGGCAACCACACTCTAGAGGCCCAGGTGCATCGGCTGGCGTCTCGCCTGAATCAAGAGCCCGGAACCAACTTGGCACCCGTGCGACGCCAACTCTTGCAAGCCCAACAGTTGGCCGGTCTCCAGGGGACTCAAGGGCCGGGAGTCGTCGTGACGATTCGTGATGCCACAGGGAAAAGCTATCCGGGGGAACCATCCATTTTCGAGCTGGTCCATGACCAATATATCCTCCATATTGTGGCGGTGTTGTCAGCGGCAGGAGCACGTGCCATCACGATCAATAACCAACGAGTGGTTGCGACCACAGCAATTTTTTGTGCTGGGCCGACCATCCGCGTCAATGGGATCAATTATGGCTCTCCGTTCATAATCCGTGCCGTGGGACCTTCGCGTGCGCTCCTAAGTGCCATGGCCCAGGATCCCGATATCCAGGGCTGGTCGCAATTAGTCTCGATTCGTACTGCAGCTGTCCGTATTGTGAGGGTTGCGGCATATCGATTACCGATTGATTTTTCTGTGGCCAAGCCTGCTAGAACCGCGAAGAGTGCGCGCTAGTGGCGTTGCGAGGAGGGCATCATACCGCATGTGGATCGTGATTATAGGATTGGTGGCGGGAATACTACTGGGGTTAACGTTTCCCATTATCCTGCCGTTGTCATTTGCGCAATATTTATCTATCGCGTTGCTGGCCGCTCTGGACACCGCGTTCGGGGGTGCCCGGGCTGGTCTCGAAGGACGGTTTGTACCCGTTACCTTCGTCTCGGGACTCATCGCCAATGCTATCTTGGCCGCCTTATTAACATTTTTGGGGAATAAGCTTGGTGTCCCGTTATACTATGCCGCCCTGTTCGCGTTTGGCTTTCGAATTTTCCAGAACTTAGGTAGCATTAGGCACTTACTCGTGGACCGATGGATAAAATCTCGCTCAAAATTACATGAGACATCCATATGAGGCAGGAATCTGGGGCAGGGAGAGAGAAGAGGAGTAGTAGGGATGCTGTCGAATTTGTTCTGGGAGGTGTGGTGTGCCTAAACGTCCGTTGGTGTTGGCGCTCGATGTAGGCACGACAAAGGTATCCGCATTGGTCGCGGAAGCAAGAACCGATGGGGAACTGGCGGTCCTTGGAATTGCGGCAACCCCTGTAGTCGGAATGCGTCGAGGATTAGTGTTTGAGGTGGAACGCGTGGCGATGGCAATTCGTGATGCGGCTAACCGTGCGAATAGCATGGCGGGCACTGACCTTACCCACGCTTCCGTGGCGGTCAATGGGGACCACTTAGGAATAATCCCGGGACAAGCTCGAGTAGGTCTGAAGAACGGGATGGTGCGCACGGAAGACCTTCAGACGGTCCTGGCTAAGGCATCGCAGGTGTCCTTAGATGCCCAGCAGGAAGCGATCCAAACCATACGTCGTAGTATTGGCGTTGATGGGTTTCGTGGAGTGGTGGATCCGGTTGGGATGGTCGCCCATCAATTGGATGCCGAGGTTTTTGTGGTGGCTGGGGCATCGACTGTAGTTCGCAACCTACGTCGGGTGGTGACGATGGCTGGGCTTTCACCCACGCAACTCATTCCTGCACCCCGGGCTTCGGCCGAGGCCGTGCTGTCTGAAGATGAAAAGCAACTGGGCGTGGTACATTTAGATGTAGGTGGAGGGACCACGGGAATTACCGTGTATCGTGGCGGCCACCTGCAATACTTGGGTGTGATTCCACTTGGAGGCGAATCCATCACGTCAGATCTCAGCGTTGGACTCGGTGTGGTGACGACGCAGGCAGAGCGGTTGAAATTGGAGTACGCGGCAGTGGGAACTGACCGTGAAGGAACTCTTGAAGTACGTGCGGTGAGTGGGCAGTCCGTGAAGCTCATTCCGGTCAAAGAGCTTGAGGAGATCGTATCAGCACGTGTCGACGAATGGACCCGGTTTGTAGAAAATCACTTACAGCGTATTGAATGGCAAAAAGGACCGGCGGGTGGGGTGGTCTTGACCGGAGGGGGCGCTATGTTGAAAGGGCTCGCCTCGCATCTGGGCAGTCGCTGGGGTTGGCCGGTGCGGATGGGAGCGCCGTTTGGCCTAGGAGGGCTCTCCGATTTGTCAAGAAGCCCAGGATATGCGACTGTGGTAGGAGTAGCGCGTAATGCGGTGCTCAACGCACAAAAACCTGAGCCGGATAGCGTGTGGGATCGCGTTATACAATTTTGGATGCATTTGTGGACCTAAACACCAAGGCCGGATGTGGCGCTAGGGAGGATCTAGGATGTTAGAATTTGATCAATCGGCCGAGAATTTTGCGGTCATTAAGGTAGTGGGGGTAGGGGGAGGCGGGACCAATGCGGTGAACCGCATGATCCATGCCGGTCTCAAAGGGGTTGAGTTTATTGCGATCAACACCGATGCGCAAGCCTTGGCCTTGTCTATGGCACCCACTCGACTTCAAGTAGGGACTAAACTGACAAAGGGTCTCGGCGCAGGAGCGAATCCGGAAATTGGGCAAAAAGCGGCCGAAGAAAGCCGTGAGATGATCGCAGATGCCCTGAAAGGTGCCGATATGGTATTCATTACCGCCGGTATGGGAGGCGGAACGGGAACCGGAGCGGCTCCGGTGGTGGCCGAGGTGGCCAAAGAAGTGGGCGCGTTGGCGGTCGGTGTCGTCACTAAACCATTTACTTTCGAAGGACGTCGGCGACAGACATTTGCGGAAAAGGGTACAGCCAATCTCAAAGCTAAGGTGGACACCTTAATTACGATACCCAACGACCGTTTATTACAAGTGGTGGAAAAACGGACGGCGATTGTCGAGGCGTTCCGAATTGCTGACGATGTGTTGCGGCAAGGTGTGCAAGGGATATCCGACCTCATTGCAGTCCCCGGTCTCATCAACCTCGATTTTGCCGACGTGAAGACGATTATGTCCGAGATGGGCTCAGCACTCATGGGTGTGGGGATCAGCCAAGGAGAAAATCGAGCAGCGGCCGCTGCCAAAGCAGCCATCTCGAGTCCGCTTTTGGAAACCAGCATTGATGGGGCTCGTGGGGTCTTACTTAATATTACGGGTGGTAACGATCTTGCGTTGTTTGAGGTCAATGAGGCTGCTGAGATTGTGATTCAGGCAGCGGATCCCGAAGCGAACATTATTTTTGGTGCGGTGATTGATGAGTCCCTTAAGGACGAGGTGCGGGTTACCGTCATTGCCACGGGATTTTCTGGAGACCGCAATATGCGTCGTAGTGAACCGGAAGCCCATGGGGATGAAGTCGAGATCAAGCCCTTTACTAATGACGACTTAGACATCCCTGCGTTTCTTCGACGACGCACTTAAAACGACACGGAGTTTGACTGTCCGCCCGGACCCCCGGGCGGATTTTTTGTCGCCAATTTGAGGATCAAGGGGTGCCTGGTGTGACAAGATTTTTTGATCCAGGCCCCTAGAATGAGCCCCAAGAGACATACCTGAGCGCTGCGAGAGCATAGGGTATCTCGATGGACAAAAAAGGGGGGACTCCGATGATTAACGCTGAGGGAACCCTTTTCTTGAGCATGGAAATGGATGGCGTTTTATTGTGGATGACAGGTCGCGTACTAGGGGTCCGGACTCGGGTCGTACGGCTTCTCCTAGCTTCGGCAATCGGAGTCATACCTACCCTATGGGTATTAGCGTCCCAGAATGTTTATGCGCTGCCCTGGGGGCTGGTCATGGTGTGGCCGGCTCTCTTACTGTATGTCGGCTTATACCCTCTGAGGAGCCGCCGTCGATGGATCAACGCTTACGCCATATTTGTTGCCGGCACGATTGGGGTGGGGGGGCTTGGCCTCTTGTTACTCACATGGGGACTCCGGGTGTTTCCTGGGGTGTCGCCCTTTTACTGGTTAACTACGGTGCTGCCGGCCGTCATTGTGGGCTTGACCATCGGAATGCCGCGTTGGAAACAACATCATGCGGTAGGGTTGGGCAGTTTAGGTGATATCCGTCTCTTCCTAGACGGAAAGGCCGTGACCGTCCATGCGTTGTGGGACTCCGGGAATCAGGTGCGGGATCCCGTTTTACGGCGTCCCGTGGTCATTGTGGAAACGCGAGCTCTGATCGAATGGGCGCCGGCCGAGGTTCTGGAATGGGTCGTGAACGTGACCGTGGGAAACCTAGTGGCTCCGCCTGCGGCATGGCAATCGCGACTGGGAGTCTTAGATTTTCATTCGTTAGGTGGTGGTGGAACACTTCCGGTTTTGGCTGTCGACCGGGTTGAGGCGATGAAAGATGGGGTGAGCCATCGGTTGCTGCCGGTAATGGTGGGGTTTAGTGCCACTGCGCTGACCGCAGACGGAGCCTACCAGGCATTGGTCAATCCGGCATGCATTGCTGATGCACTAGATTCGCATAAAGAGGGAGTGGGCGCATGATCCAAGAAACGACTGGGGCAACGATGCCTACCTGGGTGGATCGGGTGGTTCGACAAATCCGCCAATGGATTGGATTTGATCAGGGGGCAACCGATATCCACTATGTCGGTTCCAGCGAGGCATTACCACCTCCGCTAAGTTTAGATGAGGAGGCCCATTTGTTATCATCTTTAAGTCAGGGTGATGCAGGGGTGCGAGCCGTATTGATCGAACGGAATTTGCGTTTAGTAGTATACATAGCGCGCAAGTTCGAGAATACGGGCGTGGGAATTGAGGACTTGGTGTCGATCGGTACCATTGGGCTCATCAAGGCGGTCAACACCTTCAACGTCGAAAAGCGAATAAAGCTCGCTACCTACGCGTCCAAGTGCATAGAAAATGAGATTCTGATGTATCTCCGGAGAAACTCTCGGCTTCGGTCCGAAGTTTCCTTTGATGAGCCCCTTAATGTTGATTGGGACGGCAATGAACTTCTTCTATCAGATGTTCTGGGCACGGAAACGGACATCATTTACAAACGATTGGAAGACGAAGTGGACCGCTCTCTGTTGCGGCGCGCGTTGGATAAGTTAAACGGACGAGAACGCCGGATCATGGAGTTGCGGTTTGGCCTGCATGACGGGACGGAGAGAACGCAAAAGGAGGTTGCGGATTCTCTTGGCATCTCCCAATCTTATATTTCGCGGCTGGAAAAGCGGATTATTAAGCGGCTCCAAAAAGAATTTCATCGCATGGAATAAGATGCCGCCTTGTGCCGAGCCATGCCCGCGTGCAAAGATCCCGGGGTGGCTCGGTTTTGTGATCCTGCAACCGTATCTGTGGGAATTTTATGCCGATGGCGTGAATCGGCGCGATTGTGCTTTATGCTAGAATGATGAACCTGAATAAAGCGAAACCCACCCTAATTTTAGTCACGGTGGCGACAATTTACGGACTGATCTTTATGGAACGGACGGCCCCAGGTCTGGTGACGGGTCAACTGTTGACGACATTTCACATAACGGTGACGACTCTGTCCTGGATGACCATGGGACAATACCTGATTTATGCCTTGCTTCAGATTCCAGTGGCGCTGGGAGCGCGACGGTTTCGTCCTGAGCGTCTTTTAGTGATAGGGACACTAGCGGATGGTTTCGGGACTCTCTTGTTTGGGTCGAGCCACAGTTTCGGGCTCATCATTGTCTCGCGTGTCATGGTAGGCCTTGGGGATGCATTGATTTGGCTTAACATCGTCGCGGTATTGGGACGTTGGTTTAGCTTTGGGGTGTTTGGACGCGTGCTGGGACTCACGGCGATGGCGGGAAATTTGGGGGCTTTGATTGCTACCGTACCGCTTGCGGTGTGGATTGACAGAGCGGGATGGCGCCTACCCTTTATCGTAATGGGTGCCGTGCTCATAACCCTTGCGATGGTGAGCTTCATGATTTTCACGAAATTGAGCCCGGCACAAGAGTTGGTGGTCTCGGATCGCCCAGTTCCATGGGGCGACGTATTTGGACGCACTCGCCAGATAGCCTCTATCGCGGTGACCCATTTCGGGATTATGGGTCCGTTCTTGGGTTTTATCAGCATCTTCGCCGTGCCATATCTTAGGCAAACGTATCACTATTCCGAAGTGTCAGCCGGAGCTTTTTTGGCTCTAGGCTTGGTCGGATCGTTGGCTGGCGGTCCGATAGCCGGTTTATTAAGTGACTTTTATGGAGTCCGAAGGCCGTATCGGGTCATCGCCGTGGCCAATGTTTTGGCGTGGGGGCTCTTGATCACCTGGCCTCACGGATTAACCCCGTGGCTGCTAGGATTGGTTTTTGTCATTCTGGGGTTTGCCACTGGTTCGAGCGTTTTGACGTTTGCTGCAGCCCGGCAGTTATTTTCACCAGAGGGCACGGGATTGGCATCGGGTACCGCAAATACGGCAGGATTCTTATCCGCGGTCCTGGTGCCGGGAGCGATGGGGGTGATAATAGCCAGCCACCATGGAGCCCGCATGGAAATGTTGGCCGTTCTACCCTTTGCCCTGTGCGGTCTCTTGGGGACCCTAATGCTGGATTCGGTCCGGGAGCCACGTCGTAGTGCTAGACGACATGCGGCCCAATCCTCGTTCCCGAACTAAAGCACCTGGTTGAACTCGTGAAGTGAGCCTATTGCGCGCCTGGAATCACTCTTACGGGGGAGCAGGTCCCCCTATAACCCTTGTCGACCTCTTCTGCGAGAGGATTCGGCAGGGGTATTTTTATGTGCCAATTAGTGGCATATGCGGCACGGATTTGTATAGTCCTCCGGCGGTTTGGTGATACTTGAGGTGTGAGTCGGTCGACGACTCCGGGGAAGGACCCAACAGCCATGCCGCTCAACAAGGTAGAAATCCCTGGCGTCAACACAGCCAAATTACCGGTACTGACGAATGCCAAGATGCGCGAGCTCTTTACAGCATTGCAAGCCGGCGATATCGCGAGTCGCGATCAACTGATCAACGGAAACTTACGGCTGGTGTTAAGCGTGATTCAGCGATTTCAGAACCGTGGAGAACATAGTGACGATTTATTCCAAGTGGGATGTATTGGGCTGATGAAAGCCATTGACAATTTTGATTTGGGACAAAACGTCAAGTTTTCAACGTATGCGGTGCCGATGATCATTGGAGAAATTCGCAGGTACTTACGGGACAACAACCCGATTCGCGTGAGTCGGTCGCTCCGTGACATCGCATATAAGGCGTTGCAGGTCAGAGATGGGTTGGTCCATCGGTTCTCCAAAGAACCGACGATAAGTGAAATTGCTGAAGAACTCGCGGTTCCACGTGAAGATGTGCTATATGCATTGGACGCGATTCAGGAACCAATGTCTCTCTTTGAACCTATCTATCATGACGGGGGCGATCCGATTTACGTCATGGACCAGATTAGCGACGAGAAGAATCACGATCGCAACTGGCTCGAAGGTATCGCGATTCGCGAAGCGATGCGACGTCTCAATGATCGCGAAAAGCTGATTCTCACCATGCGGTTCTTTGATGGGAAAACGCAGATGGAAGTGGCTGACGAAATTGGTATTAGTCAAGCCCAGGTGTCTCGGCTCGAAAAAGCCGCCTTAACCCATATGCGTAAGTATATGTGACAAACGGCCTCACGAAGAGGTCCTGGGGATTCATCCCGGCACGGATGGAAATATATCAAAAGCGAGGTTTTACGGTTCCATGTGGGTCAAGCAAGTCATGGTCAGTATCTTGGCGATTGGGTTTTTGTGGAGTATGGCCCCGCTAGAGCGAAGCGCCACCAAACCTGTGGCTCATCCCATCACACTTCCCCACGTCATCCGCTTTCGCGTCATTGCCAATTCGGACAATCCTCTCGATCAGGCTATCAAGCTTCAGGTGCGGGACGCTGTGCTGCGCCTTCTAGAACCGGTTTTAGAGCATGCCCACTCCCTACATCAAGCCAAGAATATTCTTAGGCAGGATAGGTCAGAGCTTCAATTGGTGGCGAATCAAGTTTTGTCCCGGGAGCACGCCCCCTATCAGGCCCAGGTAACGCTAGGAACGACCGTGTTTCCGACCAAGGCTTACGGGAGTTGGATTCTACCAGCCGGACATTACACCGCCCTCTTAGTGCGTCTTGGACGCGCCCAAGGTCACAATTGGTGGTGCGTACTCTACCCATCGTTGTGTTTCGTGGATATGGGGAATGCGGTCTCGGTGCCGTATCAGAGCACGATTTCCACGCCTGTCGTGACGCCCGGACCACCAGCGGTTCTAGCCCCGTCAGTGAAGACTGGAAGGATCCGGGTATCCTGGCGATCACCAAGATTATTACGAGACTTGCTGAATTGGCTGTAAGCCAAAGCCTGTCTCCCATTCTAGGCTAGACTCGTGCTACATAGGGTGAGTTTGGGGGGATTTCTCATGGTGAAAACCTCCGAGCTTCGGATGAAAGACGTCGTGAATGTGGCGGATGGACGTCGACTGGGATTCGTCGGGGATCTGGAACTAGACTTGGAAGCTGGCCGGATCAAAGCGGTCGTGATTTTAGGAGCCGGGCGACTGCTGGGATTGTTAGGGCGAGAACGCGATACGGTAATCCAATGGACCGAGATCCGAAAAATTGGGCACGATGTGATTTTGGTCGAAATAGCAACCGACTACAATCTGGGATAGGCGCCGCATGGGGGCGCCTTTTCCCTGGGGTGACCATGAAGTGCTTGTCGTGGTAACATAATCCAAATGACCGATTAGGGGCCACGTGTCCTGGTACGGCTTCCGTGGACAGCAACCATCGCGCACCAAGACGCTGCGAGATGTTTGGTAAAGGCCACCAGAAGCCACCGGTTACGATCTGGACAAGAACAGGACAGGTTAATCGATAAGAGCATCTCGCAAGGATGATCGCAGTTTACGGGTTCGTTTCTATTCATTCTGGGACGGGAGGCGCTGAAGATGCAGTGGGTGCAAGAAGGTGACCGGTGGCGATGGCAAGACATACCGGGGGTGGATGCGTGGTTTACCACCCGCCATGGCGGTATCGGAGCGCCGCCCTATGATAGCCTGAATCTTTCGTTTAGCGTGGGAGACGATCCGGATACGGTCAAGGAGAACCGACGCCTTGCGGTACCACAGGGATTATCCCGCTTAGTGATGGCCCAACAGATTCATCAGGATGGAGTGGCTTGGGTGGACTCGTCTGAGAGTGGACGGGGGGCGCTTGACCCAACCACGAGTCTGCAGGGGCTAGACGGATTACTGACGCGTGACGTCCATCTCACTTTAGGTATGGGGTTTGCGGACTGTGTCCCCATTTTTCTAGCAGACGTTTTCGGTCGCTGGGTAGGCATTCTCCATGCCGGTTGGCGGGGTACCGTGCTTGGGGTGCAACGACGGGCCGTGATGGAGATCGTCGCAGCCGGGTATGATTTAGGCGATATTCGCGTGGGCATCGGTCCGTCGATTGGTCCCTGCTGTTATGAAGTGGACCGCGCGGTTGAAGAACCCGTGAGGAAGGTCTTAACAACCGCTTCTACTTTGGGTCCAGGACGCGATGAAGCACATTGGATGCTCGACTTATGGAGCACAAATCGGCTCATTCTGGAGTCCCTGGGCATTTTGCGAGAACACATAGCTGTCTTGGGACTGTGCACGAGTTGTCATCATGAATTTTTTTCATATCGCCGCGACCAAACACCTACCGGCCGCATGGGGGGATTTATTTGTCGGACATAGATAGCCGAATTCAACACATACAAGCGAACCTCAACGTTCTAGCACCGGATCGGACTGTGAAAATCATGGCGGTCACTAAGACCCGGTCACGGGAAGAGGGCACCCTAGCCTTAGCGGCAGGTGCCGCTCTCATTGGAGAAAATCGGGTTCAGGAGAGTCTTGCCAAGTGGGTTCCCAAAGCCGATGTTCCTCTGCATTTTATTGGACATCTGCAAACTAACAAGGTAAAATATGCCATACGACATTTTGATGCGATTGACTCCATTGACAGCGAGAAGCTCGCGACTGCGATAGACGACTGTTTGCACGCGATAAGGTATCCCAATCGATTTCCTGTGATGTTGCAGGTGAACGGTGGACGAGAATCATCCAAATCCGGATTCGAGCCCGACGCAGCTACCTTGCGACGTGTCCTGATGCGAGCTGAAGAATGGCAACACCTGATATTTACCGGCATTATGGCGGTGTTTCCGCGACCGACTGATAATTCTTTTGGAGAAACGCAAAGAATTCGTCACTTGATGAAGGAAATTGGCGAATTATGGCGAATGTGTCAATTAGAAGGCTATCCTTGGGCCCCTCTCGGAGATTTGTCGATGGGTATGACCCACGATTATGAATGGGCCGTGGAAGCCGGGGCGACCATGATACGGATTGGTTCGGGCATCTTTGGATCACCACCGATAGTCGAGGAGAGCCGTGAGGCGAATAAGGAGGGTTTGATATGAAGTCAAATATAGTAGGGAAGTTCCTTAATTTTGTGGGGCTGGAAGAGGTTGAGGGAGAAGACTACGAGGTGGAAGAAACTGCAGCAGCCTCCGATTGGGAGGAAGAGGTCCCTAAGCGACGTCGGGGCGGCGTTGTGAGCCTTCCTACCTCACGCGGCATGCGGGTAGTGGTAATGCATCCAAGAACCTTGGAGGACGGCCAGGCGATCGCTGACCAGGTGAAAGGCCGGCGTCCAGTTATCGTCAATCTCGACTTAGCTGAAGAAAAAGCCGGGCAGCGTTTGTTGAACTTTTTGTCCGGGGTCGCCTATGCGGTTGACGGAGGACTCCGAAAAGTTGGCGACAACATTTTCTTAGTCACCCCGAGTAACGTCGAAGTCGCCAGCGAAGAACAGGAGGAGGCACCCGGTTGGATGCGTGGAATGTCTAAGTGACCGTAATTGCCTACCACTTGATCCAAACGGTGACCATTTTAAAAGACTTGTTTTTTGTGGTATTGATGGTAAGGATTATTGCGTCATATGTGCCGCCGCGTACGGATGGCATTTGGTCTTGGGTTGCAACGACCTGTTATCGGTTTACAGAACCAATATTGTCACCAATACGGAGAAGGATCCCACTCGTGGGGATGATGGATTTATCCCCGCTGATTGCTTTCTTTTTGGTGGATATTGCGGCCTATATTTTGGTTACATTATTGGGTACCTTGTAATTTGAGCGGAGGACTCACATGCCACTGACACCCCTAGATATTGTTAACAAAGAATTTAAGCATGGCTTTCGCGGTTACAGCGAGGATGAAGTCAACGAATTTTTGGACGAAATTGTCCGCGACTTCGAAGCCCTGATTCGGGAAAACGATGAACTCAAAGAGAACACCTCGGGTATGACCGAACGTTTAGAACAATATCGAAAGCTGGAATCCACATTGCAAAGTACTCTTGTGGTGGCGCAACAAACCGCCGAGGAGGTCAAAGTTGCAGCTCGCAAGGAAGCTGAACTCATTGTGCGGGAGGCGGAATCCAAGGCCCAGCAGATTATCCTCCAGGCAGAAGACAAAATGAAGGCGACGTTGCAGGAATTCGAACGGATTCGGCGCGACTCGGATCAGTTTAAGGCACGGGTACGAAGCCTTTTGGAGTCGCAACTGGCGATGTTGTCAGAGGGTCCTGGGGGTCGGGGTATTACGGAATAACCGTGTGGTATACTATGGAAAACACGATGATCGGGACCGACGTGGGATATGCGGGCGTAGAGAGCAGACGGTTGGTGCAAGTCTGACCCCATCCCATCCGAGATCGCCCGAGAGTGCGGTGGTGAAAGCCCCATGAGGGTGATTAATTGTCGCCGACTTGCGTCCGTTAGAGCGCTCTCAAGTGCCACGACAGGTTGTTTCTGATCGTGGAACAAGGGTGGAACCGCGCTGACTGCGTCCCTTGCCGCTATGGCAAGGGTATTTTTTATATGGAGGGAATCCCATGGACTACAGACAGACATTGAACCTACCCAAGACGGTGTTTCCTATGAAGGCAAACCTTCCCGTCCGTGAGCCAGAATGGCTCCAAGAATGGGAGACTTCCGGGTTATATGAGCACCAGCGACAACGACGCCATGGGAAGCCGAAATTTATCCTCCATGATGGTCCGCCGTATGCCAATGGCGATATCCACGCCGGGACCGCCCTCAATAAAATCTTAAAAGATATGATCAACCGGTTTTGGAACCTGGAAGGTTACGATGTGGTTTACGTTCCGGGTTGGGATACCCACGGCTTGCCGATCGAAATGCGAGCGTTGAAACAGCTCGGGGTCTCCCAGCATCAGATTGATCCCCTGGTCCTGCGGCGTGAGTGTGCGGCGGTGGCCCGGCACTATATCGGGGTCATGACCGAAGAATTTAAACGACTGGGTGTTATGGGGGACTGGGACCATCCGTATGTCACCATGAATCCCGCATATGAAGGCGCGGAAATGCGGGTGTTTGCGGATATGGTGGAAAAAGGTCTGATCTATCGCGATTTAAAAAGTGTGTATTGGTGTCCTCACTGTGAGACCGCTCTCGCAGAGGGGGAGATTGAATACAACGACCACGAATCGGACTCAATATATGTAGCCTTCGAGGTGAGCAATCCTAAAGCTTACGATTTGCCCCAGGGAACCCGTGCTGTGATCTGGACCACGACTCCTTGGACCATTCCCGCTAACGTAGCGATTGCGGTTCATCCCGAGTTGTCCTATGTGGTGGTGGGCACAAGTCAGGGACCGCTCTTACTGGGCCAAGATTTGGTGGAACCCGTGATGACGGTGTTAAACCTTGAGGCCGAGTCCATCTCGCCGCCTCGCCCTGGGAACACTTTGGAAGGGGTTGTTACCCAACACCCCTATTTAGGACATGAGGTACCCATCATTCTGGGCGATCACGTGACCCAAGAGAGTGGAACCGGTTTGGTGCACACGGCACCTGGCCATGGTGTGGAGGACTTTGAAGTAGGGCGCCGATATAAGTTACCCGTGGTCCAACCGTTAAATGACCAAGGCCGCTATGTTGCGGGAACATCATTGGTGGAAGGGCTCTTTTATGAGGATGCGAATCCGGTGGTCAATGCCAAGCTAGCGGGAACCGGGGCTTTGCTACATGCCTCCAAATTTCATCATCAATACGCCTTTTGCTGGCGCTGTAAGAACCCTGTCATTTACCGTGCAACTTCCCAGTGGTTTATGTCAGTGGGCCAAATTCGTCCGGCGTTATTGGAGGCGACGTATCCCGTACGATGGGAGCCGCAATGGGGCGGTGAGCGAATGCGCCGGATGGTGGAAGACCGACAAGATTGGTGTTTATCGCGTCAACGAGTGTGGGGACTCCCAATTCCCGCATTGTTCTGCCAGGACTGTGGGCATCCAATTCTTGATGCCAAATTGGTCCGACATATTGCCGAGGTGATCAGCGAAAAGGGCGCCGATGCCTGGTGGAGTGAGCCGGCCGAATATTTTCTTCCGGAAGGGTTTTCCTGCGACCACTGCGGGAGCCTTAATCTGAGAAAAGAAATGGACATTTTTGACGTGTGGTTGGATTCTGGGTCGAGTCAAGCTGCGGTATTGGCGGATCACCCCGGTTTGGACTGGCCGGCAGACGTCGTCCTCGAGGGGAACGATCAGTACCGAGGTTGGTTTAATAGCCTGTTGATTACTGGAGTGGCAACACGCGGGAAGGCACCCTATAAAACGGTCCTCACTCACGGCATGGTGCTAGACAAGGCGGGCCGTGAAATGCATAAGTCGCTCGGTAATACCCTCGATCCTCTGGACGTGGTGAAGAAATTTGGTGCTGATATTCTACGGCTTTGGGTTGCCACCAGCGATTACCGATCGGACGTCAGAATTTCTGATGAAATTTTAGGCCAACTTTCCGAGACGTATCGAAAAATCCGCAATACGTTTCGGTTTTTGTTGGGTAATCTCGAAGACTTTGATGGGTCTCGCGTGACCGAGGTGGTCGACCCCTTGAATCGCTGGGCTTTAGCTACGGTCACTAGGTGGGCCGAAGATGCTAGGACCTCATACCGCGATTACGCGTTTCATCCGATCGTGCATAGCTTAGTACGGCTTATGACGATCGACTTGTCGAGTTTTTACCTGGATATCATTAAGGACCGGTTGTATACCTTGGCGGTGCACGATCCGTTACGCAGGGAGACGCAATCCGTGATGGCGGAGATCCTACAAATTTTGGTTCGAGGCATCTCGCCGGTATTGGTTTTTACGGCCGATGAGGTTTACCAGGCCGCTCAGCGGCATACGTCAGGACCTGACTCAGTGCACCTGACGGAATGGCCTCAACCCTGGGATATTGGATGGAATGCTGAAGAAGCGTCGGTTATGGACCGGCTGCTGGGATATCGTGAGGTGATTCTCAAAGCGATCGAAGAATTGCGGGCCAACAAGACGATCGGGAACTCCTTACAGGCTATGGTGACTCTCACCGTGCCCCAGGACGCCCAACTCAGTCATGAAGAGCGCGTGCGATTGACCGAAATGGTGATGGCTGCACACGTGGTCGTAGAAATAGGGGAAGAGGTGTCGGCCACCGCGGTGGCTACCGATCGGAGGCGTTGCGAGCGGTGTTGGAGATATACGGGTGACGTGGGAGAACATAACCCATACGACGATCTCTGTGGGCGTTGTTATGATGTTCTAGTTGGTCTTGGGGTCGACTCGTGAGTCGATGGAATATCCTTTGGCTGGCGTTGGTGACTGTGGCCATGGATCGGGCCCTAAAGCTTTGGGTAGCTCGCACTATGGTGGTGGGCCAAAGTATTACCGTAATTCCGCATGTGCTGTGGATTACTTATATCTTAAATAGCGGCGCGGCATTTTCGCTGTTGCGACATAGCACCTTCTTGTTTGTGATGGTGGCCTTTGTATTGCTCGCGGCCGTTGGTTATGCAGCGTGGAAGGTCAAGGATTTGTCCCCGCGTGCGATTTGGGGTCTCGGCCTCTTAGCGGGTGGATCTGCGGGCAACCTTTGGGATCGTCTGATAACGGGGCGTGTTATTGACTATATTCACGTGCGCTTTTGGGCGGTCTTCAATCTGGCAGACTCTGCTATTGTGGCGGGGATGATCTTGTTGGTATGGGAATATTGGCAGCGACAGGAGAGGGAAAACGATGCCAACGCGTCGGGAAATTCTGGTGGTTCCGGCACACGCTGAGGGTGTTCGCGTAGACCGCTTTCTTGCGGATGCGCTGCCTCACCGATCCCGTACCGCGTGGCAACGGGAAATACGCCGAGGATCTGTATTAATAGCCCACAAATCGGCCCAGGCACGCGATTTGGTGCATCAGGGGCAGACGATTGATGTGACATGGAACGAAGATGAAGGAGCTCCGCTGCTTTCGAATCGTGAGGCCGTGGACCAGAGTCTCATTATTTATCAAGACGATTGGATCGTGGTGGTGAATAAGCCGCGGGGACTCGTGGTGCACCCTAGTGTCGGACATCAGGACGATTCCTTAGTACAGCGCCTCTGGTCGTTGCTTACCCCAGAGGCCTCCGAAGACGCCCGACCTGGGGTGGTACATCGCTTAGATCGGGATACGACGGGACTGCTGGTGTTAGCTCGGAGCGAAGTAGTACGGCGCAGGCTCTCTGAAGCCATTCAGCAGCGGACTGTATATCGCCGCTACCTGGCCGTAGTCATGGGTCATCTTGCCGTACCAAACGGGACCATTGAGGGGCCGATCGCCAGGCATCCCAAGCATCGTCTCAAAATGGCGGTAGTAGTCGGTGGTCGTCCGGCGGTGACCCATTATCGGACCTTGGCTCAGGACAAGAATCGTTCTTTACTGCAACTGAGTTTGGAAACCGGACGTACTCATCAGATCCGGGTGCATCTGGCGAGTATTGGGCATCCCGTAATAGGGGATGCCCTTTATGGGGGAGAATCTTGTGCCGGGCTCGAAGGCCAGGCCTTACATGCAGCCTCTCTCGCTTTTACGCACCCCATCACCGGAGAATCCCTATGCTTCACGGCCGACGTGCCCAGTGATTGGATGGCGGTAGCTCAGACCAAAACCAGGTGGGAACCCACGGCCAGCCCGGTCTTTGCACCAAAAATTCTTGATTGTCCTGAAGAACCCACACCTGCCTTTCTAGAGCGTCTGGGGTGGATCCCGCCCAAACTGAAACTGGACTAATGAATGGCATGGGCCGGCTTAAAGAGCAATCCGGGGACTGTGGTGTCGGATTGACCCGGCATCTCTTTAATGAGTTGGACTTCGTTGTGATCCTAGGTGGTCTAATACGGGGACCAAATCGCCTAGGATATGATGTTTAATCTGATCTTCCCGGATGTCTTGGCCTGTGTAATGAACCCCGATGGCAATGGAGTAGGTGGTCGGGGCCACGTCAACCACCCAAGCGTCTCCCGGATAGTTGTGAGCCTTCAGTATCTGCCGGGTAGCCTGTATCACGTCTTCGGCAGGGGTAGACAAGGGGAGGTCAAACCGAAACCGAATTTGACGCTGGAGAGATCGATTATGGTTTTCGATGGCGGCTTGGATGATGATGCCATTGGGGACCATCATCGGTACGCCTTGGTCGGTCCGAAGCGTCGTGTACATCAAATTGATGTCCGTGATGATGCCCGAATAACCTGGTTTCATGGCATCATGAGGATATGACGGCATCAGCATGGGATACTGCCAGGCGACGAACGTGATGTGATTACCGACGTCAAACGGCCGAAAGATGACGAGCGCAATCCCCGCAATGAGGTTGCCGAACATGGTTTGCCCGGCTAGACCGACGATGACCGTGAAAAATGCGCCACCAAACACCACGGATGATATACCTACGCCAAATGCTGCCAACACCGAGAGCACCACCACCAATACCAGCACGAGACGCACGAAAAACCGCAGGGAAGAACTGCGTCCGCCTGTACCGGGTGCCAGCCGGAAAAGATGGCGTTCCAATATGTACGAAATGAGGCCACCGACGACCAAGATAATCAGGGCTTTGATCAATTGGGTATAGTTCTTGTTGAGACCTAATGCAGTTTTGGAGAAATCGAGCCCGATCGCCAAAACCACGCCCAACAGGACCAAAACAATGACTAAAATCCAAGTGCGACGCCAGAGCCGGGTTAAGTCTCGTGAATTGTGATTCATCCAACACCTCCTCACAAATAGGGTATCATGTCTATAGAAAGACTGTCATCTTCACGGGAGGAGACCCATGCCGCGAGCACACAAAAGTCTGGAAGCGGCCCGGCATCGCATATGGGTATGCACGGGAACGGCTTGCCGCGGGCGAGGGTCCCAAGCGCTGGTCCGCCAGCTTCGGCGCCGTTCGCGAGATGGGGCAACCATGGTGTTGGCCACCGGTTGTGTCCGATTTTGTAGTCGCGCCCCGAACGTGGTGGTTTACCCAGAAGGTGTGTGGTATAGCGGAGTGACTCGAAATGTGGCGGAGCTACTGATGGCTGAAAACGCGATCGCGAATCCGGAGTTAGAGGCCTTTGTGTCATTTCGGAACAAGACCCCGCTTGAAGAGGATTAGAACTTGCAGAGAAGCTTCGCGTGAGATAACATGACTTGGGGTACACTTCCTTTAATACCAGTCCCGCGAGGCTGGAAAGGGCTACCAAGGTTTTGCTCTAGCCTTCGCAGGGTTAGAGCATTTTTTGTTGGGAGGAATTCGGTGGCAGAGGCGGAAATATTGGACCAAGATGGAATGCGACGGTCTTTGATGCGTATAGCTCATGAGATTGTCGAACGCAATCATGGTGCGGATAATCTGGTGTTGGTCGGCATCCGTACTCGAGGAGTGCCGCTATCGCGCCGGATTCGGGACAATCTTTATCGGGTAGAAAATTTGACGGTGCCAGTCGGCATGGTCGACATCGGACTGTATCGAGACGATTGGTCTCATCGTCCTTTTTCTCAGGTACAACCGACAGAACTTGAGGTGGACATTGATAAACGCGTGGTGATTTTGGTAGATGACGTGTTGTTTACCGGCCGCACGGTACGGGCGGCTATGGAGGCATTAGCTGATTACGGACGCCCGCAGGCCATCCAATTAGCGGTATTGATCGACCGCGGCCATCGCGAACTGCCAATTCGTGCCGATTTCGTGGGAAAGAATGTGCCTACGGCGCGCGCTGAACAGGTTAGGGTTTGTCTAAGCGAAGTAGACGGAGAGGATCGGGTCTTCGTTGAGAAACGTAATGAAATAAGCCGTGAAGCACCAAAGGAGTAGACCATTGTGCAAGATTTCATTGGGTTACAAGGCTTGGGGCCGGATGATTTGACGGGGCTTCTAACTCTAGCAGACACCCTATCGGACATCGTGACGCGTCCCATCAAAAAAGTTCCGACGCTTCGCGGTAAAGCCATCGCCAATTTATTTTTTGAGGCCAGCACACGGACCCGTAACTCGTTTGAGTTGGCCGGAAAATACATGAGTGCGGATGTCATTAACTTTCAGGCGAGTGGCTCGAGCGTTGAAAAAGGGGAAACCCTGTATGACACGGCTTCAAACCTTACGGCAATGGGGATTGATGCGGTCGTGATGCGGCATAAGGTCGCCGGAAGCCCGGGGCTCCTAGCAGACCTCCTGGAGATTCCGGTCATCAATGCCGGGGATGGGATGCATGAACATCCGACGCAGGGGCTCTTAGACCTGTTGACGATTCAACGGCATCGGGGGCATGTGGCGGGGTTGAAAGTGGCCATCGTGGGCGACGTGTTGCATAGCCGAGTCGCGCGGTCTGACATCTGGGGACTGACTACCATGGGCGCTGAGGTGACCATTGTGGGTCCCCCGAATTTGCTTGTTCAAGGGTTCCCGGTGGACGTCACGACGGATCTTGAAACGGGAATCCGCGGGGCTGATGTCATTCAAGTGCTGCGGCTGCAACGGGAACGACAGACGGGGGGAGAAGTGCCGTCCTTGCGTGAATACCGTGAGCGATGGGGCCTCACTCTGGCGCGTCTTGATTCGTGGGCTCCCGAAGCCTTAGTGATGCATCCGGGTCCCCAAAATCGCGGGGTTGAAATTGATAGTGATGTCCTAGACGGCCCCCGAAGTATGGTCTTAGACCAGGTTCAATTAGGGGTAGCCGTTCGTATGGCGGTTCTATATCGGCTACTGGGAGGGCACGATGACATCTAATCCGAACGATTGGTCCGACCAGAGTTGGCACATTAAGAGTGTTCGTATCCTCGATCCCTTTACCGGCGTCGATAGCGAGGGTGACATCTACGTGGAAAACGGGCACTTTATCGATTACCCCACCGCCAAGATGACAGTGGTGGATGCCCGGGGGTTATGGGCTGTACCGCGTCTCACGGACATGCATGTACATTTTCGTGAACCGGGTCAGGAACACAAAGAAGATTTGCTGTCGGGAAGTCGGGCGGCTGCAGCCGGTGGCTTTACGGTGGTGGCGACGATGCCGAATACTGATCCCGTAATCGACATTCCGGCCTTAATTGACTGGCAAATTCGCCGTGGCCAGGAGATTGGTTTGGTGGAAATCTGGCCACTCGGCGCGGTGACCAAAGGGTCTCGGGGCCAGGAATTGGCCGAGATGGGGATGATGCAACGAGCGGGCGCCGTGGGGTTTTCTGATGATGGTCATGCGGTGGGACAGGCCCGTCTGATGCGAGCGGCTTTGAGCTACGCAACCACGTTGGGGCACCCCATCATTCAACATGCCGAAGACCGAGATCTCTCTCAGGGCTCGGTGATGCATGAGGGCCAAGTGTCCAGTCGGTTAGGGCTCCCGGGAGTGCCCGGGGTGGCAGAATCTAGCATGGTGTGGCGTGACGTGGAACTGAGCCTTTTAACGGGAGGGCCGCTCCATGTGGCGCACGTTACTGCACCTGGGTCGCTTGAGGCCTTGCACTATGCCGGCACGCGGGGAGCACACGTGACGGCGGAAGCCGCCCCTCATCACCTCTTCCTGACGGACCAGGCGGTAGCAGAATGGAAAGCCGACCCGGTCACGAAGGTAAATCCCCCGTTACGCCCTGAGGCGTTTCGACAGGCTCTGGTCGACGCGGTGGTGTCCGGTTTGGTATCGGTGATTGCCACTGACCATGCACCTCATCATCGGGATGAGAAGAATGCGCCGTATCTAGAAGCACCCTATGGCATTAGTGGACTAGAAACTAGTGTGGGCACCGTCCTAACGGCATTGTTACACAGCGGGCGGATGACGCCGTTGGAGCTGATGGCTCGGATGACCTTGGGTCCCCATCGGGCCTTGATGATGGATTATCCCGGGATCGTGCCAGGGGCCCGCGCCGATTTGACGTTAATCGATCCGTACCATCGATGGACGGTAGATCCTAAGCAATTTTACTCGCGGGGGAAGAATACCCCGATGATGGGCGTCGAATTGACTGGTCGAGCGGTCGGCACTATGTTACAAGGCAAGTGGACCATGCGGGAAGGTGAGGTGTTAGGTTGAGCGTGTCAGGGAGTCTTGTGTTTCAGAACGGAAAACGCTATCAGGGCACATTAATTGGAGCGACTGACGATATTATCGCCGGCGAAGTGGTGTTCAACACGGCGATGACGGGATACCAAGAAATCTTAACGGATCCCTCCTACTATGGCCAAATTGTGGTCCTTACGTACCCCTTGATCGGGAATTACGGGACCTTTGCTGAGGCAGCAGAATCGCTGTTTCCTTGGGCGGCAGGGGTGGTCATGCGAGAAAATTCTTTAGTGCCGTCGCACTGGGGTGAAATTGAGTCGATTGAAGCTTATTTGCGGCGCTATCACAAGGTGGGGCTGGTCGGGGTGGATACCAGAAGCCTCACGCGGTACTTACGGGCTGAGGGGACCCAAATTGCCGCCCTAACGCCTGATGCGGCCAATGTCGAAGATGTTACGAAGGCTTTATCTGCGGTGAATTTAAGCGACAGTGTATTTAAGGTAGCCACGCCACGTCCTATCACGATTCCTGGGGAAGGTCCGCACATGGTCGTTATCGATTACGGTGCGAAAACCTCGATTTTAACCGAATTGCAACGACGTGGCGCACGAATTACCGTAGTTCCTCCAACTACCACCGAGGATGAAATAAGGGCACTGTCGCCGGATGGCGTCGTTCTCTCCAACGGTCCCGGCGACCCGGCAAGTATTCCCCAAGTACTGCCCACCGTGCGCTATGTTATCAACCATTATCCGACCTTAGGCATTTGCTTGGGACATCAGTTGATTGGTTTGGCGGAAGGGGCCCGTACCTATCCCCTGAAGTTTGGCCATCATGGCGCAAATCATCCACTGTGGGACCATGTGACCCAAAAGGTCTTGATTACGGCTCAAAACCATGGATATGCCGTGGATGCTCAAGATCTTGAAGACCGGTATCGGGTGCGACTGACTAACTTGCATGATCGCACGGTGGAGGGATTGCAGCATCGTGAGCGCCCGGTTTTGTCGGTACAGCATCATCCGGAAGCCGGGCCGGGACCTTCCGACTCGCTTTATCTTTTTGACGAATTCATGGGGCTCGTGACCGGCCACAAGGAGGAACGACGTGCCTAAGCGGGAAGACATAAAGAAAGTTCTGGTGATTGGATCGGGGCCGATTATTATTGGTCAGGCAGCGGAGTTTGACTATGCGGGTACCCAAGCTTGCCGTTCTTTAAAAGAAGAAGGCATCGAAGTGGTTTTGGTGAATAGCAACCCGGCGACCATCATGACGGATCTCTCGATCGCCGATACCGTATATATCGAACCATTAACCGTATCATTTTTGGCCTATATACTGGGGAAAGAACGTCCAGATGGTATTTTGGCCACGTTGGGCGGCCAGATGGGGTTGAATCTTGCTACCGACTTATCACGTGCTGGAATCTTAACCGATCTCGGTATTCAGGTGCTGGGAACCTCGATCGCGACCATCGAACTCGCGGAAGATCGCGAGGCCTTTAGACGACTGATGTTGCGCCTAGGACACCCAATACCCCGGAGTAAGACCGTCACGACCACAGAAGAAGGATTAGAGTTTGCGTCATCGATTGGATACCCGTTGGTGCTAAGGCCCGCTTATACCTTAGGGGGGAGCGGCGGCGGATTTGTAGCCGATGACACCCAAATGTTAGAGCGCTTGCCGCATGCGTTGGCGCTTAGTCCCATCACCCAGGTGTTGGTGGAGGAATCCATCGCGGGCTATAAGGAAGTTGAATATGAAATCATTCGCGATAGTCGGGGTAACGCGATTACGGTGTGTAACATGGAGAATTTTGACCCCGTAGGCGTTCATACCGGCGACTCTATTGTAGTGGCGCCGAGCCAAACGCTCACCGATAGGGAGTATCACCTGCTCAGAACCGCCGCTTTCGATATTGTGCATCACCTAGGGGTTGAAGGAGGATGCAACGTACAGTTCGCGTTGCATCCTAATGGGGAGTATCGGGTGATCGAGGTGAATCCTAGGGTGTCGCGCTCCAGTGCTCTCGCCTCGAAGGCGACGGGATACCCGATTGCCCGGATTGTCGCAAAGTTGGCGATTGGGTTGACCCTGGAAGAAATAGCAAACCCGGTGACGGAAAAGACGACGGCCGCGTTTGAACCGGCATTAGACTATGTGGTTGCCAAGATACCGCGCTGGCCCTTTGACAAATTTGCCTCGGCCAATCGGACGCTCGGTACCCAGATGAAAGCCACCGGGGAAGTCATGGCGATTGACAGGACGTTTCCAGGGGCCATTCAAAAAGCCATTCGCTCGCTTGAAATTAAACGCAACGGAGTGAGCGGCCCGAACGAGGCCGCAGCAACCGACGCCGAGTTATGGGAACGGGCCGTGACTCCTAGCGACGAACGTCTTTTTTATATCGCAGAAGCATTGCGGCGGGGCATCACGGTCGCCCAACTGCATGAGGCGACATCCATCGACCCGTGGTTCCTCGAGGGGCTTCGCGATATCGTGATGATGGAGAAATGGCTTCGGGATCATCCGGATCAATGGTTAGACCGAGTTCGAGTTCTGAAACAAATGGGCTTTAGTGATGGCCGGATTGCTTCGATCATCGGCCGAACTGAAGACGAAGTGCGGGTGTTACGGATTCAACAGGGTGTAGTGCCCGTATATAAAATGGTGGATACGTGCGCGGGGGAGTTTCCTGCGGTCACGCCGTACTACTATGCCACCTATGAAGAAGAGAACGAGGCGACACCACTGGACGGACCGAAGGTTTTAGTTTTGGGATCAGGGCCGATCCGAATTGGGCAAGGTATTGAATTCGATGCGGCCAGCGTGTATGCATTGAATGCCCTGAGGGCCAGTGGATATCGGGCCATCATGATTAATAACAATCCTGAAACGGTATCCACGGACTTCAATGCGTCAGACCGCCTCTATTTTGAACCCTTGACGTTGGAGGACGTTCTAAACGTTATCGAGTTAGAGAAGCCGCTCGGGGTCATTGTGCAGTTCGGCGGGCAGACGGCTATCAACTTGGCAGAAGACTTGGACCGCTGTGGCGTGAAGATATTTGGGACCCAAGTGGAGGGCATTCGGGGTGCCGAAGACCGCGAAGCGTTCGATCAAATTTTGAAGAAAAATCAGATCCAACGACCGCCGGGTCAGACGGCAACGACGGCTACGGAGGTTATGGAGGCGGCACGCCGTATCGGGTTTCCCGTTTTAGTCCGGCCTTCCTATGTACTGGGAGGGCGGGCCATGGAGATTATCGATGACGAGGAACAACTCCAGGACTATCTTCTACGGGATCAAGAGATGCGTCCCGATCGGCCGCTATTAGTCGATCGGTACATGAATGGCCTCGAACTCGAAGTGGATGCGGTCAGTGACGGCGAGCGTGTGGTGATCCCAGCCATTATGGAGCATGTGGAACGGGCGGGGATTCACTCCGGGGACTCCGTGGCGGTCCTTCCGCCGGTGCGCGCTTCTCAAGCTGTTTTAAATCGGGTGGTCGAAATTACCACCACTCTTTGTAAAAGTCTTGGCGTTCGGGGTCTACTCAACGTTCAGTTTGTCGCGGTAGGGGATGAGGTCTATGTGATTGAGGCCAATCCCCGTGCGAGTCGTACGGTGCCTTTTATTATCAAGGCGACCGGAGCGCCCATGGTGGAAATGGCGATGGCAGCAGCGGTCCATGGGAAATTGCTGCCGGAATGGCCCCAAGGTCTTTGGCCACCAACCCGGCACTTTGCGGTCAAGATGCCGGTCTTCTCGTTTGGTAAATTGGATATGGTGGATGCCGCCTTAGGACCTGAAATGAAGAGCACCGGGGAGGTCATGGGAATTGACCACGACTTTGCCACCGCGCTCTACAAGGCTCTTTTGGGAGGAGGGTTCCGGCTACCGGCCGGGGGCAAGGTGTTGGTGACCATCGCCGACCAAGATAAAGAAGAAGCGTTGCCCTATCTGGAAGAACTGTCCCGTCTCGGCTATCGGCTGTACGCTACCACGGGAACATTAGCGCTCTTGTCCACCGTGGGGATTCCGGCGACGCCAGTTTATAAATTGGGGGAACGGCGGCCCCATTTGGTGGACCTGATTCGTCAGGGTTTATTCAATCTGGTCATTAACACCATTAGTGTGGGCGGCCATAGAGAGCGTGAGGGCTTTTTGATCCGGCGGGCTACCGTGGAGCGCGGAATTATGTGTTTTACGTCCTTGGACACCTTGGGAGCGGCCCTGGAAGCATTGCGCACGCGCTCGCGGCAGGCGTTTCGGGTAAATTCCTTGAATGAATGGGTGTCTTCCTATCAGCGCGACTTTGGATCGAGGGTGCGTCAAGAGGAGATGCGATGATTCAATTACTTCAAGTTCCCATCATCCGACGTGAGGAACCAGCACCCGGCCACGCTGAACTTTGGGTGCAGAGTGAGGAACTGGCCGAAGCTAAGCCAGGACAATTTGCCGATGTTGTCACCCAGGGTATGTTGCGGCGACCGATTTCTTTCTCCCGGATAGACCGATCCAATCACCAGGTCGCTCTGTTGCTTCAAGTGGTGGGGGAGGGGACGCGCTGGTTGGCAGCACAGCGCCCGGGAACCACGCTTGACGTGATGGGCCCTTTAGGCAAGGGCTTCTCTGCACCCGACCCTCATCGAGCGTGGTGCGTGGTGGGGGGCGGAGTCGGGATTCCTCCACTGTTGGCTGCGGTAGAAGCTTGGGGAAGTCAATTGAGTAGTCCACCCACGGCCATCCTGGGAGCCCGAGATCAGAGCCTTATCTTATTGGCGGAGGAGTTTAGCGCATCGGGATGTGTGGTCGCAGTGGCCACCGATAATGGAACCAGAGGCCACCGGGGAACCATCGAGGAGCCGCTTCGGGAATGGCTCGGGTTGCACCCCGAGGGCCAGGTCTACGCGTGCGGTCCCACCCCTATGTTGAAGACGGTGGCGCGGTTGACTAACGGGAGACAGGGCGTCTCGTTAGCCCTGGAACAGCGGATGGGTTGCGGAATTGGGGCTTGCCTCGCGTGCGTGATTCCCGGATATGTTGACGGCGCGGCTGGATACCTCAGGGTATGCACCGATGGCCCTGTATTTAGGGCAGAGGAGTTGATTTTCGAATGAATTTGGCGGTGAAACTTCCACGAGGTCTCGTCCTGAAAAACCCTGTGGTGGCTGCGTCTGGTACCTTTGGATTCGGTCCGGAATATAGGGATTTAGTCAACATCGGACGATTGGGCGGGGTCAGTGTGAAAGGGGTGTCGCCTGATCCGTGGCCGGGTAACCCTCCACCACGCGTGTGGGAGACGCCCGGGGGACTTCTCAACTCGATCGGGCTTCAAAATCACGGGGTTGAGGCATTTTGCACCCACGACTTGCCATATTTGCGGGAGACCGGAACGGCGGTGATTGTCAATATTATTGGCCATACGGTCGACGAATATCGCCGTGTGGCTGAACGCATCAGTGAGGAGCCTGGAGTGAGTGCTCTCGAGGTCAATATTTCCTGTCCCAATATCAAACACGGAGGGATAAGCTTCGGTCACGATCCAGACCAGGCCTACTTGGTGACCGAGGCGGTGCGGAACGCTACGGACCTTCCTGTGATGGTGAAACTGTCCCCGAATGTGCCGAACCCCGGCATGATTGCGCAAGCCGTGGAGGGCGCGGGAGCAGACATGATATCGGCCATCAATACCTTGGTCGGGTTGGCCGTCGATAAGCATCGCCGCCGTCCCGCGCTGGGCGGGATCACGGGTGGTTTATCAGGACCTGCGGTCAAGCCAGTGGCTCTCCGTGTTGTGTATGAAGTCGCCCAACAGGTAAAAATTCCGATTATCGGTATGGGCGGAATCACAACAGCTAGCGACGTGGTGGAATTTCTCATGGTCGGGGCTCAGGCCGTGATGGTGGGTACTGTGACATTCCAGTATCCGCAGAGAATGGAAGAGATTATCGAGGCACTACCCGACGAACTTTTGAGTTGGGGCTTCGCGACGTTGGACGAGGCGGTCGGATCTGCCTTGCCGCACAAAAAGGAGGGATTGCCTCATGAATCGCCCTAATTTATGGATCGCCCTAGACGTACCGACCGAGGCGGAGGCAGAAAGGTTGATCGCCCAATTTCAACCTCATCGACAGTTCAAAGTAGGTCTTGAGCTATTTACGGGAGTGGGACCTCATGGGGTCCGCCGGTGGGTGGACCGCGGGCTTCAAATCTTTTTGGATTTGAAGCTGCATGATATTCCAACGACAGTGGGGCGTGCTCTGACTCAAATCAAGCAACTGGGCGCGGCGTTGACGACGGTCCATGCCAGTGGTGGTTCGGCTATGTTAGAAGAAGCGCATAATATGGGGGAGACCGCCGTTGTGGCGGTGACTCTATTAACCAGCATGGGAGATGACGACCTAACCCGTTTGGGATGGGGAAGCTCGGCGCCTATGTTGGTTTCACGGTTAACGTCTTTGGCCCAATCCAATGGATTGAGCGGAGTTGTGACGTCCGCGGCCGAAGTTGAACACGTCAAACAACTCTGGCCCGATGCGCGGATTGTCGTGCCGGGATTAAGATGGGGCGATAGGGACGCCGATGACCATGCCCATGTGCTGGATCCCTACCATGCATGGCGGCTTGGAGCCACCGATCTGGTGATAGGACGATCATTGACCGAGGCTTCGGATCCGGGCCAGGCTTACCACACACTTCTAACTCACTTCAAGGAGAATGCAGATGCCGTGGGATCTTAATGAACTGGCAAAACACCAGGCCTATTTAAAGGGGCATTTTGTATTAACGACAGGGCGCCATAGTGATCAGTTTCTATTAATGGCGCGTCTCACCGAACGGCCATGGGCTTTAGCGGAATGGACTAAAGAATTGGCGTTTCGCCTCAAAGATTATGGCGCCAGGACTGTGGTCGGACCGGCAGTAGGAGGCATCATCCCCGCTTATGCCGTGGCATCGGAGTGGGAAGGCAGTCGAATGCTTTTCGCCGAAAAGAGCGATAATGGTTCCATGTCCTTTAAGCGCGGGTTTTCTTTGGCACCCGGGGAAAAGGTTGTGGTCGTGGAAGACGTCGTGACCACCGGGAGCTCCGTCGACAAGGTCATAGAGGCCGTGCATGGTGCTGGTGGCATGGTGGTGGCGGTCGGGGCCTTGGTCGACCGCGGTCACGACAAGCCGCATTGGAATGACAGGGGATTTGAGGCCTTGTTACGGCTCGCTCCCGGCTCTATTCCAACCTGGGACCCTGGCGAATGCCCGCTATGCCAGGCGGGGATTCCTTTGACCCGGCCTAAGGCGTAGGCGTATATGTCGATTTGTCCCCGAGCTTTTCGCGGATGGCCCCCAAACGACGAAGACGATCGGGATCGGGCGTGATATAAAGGGTCTTTTCTTCACGGTAAAGCACCTGGCCTGGTTCACCATGAGGGCGTTTTCTTACGTGTTTGCGGCGTGTGTAATCGACGGGGACCATGGATGATCGTGCCGCTTGACTATAAAAAACGGCCAGTTCTGCTGCATCCAAGAGGTCTTCGAGGCTTGGATGGGTCTTGCCGCAGGACAAGATCACGTGCGAGCCCGGTGATTGTTTGACGTGAAACCAGAGGTCATCGGGCCGGGCCGTACGGAATGTCAAGTTGGCATTTTCGGTGCGTGAACGGCCCACCAGGATCGCATGCCCGCTGTTGCTGGAAAAGCGTCGATAGGGGTGCGACTCATCGGGATTGGGGGACGCATAGGTCTTTTGCGCCCGATTTAAGTGATGGCGGACCCATTCCAAATTCTGGTTTTCGCTGTTAAGCAGGTGCATCTGACTTTGAAGTGCCTGAAGCTCGGTTTCCAACTGGGGGATCATCTGGTTCAAGGATCCTTGGCGTGATTTCTGCTTACGCACCTGACGATAGAGATCCTCGGCGCGTTGCCACGGAGTTTCTCCAGGGTACAGCGTGAGCGCGACCGTTTCTCCGGAGTCGTCAAAAGTGGGTACCGGAACCGTATACGGAAGATTTTGGTGTTGAAATTGATATTGGTATCCTAACCACAGATCGGCCTCGTTGCGCCACGGTTCCGGATCAACCCCTGCTTGGGCCCGAAACTCCGCAATCTTCTCTTGCAGATGGCTTATGCGCTGTTCCCATAGTCGTCGAAGTTGCGTCGTATCGGCTTGGATTCGGCGGCGACGCTCTTGTTCAGTGAACACCTCGTCGAGCGTTGCTTCGGGGTCCGTGGCGAGCGTGGCCTGGTACCCGGGCTGTGGATAGATCCACACCTCGGGGCTGTTTGAGTTGGCTCCCGGCTTAGGATTGCTGGCCACTAGGCGATAAAATTGGTAGTCACCGCGGGCCCAATCATCGCAGAATTGCTGCCACGCCCAACCTGGATTTGCTCTTTTCCAGATTTTTGCCCATGGGGTGAGATCACGGTCTTGGTGAGTCTCGCAAGGATTCGCGATGGATGGAGGGGGGGTGTACGTATCGCCTGGCCAAACCGAGCGGCCCGGACGATCGGGTGCTACCCGTTTTAACGCGTCCAGAATGATATTGTCGCCTTTGAGCACAATGAGATTGGTCAGGTGGCCCGCCAGTTCGACAATGATGGTGCGTTCGACCGGTTGTTCTAGATCGTCTAGATGGGTGATTTCAAGGCGGATCCATCGCTCAAAAGCCGGCACACTGACGCTGGCCACCGTAAAAGGTAGAAGCCTTTGGAGAAATCCCGGGATCGTTCTTTTTCGGGACTTTCCGGGAAGGTCCCGAAGAGTAAAATGCATCCGCGCGAGTCCTGGGGTAAGGACTATCAAAAGACGGGCAGTATGGCCATCCTTGGGATCTCGGCCCGATAACCATAAGCTCCCGCTATCGTCGATTACGATGGAATAAAACTCCATACCTACGAGCGACGACTGCCATCGTTGTTCTAAGGCGCGTAATAGCATGGCGTCAAAAGGCATAGCAGTGTTTCGTCTCCCTTTTTGTATAGCGATCAAATAGCATTGTACGATTCTATGACGCTGATTAAAAGAGACTACACCAGAGGTAGATTTCCCGAGACGATGGTGGGATAATGGCTACGGAATGACTTCGGAACGTCCGCCTGAAGCCATGTTAAAATTTTTTTGGGGGGATAAGCCGTGGCACAGGACGGTATGGGTGTGGCGAAGGGGCTACGACAAGCGTGGCAAAAGTTACCATCAGAAAAATTCACCACACGGTCCAATTACATATGGCTAGTGGTAGGGACGGTTTGTATCGGGGCCTTCATGGCCGCGCTGGACGCAAGTATCGTTAATGTGGCCCTGCCGGTGATGAGTACCTCGTTTCATGCCTCAGCGAGCATCGTCGGCTGGGTTTTGATCTCCTATCTCTTGACGTTAGCGACCTTGCTGACATTTTTTGGTCGGATGGCAGACATGCTGGGAAGACGGCCATTATATACCTTTGGATTTTTGGTTTTCATCATAGGGTCTGCCGCGTGTGGGGCTGCATTCAATTTACCCATGCTGATTATTTCACGGGTGTTTCAAGCAGCGGGAGCTGCAATGCTACAAGCCAACTCGGTGGCGATTATTACGGCTACGGTGCCGGCGTCGATGCGAGGTAAAGCCATCGGGTTTCAAGGATCGGCACAGGCCATTGGGCTCTCCTTGGGGCCAGCTATCGGGGGGGCCCTCATCGGATTATTCGGATGGCGGGCCATTTTTTATGTGAATGTTCCGGTCGGTCTCATCGGGATGACGCTCGCCGCTTTAATCTTACCCAAGGACCGTATTTCCCGGACTAAGATGAGCTTTGACTGGTGGGGTACGATTTTGTTTACGCCGTTTTTAGTGGCCCTAATGTTGGCATTGACAGAAGGGAACATCTGGCACTGGGACTCCCCCCGCATTGTGGGGCTTTTTGTCATGGCATTCGTGCTGCTAATAGCGTTTGTGATGCGCGAGCGGTCGTTTCGCGCGCCTTTGGTGGATTTGAAATTATTTAAGATACCGATATTTAGTATGGGAAACTTTACGGGGCTTCTATCCTATCTCGCCATGTTCGGGGTCCTGTTCTTAATGCCATTCTTTTTTGAGCGCGTTTCGCAATTTGATTCTGCAGTCACTGGGTTGATTCTCACTGCCGTGCCCTTAGGCATGACCGTGGTCGCTCCGAAGGCTGGGGGTCTCGCTGACCGTTACGGCGCGCGGTTATTGACCACACTAGGCATGGCGCTGACAGCGCTCGCTACGTTGTTTTTAGCGTTCAGCATTGCCCTACACGCGAACTTGTACTTTATGGTGGTGGAGCTGGTGTTCGTTGGTGTGGGATTGGGTATCTTTACGCCTCCTAATAACAGTTCCGTGATGGGTAGTTTACCTCCGGATCGACTAGGAGTCGGCGGGGGTATTCTAAACATGGCTCGATCTTTGGGAATGGCAATGGGAACCGCATTATCGAGTACCCTCATGGCAGCATTTTTGGTGATGAATGGCGGGACCGAGCATGTTGGTGGGCCGAGGTTACCGTGGGTTCCTGCGGTGCGCTACGCACTGCTGGTATTAGTGGCGGTATCGCTCGTTGCAGCCATTTTTTCGTTATTTCGGGTGTCGAGCAATCACAAAAATGAGACTCACGAAGCGATGCCCATGGAATGGTAGCGATCACAAATAATGGTTGCACTCTCGGCCGACGAGATAGACAATAGAGGGCACAGGTATTATCGAAACACTCAGGCCGGATGATGCGGGAGGGACGTCTTCATGTGGACGGTGGTTTATATCGCGCCGACCGTTGCGATGGCAGATCGTTTAAAGGGCATCTTGGAAGCGGAAGGGATGCTGGTGAACCTCAAACGGGTCGATGTTGATGAGGGAGGTCGCGGCAGCATCGAGATCCAGGTCCCGGAGGGCGAAGCCGAAGAGGCGCATGAAATCATTACGGAAAACCTAGGGCGACTGAGGTAATGCGGCGAACGAAAATAGTTGCGACCCTTGGCCCGGCTACTGATAGCGTAAAATCTTTGTCCGAGATGATCCGTGCCGGCGTGGATGTTGTGCGGCTAAACCTATCTCACGGGCCGTGGCCCGTGCATCAAAAAAGGATTCGAATGGCTCGTCAAGCGGCTACAGAAGTGGGCGTAGAAATAGGAATTATGTTAGATACCCGTGGGCCGGAGGTGCGTTTGGGTTCCCTGAAAAGTCCCCTCCATCTTACACCTGGCGACCGTATCGAGATTGGTCAACAGGGCCCGGATAGCCTACCAAATTTGACGGTCAGTTGGGGTGGTTTATTCGAGACCGTAAAGCCGGGAGAATCGCTTTGGATCGACGATGGACGGATCGTTGTCGAGGTCGAATCGGTCGAGGCTGATCGTATGACGTTGATCGCCCGGAACGGGGGCACCGTACAGTCCCACAAAAAACTCTCCCGGCCCGAATCTGGTTGGCCCTTGGATCCTCTAACCGACTTCGATGAAGAATGTCTCATTCGCGGTATCCAAGAAGAAGCTATAGACTTTGTGGCGCTCTCATTCGTGAGAACGATCGACGATGTTTTTTGGGTCCGTCGCTTTCTAGAACAGCACGATTTAGAGACGTTTCTGATAGCCAAAATAGAAAACCGCATGGGGATGGATAATCTCGAGGAAATTCTTAGGGTATCGGACGGAGTTATGGTGGCCCGAGGCGACCTCGGTGTGGAACTCCCCGAGGAAGAAGTCCCTGAGCTTCAAAAAACTATTATAGAAGCAGCCAACGCCTCAGGGAAACCGGTGATTACGGCCACTCAAATGCTGGAGTCAATGGTCGAACACGATCGGCCGACGCGAGCAGAGGTGACGGATGTGGCGAACGCCATATGGGACGGCAGTGATGCGGTCATGTTATCCGCCGAAACGGCCATCGGAAACTATCCAGTGGCTACCGTGGCCATGATGGCAAGGATCGCGGAACGGGCAGAACAATCATCCACCTTTCGACGTCGACGAGAATTTCAGCGAGAGCGCGTTGCCGATGTTGTGAGCCACGCGGCGGCCGAGATTGCAGAGGAACTCCGTGCTCGGGCAATTCTGACGCCGACTGAGTCGGGATACACTGCGCGAATGGTCTCGCGCTCACGGCCGAAGACTCCCATCCTCGCGCTTTCTTCACACATCAAAAGCCTACGGCAATTGACCGTATTTTGGGGTGTCTTGGGAATCCGCATGGAACGGATTGAGGAGTCGGATGATATGGTGAAAGAGGCCATTGCGACCACTATCCAAAATGGATTGTTAGACCAAGGGGACTTAGTGGTGGTCACGGCCGGAACGCCTTACGGCACGCCGGGCACTACCAATCTGGTTCGCGTCGAGACCATTGCGGAACCCATCTTACACGGACAAGGCGTGGGTGCAGACCTTGCCGCCGTGACGGGGCCGATCGTGTATCTACCCTTGGTCGGAGTGCCTCCTCGGCACTTCGTGGCGGTGGTTGAGGGGTACCGACCCGAATGGGTCGCGATGCTGGATAACGCGATCGCCATTGTGTCAACAGATCTGGGACTAAGTTCTGACCTGGCGGTCTTCGCGACGACTCGTCATATTCCTGCTGTGGTGGGTCTACAGGGAATCGGAGAAGCTTTACCAGAGGGTCACTATGTGACCGTGGACCCGGTCCGTGGCATTGTGTACCGGGGACGTGTCAAGGTTTAATCAGGAATGCCAGCAGTCAAAGACTTGGGAGATGATACTGTGCACGTATACCTCAACGGAAAATTTGTCGCCGAAGAAAATGCCATGATATCCATCGATGATCGGGGGTTTTTATTTGCCGATGGGGTCTATGAAGTAGTCCACGTCTACGGGCGCACGCTATTTGAGTGGGATCTTCATATGGCTCGTCTGCAACGAAGTGTGGCCGCCGTGGAACTGCCTCCGGTGGATCTGGTCTCTTTGCGCCACGTGGCCGAAGAGTTGGTGTCCCGCCTAGACGCCTCGGAGTCTGAAGCGAGCCTCTACCTAGAGATCACGCGGGGCACGCATCGACGTTCTCACGGATTTCCACCGGCTGGCAGCACCGAGCCGACGGTTTTGATGTGGGTGAGACCAGTGGTGCCGATTAGTCGTCCGACGATTGAGGACGGCGTCCCGATGATTTCTGTGGCCGACGATCGATGGGCCAAAGTGTGGATCAAGACTATAGGGCTCCTGCCTAACGTGTTGGCGAAACACAAGGCTCAACAGGCCGGGATGTTTGATGCCATCTTTATTCGCGATGGGATGGTTACGGAAGCTACCAGCGCTAACATTTTTATTGTGGAGAGTGGGACACTCCACACCGCGCCAACCACCAACTATATTTTGCCGGGCATTACGCGGCAGGTGGTGCTGGAGTTGGCCGCTGCGCGAGGGATCGCCATCGATTTGACGCCATTTTCCTATGAATCTTTGTTAGACGCTGACGAGGCGTTTCTTACCGGGACCTTAACGGAGGTGTTACCCATTAGTGAGGTAGACGGGCATCGGTTGCGGCATACCAGCGGGCCCATTGCTCGGCAGCTCTTGGAGGATCTCCATCGTCGTGCAGGATGGCCTGGTAGCCTTTGAGTTTAATCTGGGAGGGCAGATTATGCACGTCGTGTTAGTCGAGCCAGAAATCCCCCCGAATACGGGAAATATTGCGCGGACATGTGCTGCAACGGGGACGATCTTGCATCTCATTGAACCGTTGGGCTTTTCTATTAGTGACCGCAATTTGAAACGAGCCGGGGTCGATTACTGGCATTTAGTCGAGGTTCAAATCCATGGCTCGTGGGAGGCCCTACCGGAGGATCTTAGGGTCCCCGAACGCATCCACCTCTTTACATCCCATGCAGAGACGCGCTATACCGATATCCACTATGGGCCTAATGATGTATTGGTGTTTGGGCGTGAATCGGTAGGACTCTCCCCATCGCTCCTAAAGCAGTATAGCGACCGTACGCGAGTGATTCCAATGAACGGGGCGGTGCGGTCCTTGAATCTTTCAAATGCCGTGGCTATTGTCGTGTATGAAGCTCAGCGTCAAAGGGATTTTTGTGACCTGGACGCATAGAATGACGATGATTGTCCATATAATCCACTGATGGCAGCAAAGGGAGGGAGGGCGTGATGTCACTCCTTTTGATTCTCATTAGTGGCATGGTACTCATTGTCCTGTCGGCGGATTACTTTACGAATGGGGTTGAATGGCTCGGCTATGGACTGGGACTCGACGAGGGGGCGATCGGGTCCTTACTAGCAGCGTTAGGTACGGCGTTACCCGAGACCTTGGTCCCGGTGATCGCTATGGTCTTCGGTGGCAACCCCGCCGCCGATTCGATAGGCTTAGGCGCGATTTTGGGCGCCCCGCTCATGCTATCGACACTCGCTTTTATGATTATCGGACTGGGTCTATGGGCGCACGGGAGACGGACGCCGGTGTTACCCCACGGAATGGTGGATCGTGACCTTGGATTTTTCTTAGGAGGTTTTGCCATTGCGTTGGGGACTGGATTCACCCCGCCAAATTGGCATCGACCGCTTGCCGTAATCCTGATCATCGGCTATGGAATTCACGTGTATCGACTGCTCCACGCCAGTCGCAGGGGCACATCCTCCAAGAGCCCGAGTCGTCGCTTACACCTCTCATCCCGGCCTCGACCGCCGTTTGTTCTTGTCCTATTGCAGGTCGCCATGGCGCTATTTGGACTGATCCTTGGAGCACATTTTTTCGTGGTCGGTCTCGATCGCGTATCCTTGGACTTTAGGATCTCGGGATTTTTACTATCGGTGATCTTGACGCCCATAGCGACTGAACTTCCCGAAGTCTTAAATAGCGTGCTATGGATTCGTCATCGTAAAGATGGGTTGGCTTTTGGCAACGTTACGGGGGCCATGACGTTTCAGGCCACCATGGTACCAGCTCTCGGAATGATTTTCTCGCCGTGGAGATTGAGTGTTTGGGAGATCGCGGCTGGAGTGTTGGCGTGGGGGGCGGCAGCATGGATATTTGTGCGAAGCCGTCAGGGTCGCTTGACCGTTGGCCCATTATTGACAGCGGGGCTATTTTACTTGGCGTTCATTGGACTCGTCGTCGTTGCCATATAAATTAATCATTCTTTCTATTCGTATTGTTATTTAATTCGAAAAAGTAAAGCATCTTTTGTTGACTCCCCAATGGCACTTAACTATAGTTAAAGAGGAATAAAGGGAAATGTTGTGAATGAGTCCAGAATATTCTCTATCCTGGAGGGATAGCTGTGGCGGGTAAGAAGCCGCAAAAGGCCGGTTGGACACGGCGAGATTTTTTTAATTGGATGCTCAATGTTGTGATGGGAGTCATTGCAATCTTGGTGGCCATACCGTCCGTCGGGGCAGCTATCACACCGGCTTTTCACAATGCGGCACCGGTATGGGTGAACTTAGGAGCTCAAACGGGTTTGCAACAATCGTCGGTGCAAGCCGGTACCGGAGGAGTAGGGACCGTAGTGAAGGCGCCCTATTCTTATGTTGAGGTGGATCACTGGGCTAAATTGCCGGCTGCGGATTACGCTTACCTCCGTTATATTGGTGGATCCTGTGCGTTTTATATTCTATCGCCAATATGTACGCACTTGGGTTGCCACGTCAACTGGATTCAGGCGGACAATCAATTCCATTGTCCGTGTCATGGGAGTGTCTATACCGTGGATGGATTGAACGTGTCGGGTCCTGCGCCACTACCGCTGGGAGTGTTCCGTTGGAAAATGGTCGGGAATGACGTGTGGGTGGCTCGTGAATCCACCTTTACCCATGCGCATCAGCGTACCACAGAGTCACCGACAGAACCTTGTCTTAAAGAAGCATGATTCCATTGGGTTACACTTTTTGCAGTGGAGGCGTTGAGAACGATGTATACGCGTATAGTGAGGTGGATTGACGATCGCCTCATGGTTTCACCTTTATGGCGCGACATGGCAGACCACCCAGTGCCTGCTCACGTCAATCCGAGTGAAAAGGTCTCCGCGTTTGTATACTGCTTTGGGGGAGTCACCTTTCTTCTGATCATTGCGCAATTCGTGACCGGAATGTTTTTAGCGATGTACTATGTGCCAGACATAATCAATTCGTACAACTCGACGAAGTATATTATGCATCACGTACTATTTGGACTACAACTGTTAAGCATGCACAACTGGGGATCGTCTTTAATTATCATCATGGTCACGTTGCATATGCTGCGTATTTATTGGATGGGAGTTTACAAAAAGCCTCGCGAGCTTAACTGGATTGTGGGAGTCACCCTGCTACTTCTCATATTAGGCTTTGGGTTTACCGGTTATTTACTCCCGTGGGATGAAAAGGCTTACTTTGCGACACAAGTCGGCGTGAGTTTTACAAAATACGTGCCCTTCGTAGGGCCTGCTTTGCTAAAAATATTGTCCGGCGGATCGAAGATCGGAGCCGCTACCTTAACGCGATTTTTCGCTATCCATGTCTTGTTTTTACCCGCCATGTTAATAGCGTTTTTGGGCCTTCACTTTTTAATGATCCGACGTCAAGGTATTACGGGACCCTATTAGAAGCAACGGGGGTTAATCATGAGCGACCACGAACACAAGGCCAAAGAATATCAAGACAAAGGGGTTGTACCCTTTTGGCCTGAGCATCTATTAAAAGAACTAGTGGTAGGACTTGTAGCCGTTCTCGTGTTATTCGTCTTCTCTATCTTTGTGCATCCCATCCTGGGTCACGTGGCCGACCCGGGTGATTGGGCTTACCAACCCGCACCGGACTGGTATTTTTATTGGGTTCAGAACTTCTTTGATGTCGGTGGGTATTACTGGAGTATCTTGCATCTTGTGAAATTTGACTGGGTCTTAATGTTTGGGGTTCCGGCTATCGGGGTCCTCGCGCTATACATGATTCCCTTTATTGATCGCTATCCAGAACGGCGCTTGTTGAAACGTCCGCTGATGTTAGGGATGTTAATGTTTGGGATGCTTTTTCTTGGCTACTTTACAGCCAACGGGGTTTACGCTCACAATACGCTGACGGCCGAAGAACCCTATAATATCTTTGCGACTTCGTGTGCCACGTGCCATTATATTAATGGACTAGGCGGCAATAATAAGGGGGCCGTGAAGACTCCGACGGGCCAATGGATCTATCCCCCAGATCTCTCTCATGTGGGCAGCATCCTCAGTCCTGCTCAAATTCAGTCGCAACTCGAACGCCCTCAGGGTGGGATGCCCCAATTGAACTTGCCTCCTGCAGCTATTAAGGATTTGGTGCCCTTTCTGTCGAATCTAAAATAACCAGACTGGCCGTATGGATCCCTATTTAAACCCGAGAGTGCACTTGTCACAATATGGTTCCCAATCTAGACCCCGGCAATGTTCCTTGGGGCCTGGATTTAGTCTTCTATGCGAGGCATTGCTGATCATATAGAACCGGGGTACCCCTCAGGATATCCTGCGCCCTGCCATAATGTGGGATAGATTGGGGCATGCTGACCACGATAGAACATGACACCGAAAGGACGGAAGGCTATGCCTAAGAAGGCGCAAACTGGTAAACTAGAGGAGCCACGCATATCATCTCCCGGGTCGCCGCGTCCAGACCAGCTACTCCAGCTAAAAATCCAAGCCACTGAGGCATTGGGCTTAATGGAGAAAGTGCGCGAGGTAGGTTGGGGAGGGTTAACGGCTAAAGAAACCGGGAGTATTGGAGGATTTATGTCCCGAATCCAAAAGAATCAAACCGGGGTTCAAGGTGTAGAAGCCTCGGAATAATGATAGAAGCAGGTGACTGGGGTGTATTGGGAACAACTGACCACGAAGACCTTCCAAGAGCATGTGTTAAACCGCATCGATACGGCGATTTTGCCCACGGGCAGTGTCGAGGCTCACGGGATGCACTGTCCACTAGGGACTGATAACATTGCGCCGATGCAGTTTGCCGCCAAACTGGAGGAACGCTATACGGACCGATTGTTAGTTCTGCCCCCGGTTCCTTATGGACACACCTGGGATCTTGCGGTATGGCCGGGCACCATCTCTGTATCCAATCGAGCCTTCAGCCAATACGTGGGGGAAGTAGGCACCAATTTGGCGCGGTGGGGTATCCGTAACATCGTCCTGATGAATGGCCATGGGGGTAACGTCGGAGCCCTGCAAGATGCGATGGAACCCATGGCAGAATCCGGCATGCGCGCCGTGCTGGTAAATTGGTGGCTGGACTATAGTAAGGATATCTTGCAAATCACGGAAGGCCAGGGACACGCAGGGGAAGATGAGACGTCGGTCATGTTGGCGATGGCGGGTTCCTGGGTCAACATGCAGGATGCTTCGTTCAATCCCTATACCCCTAAATTTCGGGTCAAGGCACAGGGGATTCAGGATAAGGCGTTGAGACATGCCACGACGGGAGATGGCCGCCGAGGCACTCGAGAGAAAGGCGAACGCATTATCGAGGTCGTGGTGGACCGTTTGAGCGAGCTACTGGATAATTTATGGGCTGACAACTTATTTACGGAAGGTCGATAGGGATGGGAGGAACTGGTGTGGAAACGATGAAGATTGCCGAGCGAGTGGGACAGTTGAGCCCTTCACCAACAATGGCAGTCGATGCCAAAGCAAAAGCCCTGGTTGCGGCCGGTCGTGATATTGTAAACTTTGGTGCGGGAGAGCCGGACTTCGATACCCCAGAAAATATACGTCGGGCAGCGGTCGAGGCCATGGAACACGGCCACACCCGGTACACGGCGGTGGGGGGGATTCAGGCCCTAAAGGCCGCGATTGTGGATCGGATGAAGCTGGATAGTGGCGTGGCGTATCATCCCGATGAAATTTTAGTGTCCGTGGGTGCCAAGCACTCCCTCTATAACGCAATGATGACCTTGGTCAAACCGGGCGATGGGGTGCTGTTGCCGGTGCCTTATTGGGTCACCTATCCCGAACAAATTCGTCTAGCCGACGGTCTGGTGCAGCCTGTGGCGATAGATCCCGCCCACCACAACGAATTGCACGCGCAAGATTTATTGAAAAATGCGACCCGTGCGACTCGAGGGCTCATTTTAAATTCGCCTAACAATCCTTCGGGGGCCGTGATTGGGGCGCAAACGTTGCGTGAAATCGCTCAATTGGCCGTGGACAATGATTGGTATGTGATCTCTGACGAAATTTATGGCCGGCTAGTGTATGATGACACCGAACAGGTCTCAATCGCTTCTTTTCCCGGCATGCGAGAGCGTACGGTGGTCATTAACGGGGTGTCGAAAGCCTATGCGATGACGGGATGGCGGATTGGTTACGCTGCGGGGCCAAAGTCGGTGATTACTGCGATGAGTAACTTGCAGTCCCAATCGACGTCCAATCCTGCTACGATTTCCCAATATGCAGCACTTCAAGCCCTTACCGGACCGCAACAGGTGGTATCCGAAATGCATCGGGAGTTTGATCGGCGACGTCGGTTTGCGGTGTCCCGGATCCAAGATATTAAAGGGTTGTCCGTAGTGGCACCCAAGGGAGCGTTTTACCTATGGGTGAATATGTCGGCATGGGTCGGATCGACTCTTCATGGCAGAAAGATATTGAATGCGGATGACTTGGCGTTAGCTTGGCTCGAAGATGCGGAGGTATCGGTGGTGCCGGGATCTGGGTTTGGCATGCCCGAGTATTTTAGAATTTCCTACGCGACGTCGATGGATCGTCTGGCAACGGGACTCGACCGGATGGCTGAATATCTAGAAAGAGGGCAGGCATGACGCCTCGACAACGGATCGCCATTGTGGGACTAGGGGTCAACAACCAACCCCTGGTTCCATTTTTTCTAGACCAAAGCCATGTCGATCTGATCGTGGCAGACCGTAAGGATTCCCTTATGTTGGGTCAGATATTGACACGAATGGGCGTATCTACCGCGGATGTCGAGATACTGGGCGGGCCGGACTACCTGACAAGGTTGGCCAGGATGACGGATTTGAACCAAGTCTATGTCACCCCGGGGATGCCCAAACACTTACCGGAGTTTCGGCTTCTCGCGTCGCGCGGGACGGTTTTGACCTCCGAAACGGATCTCTTTTTGGGGAAATGTCCGGCCTCGGTGATCGGAATCACGGGTTCGGCAGGGAAAACCACCACAACGACTTTAGTGGGGGAAGCGCTCCGCAAGGATGGTCGCCGCCCAGTTTTTGTGGGTGGCAATATCGGTGTGTCTCTCCTTCCCGATTTGCCGCGCATCAACCGACGGGATTGGGTGGTTATGGAGCTCTCTAGCTTTCAATTGGAACTGGTGACGCATAGTCCTCATGGAGCTGCCCTACTCAACCTGGCCCCGAATCACCTTGATGTGCATGGGGATTTTGAAGCGTACCAGGCTGCTAAGCGCCATATTTGGGATTTTCAGTCGGAGGACGATTGGGCCATAGTGCCGAGCGAAGATTCCTTGGTATCCAAGCTACGAGAGGGGCAACGGGGTCAACCGGTGTATTTCTCGCTGAACGAGGTGCCGGCACACGGGGCGGGAATCCGAGACGGCTGGTTGGCATGGCAAGACACAGAACGTTTTGTGAAGATCGTCGAAGATGGGAAATTAAAAGTTCCAGGAATTCACAATGTGGCCAACGCCCTGGCGGCGATTGCCATCGTGATCCAGGCGGGTGGGGCTCCAGAGGCCATCGCAGAGGTTCTAGCCACCTTTACCGGAGTGCCTCATCGATTGGAAATCGTGCGGGATCATGATAGTATCGTGTATATCAATGACTCGATTGCAACCGCGCCCGACCGAACGATGGCTGCCCTACGTGCGATAAAGAGCCCCATCATCCTAATTGCCGGTGGTTATGACAAACACCTGGATTATTGGGCTTTGGGGAAGGCTATCTGCGAGAGCTCCGTCAAGTGCGTCGTGGTTTTGGGACAAACGGCTGACAAGATTGCGCGGGCTGTGCGGGAGCACGGCGCGGTTCCCGTGGTCGCCGTGGGCGGAGGGCTGTCCGAGGCCGTCCAAGCGGCTCGGAAACATGCAATCGCGGGAGACGTGGTCTTGCTATCTCCGGCCTCGGCAAGCTATGATATGTTTTTAAACTTTGAGGAACGCGGGCAGAGCTTTCGAGAGATTGTCCAGCAATTGTGACGGTAACGTCCTATGGAGGTCATCAGGAAAAAATGGAACGGCGTGACATACGAAATGTGGCCATTATTGCACATGTAGACCATGGGAAAACCACGTTAGTGGATGCCATGCTAAAACAGAGCGGAATTTTTCGGGACCCGACCCAATTGACTGAACGGGTCCTCGATTCGAATGACCTCGAGCGTGAACGGGGCATTACCATTTTGGCCAAGACCACGGCGGTGCGGTACGAGGATGTCACCATCAACATTGTGGATACGCCCGGCCATGCCGACTTCGGCGGTGAAGTGGAACGTATTCTCAGTATGGTCGATGGAGCCTTATTGGTAGTGGATGCGAACGAAGGACCAATGCCGCAAACTCGGTATGTTTTGCAAAAAGCCTTAGCCGAAGGCATTAAGCCGATCGTGGTCTTAAACAAAATGGACCGCGAAGGGGCTAGGCCGGACGAGGTGTTGGAGCAGGTCCTGGAATTATTCATTGACCTCGAGGCCACGGATGATCAATTGGAATTTCCGGTCATTTTTGCTTCTGCCAAACAAGGTGTGGCGTCGCGGTCTTCCGACCTTTCCGGAGACCAAAGCCTTTCGTCGCTCTTTGAGACCATAGTTGAGGCCATACCGTTTCCAGTTGGAGAATCTGAAGCGCCATTGCAACTGTTGGTGACCACATTGGACCATGACGAGTATGTGGGGCGGTTGGCGATTGGCCGGATTCGCCAAGGAAAGATTGCGCCGAATCAGATCGTTGGCGTGGTAGACCACGAGGGTGTGCTCACTAAATCCCGGGTTACTAAGGTGTTTGGGCGAATGGGTTTAAAGCGAGTGGAGCTCGAGAGCGCGGTGGTGGGGGATATCGTCACGCTGTCTGGGTTGACTAATGTCACCATCGGGGAGACTATCACCGATCCGGAAAACCCTGTTCCGTTGCCGCCCATTCACATCGACGAACCGACCCTTACCATTTTGATTGGCGTTAATACCAGTCCATTTGCGGGACAAGATGGACAATATGTGACATCGCGGCACTTGCGAGACAGGCTGATGCGCGAGCAAGAGCGTAACGTGGCCTTGCGTGTCGAAGAAACCGAAGATGCGGAAATCTTTCGGGTGTCGGGACGTGGGGAATTGCATTTGGGGATCTTGCTCGAAGAAATGCGCCGCGAGGGATACGAGATGGAAGTCTCCAAGCCTGAGGTCATCATGCATCAAGGTCCCCAAGGTCTGATGGAACCGATGGAAAGGCTTTTCTTAGATGTTCCTGAGGAGCACGTAGGGACCGTGATGGAGCTCTTGGGGCCACGCAAGGCGACAATGGTGCAGATGGCTCAAGCAGGTCCAGGGCAGATTCGCTTGGAATTTACGATTAGTGCACGGGCATTGTTGGGCTTTCGTTCTGCATTTATTAACCAAACGCGTGGCTATGGCGTGATGAACCACCTGTTTGAAGGATACGCGCCTTACTCGGGTCCAATCGAAGAGATGCCGCGTGGTGGCCTGGTAGCCATTGAGGACGGTGTCGCTACGTCATACGCCCTGGATAATGCACAAGAGCGAGGCGTATTGTTTATTGGACCGGGTACCCCGGTCTACGTGGGTATGGTGGTAGGGGAAAATAGTCGTCCAGCTGACTTGGAGCTCAACGTGTGTAAGAAGAAGCACGTGACGAATATGCGTAACGCCAATGCCGAAGAAGGGATCCGTCTTACAACGCCGCGGACCTTAACCTTAGATGGCGCATTGGAGTACGTCAATTCGGATGAGCTGGTAGAAATTACCCCGAAGACCGTGAGGCTTAGAAAAGCAACATTAGATCGGACCCAACGTAAGCGCGAAAAAACTAACACGTCCAGGTAGGGGAGATGGCCATTGTCTCGCGTGGTCCCGTTACTCAATATATGGTCCGAGTACTCGCTACTCCGTTCGACCTGGCGGATTGAGCCGGGCTTGGCGCACTTGCGGGACCTAGGATACCACGATGTCGGGTTGGCGGATTGGGAGACTTTAGCTGGGGCTGAACTTTTTGATCGGGCCGCAAGACAGAACGGGCTCACCCCGTGGATCGGGGTGAGCCTCTTGGTGAACCTAGGAACCAGCCACCGTACTCTGTTGATTTACGCAACAGATACCGAAGGATGGCGTCACCTTTCGAGTTTGATGCAAAAACCGCGGCCGATCCGTCTCGAAGAGGCGGCGTCCCCTCATGTGATCGTGGTGTGGCTGGATGATGTTGGGACTTCGGAACCGATCCCGTCGCGGCTTTTTGAGGTGGGTTTCTTCGAGGTGGTCGAGGGTCTGTGGCCACCAGACCGCGACAAGGTCGCACCGACACCTCGGAGACCGTGGGTGCCAGCCTGTCCGGTGCGATATATTCGGGCATCTGAACAAGAATCCTATGAAATGTTGGGGCAGATTGGAAATCATGCCGATCACCCAAGGTATCCTAGGGTGCCCCCTGTGGCCGAATTAATGGCCGAGTACCCAGATACCTGGTGGGCTAGCTGTTTATCGTGGCGTCCGCAAGGCTCCGTCTTGCCCGAGCGCAACCTCAAACTTCCGGCATTTGCCCGATCCTCGGCCGAGGAAGTCCGCCAACTGAGGGACAAAGTCCGAGCAGGAGTTAAGACCCGTTATCCGGTTATTCACCCAGCAGTCACGGAGCGTATCGATCGGGAATTGTCCGTGATTGAAACCATGGGATTTGCGGGATATTTCCTTATCGTCGAAGATCTGGTGACTTATGCGCAGACGGCGGGAATTCGTGTGGGTCCGGGGCGTGGCTCCGCGGCCGGAAGTCTTGTGGCGTATGCCTTGGGGATTACGGCTATCGACCCCTTGGCCCATGGACTTATTTTCGAAAGATTTCTCAACCCGGCGCGGCGGACGATGCCTGATATTGATCTTGATTTCGACGTCGAACGTCGTGGTGAGATTTTAGAATACTTGCGGAGGCGTTGGGGTAGTGATCGTGTAGCGCAAATCGGCACGTACGGTACACTGGGTGGTCGGGCTGTGGTGCGTGATGTCGGCAAGGCTCTCAATATGGATCCGGCGGTGATCGACCGGACGGCGGCCCAGATTCCCATCGGAAATGGCGTCGCCGCTGTAGGGCCACTCTTGGACCAGTACGATCCGTCAGGACGGTGGCGTAGGGTGACTACAGCACTCGAGGGATTGGTCCGTCATGGGTCGACCCATGCGGCGGGGGTCATTATCGCCCCATCTCCTTTAGATACTTGGATTCCGTGCCACCGTGACGACACGGGACGTCTCATCACCCAAATGGAAATGGCATCGCTCGAACGCATGGGATTTTTGAAGTTGGACATTTTGGGCCTACGCACCTTGACGGTGATTCGGCAGATTGAGGAAGAGGTCGGATTGACCGAAGAATTTTTTCGGACCCTCGATCCGGAGGATTTGCTCACTCTGGATAGTTTAGGGAAAGGAGACACCGAAGCTGTCTTTCAACTGGATGGTACGGGGGTCATCGAGCTCCTGAGAAGCATGCGGCCACGGTCTTTAGAAGAGGTAATGACCGTGGTCGCTCTATATCGGCCAGGCCCTATGGAAAACATCGGCCTCTTTTTGGATAGACGTCGGGGAATACGACCGATTCCTGACGATCCGGTCTCACGCCTGGTGCCCGAAACTTACGGGATCGTGGTGTACCAAGAACAACTGATGCTGGTGATTCGCGAGTTGGCCGGGTATTCTTGGGCGGAGGCGGACATGTTTCGACGTGCCATTAGCAAAAAAGACCGGGATCTTCTCGATCGTGAGCGGGATCATTTTGTGCGGGCACTTGGCGAGCGGGGGATGGCTACGGAGGCCCAAGAGGCTTTATGGCACCAAATTATGTCTTTTGCTGATTACGGATTCAATAAATCTCATGCGGCCGCATACGGCACGCTGAGCTATTACGTGGCGTTTTTGAGAGCCCACTACCCATTAGAATTTTGGTCCGCTGAACTCAGTAGTCTCTCGGATACGGCACGGCTGCAACACACGGTAGATGTTATGGCTGCCCGCGGAATTGCGCTGTACCCACCGGATGTGAACGTCAGTGGGATGCGATGTTGTCGAGATGGGGCGGGAGTGAGAGTGGGCCTCAATGCTATTCGGGGTCTGAGTCCGGACCTGGCACATCGTATTATAGACAGCCGTCGGCGGGACGGAATCTTTCTCAACGTGCTAGACTTTATGAAGCGTCTCCGTCCTCTTGGCGAACGGGAAATGGACATTATGCAGGCGGCTGGCGTATTAAGCGGCCTTCCTGGCCAGCCATGGGAGCCAACGCAACTCTCGTTGTTTGAGTCCGAAGAATCCACCAGGCAAGATTCATCGGGCTTAGACGTGGAGGCGAGCTTGGGTTGGCAATGGCCAGAGGCGGTCGGGCCCCTCTATGTGCGTCTCGACAAATCTGGTCGGGAACGGCAGGTGGCGGCCGCCATTCAGGCAGTAGGGCGCGAGTGGCCCGGGGACGTCTCGGTGGTGTTAGCTCGAGACCATGACCGAGGGTTTCGGCTGGAGCATTGTGCTCTCGCTGCCAGTGGCGCTGTCATTGATTTAGTGCGCGGCATTCCGGGTGTATTGGCTTGTGGACGTCGCGTCGAACATAGGAAATTCTACCCGTCGAGTAGCCCATCCTGATGGCCAAGGGGGGTGGCAACATTTTGTTTCGGCCAGATAACGGCGAGAAAGGAGTGGCGGAACCCGCACGGGACCGGATGTCCGCAACCAACCAATGGAAAAAACACGACTATCGTCTGAGGCACTTATCCAACATCTGACTCCTCCGCCCGGGATCCGAATGCCCCACTATCCCGCGACGCTCGATCGGGTGTATCGAAGCGCCCTGTTGCTTTTTACGGTCTGTATCGGGCTGGTGGCCATGAGCACTGTCACATCGTCGGAAGCGCTTGTAACGCTCGGACATTGGGGCGCCGCCATAAGCTTAATGGTCGCAGGGTGGACTTTTTTGGTGTGGTTGCCCAGTTGGCGATGGGTGGTTCGGGGCTTGGTTTTGGGTGGGCTTGTGACGTTGATGTGGCCCCATGCACCACTGGTGTCATGGGCACTCACGTTGGGTGCGAGCGCCATCATGGCGGCTAAGGAGACGCATTGTTTTCATTTCAAAGCCGGTAAAATTATCCCCTGGTATACCCTCGGATTGGGACTTTTCTTATTGTTGGGCATGCCTCCAGTACTGGTCGGATTAGCCTGGTTGGGACTTTTTGGACTATGGGCATGGTTACTCACGGGGCGGCTCCGCTTGCCGTTATTTGTCATCGATTGAGCGACTTTGAGGAGTTGGTTGGGAGCCAGGCTTGCAGCACGGCATTGAAGAGGCTAGCCATAACGAGTGCGTTGGTTGATACGGATACCCCTCGGGAATGTCCTAAATCTAACACGAGGCCGGTTATCGTAAACCACAAGAAACCCCTCCATAACGGCGAATCAATTGGTAACAGAGTTTCGATAGCAAGGCCGATCATGGCTACGAGTAGTCCCATGATGATGGGAACGAGGATGCCGTGGGGACGATCCCATACCGCGAGCGTCAATGCGATCGTCAATGAGCCTAAACTAAGACGCACAAAAGCATCCGATTCGTCCACGATAATCACGCCCTTGTCCTCCCCAAGCTCCCTTAACAGTATGGAGTGCCAGGGGGCTTCCTATACCGAGCGATGTAATGAGTGTTGCCAGTGATCGAATAAGGTTTGAATTGGGGAGCCATACGTGCGTTTAATGGCGATGTCAAATGGCGTACCGTGCCCCAGCACATGGACCAGATTTGCTAAGGTGTTGGGCCCGCCCAGATGCGCCAAATATTCCACCATGCCGAGCCCTTCGCGATAGGCGAGGCCCTGATGGGGTAGCTGATAAAAATCATTGGAGAGGGTCGACAAGGAGTACAAAGGATCCGTTCGGAGGTCGTTGTGCGCAGTCAGCCATTGATAGCCGGTTTGCCGAAGGTCCTCCCATTGTGCGACACCTTCATTGAACCAAGAAGGATAGTTGCCGTACGCTCCGAGGTTTAGTAGGGCATGGCCTAATTCATGGGCTACGGGGCCGTCCAGTGGATAAGAAGACAGCGGAAGTCCTATGGCTTGGTGCAGACCGTGGGGGCCTAAGACATCAATCACGCCATGCCAATAAAAGCCAATATTATTTTGTTGCGGTGGTAGGCCTACAGCGTCATTGAGGGACGCTCTGTTGGGGTAGACCGCAATCACCAGGCGACCCGTCGGATGAATCCCGAGATTGGCTATTTCTCCCGCGTAAGCATCAGAGGCTAGATGGGCAATCTCTTCCGCGCTCTTTTGGTGGCCTGGCGGGTAGAGCACCAAGAAGTGTGCATCCACCACCCGATGATCTCCCCGAAGATGCCACTCGGTTTGCCAGATTAGGCACTGCCGTTTGGCGCGATATAGCGCACGTTGGAAGGGGACCCAATGGAATACTAAGAGCCCTAAACCGCAAAGAATCGCAGCAAAAAGGACTAGTACCCGACGGCGAAAATGAGAAACCGGACGAACGGAATGCGTTTGCGTTGTGTTCAGCGCCATGGTGTCTCCCCCTATCCGGTCTTATCGTACTAGGCCGGGAAGGCGGATGGCGACCGCTAATTGTTGGTAGAACTGGCGTCTATGCCCCACCCGCTTGGTTCACGGTGAGGATGATGGTGCCGTTATGTAAATCATGGGCTATACAGTTGGTGATTCGAGTTAACCACATGGCGATGCGATCTCGCTCCAATTCATCTTGGGCTACAAAAATCGGGGACATGCCACCATACACTGCTTCCTTATTGGTCGTGACGATGGCAAACATTACGGGGGTAGGTGCATCACCCATTTAATCCAACTCCTTTCGGTTTAAAATGGGGCTGCGAATGGGAGACCACTTGCCGGATTCTAACATTGGGGTTTTTTTGATGGCACGGATGACTGCTTGGACGTCGTGTTGCACTGGAAGAATGGAAAGCGCGGCACGCCCTGATCCTTTGGGCATATCCATGCGACATAGAGGGGTCTGTTCAGGATATCCAACATCTTTCTGGGCACCGACCGCTGATGCGACTTCGTGTGAGATGGCCTGACGCTGTGATACATTCCAGAGTGCCGATTGGCCTCTGGGGCCCTTAGGGGTAATAATTACGCCGATGCCCTCTTGTTCATAGCGTTCTCGGGAATGGGGCAGACCCACCTCCATCATCATGACATCACCGACATAAAGGAGAGACCCCTTTTCGAATCGGATTTTGGCTGGCTCCACCTCGACGACATCACCCATGTGGGGTCCGGCCATATAGATTTCTCCGATGACAATGGTCACGATGCCGATGATGCCGCCGATGATGACCCCGAGATACTCGACACCCACCGAGGTGGCAAGAGCGATCAGCATTGCCAGGTAGTTGCGCGCTTCATAAGTGATGGCAATTCCTTCGATGTATCCGGCCCCGCGCGAAACCAAGATAAGCCCTTCTTCCTTTTCCAAGGTGGTGCGTTCCGTGGCGCGCACGTCGCGAAACTGGGTTGCAGCCAGGGTTAAGAAGGTGGCGGCGGTGAACTGCTTACTGACCAACGAGACGATAATACTGGAGCCGATAATGGCCGCAATGATCGCCAAGGCCACCTGTGAGATATATCCCGAAGGATACCCCGGGTAGTGGCTACGGCCCGATTTAATGGATACAATGCGCGAGACAAACCCCGCAATGAAGCCCACGATCATGGGACTCCAATCAATAGGTCCTGAAGGTGACATCAACATACCTCCCTTGAGTATGGTCTCTAGTCTGACTCCAATTTCGATGTGGCATACATGCAATCTAAATGCGTTGATGGCCCGGTTCATGGTGAGGGTCGGGCTCATGCCAGGGGCGGTCAAAAAGTCTTTCGACGGGGATAAAATTGGCAAATATGGGAAAAACTAAAATAACAAATTGACGGAGAGAAGGCGCGACAGTTGTCCATGACGGAAAACCGTGACTGGGAGACAAGTCCTACCCCAGGTGTTATTTATTTGCCCGAGTATGTAGAAAGAGTCAAAGTGGCCCCAACAATTGCGGAATCGGCGCACGAACGTCTGTTCCGAATGATCATGAACGGCGAATCGGCGGATCCTCGCCAGCATCACTATCCATTTTTTACTGACCACTTATTTGGTATGGACGCCCATATTGAAAGGCTGATGGAAGACTACGTGATTCCGGCAGCACGAGGATTTGAGGTAAAAAAGCGTATTCTCCTCTTAGTCGGGCCGGTCAGCGGGGGCAAATCCTCTCTGGTAACCTTACTAAAGCAGGGACTTGAGCAATTTTCCTACACCGATGCCGGGGCGCTCTGGGCTATTGCGGGATGTCCCATGCATGAAGAGCCGTTGCACCTCATCCCGCGCGAGATGCGGTCCCGAGTCGAGGCCCGCCTTGGGGTTCGCATTCGGGGAGATCTGTGCCCGTGGTGCCAATGGCAACTTGAGCATACCTATCATCGCAATCTTAATGAGGTGCCCTTGGAGCGGATCTACTTGTCCGAGAGTCATCGCGTGGGTATTGGCACCTATGCTCCATCCGATCCCAAATCCCAGGATATTGCTGATCTTACGGGCGCCGCAGATTTTCAAGGTCTCAGTACCTACGGCTCTGAATCGGACCCGCGTGCCTTCCGATTCGATGGAGAACTCAATGTAGCAAATCGTGGCATCGTAGAGTTTCAAGAGATGCTCAAACTTGACGAGAAGTTTTTGTATCAATTGTTGTCACTGACCCAAGAGGGCAACTTTAAAACCAGCCGCTACCAGCTCATATCGGCCGACGAAGTCGTCATCGGGCACTCTAATGAACATGAATTTCGGCAGTTTATTCAAAATCCACGGAATGAAGCCTTGGTGTCCCGGATGTTCATTCAGCCGATTCCCTATAGTCTCTGTACCCATGATGAGGTACGGATCTACCGTAAGTTGCTTATGCCGCATGTACCCGAGGATGTCCATGTCGGAGATTTAGCTTTGGAAATGGCAGCGACCGTGGCGATCCTATCCCGAATCAAAGAAGTGCCTAAGCCGGGCCGTGATCGTCTCAGCAAGTTTTCGTTGTATCAAGATGTCACCCGTGCCGAGGAGGCATCGGATGTTCTGCAAGAGGGATGGGACCTAGGAGAAGGGATGTCTGGCTTAGATCCCCGGTACGTGATTAACAGGTTGGCGGCTCTGCTGGCACGCTGCAATGAATGTTTGGATCCGATGGATGTGTTGGCGAGCCTAAAAGAGGGTGCCGTGTATAACCCATTCTTTGAGCACCCGCAAAAGACAGAACTACTGGATTTGGTGCAAGCAGCAAAATCGCTTTACGATCAACACGTCGAACACGATGTTCTCGAAGCCTTCAGTGAAGATGTGGGGGAGGCAATCTCCCGTCTTTACCAGAATTACCTCGACAATATTATGCGTCTGCTCGAAGATGTTGACGAAAAGCCGTCGGGATTGGGCCGTCCGAGAGCGGATGAACGCTTGTTGCGATCCATCGAAGAACGCATGGGCGTCACAGAAACCCAAGCTATGGCGTTCCGAGAAGAAATCTATGCACGGATTGTCGCAGTCCGTGACGGACGGCCCGCGATGAATTTCATGGAACATCAGGGACTTCGAAATGCTCTGATCGCAAAACTCTTTGATGATATGCGCGATGAGGTAAAAATAACCACGATGGCCCCCGTGCCGGATCGAACAACGCTGGAACGCATTGAGCGGGCTGCCATCGGGCTCGTTTCCAGTGGGGCGTATTGCCCGCGTTGTGCCGCGCGCGCCGTTCGCCATGTGGGCGGGCTTTTGAATCGATGAAACCAATTGGGATGACTGCGGGAGAAGAACTAGATTGGGTACCAACGGGAGTCCGGCAGGACATGGTCCGGCACCAAGAGAAAGTTCGTGACGCCATTCGCACTAACTTAGCGGATATTGTCCTGGATGAGCGGATCGGGGTGACCGATGGGAGTAAGATTATCCAGGTGCCCCTCACCTCCTACCGCGAATACCGCATTGGATTCGATCACGACCAAGGAGAAAATGTGGGTCACGTAGCTAAGGATGGGGCCTTAGGGGCCGGGTCCGCCGGCGAGTCTGAGGCGGGTAAACAGGGTGGGTCCGAACCGGGATGCGACGTCGAGGAGACCGCCTTGAGCCTTGAAGAAATCGAAGAGGTGATTTTTGAAAAACTTTCTCTACCTCACCTTGACTTAAGTCGTCACGCACTCGGCGAGAGTAATAATAGCACCGAGCCGGACACGCTCACCCGGACGGGGCCACGTAGTCAGTGGAATCGGCGCGCCACCTTACGAACTCATTTACGTCGGCGTGCGAGTCAGGGAGAACCGCGCTTCGGGGTATTGATACCGGAAGACCTTCGATACTGGTTATACCACCCCGCGCCCAATCCCGAAGGAGGAGCCGTAGTGCTAGCGATGATGGACACGTCGGGTTCTATGGGGAATTTCGAAAAGTATCTCGCCAAGAGTTTCTTCTACTGGACCGTGGCATTTCTCCGCAAGAACTATCCGCACGTGGAATTGGTGTTTTTAGCCCATGATGTACGAGCCCGGGAAGTCGACGAAGAAACCTTTTTTCATCGTGGCGCCTCGGGTGGTACGGTTTCGTCGTCCGTGTATCGATTAGCTCTTGACGTGCTAGAGCAACGCTTTCGACCGGAACAATTTAATGCATACGCCTTTCACTTCACCGATGGGGGCAACCTCACGTCGGACAACGGATTTGCGGAGGAATGTGGGAACCGGTTGAAAGAGCGGACCAATTTCTTTGGGTATGGTGAGATTCACGACACTGAACGTTCGCCGTCGCCGCTGTATCAAGCGTTTTCTGCAGACGGCACGAACGTCATTGTCCTCAGGGGCAAAGAAGATATTTTTCGGGCTCTTATGAAGTTTTTTGGACCCGATACTCAGGAGGTCACTCGTGCTCAGAGCCTCTGATTTACAGTCTTTATTTGACAGGCTTCGACCAGCCATTGAGGAGTCTGGATTGCATCTAGATCACTTGCATGTGGACGTCGTCGATGCCGATACTTTAAACGCGTTGGCTTCGTACAGCGGGATGCCTAGCCGAATCAGCCATTGGAGTTTTGGCAAGACGTTTCATCGACTGCGCACCACCCACGATTATCGGATGACGCAAATCTATGAGTTAGTGGTGAACAATCGGCCGGCGTATGCCTTTTTGGACCGGACGACATCAAAGGCCCAAGCATTAATGATCCTGGCCCATGTGGTGGCGCACGTGGACTTTTTTCAGCACAATCGACTGTTCTATCCCACGCCCTACGACATGCTGACACGAATGGCTCGCCACCGGCATGACTTCCTGGAGCTCACGCGTCAGCATGGGGTTGCGTCTGTGGAATCTTTAATTGACGCGGCGATGGTTCTCATGGATTTTGTTGGAGAGCGTCCTCGGGTGCCGGTGGGAGCATCCGCGCCGGATGACGTCATGGGTTTTGTCATCCAGCATGCACCACACCTTGAATCGTGGGAGCGTCACGCCTTGGCCACATTGTACACGGAAGCGCGATATTTTTGGCCCCAACAGCTCACGAAGGTGAGTAATGAAGGCTATGCAACTTTTTGGCATCAAAGAATTTTGCGGCAAACCGAGCTTTCACCGGAAGAAGCGTGGGAAGTTTCCCGGTTGCATGCCTCGGTGGTACAGGTCACCCAGCCCCAGTTAAATCCGTATCGTTTAGGTCTCGCCCTGTATCAACAGCTATGGACTGACGGAGGAGTGGATCGCGTATTGGACGCCCGGACTCAATACGATGATTTAGGCCTGATCCGTTCCGCTTTTCAAGAAGGAATGGTGGAGCATTCCGGGTTGGCGCTCTACCGTCCTCAAGAATCGAGTCCCGAACCGCGTGTCGGTTCTTTCGCTGCTATTCAGAGTCAACTTTTGCGGGACTTAGAAAATGGTGGAATTCCCCATATGAGTGTTCAACAGGAAGACTCCCTGCCCGAATTGGCATTGTGGCATCATCATGATGGCCGCGATCTCGATTTTACCGTTTTACCGTTTGCGATGCGGCTGGTGGCTAGTCGCTTATGGAAAGGTAAGGTTCGGATACGGACTGTAAGACAACGAGTTCCGCACGTTGTCAGTCATGACGGGACTCAGTGGGAGGACTCGGTCGGCTAGTTGGAGGGTTCGCACCTATTCTCAGGGCGGACCCGGGGTCTAACGGAACGACCATAAATACGGGATGAGAATCGCTATGGCGACGATTGCCATCATCCACCACAAGGTGTGGTTGTAGTGCCGACCAGGGACTACGCCGGTCTTTTTCTTAGCAGTCTTCGGCCGAGGCCGAAAGGGCACGACTTTTCCAGAGGTCGGATTATGTCGGGACGCCCGCAATTGGACGCCACATGCCGGGCACGCATCGCCGCTGGGTTCTACGAACTTGCCACAGTGTTCGCAGGTCATTCTCTTCCACCCCTTCATAAGACCACTATAAAAGGACTGCTCATGCGATGCCATAGTACGCACAATGAAAATTAGGGTAGCATCCTGCCATTCTTCAATTCGTTGTGTCTTCTGTTATATTATCGCAAAACTAAACCCTGCGACTAGGTCTGGTTTGAAATCGCAGGGCTCGTTACTGGACGCCAACGACCACGCTGCAGAATCCAGCCACGTGCGTTTAGAAAATAGACCAGGCCTAAGTGGGTCTTGGCATCTGCTGCCCGCCCCTCCACTAACAAATGAGGAACTTCGTCCACAGGGACCATTTTTACCTCAATTTCCTCCGTGGGGTCCCAGTTTGTCTCGCCCAATTGCGGATTTACCGTATAATATAGGTGCACTTTGTGTCGCGAGAGCCCCACCGACGGGTAAAAACGGGACAATAGACGCATATCGCCAGCTTGATACCCGGTTTCTTCTTGGAGTTCCCGTCGGGCTCCTTCAACCGGATCTTCACCGCGTCTCAATCTTCCGGCGGGTAGTTCTAACATGCGACGACCGAGCGCAGGTCTAAACTGTTCGACCAACACGACACCTTGGTCGGTTTCGGCGATGACAGCGCATACATCTGGCAATACCAAGTACTCGTGAATATAATGGGTTCCGCGGATGGTTACAGGGACTCGACGGATTCGGTTTCTTAGCAAATTGAGGGCTCCTCTGATAAATTGTAATTCTATTATAGCAAGCTGGACGGGGAAGGGGAAACCGGTGTGGAGGAGAATCCACGACGAGGAGAACTTTTGCAGGCGGCACAGCGGGTATTTAGTCAACATGGATACCACCAAGCGACGATTCGTGCGATTGTCGAGTCCGCCAACTGTGCTACCGGAACCTTCTACCTGTATTTTGCCAGTAAAGAAGACTGTTTTCTGGCGTTGATGGACAAACTTTATGGCAATATCATGGAGAAGATTCTCACGGCCCGACGCCACGCCGAGTCTCCTGCGGAAAAGTTAGGAAGATCCTTTTGGGCGGTCGTGGAAGGGCTCTCCCGAGACACGGAATTGACGTCGGTGGTTTTGGTGAGGGCAGCGGGGGCTAACGCTCTGTTTGAGGAGCGATTGTGGCGGGTGCGTGATGCCTTCGCACAGTTTATTGTCGACGACTTACGCGAGTGTGGCTTGTCGGCCAACCAAGCCCGTATTGGAGGTCATGCCTGCGTGGGGGCGCTGGCCGAGGTGGTCGGTGTATGGGTGCGGTCCGATCAGTCGGACCAAGAATTAGCCGAGGCTTTTGAAGAAATCGAGAGGATCTTTTGGGTGGGATGGGGCTTGACGCAATTACGCTATAGGAATCAAGATCAAGACGGTAAGTAGTGGGAGTGGGTTGAAAAATGCTTGACGTTGACACTCACACCCCTGAACATCCTCATCAGGCAAATAGGCTTCTGCCTGCCGATGGTCAAGACGGGAACCAACAAGCTGGACAGAAGGAGTCGTAGAGATGGCCATAGAAGTATTGACGATAGAACCAGGGGAAGAGGCATGGCGGGTTGATCTTCGAGTGTTTGAAGGAGTTTACCATAAAGAGCGATATAGCGTGCGGATCGTTGACGTACCGCGAGCTCCTGATGGCTGGTCCTTGGACCAACAAAAAGAGGTAGTAGGACCGTACGTCTGCCACGAGGTTACTCAACATATGCGACGCGGGTCATTGCCGCCCACGGGCATGCAAATTGATGGCGAATGGCTGTGGAAAATCGAGGATTGACAACGTTTTGCATCGTGTTGAGTATTGTTCCAAAATTGCGCCTTTATTACGGAATCAAATTCAAGGGATCCGTCATGCTAAGAACGGAGTACAATTTACTTGTGGGGCGCAAAAATTAATGCCCTGAAAAGGTTTTTAGAACAAGGACAAGATATGGAGGAGGCCTGATTCAATGCCGGGAACTGATTACAAGGCAGGTCTGGAGGACGTGGTCGCCGGGACTTCAGACATTTGCTTTATCGATGGCAAAGAAGGCCGACTTGTCTATCGCGGGTACAACGTGGTAGATCTAGCCGAGCAGACGAGTTTCGAAGAAGTGGTCTATCTTTTATGGCACGGAGATTTACCGAACCAACTTGAATACTCCAAGTTTGCTGCGTTGCTGGCGGATAATCGTGAGCTGGCTGAACCGGTCAAGAAAATGTTGAATGGACTGCCAGTGGATACCTTGCCTATGGACGCGCTTCGTACCGCGGTAAGTTTAGCCGGTATTTACGACCCCGATGGGGCGGACATGTCGACTGACGCTAATTACCGTAAAGCCGTGAGATTAGTCGCTCAAATACCGACAATGGTGGCATATTTTGAGCGGCACCACCGGGGCCAAGATCTGGTGGCACCGAATCCGAAGTTGCCGTTGGCCGAAAATTTTTTGTATATGCTACATGGAAAAGAAGCCCCAGCCTCTCACGGGCACATTTTTAACACAGCGTTGGTACTTCATGCGGACCATGAACTAAATGCTTCGACGTTTGCGGCTCGCGTGACTGCCGCCACCCTCACCGATATTTATTCGGCCATTACTTCAGCGATCGGCACCTTAAAAGGACCCCTGCACGGCGGCGCCAACGAAGCCGTGATGCATATGCTCGAAGAAATCGGCAGCGAATCTAACGCCAAGTCATGGGTGGAAGATGCGCTTGCTAACCATAAGAAGATTATGGGGTTTGGGCACAGAGTGTACCGCACTGAGGATCCGCGTGCGACTATTCTGCGGCGATTTTCTAAACAATTAGGCGAAGAATCTGGCAGCCTTAAGTGGTACAACATGCTTCGTGAGATTGAGGCGGCGATTCACGCAAACAAGGAACTCTATCCCAATGTAGATTTTTATTCGGGGTCGGTTTATGCGCTGATGGGTATTCCCATCGAAATTTTCACTCCGGTCTTCGCCATGTCGCGAATCTCGGGATGGACGGCACATGTCTTAGAGCAGTACAGCAATAACCGAATTATTCGTCCGCGGGCGGAATATACAGGTCCTACCCATCGGAGCTTTAAACCGTTGGCGACGCGTTAAGCTTTGCGTCCCATGGAAACGGGTCGATCCGCTATGGTTAAGTGGATGGACCCGTTTTGTGTTGTCAGAGACTTTGGTACACTGCTTCCAGGAGGGTGCCATGGTACGACCAAGAAAGCAGGTCTGGGGAATCACTGTAGGTCTCGGCGTACTCGGCGTGGTGGCTTGGGGTGGGTCGAGGCCCCAGGCAGTCGCCATGCCGGTTTTACGCGGCATCTCGGTGCCATTGCCGCACTCCAAGGGCGGCGGGCGGATAGTTACCGCCGATGCGTTGGCTACGGTACCACAGGCGCCTGACTATAACGCACAAGCCTTATCTCGCATAGAGCGGCGTTGGGCGCAGAAGGACGGCGCTACGGTGTGGTGGATGCCTTTTGTGCTGCGTGCCGTGGATTTCCACGAGCTCTATCCTCGTCAGGATTCGGGTTTCCGTAAAGGTTCAGGCAACTGATAATAATGGCCCCGGTGGTATACCAGCGGTTTCGCGAGCGTGGTTGTTGCGCTCCATACCGGGGATCCGATAATGAGATCGTGGTCGCCGACTGTATGCACTGCTACCACATGACACTCAAAGTGAGCGGCCGCCCCTTCGATCAGGGGCAATCCCAATATTGGTCCGGAAAACCAGGCTGGACCATTCGCACCGAGTTTATCGTTGCTACGTCCCGATGAGTCACCGAGATCGTGTGCAATTGTTGCTTGGTCCTCCGCGAGTAAACTGAGGCCTACCTGAGAGCTTTCGCCGATTAGGGCATGAGTCCACCGGGTGTGGCCCACCAAGACCCCTAACAGCACCGGGTCAATGGATACCGGGGTGCACCACTCGGCGCTCATGGCGTTGACGGTGTCTACGGCCCTGGTTGACACCGCCACAACGGAATTGACGAAAAGTCTAAAGGCGGGGTGCGACCAAATCACGGAAGGCATCTCGTGCGATTCGAATGCATCCGGCGCGTGCTGGGGTTCGGTAGTTTCACTATGGTCTTTAGACACAAGAGTCTCCTCTCGATGGGGATGAATGGCCATCGGGCCGCCCTGCGCGGGAACCGCCGTCAACGAGCATGACAGCCCCAACTATGAAGTCCGCTTTGGGCGATGCTAAGAAGGCTACAAGTTCGGCGGTATCATCGGCGGAACCGAGGCGGCCCCGTGGCGGGATGGGCCAGCTGAGCATATCCTGGTCAGACCGGCTAGTCTCGTTGGGGCGTAATAGATAGCGCATCCCGGGTACGGTATCACCTGGGCACACCACGTTGACTCGCACGTCAAGCGGTGCTAAATCCAGGGCCAGCATTCGGCCTAGCATGTTTAGTGCAGCCTTCGTCACCGAATATGCGCCCAGGGCCTGTTCTCCTTGGATCGCAACGTCGGAAGAGATCAACGTCACCGATGCAGGTTTGCTAAAATGCGGCAGCAGACGTTGTGTCAAGTACTGGGGTGCTAACACGTTGATCCGTAACAGGCGTTCAAAATCATCTCGGGTCGTATCTACCATATGGGCTTGAATTCCTTCAGCCGCCGAGATCACTACGGTGTCAATGGACGCTGAACCAACGGCGGCGATGAGGCGATCATAGGCCGACCACTCGTCGCTCGGTAATGCAACAAATCGCGTGATATTCCCGGTTTCACGTGCTATGGTGACGGCAACCTCTTGGCCACGCGTTGCGTCTCGACCGGTCACAATAAGATGGTAACCGTCCTGGGCAAGGCGGTGGGCGATCGCGAGCCCGATGCCGGATGTTCCCCCGGTGATCAGTGCCAGTGGAGGGGTTTTAGCCATGCAGAGTCACCTCGACCTCACGGATGGCATCGAGGGTTCGGTAGATCTCGTCGGTCGTGGTATAGGGCGCTAAGCCTAACCTAACTAGTCCTCCTTGTTCCCGTATCCCCAGGCGGTCAATTAATGTCATGGCGTAGAAATCACCATCCCATACTAATATGCCTTTTTTTGCTAATTCTTGAGCGACATGACTGGATTGAGCGCCGTCGATTGTGAAGGACACTGTAGGGGTTCGTTGCGACTGGGTTACCGGCGGGCCATAAAGCGTGGTGTGAGGCATGTGCAACAACCCCTCGTAGAGCAATCCGGCTAAGTGGTGCTCATAGGAATAAACGGCAGCCATGGCATGATGAATCTGGTCGGTGTAGGTTTGGTGACGGTCGGTTTCTAGTGCCGCGATAAAATTAATGGCCGCCGAGACCCCAGCGAGTGCCGCGTGATTTAGAGTACCCGTCTCTATTTTTTCTGGACCGGTCGATAATTGAGGGCGAACACGTAAGGTCGGGATTTTGTCCAAGAGACTGGGGGCCGCGTACAGGATGCCGATATGCGGCCCAAAAAACTTGTAAGCGGAGCAGAGCAAGAAGTCCGGTTGGAGGTCCGCGACGTCGATGGGTCCATGAGGGGCCCAATGGACCGCGTCGACTAGCATTAGACTTCCCACTTGTCTCGTCCACTCGCGAATCGTGGCGAGAGGGTTCACTGTACCTACGGCGTTGGATGCCCAGCCGATGGCCACGAGGCGGGTCTTTTTGGACAGAAGCTTCTTAAACGCATCGAGGTCAAGCGTAGCTTCGTCGGTAATCGGGGCGTGACGCACCACGATGCCCCGTTCGGCGAGCCTTAGCCAGGGTGAGATATTAGAGTCGTGGTCCAGATCCGTGACAATTATTTCGTCACCGGAGCGAAAATAGGACCCAAGAGCTTGACTGAGCATGAAGTTCAGAGTGGTCATATTCTGGCCAAACGACACCGAACTCGTTTCCGATGCACCTAACAACGCTTTCACATCGAGTCGGGCTTTATCCACGATCCTGTCCGACTCGCGGCTTGTGATGAAGTGGCCGTGCGTGTTTGCGTTGTGGTGCCTATAATATTCAGAAATGGCGTTGATGACGGGGTAGGGGACCTGACTGCCACCAGGGCCATCTAAAAAGACGAGGGGTTTTCCGTCTTCACCGGTGCGCTGTAGGCTCGGGAACTGTTGTCGGCAAAATGATAGGTCTTTCATCGCGTGTTCTCTCCATTCTTATACCGGGATCGTCGGTACCTCTATTGCTATCTCAAGGCTTCGACATCTGCCGTGTAAACTCCTTTCGGATTGACGTAGTTCATCGTTCGGTTCCCTAACTCTCGACCATGGCGCGTGGTAGAGGCCATTACCGCGGGCTGGTACCCTGCCAGACGATTCGGACGCCAGGGACATCGGGTCTGGCCTGGGAAAATTTGTCGGCGCGCGTATTCAAAGAGGCCCCGGGCTTTATGGCCGGGGCCTCCTGACGTTCTCTTGAGTTAGGGTTCTAGTGGCGGTTCATTCACACCCAAAATGGGAGGGGTTTGCACTACGCGTAAATATGATGGCCTGGTGGCCGGTGCCGTTTTGGTTCGACGACTCGAGAGGCTTATCGCTAGGAGTGCGATAATGGGAGTCGCACTAAGCGCTGCGAGCAAAGGAACTCCTTGGCCATGGCCAGCACTTATCAAATGGGCCAAAAATGTCCCCATGATCAGTTCAAATCCCCCGATCCCGACGATGAGGAGACTAAAAATGAGGGAATGGGCCGACCACTCGCTCGGCGCGTTGGCCTGCTGGTCTTTCGGACTGCTATGGGCTCTAGTTAAGCTATTCCGCGACATCATTATATGCGGTCCTCCTCATCAATCGAATGGGTTCCTTGTTGCCCAAATTCACTGAGATAACTGAAAAATGTTAACTATCACACATAGTGTACTCGAAGTAAATGCAATAATCAATCCTTTATGACTAGTCTATCCGAACTAGTGACGGATCTATGCATGTCGAGGAAGTTTGCCGGCGGTAGAGCCCAAGGGAGACCAGTTCTGTCTCGTGAAACAGGGACATACCCATAGGACGAGGATGGGACAGGAGGGATCCCTGTGGGAACATTGTGGCATACTTTAAAGCCAGAAGAAGTGGTGATTCAGTGTCGTTCTGATGCAGACTGGGGCCTACATGTGGAGGATGCTGATAAGCGGTTGGAAGAAGTCGGACCCAACGCATTATTGGGAGCACCAGTGGTTTCACCATTAAGTATATTTTTCGGGCAATTTAAGGACTTCATGGTCTTGGTCCTTTTGGGAGCCACCGTAATTTCCTTTCTTTTGGGTGAATTGGGCGACGCGATCACGATTGTGGCCATTGTGATCATGAACGCCATTTTGGGTTTTGTTCAAGAATTTCGGGCCGAAAAATCTGTGGAAACTTTGAAGGCTTTAACCGCACCCACGGCCAATGTGCTACGTCAGGGACGTATGGTAGAGCTTCCCGCCCGCGAACTGGTGCCCGGAGACGTTATCGAGTTGGAGGCGGGCGATCTGGTGCCGGCCGATTCGCGCTTGTTGACGTGTCGAGGTCTCGAAGCCGAGGAAGCGGCCTTGACCGGCGAGTCGTCCAGTGTCATCAAGCGAATTGACGCCTTATCCGACCCATCCCTTCCCGTTGGAGACCGTTCCAATATGGTATTTATGGGGACCGTGATTAGTCGCGGTCGTGGGCGAGCCATGGTGGTAGAGACCGGTATGCATACTGAGATGGGAATGATCGCCCACCTTATTCGAGAAGCTGTGGAAGAACAAACGCCATTACAACGAAGGCTTGAGCAATTAGGTAAGATTCTCGTGATCTTGAGTCTCTTGATCGTGGGCGGCGTGGTCATCACGGGTCTATTTCGCGGTGAACCTTTGTACCAAATGTTTCTGACAGGGGTCAGTTTGGCTGTGGCGGCAATCCCCGAAGGACTACCAGCTATCGTGACGATTGCACTGGCGTTGGGCGTGCAGCGAATGATCCGGGCGCACGCTATCATCCGGCGGTTGCCCGCCGTAGAGACACTGGGATGTACTACCGTGATTTGCTCCGACAAGACGGGGACCTTAACTCGCAACAAAATGACGGTTACCGAGATGTATACATCCAGTGGACGTTGGCAGCGTGATCAGGCAGGGTTCTCAGCGGCACGTTCCGAGGCCCACGATTTAGTGCGGCGAGACTTCGATCACTTGATGCAAGGGGCGGTGTTGTGTAATAACGCGGGATTGAACGCCGAAGAGCCGAATGCAGCTGGTGCAGCCGGTCATGGGGATCCTACCGAACTCGCCATGCTCTGGGCAGCAGTGGAAGGAGGCGAAAAACGCCCTTCGGACCTAGTTCGCGGGTATCTACGGGCTGATGAAATCCCCTTCGAGTCGGAGCGCCAACGCATGGCCGTGTCTGTGACGGATGTACAGGGTCAGTCCTTTGTGTATGTTAAAGGAGCACCGGATGTCATTATTAGCCTGTGTACACGCTATCAACGGCTAGGAGAAGCCATACTCTTAGATGTAAAAACCCGCCAGGAGATCCTGAAGGCTAATGACACCATGGCTGCACGGGCTTTGCGGGTATTGGCTGTGGCGTATCGGCCCCTGGCAGTACGGGAAGACAGCGGCCGTTGGGAACAGGATCTGGTATTCCTGGGTCTCATGGGGATGATCGATCCGCCGCGACCAGAAGCTGTGGAAGCGGTGCGCGATGCTACTCGCGCTGGGGTTAAAACGGTGATGATTACGGGTGACCACCCCAATACGGCGCGAGCCATTGCGGCCGAGTTGGGCATGCTAGGGCCCGGAGACGAGGTGGTTACGGGCCGCGAGTTAGACTTATTAAGTGATGAGGAACTCGCTGACCGGGTGCAACGGATTCGGGTATATGCGCGCGTTTCTCCACCCCATAAATTACGGGTCGTCAAAGCTTGGAAAAAGCGTGGCGACGTGGTGGCGATGACGGGGGATGGTGTCAACGACGCTCCGGCCGTGAAAGAAGCGGATATTGGGATCGCCATGGGCATTACCGGAACCGATGTGACAAAAGAAGCATCCGCGATGATTTTGACCGATGACAATTTCGCCACGATCGTCAAAGCCATCAAAGAAGGACGCGCTATTTATGACAACATCAGGAAGTTCATCCGCTACCTTTTAGCTTGTAATGTTGGTGAGGTCTTGGTCATGTTTTTGGCCGCATTCTTCGGGCTACCGTTGCCGCTGCTGCCCATTCAAATTCTATTTGTCAACTTAGTCACCGATGGGCTTCCTGCCATGGCACTTGGAGTGGACCCTGCCGCCCCTGGGGTGATGGCTCGGCCTCCGCGCCCACCTCGGGAAGGAATCTTTGCGCGAGGTTTGGGGGCGAAAATCGGATTTCGTGGCGTGCTTATCGGGGTGAGTACTTTGTTAGTGTTCTTGATGGCTACCGGCCCCTTGGGTATGGGACTCCGAGAAGCTCGGACCATGGCTCTCTCCACCCTCATTATGAGCCAACTGTTTCACGTATTTGACGCCCGCACTGAGGAAAGAAGTTTCTTGGAAGTGGGTCTTTTCTCTAACTGGTGGATTATCGCGGCGGTTAGTTCATCGATCCTTATGCTGTTAGCTATTATCTATGTGCCCGAATTGGGACGTTTATTCAAGACCGATCCCCTGGGGTGGGCAGATTGGGCTATCGTCATCTTGGCATCGGGGTTTGTCCAAATGGGTTCGGGTTTAAGAGAGGTGGTCCTACGGCCCACCAAACGAGTGGTGTCACCTCGGAGTGCTCGCAGCTAATCGCGCTGTCGGACGTCAGTGCGAGGTCGTAACAAAAAGCATTCTAAGTTCCGTGCACTCCTAGTATACGAAACGGTATTCTAGAGGAAGTTCTACCACCCGTAGGGAGTCTATGGCATTAGATGGTCTCTTAAAGAGAATTTGGGGGGAGCGACGGATGACGTTAACCTTTACTAAGATGCATGGATTGGGGAACGACTACCTCTTTATCGACGTGCGTGCCATGGACCCGACCTGCCCTATCGACTGGAGTGCGATAGCCGTCGCCATGAGTTCGCGTCATTTTGGGATCGGGGCCGACGGGATTATCTTGATTGACTTGGCTCGAGGGCCCAACGCTCTGGCATCGATGAGAATTTTTAATGCGGATGGATCGGAATCCGAGATGTGTGGAAACGGGCTCCGTGCGATGACCAAATGGCTCTATGATCGCCAGCAATGGCAACCTGGATTGGGGATTGAAACCGGGGCTGGCTTGCGATTTCCTGAGATTTTGGAACATCAAGAAGGGCTCGCCACGAAAATCCGAGTCAATATGGGGAGGCCCGCATTAATGCGGGGAGCCATTGGAATGCAAGGGAATCCCGATACACCGTGTCTTGAGGAGCTTTTCGACCTCGGCGATCGCACCGTCCTGATTTCATGCGTATCCATGGGCAATCCGCATCTCATGGTTTTTGGTCCGCTGTGGGAGTGGAACACCTTGCAACATTATGGGCCCCTCATTGAGCATCACGAGATGTTTTTGCACCGCATCAATGTACACTCGGTCGAGGTAGTGGATGCCAATCATCTACGTATGCGTCATTGGGAGCGTGGATCAGGGATGACCTTGGCGTGCGGCACCGGCGCTGCGGCTGCACTGGTGGCTGCGGTGCTCGGGCACGGCGTGAATCGTGAAGCATGGATCGAAGTGCCGGGAGGAGAAATGCAGGCTCAGTGGGATGAAGCCTCCGGGGATGTTTATCTCACGGGATCAGCCGTAGAAGTCTTTGAGGGACGCTATTGGATCCCGGAGCAAGATTAAGGATTGCGGTGGAATCTCCGTTTTCGCCGTTGACGCTCCCAGAACCACCAGAAAGCGGCTAGCACCACGATGAGAATGATACCGGGGACCTCATACTTGTGAAAAGCGGCCAACCCACTTTTTACATGGGGTCCCAAAAGCACCCCCGCGGTGACCGCGATTAGTGGCCAAAGAATCGACCCAATCACGGTGAAGATAAGGAAGCGACGAAACGGCATCTCGAAGATCCCCGCTGGATAGGAAATGATCATGCGCACGCCGGAGATGATCCGACCAATTAAAACAACCTTGTCGCCTTTGGTTCGAAAATAATTCTCCCAATACTGCAGTCGTGATTCATTTTTGAAAATAAACCGAAACCGTTTCAAGATTAAGGGGCGTCCTCCGAGCCGCGCAATCCAGTAAGCGGTGGTGGCGCCCATAATACTGCCCAACGCACCGATCAATACCACAAGCGGATAACTAAAGGTTCCCTTATACACCTCATAACCCGACAACAACAGCATAATTTCCGAAGGGCTTGGAACCCCTACGCTTTCGATGAATAGTACCGCAAATACGGCGATGTACCCGATGCGACCAATCCACAGGGTGACAAACGTGATGGCGGCTCCCACGTAAGCAATGCTCCTTTCAAATGGGACCAGTATACCACGAGAACCTTCAGAAATGAGATGGGTAGACTAGAAGCATAACTCTCGGGAATTGGGGACGTGGCATGCGAACGAGCCGGGTTCGTCATATTGTTCAAATTAGTGTGGGGGTGATGGTGATCGCGTTGGTGCTGTTTTGGATGACCGGTCGCTCCCGGAACTCGCGGCGACCCCTTTTATCCATCATGAGTGCGGAGTCTCATCGGAGCCATCTCGCCACGGACCAGGCGGGCGGAGGTTTTCGTCCTTCGGAGTCATTGTGGATCGCAAAAATCGGTCAGCTCGAGGAGGGCAGAAGGGGCTCTAGGGAGGCCTGGTGTCCGAGACTCCGACTCGGGATTCCCATTCCACGCCGATCGCTTGCTCCCTGGCAAGAATGAGCACATCGAGGTATGGGAAACCGTTTGGTCAGGTGATGTGCCACGAAATTGACAGGGTGTTGTTGCCTCCCGTATCATTGAGGGCACTAGACCGTAGTAGGAGAGGACCATGGGGGATGTAGGGGGGCGCTCAGAAGATTGGATATAAAATTGGTTAACATCGGATTCGGGAACATTGTGTCCGCTAACCGGATTGTGGCAATTGTGAGTCCGGATTCAGCACCGATCAAGCGGATTATTACGGAAGCCCGGGACCAAGGGGTATTAATTGATGCTACCTACGGTCGACGCACGCGGGCTGTGATTATCACGGACAGCGATCATGTGATATTATCGGCAGTGCAACCGGAAACTGTCGCAAATCGTCTAAGCAATCGTGAGACCCCCTCATCAGAGCTCGACGACGACGAAGAGGAGACTGAATAAGCAATGGGGCGTCGACTAAGTTTGCAAGAGTTAACGGATCAAGTGGAAAGTAAGTACGCGTTAGTCGTGGCATCGGCGCGTAGAGCACGAGCCATTATGGACGGCCACCAGCCATTGTTAGATGTGGTGCATACCAAACCCGTGACGATCGCATTAGAAGAAATTGAACATGGTTTGATCCAGATCGAAGTGCCGCCGGTCGGCATCAAGTAATATGCGCATTATCGTGGGCGTCAGTGGTGGCGTGGCTGCGTATAAAGTTGCAGCACTCGTCTCGACGTTGGTACAACGTGGACACCAGGTTCAGGTTTTGCTGACGCCGGGCGCTACACAATTTGTTGCCCCTTTAACGTTTGAGGCGCTGTCGCAGCGCGCGGTCGGAATAGAAACCTCAGACCAACCAATGGGACCGATTTCTCATGTACAGCTTGCCAAATGGGCCGAGGTATTGGTCGTGGTTCCGGCGACCCTCGGTGTGTTGTCGCGACTTTCGGGAGGTCAGGCTACGGACTTGCTATGTTTGACCTATTTCAGTTTTAAGGGTCCTGTCATTGTGGCTCCGGCGATGGAGCCTGCCATGTGGGCACACCCCCGGACCCAGGCTCATTGTCAAACTCTGCGGCAGGATGGGGTGTTTTTCTGCGGGCCGGTAGAGGGCCACTTGGCATCGGGAGCGGAGGGGCTCGGACGTCTGGTCGAGCTTGAAATTTTGGTTGGCGAAATCGAACACATAAATGCCCATCAATTAGAGGGACGACGCGTATTGATTACGGGTGGCTCGACCTGGGAACATTTTGATCCGGTACGCGCCCTGACGAACCCCTCGACAGGCCGCATGGGATTTTTGTTAGCTGAAGAGGCGGCCTACCGGGGGGCGGAGGTCACCTATATTCATGGTCCCCGTGGGGACCAGTTTGGCCCACTTCCGGAAAGGATCAAACGGGTGGCCGTGGTTAGTGCCGACGATATGCGCCAAGCGGTATGGGAACATATCGACGAATCTGAGATTTATGTGTCTAGTGCCGCCATTTCTGACTTTAAACCGAAAATGTCTGCGCCAACAAAGATGCACAAAGAGACCATCGGGCTCATGTGGGCGATGGAGTTGAACCCAGATATTCTTCAAGAAATTGGAGATCGCTACCAGGGACAAAAATTTTTGGTGGGATTTGCCGCAGAAACCGATACGGTTCTGGAGTCCGCGCGTCGCAAGTTGGCTAAGAAGCACTTGGATCTGGTGGTGGCCAATCGGGTGGGACGTTCTGAAGGGTTCGGTGTGGGCGCCTATGCAGCCGAGTTGGTGAGTTCGGACGGGGGACACCAGGCGGTAGAAGCCCGCACCAAAACGGAAGCGGTGCCGTTAATATGGGACTACATCGATCGTCTCTACCGTGATCGCTATGGGCGATGACTTAAGAGCTTTGCAAGGAAGCGTGCTTGGTGGGTCTGACGGATGAAAATCGCGGATGTGGTGATTGACCGAGCCGTTCGAGGATTGGATCGGACGCTATCCTATGAGTTGCCGTCGAGCGTCCACAATGTCGAGATCGGGTCTCGGGTTCGAGTACCTTTAGGCCGGTCTGAAGCGGTTGGGATTGTGCTCCGGATTATGGATGGTGTGTCATCCGATCGTGCCCTCAAAGCTATTATCGGGCCGGTAGACAGTATCCCGGTATTAGGGCCTGAAATGATCGAATTAGCGCAATGGATGGCAGAGTATTATGTCTGCTACCTACCGCAAGCGATTCGTGCGATGATTCCCCGCGGAATCCGGCGCGGTGTAGCGCCGGCCACGCAATGGCATTATCGAGTAGCAAAGATGCGGCAAGGCCGTAGTTCCGCCAAACAGGTCTTGTGGGAATGGTTAGCGGAGAACCCCATGGCCACGATTCTCGAGATTCGCGACGGTGTCGGTGACAAAGCCTCCACCGCGCTACGGGCCCTGGTGGCAGAGGGAACCGTCGTATCCGAACATTATGATGGACCGCGTCCGGTTCAATTCAACCCGAGGCAATACCCCCTAAATGCGGATCAAACGGCGGTCATCCAGGACATCCTCTCCGGATCGCGTACGGGCTGGCTCTTAGAGGGAGTTACGGGATCCGGCAAGACCGAAGTATATCTCGAGGTGATTGAAAAGGTCCTACGCGATGGCGGTCAGGCGTTGGTCCTGATTCCGGAGATTGCCTTGACGCCGCAGACGTTGCAACGATTCTCGGACCGATTTACGCATGGAGTCTATGTGTGGCACTCGGGTCTTACCGACCGCCAACGGGTTCGGATTTGGTTTAATATACGCCAACCCGTACCAGCGGTGGTGATCGCCGCACGCTCTGGAGTGTTCCTCCCTTTTTCACGACTGCGTCTGGTTGTGCTGGACGAGGAACAAGAAACCACTTACAAGCAAGAGGAACATCCGAGTTATCATGCTCGGGAGGTGGCTCTTTGGCGTGCCGAGCGGGTTGGGGCTACCGTAATTGTCGGTTCGGCCACTCCGAGCGTTGAATCGGGATGGGCGGCACGCCAAGGACAGTTCGGATGGCTCCGGTTGCCGAGTCGCGTGCTCGAGCGAAAACTACCCGAAGTGCGGGTGGTGGACATGCGCGAGGAGCTTGCAGGCGGGAATCGCGGCATTTTCAGTCGCGCCTTAGTGGAGGCGATGGATGAGGCCTTGGGGCATGGTCAGCAGGTGTTGCTATTTCTGAATCGTCGCGGGTTTTCGACGTTCATCCTGTGCCGTTCCTGTGGCCAAACATTGGACTGCCCTCATTGTGCGGTCACGCTCACCTACCACCAAGACCACGATCGTTTGATCTGTCACTACTGCGACTACATAGGAGCCGTTCCCACGAAGTGCCCACACTGCCAGAGCCAAAAAATTCGCCACTTCGGTGCCGGTACGGAACGGGTAGTTCTGGAGGTGCAAAAAACCTGGCCAGATGCTCGAGTTGTGCGTGCCGACCGTGACAGTCTAAAAACCCGAGACAGCTATGCACAGCTTTATGAAACATTTCTTGGTGGCGGTGCGGACGTTTTAGTGGGGACTCAAATGATAGCCAAGGGGATGGATTTTCCCAGGGTCAGCGTAGTGGGCATCGTTGCGGCAGATATGTCGCTTCATTTTCCAGATTTTCGTTCGGGCGAACGAACTTTTCAGCTGTTAGTCCAGGCGGCGGGAAGGGCGGGCCGAGGTGACGTCCCAGGACGTGTTGTAGTCCAGACGTATAATCCTGAGCATTACGCAATCCAACATGCGGTAACCCAGAACGTGGACCGATTTTTTGAAGAGGAACTCCATTTGCGTCATGAATTGCGTTATCCGCCTTATGGAGTGCTATGGCTTTTGGAGGTTGAAGACCCGGCTCGCGAGCGTGCAGCGACTCGAGCCGGGGAGGTTGCTGCCTATGTGACAGAACTCATGGCCGACATCCAAGCGCAGGTCATGGGCCCAACGCCCGCACCCTTATTGAAAATTAGGAACCATTTCCGGTATCATATATTAGTTAAGGTGGATGTGCTGAACCAACAGGCCGCAGCGGGTCTCTTGGTGGGAGTGCGCGATAATTTCCCGGATGTGCGCATTACCACGGATCCATATATGATGCTGTAGTTTTTTGAAGGAGTCGACGTATGATGCTGCAAATTTGTTTGGTGGGCGACCAAGTATTGCGCCGGAAAGCGAAGCCGGTCAAATCGGTTAAGAAGTCGGTTCAAACCCTCATCGATGAGATGGCGCAAGCTATGTATCGGGAATCTGGTGTGGGCCTAGCCGCTCCACAGGTAGGGGTCTCTAAGCGTATTGTCGTGGTGGATGTGGGCGATGGTTTAGTTTCCCTCGTGAACCCCGAATTGGTCCATGCTTCGGGAAGCCAGTTGGGGATGGAAGCGTGTTTGTCCATTCCGGATGTCGTCGGTGAAGTGGAGCGATTCGCGACGATACAGGTTACTGGTCTTGATCGTAGTGGGCGTCGAATTTGGATAGATGCCGAGGGCCTTTTAGCACGTTGCTTACAACATGAGATAGACCATTTGGATGGAATCTTATTTACGGACCGCGCCATACGTATTTTGAGCGATGAAGAAGTTGCTGAACGCAACGAAGTGGTGTTGGACTAAGATGTCCCTGAAGATCTTATTCATGGGCACTCCTCATTACGCCGTGGTGATTTTGGATGGACTAGCGCAGCTGTCGAATGTCACACTTCGGGTGGTAACCCAGCCGGACGCACCCGTTGGCCGGGGTTATCGACTTGTGTCGTCTGCCGTCGCTCGTTGGGCAGACGAACATGATGTGGCCGTAGACCGCCCGACATTACTCAAGGAGCAGCGAGCGACGTGGGAGGCATTTCAACCTGATCTGTTGGTAACGGCTGCCTACGGAAAGATCCTGGCGCCATGGGCCTTGAATTTGCCGCGTATTGCGGCCCTTAATGTCCATGCATCGCTGTTGCCTCGCTGGCGAGGCCCGAACCCTATTGCATGGGCCATTCGAGCGGGGGATTCCTGCACTGGGGTTACGTTAATGGCGATGGATTCTGGGATTGATACGGGTCCCGTATACGCTCGGCGTCCAGTGGTGATTAGACCTGACTGGGACCTCGGTCAATTGACCGAGGTTTTGGCACGTACAGGCCGGGATTTACTCGTGGATTCGATCCCAGCTATCACCGCGGGAAAGCTTGACCCTGTGCCTCAAGAGACCACAGGGGCTACAAAAGCTCCTAAGTTCACCGCAGAAGACGCGAAGATTTCATGGCAAATGGACGCTTTAACTATCGGGAGACTGATTCGCAGCATGACCCCGAGCCCGTCCGCTTATACTATGTTTCGTGGGAAACGGTTGCAGATCTTATCAGCAGAGGCAGGATCCTCGGCTGACCTGTTGCCAGGACAGTTGGGTTTGGACCGACACGGACCGATGGTAGGCACCTCGTCGGGATCCTTACGAATTCATTTGGTTAAACCTGAGGGGAAACGGGCAATGTCAGGATTGGAGTGGGCCCGTGGTGCGAGATTCCGGGAACAGGAGTGCTTTACATGAGCGGAGTGGGGGTATCTCGCGAAGAAGCTTTAAAAGTTCTCCGACGTGTGCGGGTGGGCCAGCCGGTGGCAGAAAGCTTAGCCGAGTCGCATCGTGCACATCCGTTAGATCCCAAGGACCGGGCGTTACTCACCCAGTTGGTCTATGGAGTGTTACGTCACCGGAGACTTTTGGATGGAATCATCCGGAACTTTGCCAAAAATCCATTAGAACCTGACGTGGCAGACATTCTTCGGATGGGATTTTTTCAACTACGGTTTTTGGACAGAATTCCATCCTATGCTGTAGTCAATGCGGCAGTGGAGCAGACCAAAGTTGTGCAGCCGAAGGCGACACGCTTGGTTAATGCGGTGTTGCGTCGAGGACAATTGTATGACCCGCATAACTTGTCGATGGCCGAACAATATTCCCATCCGGATTGGTTAGTAGAGCGCTGGGGACGACGTTTTGGTAAGAAGCTTCCGGAGATTTTAGCGGCCAATAATCAGATTCCTCCTTTGACCTTACGAATTAATCTCGATAAAGTAGGGCGTGAAGAAGTGGTTCGGGCCCTATCGGAGGCGGGCGTGGCGGCAGAAGCATCGCCCTATCTTAAAGAGGCTGTACGGGGGACGGGTTCGGTATGGCTCGAGGACCTGACGATGTTCCAGCGCGGGTGGATCACGGTGCAGGACGAAAGCGGGATGCTCGTCACCTACGTGTTGGATCCGCATCCTGGAGAGCGGATTCTCGATATGACTGCGGGGGTCGGCGGGAAAACTGGTCACATTCTCGAATACACCCACGGACGTAGTCACGTCGTGGCCATGGATGTATCCCGGGAGCGTTTAGACCTCTTGCGCCGGAACGTTAAGCGATTAGGGTTTTCGGAGGACGTGCAAACAGTGTGTGGTGATGCGACCTTGGGACCGACGACGGCGTCTTTGGGAGGTTTTGACCGTGTGCTCGTGGACGCGCCGTGTAGTAATCTGGGTGTTTTACGGCGGCGGGTGGATGCTAGATGGAACAAAAGCGCGAGCGACTTGAAAGGGCATCACGCTCGTCAAGTGCAGCTCCTGAAAATGGGGATTTTGGCTGCGAAGCCGGGCGGCGTCATCGTTTATAGTACATGCTCGGTGGAGCCCGAAGAGACCATCGACGTGGTGGACGCGATCGAAAATGAGATGCCGGGAGTACACCGCGAATCGGTAGCCGACTGGCTACCTCATGATGCATTAAGAGCCCATGTGGAATCGGGAACCCTGACAATCCTCCCTGGAGAATTTGGGATGGATGGATTTTTCATCGCGCGTTTACGTTACGACGAGGGGAGTGAGATGTAGATGGACCGAGAGTCATATGATGTTCTGTCGATGGATCCGCTCGAATTGTCGAGCATGTTTGTCGAACTGGAGGAACCACGTTTTCGTGGGCACCAGTTGTTCGAGTGGATTTGGCGACACCACGCTCAGTCCTATGAGGAACTGACGGTGTGGCCCAAGAGCCTTCAACAAAAAATGTCCGACATCGCTCCATTTACGCGGGTAAAAGCCATGCATACCCAAGTGGCCACCGACAGTACCACGAAATTGTTGTTGCGACTCGCCGATGGCAATCAAGTCGAAACGGTATTATTACCGCATCCCTACGGGTATAGCGTGTGTGTGTCCTCCCAGGTGGGGTGTAACATGGGGTGTCATTTTTGTGCATCGGGAATATTGGGCCGTAAGCGTAATTTGACGGCTGGTGAACTTTTAGACCAGGTTGGCTATGCCCAGAAAATCTTGGAGTCCCGCGGGGCTCATGTGAGCCGCGTGGACCTCATGGGGATCGGAGAGCCTATGGACAATTACGAAGCCATGGTCAAATTTATGCGACTGTTGCATGAACCGCGTGGTCTAGGGTTGAGTTATCGACATGTTACAGTCTCCACTAGCGGATTAGTGCCGGCAATCTACCGCCTGGCCGATGAAGGAATTCCGGTGACCTTGGCGGTCTCCCTGCATGCCCCTACGGATGCTTTAAGGTTGTCGTTAATGCCGATTAATAAGGCATATCCCTTGGAGAAGCTCATGCCAGCATGTCGCCACTATAGCCACGCTACGGGACGGCGGGTTACGTTTGAATACCTTATGTTGGATGGCATCAACGACTCGCCGGTGATGGCAGACCAATTGGTTCAACTCCTGAGTGGCTTTCCCTGCCACGTCAATCTTATTCCATGGAATCCGGTCGATGAGCATCCGTTTCAACCCTCACCCATGAATCGGGTCCGCAGGTTTCTACAAATAGTGCAAGAACAAGGAATTTCCTGTACGATACGAAAAGAACTAGGTCAAGAGATTGATGCCGCGTGCGGCCAATTGCGCCGACGCGAGGAGGAGATTCTACGGTAAAGACCTATGCGAAATCGCACCAAGGATATGTACGTCTTCGTAATGAAGACAGTTGGATGATGCGCCCCGTAGATTTTGGCGGGTACCTCATTGCGGTGGCAGATGGAGTTGGTGGAGGTCCCAGTGGCGGGGTAGCCAGTCGCATGGCCGTCGAGGCACTAGACGATGCCGCGGGGGTTGAGGTGCGCGACGCGGCGCGTCTAGTGTCCGCAGTGTCTATGGCCAATCGCCGGGTTTTCGAAACGGCGTCTGGGGAAGAAACCCTAAGGGGAATGGGTACGACATTGACGACTGCGGTAGTGTTTCCAACCCGCGTTCTCTTGGCTCATGTCGGAGACTCTCGAGCCTATCGACTCGTAGCAGATCGGCTTGAGCGGTTGACTACGGACCATTCTGTGGCGGGAGAAATGGAGCGGGCGGGTTCATTGACCCACGATGAGGCGATGCACCATCCCCGACGGCATGTCTTGACACGATCGGTGGGGAACTTTGACAAAATTCGGGTCGACGTCGCGGATTTGGCCTGGGATCCCCAGGATCGATTGTTGCTTTGTACCGATGGGCTTTCGTCCGTTGTGACGGAGGATGAGATTTTTCGTTTAAGTCGGTGCTTTAGCGGGCAAGAATTAGTCGAAGAGCTTGTGACCGCTGCACTGACCTCAGGGGGACCGGACAACATCACCGTGGTGCTCGCGGAAGTCATGCAGGATGTAGGTGATCCCGATGGTCGGTAAAATATTAGGAGGCCGGTACGAGGTTCTCGAGCGCATTGGGACCGGTGGGATGTCGTTAGTTTATCGGGCCCGCGACTTGACGCTGAATCGACTGGTCGCCGTGAAAATTTTGAAGCATCAATGGGCTGAAAATGAAGAAGTGGTGAGACGCTTCGATCAAGAGGCACGCTCGGCCGCATCTTTGGTAAACCGGCATATTGTGCAAGTGTATGACGTTGGCCGAGAAGAGCCAGACGTCCACTACATGGTGATGGAACTTGTGGCGGGTGAACCGTTGCGGAGTAAAATTGACCGCGAGGCTCCGTTGCCGGTGATGGAAGCGCTCGATATTGTGGACCAAGTCGCGGCGGGTCTGGAAGCCGCTCATGGTAAAAAAGTCGTCCATCGAGACATTAAACCGCAAAATATTCTTTTAGCCGAAGACGGCACCGGTAAGGTGACGGACTTCGGGATTGCTTATGCTGCAACCTCGGGCACCTTAGTGCACACGGGATCCATGCTGGGTACCGTGCAGTACTTGAGCCCCGAGCAGGCGCGCGGCAAGATTGTGGGGCCCCAGTCCGATCTCTACTCTTTGGGGGTCGTGCTATTTGAAATGCTGACCGGGCGTCTCCCGTTCGAAGGGGAAAGTGCCATTGGAGTGGCGATTAAGCATCTTCAAGATGTGGCCCCAACGGTCCAAAGTCTACGCCCGGACGTGCCGGATGCGGTGAATCGGATTGTGGAACGAGCCCTATCGAAGGACCCGGCCGATAGGTACTTGACGGCGTCGGCGTTCCGCCAAGACGTATCCCGGGTGCTCCATCCAGGGTCCGAGCCTGAAGTGGTGCTGCCGGTCCCAACGGCGGTACCGGCAGGTCGGGGCGGGGCGGGCCGGCCTAGTACGGGAAGCGGAAACGATAAAGATGCATCCAAGAAGCGGAGGCCCCGATGGCTTCCTTGGGCGGTGGCGTTGGCTATCCTCATCCTATTAGTGGGGGGATCGGTGTTTGCGTTTAATCGGTGGCTCAACGTGCCCTCGGTGGGTATCCCCAACGTCAAGGGCCAGTCCTTGAGTATCGCCAAATCGCGACTTGGCCGCTTGAAATTAGTCGCTAAGGTAGTGGGGAAGACATCCTCCAACCAATTGCCTAAAAATCATGTCTATAACGAAGTGCCTCCACCGGGGACATTGGTCAAGCAGGGACAGGTGGTGCAATTGGTGTTGTCCTCAGGCCCACAGACTGCACTCGTGCCGAATGTGAAAGGGCAAGATGAGTTTTTGGCGCAACAAAATTTGACGTCGATGAATTTTCATGTCACGTTGCACCATATCAATAGTCACCAACCACAAGGGTTGGTGATCCGCCAGTCGCCTGCACCGAACACGAATTTGGCCGAAGGCAAGACGGTCACGATTTGGGTTTCCAACGGCCCCCCAACCGCTACTCAAATCATGCCTGACCTACAACTTCTCACCGTGTCAGAGGCAGCGAGCGAACTGATTGGGTTAAACCTGTCGGTGGGGACACCTACCTCGACATATAGCACGCAGCCCGTTAACACCATCATCGACCAAAGTCCGGAGCCGTATGCTCGCATCAAGGGCACTTCGACCGTGAATGTGACGGTATCCGAAGGGATAAGCCCGCAGAGTCCCACACTGCCTGTCAACCATTCGACGGTGACGTGGCCTATTCCATCGTCTGCACCACCAAAATCGCTTTTGAAAGTCGTGGTTACCGATAGTGCCAATAATGAAGAAGTCTTCTATCAGCAAGTGAACCCCGGGGGGTCGGCACAAATTCCTGTCACTTGGTATGGATCCAACGCGCAAATGTCGATTTTCTTGAATGGCCAGGCACAGGCGCCCCAGGCCTTGACGGCGAATACGACGAGTCCGACGCCGCCTTCTAGTTCCGCTAGTGGGAATTCAGGATGACGCTCAGAGGAATCGTCACATTGCTCGAAGCCAACCGGCCCACAGTGATGACAGAGTCCGGCACCGAGTACTTGTGTTATCTGCGAGGGAAGGTCCGCCGGGTCTCGGGCCGCATCTTGGTGGGTGACCAAGTCGAGTTGGAGCCTACCGAGGGTCGCGAGGCGATAATTACTCGGGTTCTGCCTCGACAGTTGCAACTTGAACGCCCTCCCGTGGCAAACTTGACCGGGATTTTCGCCTGCTTTAGTTTGAATCACCCAACGGGGAACCTAGAGCTTTTAGACAAACGGCTGGTGTTGGCGGCGTTATCCGGTATTGCTGTGGAAATAGTGGTCACCAAGTCTGATATGGCCGATAGCGTGAAGGAACTGGACGAAATGGTTCAGTTATATCGCTCGATCGGCTATCGGGTATGGGTGGTCAGTGTGAGGACCGGACAAGGCGTAGAGCCCTGGTTATCGACCGAACGTGAAGGGATTTGGGTGTTGACCGGAGAGAGTGGGGTTGGTAAATCTTCTCTACTTCATGCGGTTCTACCCCATGCGGTGATTGAGACTGGTGGTTTGAGCAAGATTGACCGGGGCCAACAAACGACGCGGTGGGTACGGCTTCTGAAAATCAGGGAGTTTTGGCTCGCCGACACTCCAGGCTACACCGCGTTAGAAACCGTGGTCACAAGGGCCGAGGACATCAAATCGAAGTTTTTCGAGTGGGACGATGCCCGATGTCGATTTCCCAACTGCGTCCATCGGGGAGAACCGGGCTGTGCTGTCCAACAAGGGTTGATGGATGGTACGTATGCCTCTAGTCGTTATCGTAGTTATTGCTTAATGGTCGACCAGTGGGTGAAACGATGGGGCGTTTAACACCGTGTTTGTGGATCACCGATCAAATTCCGCCGCTATCTGGAGATTGGGGTGCGGTTATGGTAGAGGTGATCCCGAACGAGGAATCCAAGGCGCTGGAAATCATAGACAGGATAAGACCAGAGACAGAGTTGCCGATCCTATTGCATATGCTAAGCGAGGAGCCTCTAGGGGATTTTCAGGTTTGGCATCAGCGGGGAATCGATGCGATTACGCTAGCCTGGAGTCCCTTCCTGTCGTGCGCGACCTTCGTCGACATGAGGGCAGCGGGCTGCTTGTGTGGAGTCTCTATTGATTCGGGGCCCGATGATTGGCTCATGAAACTGGGTTCACTCTGGCCACTGTTGGACATTGTCATGGTGACAGATCCAGGCGATGGTACCCAGACTGAAGCAACTGTGAAAGATTTATTCGCTATCAGGGACACTAAGCAACGTCCGTTATTGGCGGTGAAATGTCCATTGGAACCGACGTCAGGGCTTCAAGCGGACCTTTGGATTCATCCCAGCGAATAAAGTTCTGGCTTTGGGTTATGCACCTTTTACCGGGAGCGTCGTACCATGATGAGTGTCACTCCTAAGTGACGCAAAAGAAGGCCCGGTAGAAGGAGGGAGACTATGCGTCCCATCCGAGGTTCGTGGCGGGCTCGGCGGCAAATGCCATTTAAGCTAGGAGGAGCCGGACTCGCGCTGGTCGGCGGGATTCTCATCGTGAAGATCTTACCCGTGTGGATTTGGCCGGTGGGTGTCGGATTATGGCTCATGTGGGCAGGATTGGGTCCGATCATGGTGGGAGGGTTTTTGATTTGGCTCGGCTATCGCCTGTTTATGGCGCGATAGTCAAAGCACGGGATAGACGATGCGAGCGGGTACAAGAAGCGAGGTGAGAGGAGCATGCGGGTACAGGTGGTCAAGGTTCCGCGCGTGGTAGGGAAGATGTTACAGTTCGTATTGGGTTTTTGGGCCACTAAAAGCACGAAATAAGGTCAGGGATTGACACAAGCATGCCTTTGGAAGGATGGTAGTTTTGGCGGATTATCGGGTTAAGGCGACGGCAGCGGGCGGCTCGATTCGAGCGATTGCAGCTGTGACGACAACCACGGCGCTTCAGGTGCAAAAGGTGCACCAGGCGTCCCCAGTGGCTGCCGCCGCCTTAGGGCGGCTCATTACGGCCGCATCACTCTTGGCGGCGGATTTTAAAGACGAATTTAGACTGACGGCAGAGGTTGAGGCGGGGGGTCCACTAGGCCGGGTGGTGGCCGAGGTGAGGACTGGGGGCTTGGTACGGGCCCGTGCTGAGCATCCTACAGTGGATATGCCTCTGCGATCTGACGGGAAATTGGCCGTGGGACAAGCCGTAGGGACCCATGGAATTTTACGGGTGGTGCGTGAAGAACGCGGCCGAACCGCCTATGAGGGCCAAGCCCCCATCGTTAGCGGAGAAATCGGCGAGGATTTGGCCAACTATTATCGCAGCTCCGAACAAATCCCCGCGGCTGTTGCGCTTGGGGTCTTAATTGGGCGTGAAGGGTTGGTTGTCGCATCAGGTGGCCTCGTAATCCAGGCGTTACCTGGAATTCGGGAAATGACCACGGATGAAATTGCCGAGAAGTTCCAGACGTTACATAATATTAGTTGGCGCTTGTCGCGCGGGGAGAGTCCCGAAGATCTGTTGCGGGAGGTGTTGCCTAGCCCGGTTCATTGGTTAAGTACCGAGACCTTGGATTATCAATGTCAATGTAGTGCAGAGCGGAGTTTAGAAATCATCGGGGGTTTGCCTGAGTCGGATCTCGTGGCATTGATACAAGAACAAGGGGCAGAGGTCGTATGCCATTACTGTAATACGGCTTACCCCATCTCGCTCTTCGATTTGGAACAAATTCGGAACATGCGCGCCCATCGCAAAAATTAAACGGCTCGGTCCACTTTTCCTGATCGTAGGCATCTTGTACACACATAAATGTGTCGAGTACGGCCGTTAATACGAGCCCGAACCCGCTGAATATTGGGCTTCCAAACACGCCTAGTCTTATGATGGGAATGGCTCACATTATTGCCATGCATGGTGTGCTTGTCGCAAATTTCGCACCGATACGCCATAAAAGGATCCTCCTCCGACACGATGACATACGTGCTATGGTACCATGAATGAAAATCCTCTGCAAGGTCGTGGTGTAGATGCATAAGGACAACGAATTTGGAAGGCTATCGGTACATGATGAGATTCTCTCCCAATTGACTCGGGTTGCAGTGACCCGGGTGCCTGGTGTAGTGAGCCTATTGCCCCGAGACAAAAACCACGAGGGAGCTCACGACGGGACTGGGGCTAGAGAACATGGGGGTAATGGCGTATCGATTGGGGTGGATCCAATGGGGATGGTCGTTATTGATATTTCGATCGTGGTACGCTATGGTGTGAAAATCAAGGATGTGGGCCTCGAGGTGGTAAGGATGGTGGACCAAGTCGTATGGGACGCCGTGTCCGTGAGACCGCACCGCGTCGTGATTCATATCGAAGGAGTCAGGAAGTTGTGACCAATTTTAGAGACACCGAGTTAGATATTTTGGTAACCGGGCAAGATGTCCATCGGTGGCTGCGCCGTGCTACCGAGGTTTTGCGGGACCATGTGGAACAAATTAATCAAATCAATGTGTTTCCTGTGGCCGATGCCGATACCGGGTTCAATATGCTCGGAACACTCGAGGCGGCGGTTTGCGCTATGGACGGGGCTCCAGTGACGCATTTGGGGCACATTTTCGACTTGGCGGCCGCGGGTGCCGTCAAAGGGGCCCGCGGCAATTCGGGCACTATCTTATCGCAAATCTTGGTCGGCTTGTCTCGGTTTGCGCCGGATAAACGGGTGTGGACCTTGGAGGAATATTGTCAAGCGTGGAATCAGGCTTACGAGGTAGCGTATTCTAGCGTGTCGGATCCCGTAGAAGGCACTATTCTAACGGTGGCGCGTGCGATCGCCCTAAACGCCACCGGTGATGACCGTGATACGGTGATCAAAAATATCACGGATGCGGCAGCCAGAGCGGTAAAGGAGTCGCCAGACCTCCTGCCGGCGCTTCAAACACGGGGGGTGGTGGACGCGGGGGCCGAAGGACTCTATTTGATTGTGGCGGCCTTTTCCGATTCCACGTTAGAAACCGCTAAAGAGGTGGTGAGGGGATGGAGTCAAGTTCCCCGCAATACGGGACTCACGGACATGGTTTACCCATATGATGTGGAAGCTTTATTGGCGCCGTGGACTACGGGGCAGTCCACACAAGTATTGCGTAAACAATTGGCAGAATGGGGCGACTCGGTCGTAATCTCGGAGATGGCGACCTCCCTAAAAATCCATGTGCACACCAAAGAAGCTTCGTCGTTTACGCAATTTCTTTTCAAATTGGGCCCTGTCGTGCAAATGGAAATCAGGGATATGCGCCACCAGGAACGCGAAGCGATGACCCAAAGGCGCTGGGTGAAAATCGATGCCGCATGGCTTCCGCTGTTGCCGATAGAGGTAGAACTCTGGGATCCGACACATGATTCTGCTCCGAAGGAATCCGTGTTATGGGTGGGGGACAATGTACCATCCGGGGCCAACGCCATCGCCTCGCCATTTCTCGCATGCCAATTGATGATGGATTATGACGAGGAGCGATCGTGGAATTCTAATGTAATGGCCATGGTAGCCGCGGCCAAAGGTGCCATTGCCATTACCGTATCCTGGGATAGACATTGCTATCGGGTTCGAGACTTGTCCCTGGTGAGTAGAGACCATGCTTTGGCGGCGGTCAAGGCGTTGGTGGGCATGCGCCAGATCGTAACAATATATCTTTCGCTGACGGCTTGGGGCGGGGAGGCAGACTGGTGGCAGACGCAACTGGACGCGGAAGTAGTGGACGTGCCGAGCGTCATCGGACCGAACCACATCGAAATCGTGGCCCAGTAGTCGGGCTATCCGAACCGGTGACCCAACTATTGGGGGTTGGCAACCGGACCGCGCAGGATCTGGGTAAACTCGGGGTGACGACGCAAGGGGACCTGCTCTCTTTATGGCCTCGACGGCATACCGACCGCACGGTGATTACGCCATTAAATGAGGTACGCGCTGGGGCAGAGTACACCGTAGTGGGTATGGTGGGAACTGCGCAATATGAACCGCGCCGACAACTGCTTCGGGTCACGGTAACCGATGGGCTGTTCGTGTTATTTGTGACCTTTTTTCATGGTCGTTGGATTGCCCGTCAGCTACAACCCGGCACGCGGGTGGTCTTGCAGGGGCGGGTGGAATACCGCGGTTCCCGTTTGGTGATGACGCATCCCCATCATCAGGTACTGGCCGTTAATGAAGAGCCGGAGACCGGACTCACTCCCATTTATCCGTTGGCAGGAGATCTAAAGCAGCGTAAAATTCAGCAACTCATGAAAGATGTGGTCCCTCGCCTAGCGCCGCAGGTAGTGGATCCGGTGCCCACAACCCTGGTCAATGCTGAGGATCTGATATCACGGGCTGAAGCCCTGCTTCACATCCATCATCCGCCAAATCGGGAAGCCCTGGATCGGGCGCGTCGGCGTTTGGTGTTTGACGAATTTTTAAGAGTTTCTCTCGCGGTGCTCCGGCTCCATCAGTTGGATCATCAATACGAGGGCGTGGCTCAAAATCCCGAAGGACCCGAGTCGCAAGCATTCATGGCGCGATTGCCGTTCGAATTGACCCCAGGGCAAAAACGAGCGTGGAATGTTGTGAAAACCCATTTGAGCGCGAAGCGACCGATGTCGTTATTGTTGCAAGGAGATGTGGGTTCAGGCAAAACCATCATTGCCGTTTTGGCCATGCTGGCTGCCGTCGATGCGGGTCATCAAGCCGCGTTCATGGCGCCGACTGAGTTGTTAGCGGAACAACAGTGGCAGGTGCTCCGGGCGTGGTTGGAGGATGCTGGAATTCGGGTAGGGTTATTGACGGGACACGATGCCGCCGGAGCTACGAGGATTCGCCACGAGCTTAGTGAGGGGACTTTGCAATTGGTCGTGGGGACTCAAGCCTTGGTCTCGGCATCCGTCCAATTTCAACGGCTCGGCCTGGTGGTTATTGATGAGCAGCATCGTTTTGGAGTGCGTCAGCGGGCCCATTTGGCGCAGAAGGGCTTTTTTCCGGATTTATTGGTGATGACGGCCACGCCCATTCCTCGAACCCTAGCGTTGACGATCTATGGGGATCTTGAAATCGCGCAAATTAATGGGTTGCCGCCCGGGCGGCAACCCATTACGACGATACACTTGCCCTATTCCCGGCGCAGAGAAGCATATGAAACCGTGCGCCGAGCGGTGCGTCGTGGCGAGCAGGCCTACGTGGTCTGCCCGTTGGTTCATGAAAATGATGAGTCGGACCTTACCGCAGCCACTGCATTGGCCGAAGGGATGCGTCAATTATCCGGATGGCGGATTGGTCTAGTGCATGGGAAACTCTCGGCCAAAGAAAAAACGGAAGTGATGGAGCAATATCGCCGACGCCAGTTGGATGTTTTGGTGGCGACGACCATCATTGAGGTGGGTGTCGATGTTCCCAACGCGACGGTTATGGTTATCGAGGAAGCCGACCGCTTTGGTTTGGCTCAATTGCACCAATTGCGAGGCCGGGTTGGCCGTGGTACTAACCCGGCGACGTGCTTTTTACTGGCAGATCCCAAGAGCGACGAAGCGCAGAGGCGGATGGATGCCATGGTTAAGTGGACGGATGGTCTCAAACTGGCGGAAGAAGATCTAAGGATTCGAGGGCCAGGACAAATTCTCGGGTTACAGCAACATGGCTTGAGTGGGTTTGAATTGGCGGACCCGGTGGCGGATTTAGCGATGCTTGAGCACGTGAGAGAAGTTGCGAGGAATCTACTCGAAAAGGATCCGGGTTTAGTTCGTGCGGAACATGAGATCCTTCGTCACTGGGTAGATGCGGCATTGCAACAAGGCGAGCCAGGCCAGGTACTCCACTAAAC